>NZ_SMYZ01000132.1 GCF_004919685.1 Mesorhizobium norvegicum | reverse complement strand
TCCTCGGCGGGCGCGGCCTGCTCGGCCGGCGCCTGCTCGGTCTGCTGCTGCTGATCGCGCTTCTTCCTGCGTGGCTGCTGCTCCTCGGCGGGCTGCTCGCTCTGAGCAGGCGCTGCCTGCTGTTCGGGCTCGGCCTTCTTGCGCCCGGGCTTCTGTTCGGGTTCCGCCTGCTGCTTCTGCGCGCAGGCCTCGGCCGATTCGCCCTCGGCGCACGCAGCCTGCGCCAAAATGAATGGGGCTGACGTGCGCTGGGCAGAGCCGAATGCGGCACCTCCCTGAAGCGGGAACGCGCCCAACGGCGCGGATGCCATCAGCAGGCCAAGTGCGGTGCCGGCCAGTATCCGTGGTTGGCGTTTCATCGAAAACTCTCCTTATGGGGTCCCATCCTTGCCGAAACCGATCTTACGCCGATTGGTTCCGGTTTGGCGTGAATAGAGGCCTTGCAGGGCGATTGGCCGGCCTTTTGAAGGCAACTTCGTGTCATTCACCTGGCGATTGCCGTATTCGGGCCGTTGCCGCGCTTGACCTTGCCGGCGGCCGGGGCCACATGCCGGGAATGGAAACGCCATTCTGGAAAACCAAGGCGCTGGAGGCGATGAGCCCGGCCGAGTGGGAATCGCTGTGCGACGGCTGCGGCAAATGCTGTCTGTCGAAGCTTGAGGACGAGGATACCGGCGAGATCTACTGGACCAGCGTCGGCTGCCGGCTGTTCGACGCCGAGACCTGCCGCTGTTCGGACTACGCCAACCGGCTGGCGCGTGTTCCCGACTGCGTCGGGCTGACGCCGCAGAATGTGCGCACCATCAGCTGGCTGCCCAGCACCTGCGCCTACCGGCTGGTGGCCGAGGGCCGCGACCTCTACTGGTGGCACCGGCTGGTGTCGGGCAGTGCCGAGACCGTGCATGAAGCCGGCATCTCGATGCGCGGCCGGGTCAAGGCGAGCGAAACCGATCTTGCCGAGCCGGAAGACTATTTTGACTACATGCTGGACGAGGAGCCCTGAGGCTCGCGCCGGGACGAGGAGCCGTAGGACTGGCGTCAAGTCCTCGGCCCACTGGGTGGGGACCGGGTGCTCAGTCGGGCGTTTTGGCGTTCACCACAGGCTGTGGACGATGGCGAATGGCCGGAAATTTCCCTTTTCTCGCCACATGAACCGGAGATGAACAGCAGGTTCGTAAAGAGTTCAGACAGGCAAGTGCATTCTCCCCCCATCGGTTCACGAGGACGGGCGAAGGCCCGCAACAAGGAGAGAAGACCATGTTCAACACGATCAAGACGGTGGCCCTCTCGGCCCTGGTCGGCCTCGGCACGCTGGCGGCCATCCCCGCTCATGCCGACAGCCTCTATCTCGGCTTCGGCAACAACAACGACCCGCGTTTCGGCGTCTATACCGGTGATGATGATTACTATCGTCGCGACCATCGCCGTGATGAACGCCGCGATAATTGGCGCCGCGGCTGTTCGCCGGAACGCGCCCTCGACAAGGCCGAACGCATGGGCCTCTATCGTGCCCGCATCGTCGACGTCAACCGCCGCACGGTCAAGGTGATGGGCCGTCAGGACGGCGACCGCGTCGTGATCGTGTTCGCCAATGAGCGCGGCTGCCCGGTTATCTATCGCTGAGGCTATGAGGGTCAGCCAGAAGTAGCAGAGCCCCTTTCCGTTTGAAGGGTGTGGCTCGAAAAAACCCCGCGGGAGCGATCCCGTGGGGTTTTTCATGCACGCTATCGGCGGGTGATTGCATCCGTGGCTGGGGCAAGGCCCAGCCACGGATCGTCAGAGCGCCTATTTCAACTCGAAGGTGACGGTGACCTGCACATTGTAGGAATTCTCGCCGGCCTGCACGGGAGCCGCAGCACCCGCCGCGGCATCGAAGGCCTTGGCGTTGATCGGCATTGGCGTCGGCGCCATGTTCTGATCGGTGATCTCGAGCACACGGCCGAGGCTGACGCCTGCGGCCTCGGCCAGCGTCTTGGCCTTGGCCATGGCGTTGGCGACCGCCTTCTTACGCGCCTCGGTGACCGTGGCCGCCGGGTTGTCATTGGTGAAGGCGATGCCGCCGCCCTGGTTGACGCCGAGCGACACCGCCTTGTCGAGGATCTCGCCGGTCTTGTCGACATCGCGCACCCGCACCGAAAGCGTATTGGTCACCTGATAGGCGACGAGTTCGGCTTCCTGGCTGCCGTCCGGCTTGTTGGTGTAGTTGTAGCGCGGGTTGATCTGGATGCCGGCGGTCTGCAGGTCGCGGTCCTTGATGCCGGCCGATTTCATCGCCGCGATCACTGCGGCCATGGCGTCATTGTTGGCGTCGAGCGCCGCGCGCGCGGTCTTGGCTTCGCGCATGACGCTCAGCGTCAGGACCGCCAGATCAGGGGCTACGGTTGCTTCGCCTTCGCCTGACACGATGATGCGGGGCGGCGTCGGCAAATCGGTGGCTCCAGCCATCGCCGGAAAAGCGATTGCAGCGGCGAGCGCGAGAGGCAAAAGGTGTCTGGTCATGAAAATCTCCTTGGTCCGCGATCAAGTCGCAGAGGTCGCGTAGAGCCCGATTATGGGTTGATTTGGGCGATCTCCGAAAGCCCGTCGGGAAAGCCTTGTGCCGCGACGGGAAAAACATTAATCCAGCCCGCGTGGGGCCTGTAGCTCAATGGTTAGAGCCGGCGGCTCATAACCGCTTGGTTGGGGGTTCGAGTCCCTCCGGGCCCACCATAACTGTTGATTTTATTGATAAAAATATGCCTTGGCCCAAAACGTTTTGGGCCCATTGTGGGCCCAAAGGAAAGGGCGGCCGATATGCCGCCCTGCGCATGGTTGGTTGATTTCACTTACTTGACGACGCGCAGGGCCGCTCGCTGCTTCATCGCATCGCGTTTGGCCTCACGTTCGTTGATGGCGCGGGCTATGTCGACAGCCATTCGCTTCTTGTTGGCCTCTCGGACATATTCGTCCGTGACCGTCATGGAAGAATGCCCCATCGCCTCCATGATGGCGCGCTTGGATGTTGCATTCGGCGAGATACGTGCCGAAAGTACGGCGTAGCCCGTGCAGAGTGTAGCCCTCCTGAATGCCGGCCTGCTTGTTCCAATGTGCCATCATGCCGGTGAGGCTCTTTTCCGCGAATGGCCGCCCATAAGCATTCTTCAGCACCGTCCCGCCTTTCGAACGATCGAGCGGCGCCAACGCTTGCGCCAGCTTGTCGACGATGGGGATAAACATCTCGCGGCCGCCGTGACGGTTGCGGTTCTTCTTCTGCCGGAAATCGAACGCCTCGATCACCTCTAGAGAGCCATCGAACAGTTCGATCTCCTCGCAGACCAAATCGTCCCATTCCAATGAGGCGATATCGCCGCGTCGGTTGCCGAGCCAGAAGCCGAGCGCGTAACAGGTACGCGGCGGGGAGCCGATCGGATGGCGCGCCTCGAACTTTTCACGAATGGGGACCGGCCACGCGGGATTGGCGGTCGATTTAGGAATGCGGACGCGGATCGACAGTGAGGGATCGTCCTGCGGTTTGATCCATTTCTCAACTTCGATCGCCACCCACAGGAGCTTCTTGATTGCGACTAGCAGGTGCTTGGCAACCGTCCGGTTGGCGGCAAAGACGCTTTCGATAACCGCGCGCAGATGGTCGGCGTCGAGATGTTCTACTGGCGTATCGCGCCAAGTCAGCGGATAGGCAGGATCGACCTGCATCCGAAGGAAGCGTTCAATAAGCCGAGCATTTTTCCGTTGCGTCGCTTCGTCAAAGTCCAGCCATTCCATCGTCGCTTCAAGTCGCCGCGCAGCATGACCGAATGTCTTTGGCAACGCCCGACCGGGTAGGTCGATAATAATTGCCTTCAGGCTCTGGCCTTGCGTTGCCCTTTCATAGGCAGCCTCGAATTCCGGATCGCCGGGCTGACCGGGGAGGCGGATTTCGGGCATTCCCTTGGCACGATAACGATAGACTGTTTTTCCGTTTTTGAGGCGCGACGAAACGCCGGGGTAAGTGTCATCCTTGAATGGCCGGGCCATTAAACCCTCCTTCCAGTCTTCTACCGCCGCTTTCCCACGGGGTAGGCCTCTATCATCGCTTGAAGCGAAAGGGTTTTGCTTTCGAGGGCAACGCGTAGGAGTATCGGGTACGGGAAACCTCGACCTTGCTCTATGCCCTCATATGTGCGTTTGGGTATTCCCAATACCTTGGCCGCACTTTCAGCGGTGAATCCTCCCTTCGCCCGCCAGGCTTTCACATCTCGCGCAAGCTTCTCATTCTCGTTCACATCATCCCTTCCGCTCAGACGATGACCGTACTACGCCGACAGCGTATACGCAATGTGCGTAGTCTCTATCTTGTTGCCGCCTTCCGCTTACTCCGATCCAACAGTTCTTGGAGACCGCTATCTTTGTCCGGCAGGGAGGAGAAAGCGATATCGAGGGTGACACGATCCCAAATCGTGCGACTGTTGATGAGCTTAGGCCTCGGCATGCGGCCATCAGCAACCATTTCGTCGAATAGCGTCGGTCCTACGCCGATATATCTCGCTGCCTCCTCACGAGAGAGCCCTCGAGGCGGGTATGAAAGCGCGTCATTGTTCATAGACGCGGCCTTGAATTTTTTGGTGCCAAAACAGCGTGATGAAAGACAAAATGTCTGACCGCTTCAACAAGCCTCTACCAAGATAGGCGAGCCATAGTTGCCGTCCGCAAATCCACATCCCCGCACCATTCGATAATGACGAGATCGTGCTGCCCTATATGAGATGTCGCGTCATGTGGAAGCCGGCTGGCTAGCTCGTTCGGCAAAGGCGAGCAGCGACGTGCGCATCGGAGGGGTGACGGGCGGCGGAATGTCTCGCTACCATTTCGGGGGTTTGAGTCGCTAGAGCGCTACCGCCTTTCCCCCCACTCATCAGAGCGGCGGTTCCTACTGCGTTGTCTTGGATGAGGATTCATTTTTACTCAGGGCAGACGTTGGTTGTCTCGCCCTAATACCGGCATCGGAATTTGAAGGCCTCGTTTTGTCTGCAACCGAAATCCGCGCACAGTTCCCGTACACAAAATCGCAGTTGGATCGCCATTCGCTTGCCACCCGAAATAAATGTCCGGAAAACGGTCGTTTTGGCAATAGTTCGGCGGGGGAGACACCAACGCTAGTTGGTTTTGCCTAAGTCGCCAAGCTCACGATATCGCGCGGCCATCTTTCAGAATGAGGCGTACGATGATCAGTGACGATTCGACAGCAAGGGAGGAACAAATGCCAATCGGAGCAGCAGTGGAGTACCTGCATAAGTTGCGCAGAGAGGCGATCAATGCGGAAGCGGGCAATGTAAAGGGCTCGCGCGTCATTTGCAGATGAACATTGGGAAGTCGCGGGATCTTTTGGAAACGACGGCGGCCACGGATGCTGCTCTGGCTCACCTTCTGGGGACGGGGAACGCGCTTATTTGGGAGCTTGCGCCTATTTCAAAACAGACCGCTGAGCTAAGGAAGGACAAGATTGCTGACTTAAGGCACCCCTTTGAAACGGCGTTAAACATCGCCGTTGAGGAGGTAAGAAAGGCGAAGCCAAAAGCCTAGGCGGCGCTCTGCTTCAAGGACTACGCCCGGCAGGTGGTGGCGAATGCCAGAACATTGGCCGCAACCCTGGCCGAACGTGGCTTCGACATCGTTTCCGGCGGAACCGACACCCATCTGCTGCTGGTCGATCAGCGCAGCAAGAGCCTGTCCGGCAAGGATGCCGAGGAGGCGTTGGGCCGCGCCGGCCTGACATGCAACAAGAGCGGCATTCCCTTTGACCCGGCGCCGCCCGCCGTCACCTCCGGCATCCGGCTGGGCACGCAGGCAGCAACGACGCGCGGCTTTGGGGAAGGGGAGTTTGCACGGGTGGGACAGCTCATAGCCGACGTGCTCGACGCGGCCGGGACGCAACGGGGCACCAAGCAGGAGCAGGCGGCCCGCCACTCGGTCGCATAGCTTTGCCAGGCATTCCCGATCTACGCTTGCTGAACCGTCCGAAGGAAGGCGGTTCAAGGTGTGGAAGCAAACGCTTGCGCTACGAAGCCATACCTTCGACTATTGGAGATGACGCAGCCGGAACGCAGTTCGATTTCGTTTGCATGATGCCGGCTGTCTGCATTCGGCATTCCCTACAATAGGGAATAGGCCCGCCGCTCAACTCGCCGGGCGAAATGGCTTTGCAAGCGAGGCCGGGAAATGGAGCGCAAGCATCTGGCGGTCTCGAGAGATCAGCACCAGGACGATGATGGTGGCCAGATAAGGAAGGGCTGACAGCAGTTCGGACGGCACTTCAAGTCCGAGCGCTTGTCCCTGAAGCTGGAGGATCGTCATACCGCCGAACAGCCATGCGCCAAGCAGGATGCGTAGCGGGCGCCAGGTGGCGAACACCACCAGCGCCAGTGCGATCCAGCCCTTGCCTGCGGTCATGTTCTCGACCCAAAGCGGTGTGTAGGCGACTGACAGATAGGCTCCTGCCAGACCCGCCATAGCCCCTCCGAATAGCACGGCTGCGTAGCGTATCCTGATCACGGGGTAGCCGATCGCATGCGACGTCTGCGGTGACTCGCCGATCGTGCGCAGGACCAGGCCGGCCTTCGTGCGATAGAGAAACCAGCTGATGGCAACGAACATCACCAGGGCCAGGTAGACCATCGCGTCGAAGCGGAAGAGCATCGGGCCGATCAACGGCAAATCGGACAGGACGGGGATGTTGACACGATGCAGCGCCTCGATCGGCTCACTGCCGAAGCCGCGTCCGAGGAAGGCAGACACACCAGAACCGAAGATCGCCAGCGCCAGTCCGGCAGCATATTGATTGGTCAGGAAAGTCAGCGCCAGAACGCCGAACAGCAGTGAGGTGGCCGCACCCGCCAACGCGCCGGCAAGAATCGCGACCGGCATGGAGTAGCCGGCGGTGACGGCCCAGAAAGCCAGTGCCGCCCCCATCAGCATCATGCCCTCGATGCCGAGGTTGAGAACGCCGGACTTCTCGACCACGAGTTCGCCGAGTGCCGCGAATATCAGGGGGGTGGCGGCGATGATGGTGCCGGTGAAGATGGCAATGAATAGATCCATCAGGCTGTCTCCCGCATTGTCCGAATTTCGCTCATCGTGCTGTCTCGAGCGCATGCGCGTCTCTGATGGGTCGCACCAGGCGAACGCGATAGAAAATGAAGAAGTCGGCGGCGAGCAGGAAGAACAGCAGGAACCCCTGGAAGATCCGCGTCATCGCTGAGGGCAGGCCCAGAGTCATCTGCACGCCCTCTCCGCCGAGGAAGAGCAGCGACATCAACAGC
Source organism: Mesorhizobium norvegicum (assembly GCF_004919685.1). Lineage (GTDB taxonomy): Bacteria > Pseudomonadota > Alphaproteobacteria > Rhizobiales > Rhizobiaceae > Mesorhizobium > Mesorhizobium norvegicum. The sequence goes on along the minus strand of NZ_SMYZ01000132.1, from coordinate 9,506 downwards.
CCGCCAAGCACGATGCCGAACGCGTTCAGCCGCCCGATGAAGGCGACGATGATGGCCGCGAAACCATAGCCTGGCGATATTTGCGGCGACAGCTGGCCGAGCGGTCCGGCAGCTTCCGCCATGCCGGCGATCCCGGCTGCGGCACCCCCGGCCAGCAGTCCGATCCAGACCGCTGCCGACTCGCGAAAGCCGGCATAGCGCGCGGCGAGGGGGGCCGCGCCGCTCACCGACATTTTGTAACCCAGGAAGCTGCGATCGGTGAACAGCCACATCAGGATGACGGCGGCGACGGTGATGAAGATAGAGGAATTGAGCCGGTAGGCCGGGTCAAAGGACTGGAGTAACGCGGCTGCGGGCAGGAGGGCCGTCTGCGGATAGTTGAATCCGGCCGGATCGCGCCACGGTCCATGCACAAGATAGGACAGGAACAGCGTGGCGATGTAGGTCATCATCAGCGTGACGAGGATCTCGTTGGTGTTCATGCGGGCGCGCAGGAACGCGGGGATTGCAGCCCATGCCATGCCCGCGCCCATGCCGGCCACGAACATCAGGGGCAACAGCAGCACGCTCTCCGGGTTCGGCCAGAACAGCCCGACACCGCTTGCGGCAATCGCACCCATCGTGAACTGGCCCTCGGCGCCTATGTTCCAGACGTTGGCACGAAAACCGACGGCCAGCCCGCAAGCGATGAGGATCAGCGGCGAGGCCTTGAGCAGCCATTCCGACAGTCCGTTCATCGAGCTGAGCGGCTCGACAAAGAACGCATAAAGCGTCGCCAGCGGATCATGTCCGAGGGAGGCGAAGAAAATCGAGCCGACGACAACCGTCAGTATCGTCGCCAGGATGGGTGCGGCAACGCGCATCGGCGCGGAAGGCTCCGGCCTTTGTTCAATCCTGAAGTACAATGTCGCCACTCCCATTCGCCGATGCGCCTTCGCTCATGCCCCGGCCGGTCATCAGAAGTCCGATTTCCTCGCGGTCGGTTGTCGTGCGGATGAGTGGCGCAGACACCTTTCCCTGGCAGATCACCAGCAGCCGGTCACAGATCTCGAACAACTCATCGAGTTCTTCGGAGACGACAAGCACCGCTGCCCCGGCGCGGCTGAGATCGATAATGGTTTGCCGGATGAAGGCGGATGCGCCGACATCGACGCCCCAGGTCGGCTGCGAGACCAGGAACAGCTTTGGCTTGAGCGCGATCTCGCGTCCAACGATGAATTTCTGCAGATTGCCGCCCGACAGGCTCTGCGCGATCGACTGCGCCCCGTTGGCCTTGACCTTGAACCTGTCGATGATACCGGTGGCGAAAGCCTTGGCCTTGCGGCGATCGACCAGTCCGTTGCGCACCGTGCCGAAGCGATGCGCGGTCAGTACGGCGTTCTCCCACAGCGTGTGGGATGGCACGGCACCGCGTCCGAGCCGCTCTTCGGGGACAAAGGCGATGCCGAGCTTGCGGCGTTCGTTGGGGCGCAGGCGGGCGGCGTCGATGCCACAAATCCTGATCGCGTCGCCGCGGTCATGGGTGCGTTCGCCGCTGAGCAAGGCGACCAGCTCGGCCTGGCCGTTTCCGGAGACACCGGCAAGGCCGACGATCTCCCCGCCATGCACATTGAATGAAACATTCTTCAGGTCGACGCCGAAATGGTCCCTGGCCTTGACCGAAAGGCCATTGACCTCAAGCACCGGCTTCTCACTTGGGACTGGCGGGCTGACATGCATTTCAGGTAGCTTGGAACCGACCATCATGCGGGCAAGCTCCAGCGATGTCGTCTCTTTCGGGCGGGCAGTGCCGGTGACCTTGCCGTTGCGCAGCACGGTGGCGGTGTCGCAGAGTTCCTGCACCTCGTCGAGCTTGTGGCTGATATAGACGATGCTGCAACCTTCGGCGGCGAGTTGCCTAAGCGTCTCGAACAGCTTGACCACCGCCTGTGGCGTCAGCACGGAAGTTGGTTCGTCGAGGATCAGGAGTTTCGGCGCCTGCAGCAGGCAGCGGACGATCTCTACGCGCTGGCGCTCGCCAACCGACAGATCGTGCACCTGGCGATGCGGATCGATCGGCATGCCGTAACGCATGGAGAGGTTGCGGATCTTTTCGGCAAGTGTCGGTAGATGGAACGCGCTGCTGGCCGACAGGGCAATGTTCTCGACCACCGACACGGATTCGAACAACGCGAAATGCTGGTAGACCATCTCGATGCCGAGCGCGCGGGAAACCGCGGGGTTGTGCGCGGCAATCGGATTGCCGTCACAATAGATCTCGCCAGAATCAGCCTGCGCCGCACCATAGATGATTTTCATCAGGGTGGATTTGCCGGCACCGTTCTCGCCGAGGACAGCGTGGATTTCGCCGGGTTGGATCGACAACGAAACGTCATCATTGGCGACGACGCCGGGGTAGCGCTTGCAGATACTGCGCAGTTCTAGACGCGGGTGCATGGCGTGTCCTGCCGTGGCATGAAGCGAGGTTGGACTAGGCGCAAGCTGGCAGGCGCCGAAGCATTCCAGCTTCGGCACCGGCTGGCTCTTTGAGGGGCGATCAGCTCAGCTTGCCGATCATCCCCTTTACGAACCAGTTCATGCCGCGAATGTCGTCGTCGGCGAGAACCGAGCCGGCGGCGACCTTGACGCTGCCGTCCTGGTCTTTCAACTCGCCGCCGTAGGGGTGCACCTTGCCGCCGCCGATGTCGGCCTCGAGCTGCTTGAGCTTGGCCTTGGTGTCGGCCGGAATGCCGTCATTGTAGGGTGCCATTTTCACGACGCCCGCCGCCAGTCCGTCCCAACGCACTTCCGGCTTCCAGGTGCCTGCCGCAACGGCCTTGGCGGCACCAACATAGTCGCTGGTCCAGTCGAGGACGAATGCCGTCAACTGCTTACCCGAACCGAATTTCGCCATGTCGCTGGCGTAGCCGATCGACCAGGCGCCACCTTCGCCGGCGACCTGGACACCGGTTGCCGTGTCCGTCATCGAGCAGATGACGTCGCAGCCTTGTGAAAGCAACGTCTTGGCGGCTTCCTTTTCCTTGCCCGGATCGAACCAGGAGTTGAGGAAGATGGTGTTGCAGGTGGCGTTCGGGTTGACGCTTTGCGCACCGAGCAGCAGCGCATTGGCCGGGCCGACGATGTCGGGGATCGGGAAGCCGCCGATGAAGCCGATCTTGCCCGATTTCGACATATAGCCGCCGGCCGCGCCAGCGACGAAGGTGCCCTCGTAATATTTGGCTTCAAAGGTGCCGAGATTGGCCAGATGGACGATGCCGGAGCAATGTTCGAAAGCCACCTTGGGGAACCGCGGCGCCACTTTCTGCATCGGCGTTCCGTGTGAAAAGCTGGTGCCGAAGATCAATTTGTTGCCGGCGCTGGCCAGTTCGCGGAAGATGCGCTCGGCATCCTGCGGCATGAAGATGTTGTCGATGACGGTAAGCTCGACCTTATCGCCGAATGCGGCCTTGATGGCCTCGACGCCGAGGCTGTGCTGCTTGGTCCAGCCGATTTCAGCCACCGGCGAGACATAGACCGCGCCGATTTTCAGCACCTCCTGTGCCTGCGCGATCGTGCTCAAACCTCCGGCGCCAAGCACGGCGCCGACCGCACCGCTGTATCTCAGGAAATCGCGTCTTGTTACGTCGTTCATGATGGTAACCCTCTGTTGGTTTTTTTGTTTGATGCCCGGCTTGCGGGCGCCGGATCTGCTTTTGGAAGATGGATGTGCAGATGGGATGCCGCTTTGCCGTTCCCCGGCGACTTCGCCATCCTTCTGAGCGGACCCGCTGTCGTGGCCGCATCGACGGTGCCGTCGAGATAGGGGACGAGGGCCTCGGCGGGTGTCATTTCCGGAAACACCTCACGATCCATGATGTAGCCGCGCACCACCGCGCGGTGGTGGGTGTCGATCAGGTCCATGGCTTGTTTCAGCCGGCCCTTTTCCAGGAGGTCGACCACCCGCGAGTGGTCGTCCAGCAGATTGCAATAATCGAAGTCGGCGGTGATGAGCGAGCGCAACAGCGTCGTGCGGCGCACCAGCTGCGCGTGGATTTCCTGCATGACCTTGTTGCGGCTGAGGCGCACGAACACGGTATGGAATTCCTGGCCGAGCACATCGGCCAGCGCATCGTTGCCGGCGGCGACAGCCTGGCGCTGGCGCTCGACATGCTGGCGCAACTCGGCCCAGCCGGCCGGCCCAAGGCGATCGCTGAGCTGGGCCGCGACGCCTTGTTCGACAAGCGTCAACGCATCGTAGATCTCCATCGCCTCCTGCATGCTCGGCTTGGCGACGAAGGCGCCGCGGTTGCGTTCGATCTGCGCCAGCCCATCATCGGCTAGCCGGATCAGGGCCTGGCGCACCACGATGCGGCTTACATTGAATATTTCGGAAAGTTCGCGTTCACCGAGCTTGCAGCCGGGCACGAGCCGATGGTCGATGATAGCGCGGGTCAGCTTGTCCGCGATCGTCTGGGAGCGGCTGCTCAAGGCGCGGTTCTCCGCAATTTCGACGACATGATCAGCAGGCTTTCGTGATGGAGGCACGCCCTGTCAGGGCACGACATATCCCAGGTTCAGCTTTCCCATATCGGAATTCAATCATCATAATCTGTCAACACAAAAAAGGATTTTGGCTGACAAAAAAATGTTGATTGGTATCCAATCTTGTGATTTCGTCATCTCGAAACGTCGGGCTAGGTTCGTGGTGAAGGGCTAGCCGAGTTGGGAGGGATGCCGATGGCAACCCGTTGTGTCGACCGGGAGCTTCTGAACGACTGGCATATCGTCGCTGACCAGGAATCGCTCAGCCAGGATACGCCGTTTGCGACACGTCTGCTTGGGGTCGACCTCGCCATTCACAAAAGTTCAAACAAGATCGAAGTCGTTCGCGGCGATACGGGCGCCACGCTGAAAAGCGCCGAACGTTATGGCTTCGTTTGGACCTGCCTGGATAAGCCCTGGCGCGACATCATCTACATCCCCGAAGCCAATGAGGCGGACCGGCACCTGGTCAGCGGGGGGGCGATCGCGGTCAAGGTATCGGGCCTTCGCGCCGTCGAGAACTTTCTCGACATGGGGCATTTCCCCTTCATCCACACCGACTGGCTCGGCGAGGAGCCGCATACCGAGGTGGCCCCCTACAAGGTGGAAATCACGCCCCAGGGTGAGGTGCTGGCGACCGAATGCAAATTCTATCAGCCCGTCGCGTCACCGACCGCAAAGGAAGGGTTCATCGTCGACTACATCTACAAGGTGATCCGGCCCTACACGGTGGCGCTTTACAAGAGCAATCCGATCCAGAAGCACAGGCTGGATGTCATCACGCTGTTCGTGCAGCCGGTCGACGAAGAGAACTGCGTCGCGCATCCCTATCTCTGCTATCTCAAGGAGGGCATGGAGGCGGCAACGGTGCGCAGTTTCATGCAATTGATCTTCGCCCAGGACAAGCCGATCCTGGAGAACCAGGTCCCCAAGCGTCTGCCGCTCGATCCGCGCGCCGAGACACCGATCCGTGCCGATGCCGTGTCGGTTTCCTATCGGCGTTGGTTGCGTGATCGGGCTGTCACCTATGGCGCGATACCGGCACAAGCCTGATGACGTCCGAGGGCAATCAAAGGATAAAACGATGACAAAATGCTTGGATCCTGTGATCCTCAATCTGTGGCATCCGATAGGGGCGATCGCCGAGGCTGTACCTGGCGCCGTCCAGGACACCGTTCTGCTTGAGGAGCGCCTCAGCTTCGCGCTCAATGCGGATGGTGAGCCCGTCGTCTGGCGCTCGCATCCCGATGTGCAAGGGCCTGCCCGTGTTCCAGCCGCCGACAGACTTCCGGCAAGAAGCACCTACGGTTATGTCTGGACTTCTCTCGGCTCGCCACCGGCCGAGCTGTTTCTCATCCCGGAATATGAAGAGCCAGACCGCCGCAAGCTCAACGCCGCAACGTTTGGCGTTAACGTTTCAGCGCCGCGTGCCATCGAGAACTTTCTCGACATGGGCCACTTCCCCTATGTGCACACCGATATTCTCGGCGTCGAGCCGCACACCGAAGTCAAGGAATATGATGTCGAGATCTCCGTGGATCGCGACGAGATCCTGGCCACGCGCTGCCGCTTCTTCCAGCCGATGGCTTCGACCGCGTCCGACGGTGGTGCCGACGTCGACTACGTCTATCGCGTGCCGCATCCTTATTGCTCGGTGCTTTACAAATCGAGCCCGGTCGACGAGGCCCGGCGCGATGTCATCGCCGTCTTCCTGCAGCCGGTCGACCAGGAACATGTGCGCGCCCACATGCTGCTTTGCGTGCTTGATGAAGACAATGAAGACAAGGTCATCAAGCGCTTTCAGCAGACGATCTTCGGCCAGGACAAGCCGATCCTGGAAAACCAGGTACCGAAACGCCTGCCGCTAGACCCTCGCGCCGAGACGCCGATCCGCGCCGACAAGTCGGCCATCGCCTACAGGCGCTGGCTCAGCCAGAAGGGCATTACCTACGGAGTCATTCCGGTCGCGGCCTGACAAGACATTTTTGGAGACGACGAATGTTGGAAGAAGCCAGAAGCCGGTGGCATCCGATTGCCGCTGCCCATGATTTGCAGTTCCGCCACGTTTTTCATGGCCAGTTGCTTGGCCGGGAATTCGCCGTCTGGCGGGCCGATGACGGCTACGTCAACATCTGGGAGAACCGTTGCCTGCATCGCGGCGTCAGACTGTCGATTGGCATCAATGACGGGCGTGAATTGAAATGTCAGTATCACGGTTGGCGCTATTCGAACCGCACTGCCGGCTGCACCTATATCCCGGCTCACCCGGCTGATGCGCCGGCCCGCACCATCACCAACCGCACCTTTCCGGCGGTCGAGCGCTATGGCTTGGTTTGGTCTTCGGAAGAGCCGCGCGGCGAACTGCCTGATGTCATCGGACTTGCCGAAGGCAAGCTGCTCGCCTTGCGTGGAATTCCGGTCAATGCGCCGGCCGACAAGGTCGTCGAAAGACTGAAAGCCTATCGCTTTCAACCCAATGGGGCGATCGATGGGGAGGGCGCCGAAATTCTCATCGACGCGGCCCAGGATTTTGCCGTGGCGCTCCGCTCGCGCGACGGCGATGCGCAGACGCATGGTGTCTTCTTTGTCCAGCCGGTCGATTCCAACCGTTCGGTGATCCGCGGTGTGCTCGATCAGGATGCCGAAGGAGCCGCGCGCATCGACATACTGCGTCACCACAATGAACGGCTTTCCAAGCTGCGCGACCAGGTCGAGCGCGAAGCGGCAAATGTACCTTCGCCTGCGCCCATCGAACCGGTCTACGAAAGGGTGTCGGCCGAGCTCGCTGAAATGCCCGGAATGACTACGCATGGCCGCAAGGCGGCGCTGCGCGTCACCGTGGCCAGGAAATGGCAGACGGCAGACGGCATCGCGGGCTTCGAGCTTCGCCCGATCAAGGGCATCCTGCCCACGTTCCAGCCAGGTGCGCATATCGATGTCCACATGCCCAACGGCGAGATCAGGCAATACTCGATCACCAACGGACCCGGCGAAACCGACAGCTTTGTCATCGGCGTCAAGCTTGAGCGGGATTCGAAGGGCGGCTCGAAATGCATGCACGAGACAGTGCGCGAGGGCGACGTGCTGGCGATTTCCGAGCCGCGCAACAACTTCCCGCTGCGCCGCGATTCGACCAAGACGCTGTTCGTTGCCGGCGGTATCGGCATCACGCCGCTGCTGGCCATGGCGCAGGCGCTAAAGAACCAGGATCTGACGCACGAACTTCACTATTTCGCACAGGGCGAAGAGCACCTCGCTTTCGCCGATCGGCTGAAATATCTTGGCGATGCGCTGAAGCCGCATCTCGGGCTCTCACCCGACCAGACCGGCGCCGAGCTTCGTCAAATCGTCGCCGACTATCGGAACGGCATGCATCTGTACATCTGCGGCCCCGGACCGATGTTGGAAGCCGCGCGCAAGATCGCGACAGAGCAGGGTTGGCCAGATACCGCTGTCCATTTCGAATACTTCAAGAACACCAACAAGATCGACGACAGTTCGAGCTTCGAGGTGGCGCTGGCGCGCTCTTGCGTCACACTTCAGGTGCCGGCCGGCAAGACGATTATGCAGGTCATGCGCGAAAGCGGCATAGACGTTCCGTCATCCTGCGAGCAAGGCGCCTGCGGCACCTGTGTCGCGACAGTCATCGAGGGTGAACCGGATCATCAGGACGTCTACCTCAACGATGCCGAGAGGAAGGCCGGAACCAAGATCATGACCTGTGTCTCGCGAGCCAAATCGGCGCGCCTGGTGCTGGACATCTAGGGAGCAGATGATGATCACGCTTTACGACTACGAACTGTCTGGCAATTGCTACAAGCTGCGGCTGCTGATGAGCTTTCTCCGCATCGACTACAAGACCGTGCCGGTCGACTTCTACCCGGGCCGTGAGCACAAGTCGGAATGGTTCCTGAAGCTGAACCCGCTTGGACAATTGCCGGTGCTTGACGATGACGGGCTTGTGCTGCGCGACGCGCAGGCGATCCTGGTCTATCTCGCGTCGAAATACGATCCATCAGGCACGTGGTATCCAAGGGACAACCCGGCCCTGCTTGGCGAGATCAGCCAATGGCTGGCCTTCGCTGACGGGATCACCTCGACCGCGTCGGCCGCCCGCTTGCATGACGCGCTTTTCTACGATTTCGACATCGATGTGGCGCGCGCCGGCGCGCACCGGCTGTTTCGCATCCTCGACGAACACCTTTGGTTCGGCGAACAGCAAGGCCGCAGTTGGATCTGCTCGGCCGGTCATCCGACCATCGCCGACATTGCCTGCTTTCCCTACATCATCCTGTCGGAGGAGGGGGGCATTCCCCGTCAGGACTATCCGGCAATCCGGCGCTGGTGCGACCGGGTCAAGCGCATCAAGGGGTTTACGGTGATGTCGGGCGTGTTCCCGGCTGGTCCCGGCAAGGTCGCCGCCTAGACCGAACACAACGAGCCGGAGCCATGGCTCAGGCAAAAACAAGTTTTGGGAGAGAGATGAAGATGAAAACCCGCGCCGCTGTCGCTGTCGCCGCTGGAAAGCCGCTGGAGATCATGGAGGTCGACCTCGAGGGTCCGCGCGAGGGCGAGGTGCTGGTCGAGATCAAGGCGACCGGCATCTGCCACACCGACGAGTTCACGCTGTCGGGCGCCGATCCAGAGGGCTTGTTTCCGGCGATCCTCGGCCATGAAGGCGCCGGTGTCGTCGTCGATGTCGGCAAGGGTGTCACCTCGGTCAAGAAGGGCGACCATGTCATTCCGCTCTATACGCCCGAATGCCGGCAGTGCCCGTCTTGCCTGTCGCGGAAAACCAATCTGTGCACGGCGATCCGCGCCACGCAGGGCCAAGGCCTGATGCCCGACGGTTCGTCGCGCTTCTCGATCGGTAAGGACAAGATCTTTCACTATATGGGCTGTTCGACCTTCTCCAACTTCACCGTGCTGCCCGAGATCGCGCTGGCCAAGGTCAATCCCGACGCCCCCTTCGACAAGATCTGCTA
>NZ_SMYZ01000131.1 GCF_004919685.1 Mesorhizobium norvegicum | reverse complement strand
CTGTTGAGGCTCCACACCTAATCGCCTGGCGTCACAACGTCATTGCTGGCGGGTGTCACGATAATTCTGCAGCAAGACAACGCCCGCAATGCGTTGCGCATAAAAGCAGGAATCTTGACACGCGGTGCTCGCATCCAAGAACAGGCCCCGAATGCGACGCCCGCCGCTCGGAGGGGATGCAATGCCGCGCCCACTTCTCTGAACAAAGGGTTGCTCAAGGAACAAAAACGCCGTTCCGCAATTTAGGAAAGGCGGCGAAGGGTGGTCGTTAGCGTTATCAGGAGGTTCAAATGGGTTTTTTCGGAAAGTTGTTTTCTGGGTCCGGAGGCAAGAAAACGGCCGACAAGAAAGTTGGTGAGATGAGGAAAGCGACCGGCGCCGGGCCAGCACTTGCCGCGCACTCAAAGGACGCTAAATCGACCGCGCCGACTGGACAAAATCCGGCGGCTGCCGCCAAGAAAAAGTGAGCCGATGGCCGCGTATCGGTCACACGGGCTCGTTTAGATTTGCTTCTACAAAAGCCAGCGGCGCTACAAGCGTCCATACGACACCATGGTCGCCGTATTCGATATCGGCTGTACCGTTCAAAGCCTGCGGAGCGACGCGTTTCAGAACCACGGTTCCAAACCCGCCATTGGCGATGGATTGGACCTTGGGGCCGTCTGTCTCGGTCCAGGTCAGTTTGATGGTCTGTTGTCCGTTGATTTTATTGACATCCCAAGCAACCGCGATCTTGCCCGTGTGGCCGGACAGAACCCCGTATTTGGCGGAGTTGGTAGCGAGTTCGTGGAAGGCGATGCCGAGATACTGAACTGCATTGGGACTGAGCGTGATGGAAGGCCCTGACATCGAGAGCATGTCGTCGCTGCCGAATGGCTTCGACTGCGCCAGCAACAAGTCGAAAATCGTAGCCCCTTTCCAGTCCCCTGACACCAGCAAATCGTGGGAACGCGAAAGCGCCATGATACGCTCTCGAATCTGGTGTTCGAACCCGCCCGGATTTTCGCTGCGCTTGTTCGTTTCTCGGATCATCGACAGAATGACTGAATACTGGTTCTTCACACGGTGGTTGACTTCGCGCATCAGCATGCGGATCCGGTGCTCGCTCTCCTTGGCCCCCGAAATATCCCGAGCAATCTTCGACGCGCCGACAATGCGCCCCCCTTTTCCACGGACCGGCGACACTGTGAGGGAGACCGGCACCCGGCTCCCGTCCTTGCGTTGGCGGGTCGTTTCGTAACTTTCCACCCGTTCGCCCTTACGAATCCGCTCCAGGATGCGAGGTTCTTCATCCTGATGATCTTCCGGAATAAGCATGTTGACAGGCTTGCCGATGGCCTCTTCGGCTGTATATCCAAACAACCGCTCGGCGCCTTGATTCCAGCTGTTGATGATACCTTCCAGATTTTTACTGACGATGGCGTCATAGGAGGACTCTACAATGGCGGACAGATGCTGCTTTGCCTCGTCGGCAATCGCGCGCTCCGTAAGGTCCAGCAGCATGTTAACGGCGCCGATCAACTCCCCGCTTTCATCTCGGATCGGCGTTGGAAAAGGCAGAAACGGAAAGAGCGTTCCATCTGGACGCTGTGCCAGAGCTTCCTGGTTGCGGACGGGGCGGTTTTCTTTGAGAGCGATGGCCATCGGGCATTGATCATAAGGTAGTTCCGTACCGTCAGGGTTGAATAGGCGGAATGTAACGCACCATTTGTCCTTGCCGATCTCGGGTGAACGGCCTGCGAATTCCGCCGCAGCCGGATTGAAGTAAGTGATGGTACCTGCCGCATCCGTCGTATAAACGGCTACAGGAAGGTTATCGAGTATCTGATGGAACTGATCGTCTTGGCTTAGGAGCTCAGCGCGGGCTCGGTGTAAATCCGTCACATCGATCGTAAAGCATCGCGTACCGACCAGTTTGCCGCTTTCAATACGAGCCGTCGACGTGATCTCGACATACCGGATCGATCCGTCCGATGTGCACAACCGTGCCGGGTATTTGTCGATCTTCTCGCCGCGATTGAGACGCGCCAGAATATCGTCGATGACTTCGGCGTCGGGGTAGAAATCGCCAATGTGTCTCCCGATATACTCGCTCGCATCGTAACCGAGCAGATCGAGTTCGGCCTTGTTGGCGTGAATTATGGCCCCGTCATTGCCGACGACGTGAAGGGCGATACTGCCATTTTCGAAAAAGTCTTTGTAATCGAAGTCCGTTTCGCAAGAAGGCGGCGCTCTCGAATCTACGATTCCTAGCTGTGCCACGTTTGTCCCCATTTCTCAAACATAACGATACGAAACCCTGCGCGAAGCAATCTGTTCCTCTGGCCGGTTAAATTTCAGCGTCCCCCCTCACGCGCACCCTCCGACGCCAGGGCGCGGGCCACTCAGGCGGCCACCTGATCGGTACTTCCCACCGTATCTGGTACGAAGCCGGAACTTTTGAGGCTCCTAAAAGTTCCGCTAGGGGATTTTCCCACAGGGGCGGGGACCAAGCGACTCCGCCGAAAAATTGCCGTCGCCGTGGGCTCTAGGCACCGCATCTACCAAACCGCTATATCGCTTTTCCACCGGAACAAACCCGGCGCATCGTGGTTACTCGTTCATCGCCCAGTCGTGCATCAACGAGGACAAACTCATGAAAACTCGTCACTTAATGGCCTGCTTGGCCGCTGCCACTGCCATGACTTTTGCCATGCCTGCCTTCGCCACTGACAATGCGCAGGAGTTCGTCGACAAGGCCGCAGCCGGCGGAATGTTCGAGGTGGAATCGAGCAAGCTCGCCCAAGACAAGGTCTCTGACCAGAGCGTGAAGGACTTCGCACAGAAGATGATCGTCGATCACGGCGCGGCCAACGCCAAGCTGCAGTCGATTGCCGGCGAGCAGAAGCTCGAGGTCCCTGCCGCGCTCGATCCGCAGCACAAGGCGGAGCTGGACAAGCTTCAGCAGGCCGAAGCACCGCTCGATCAGCCGTATGTCGAGGCGCAGCGCAGTGCCCATACGGACGCGGTCGGCTTGTTTGAGGCCTACGCCAAGGACGGCGACAACGCCACGCTCAAGGCTTTCGCGCAGGAGACCTTGCCGACCCCCAAGATGCACAAGGACATGATCGACAAGATCGCCACTTCGATGAAGTCGACGGACACGACTTCGGCGACACCGGCTGTCACGACCACCGAAACAACCAATCCGTCAGCTCCCGTACCCGGCGCGAACAGCTTCACCGAAGACCAGGCGAAAAGTCGGATCCAGGACGCCGGTTATTCCGACGTCTCGGCGCTGACCAAAGACGACCAAGGCATCTGGCGTGGCAAGGCCAACAAGGACGGCAAGAGCACCGGGGTTGCGCTGGATTACCAGGGCAACGTCGTTGCCGGCACAAACTGAACAAGAAGGAGAACGCGAATATGAAAACTCTCACGGGGCTGTTCGATGACTACGACGATGCCAGGGATGCGGTGAGCGAACTGGAAGCGACGGGGATTCCCCATTCCGACATCAGCATTGTCGCCAACAATTCGAAGGACTGGTACGACAATGACACTTCCAAGGCGTCTGAGGACGCCGCTGGTGGGGCGGGACTCGGCGCGCTGGTTGGCGGTGCCGGGGGGTTGCTCACTGGGTTGGGGATTATGGCCATTCCGGGCGTCGGACCAGTCGTGGCTGCTGGTTGGCTAGCGGCAACTGCCGCTGGCGCGGTGGCTGGTGCCGCCGTTGGTGGTGCGGCCGGCGGCATTGTCGGTGCACTGACGGATTCTGGCGTTCCTGAATCGGATGCTCATGTCTACGCGGAAGGCGTGCGCCGCGGCGGGACGCTGGTTACCGCAAGAGTAGGCGATGAACTTGTCCCCGAAGCCGAAAGGATTCTCGGGGAAGCCAGTTCGGTGGACGTAGCCGACCGTCGGAGGAACTACGAGGCGGAAGGTTGGACGGGGTTCGATGCCGGCGCCGGCAACTACACCCAGGAGGAGGTCGACCCCGACCGATCGCGTGCCGCAAACCGACTCTAACCGGTGCGGCTAACCGACTGTGAACACAGCTCCCGTCACCGCGAGGTGGCGGGGCTCTTACGCGACAGATATTGACCAGGTGCGTTCGCTCGCAGCCGCAACAAATCAGTTGCCTGGGGTGCGGAACGAATATTTCTTCCGCGAATTGTTAGCGGACGCTAATTGATTGCAGGAGGGACGAATGGCTCGTGGTATTTTGCTTTGGCTTTTGGGAATTCCGATTCCGATTATCATTCTCATCATGCTGTTCGCTCGCTAGGGTCTTACTCGACACTGAAGGGTGATCTCACTTGGTTGATGCAAGGCGCCTTAGAGTGCTCGTTGTTGAGGACGAAGCGCTTGTAGCCATGCTCATCGAGGACATGCTGATGGAGTTGGGGTACGAGGTGCTTGGGCCTGCAATGCGACTTGAGCCCGCATTGATGGCCCCGGACGAGAATTTCGATGTAGCCCTCCTCGACGTCAATTTGGCGAATGAACAATCGTTTCCAGTGGCCCAGCTGCTCCGGGAAAGAGGCATCCCGTTCGTTTTCGCCACCGGCTATGGTCTGCGGGGATTGGACGAGCGCCTCCGGGAAGTGATGACGCTTCAAAAGCCCTTCGAGCCACATCAACTCGCGGATGCAATTTCCTTTGTGCTCGCCTCCGAATAGGCGACTAGTCTGAGTATGGTTAAACGCGCGCCCAGGATGGTGTGGGGATTGAAATTGCCTCGTCTGTCAGCTCGATTTATCTGCTGGGCCTGATAACCGCGGCCGTCGTGCCTGTCTGGCTCTTCGCGGCCTATCTCCTTGCCCAATATGCTTTCAATGAACGGGCTCGTTTCGAGAGCGAGGCTTTGCAAGTCGCACGCCAGATGTCACTGGTGGTCGAAGGCGAACTTACCAACCTGGCTACAGTCGTTGAAGGCCTGTCGAAATCTGCGGCTGTGGCTGCAGGCGACCTGATGACGTTGCACAAGGAAGCGGTGCGCTTGGTCCAGGGTACGCACCGCGTGATCGTGCTTCGTGACCTGGGCCGTCACCAACTGATCAACACCGAGATGCCCTACGGAACCGCGTTGCCGCCGGCATCTGGGCTATCGGCGTCGGATCTCGCCAAATTCAAGTCCAATCTGCCGATCGTCAACAGCGTCCATGCCGTGTCGGGGGAATTTCGGATTGATGTCGCGATCCCTCTGCATGGCCCGAAGGGCGAAGACTGGCTTCTCGCCATCTCGGTGCCCACCGCCCATATTCGCGACGTCATGATGCCGGCTGTGCCTGAGGGCTGGACGATTGGCGTCGGCGACCGCGAGGGCGCCTATGCGGCACGATCCTCGCTGCACGAGGAGATGACTGGCAAGCCGGGTTTGCCAGAATATCTGAAGAAGGTTGCAGGCCGCTCCGGCACGTTCACCTCGCGCAATTTTCAGGGCGTGACGATGCTCGCCGGCTATTACCGGTCCGGTGCTTCCAACTGGTTCTACACTGCGAACGTGCCCTCTCGGTCGTCCAGGCACCCTTCTGGCGATCTCTGGCAACGATCGCCGCCCTCGCCCTGGTGGCGATGTTGATCTCGTCCGCACTCGCTTACGCAGTCGGCAAAGGGTTCGCAAAGGCGGCCCGCGATCTGGCGAACCGCGCCGATGCTTTGGGACAGGGCCGACCGGTGACGGCCATGTCGACGGCAATCTCCGAGTTTGCAGTGATTGCTGACGCCCTTGTTGCTGCCGAACGCGCACTTGCCGAACGTGAGTTCGAACTGCAAGCGGTCTTGGAAACCGCCCCTGCGGCGGTCTGGTTCACCTATGATCCGCAAGCACGCAAAGTGATACGCAATCGCTTTGCGGTCGAGCTCATGGGATTGCCTTCCGATTTCGGAAATCCTTCGGCGCTACCGATCTGGTCATCGATACAATCGCGGTGCACGACGGCCACACGGTGAGCCGCGAGGATCGGTCGCTGAGCAGAGCGATGCGCGGCGAGCAGACCGACCACCAGGAATTCACCTACATTTTGCCGAGTGGGGTACAGCGCACCCTCCTGTCGAGTGCGCGCCCGATCCGGGGCGCCATCGGGCAACGTGATAGGCGCGGTGCAGGTCAGCCTTGACATCAGTGAGCGCAAGCGTGGCGAAGAGCAGCGTAAACTGCTCGTCAACGAGCTCAATCACCGGGTCAAGAACACCTTGGCGGTGGTTCAGTCGATTGCGAGCCAAACCCTGCGCAACGCAAACAGCCTGCCCGAGGCGGGACGCTCGCTCGCAAGCAGGCTCGTCTCGCTCGCCAAGGCTCACGATATCCTGACGCAAGAGAACTGGAGCGGCGCCGACCTGAAAGACGTTGTCACCGCAGCCCTCTCGCCGCATGCCGAAGCAGAGCACTTCC
Source organism: Mesorhizobium norvegicum (assembly GCF_004919685.1). GTDB lineage: Bacteria > Pseudomonadota > Alphaproteobacteria > Rhizobiales > Rhizobiaceae > Mesorhizobium > Mesorhizobium norvegicum. The sequence goes on along the minus strand of NZ_SMYZ01000131.1, from coordinate 4,199 downwards.
ACCTCTCCGGGGACCCGGTTTGGCTTTCCCCCTCTGGCGCGTCCCTGTCATTGGGCTTCCATGAACTGACTACCAATGCCATCAATATGGGGCTCTTTCGAGTGACGAAGGAACCGTCTCGATCTGCTGGATCGTGAGACACCTGGCAGGAAGCAGGCGTGTGCGAATTGAATGGCGCGAGCGGGACGGCCCTTTTGTTGCACCGGTTGAGCGCATGCTTGAAAGGCTCTTGGGACCAGAATCTGCGGGCAACGTTACCATCACGTTCGAACCGACCGGCGTCGTCTGCGTTTTTGACGTTGACCTTGAAGAAGTTGAGAAACGCGTGGTTTTGCAGGAACCCGGGGGTCAGAAACCCGACTCCCCGGGCTCGTCAAGTCGGTAGTGCGGAACAACTTTCAGAGGCAATCGTAGCTAAACAACGATTGACACGCGCAACAGCCGTGGTGGACGAGTCAGCGACGGCGGTACAACAGCGTTAGTTCCGGCGCCACGCTCCGCCTCAGCGCTTGACACGGTTCAGCCCACCGGCTTTGAACCGATGGGCTGTGTAAATGATGTGGGAATGCCAGGATTAGCCGCCATTGGCGGGAGCCGCCGGTCCAGCAGGAGCAGGTTCGCTAGGCACGGGCGAAGCTGGTGCAGTTGGAGCCGCGGCAGGCGCATCAATCTTCACATTGATATCTTTCCCGCCACCACCCCCGCGAATGTCCACAATTCCGGTGACGAGCAGAAGGCCGACTATAACCACCAACGCCAAAATGATTGCTACTGCAGTGGTGCCGCCGCCCCCACCTCCACCTGTATTGATGACAGTTGGGCCTTCAGCCATATTCGCCTCCCTTTTAGAATTCAACGCAGCAAAACCGCGTGTGCGATATAACGGATAACGCCGCGTTATGTTCCTGTTGGCGAGAAGCACATCAGGCCCGCGACCAGTAGCCCGCCGACCTGATGTCTAACTTCAAAGCTTCTTATTGATCGCTGCCGCCGTCTTGTTCATCCTGCTGACTTCACGTCGCCAACGGCCTTCTGGACTTTGCCCTTCGCCTCTTAGGCTGCGCCCTCTGCCCTCAGCCTGTCATTTCCGACGGCCTTGCCGACGCCTGCTTCACATTGCCGGCTGCCTGATTTGCAAGACCGGCTGCTTTGTCATTTGTGCTTCCCATGATTCGCGCTCCCTGGAGAGATTAATCAACGCCTTCAGAACGCTGCGAATCGAGAAGGTTCCTCGCAGCGCAGATTGTGAACTTCGCGGGCGGCTCGGAGTGCGAGTGGGTTTGTCTGCTTGATGTCTACCGCATTGCTGACCGACCCTCGTGGCTAGCCTGCCACTCTGGTGTTGGTCGATGCAACCAGCTTGGACCGTCGGCGTTATCGAGCCGTTCCAATTTTCACCAGGGCAGGGAACAAAGGGCATGAGCAGATTTCTTCCTCTCACCATCCGATTTGTCGACGGAACCACAATGATGGTTTCATCCATTGCAGATGCACAGAAAGCGCTGGCGTGCCAATGGCGAAACAAGGAAGCCGCAACATACAACGATGCCGCGCGTCTGCTGTCGGCCGCCAAAGACGGAGTTTGCAAGCCTGGCGTGGCCTTCGAAGCATTCAGGATTGCGGCGCACAAGCAGGGGCTCCTTCAGCCAACCAGACCCAGCTCTGCGCTCGGCAGACTGGATGAATTGACATCCCGGTAGCCAGGTGAGGAATGCCAGCAGCAAAGTCACGTGCGGCTGGGGCTGTTGACGCGGATCGGGACAGGTCCCTTGTTGGGCTGGCTGAGAATTTGGCGTCAGCTGTGGTCTGCGGGCGCTCGGGTTAGAGACATTTGTTCCGCGCGCGGGTGGCTAGCGCATCAACCCGGCGGCGCGCAGGGCATCCTCGATGACCTTAGTGATGCCAGCGGCCGAACCGCGCGCATCACCCGGCCGCGCTTCCGCGGCGGGATCGATGCGCATAGCTCGCGGCTTTTCAGGGATGTTGTAAGTTTTTAAGGCGGTGGCGGCGGGCATCGCCGACACGGTCTCCGTAGTCGCCGCGCGCCGTGCGGCTGGCTTCACGAGGCCCCAGAAGCGGGCGATATGGCGTGTCGAGGAAATCCCGACCTCCAGCATGAACGGCCCAGCCCTGCCCAGGCCATCATCGCCGGCCGTCTGCAGTGGCGTGCCATGGCCCATGCCGGCCACGCCGTATTTTTCGATCAGCTCCCGGCCACTGCCGTCGCACCAGACCTGTCGTGTCTGGCCATCGACCGTCTCGACGCGCGTCGGGCTGGTGCCCACGCCATGCACCCCTTGCCATTGCGCGATGATGGCATCCGCATTGGATGGCACGACGGTGTTGTCGGCCGAGCCCTGCCAGACCGAAATCATCGGCCAGGGACCCCTGTGTGACGAGGCCCCGCGCAAGCGCCCTTGCAGGTCGGCCTTGGACGGGCCGCCGTGACCACGCATGCGGTCGAAAGCCTCGGGGATTGTCGAGGCACTGCCATAGGCCAGTCCGGCGATGATTGCGCCGCCGGCGAAAACCTCCGGATAGGTTGCCAGCATCACCGTCGCCATGGCGCCGCCGGCGGAAAGGCCGGTGATGAAAATACGCTTGCGGTCAAGCCCATGCGCAACCACTGCTGCCTCGATCATCTGGCGGATGGACAGCGCTTCGCCGCTGTCGCGCCTGATATCTCCAGGCACGAACCAGTTGAAGCAGAGATTGGCATTGTTGGCGCGCTGCTGCTCGGGCAAGAGGACCGCAAAACCCTGCTCCGTCGCGAGTTGCGACCAGCCGGAACCATCATCATAGCCGGCTGCGCTCTGCGTACAGCCATGCAGCACCACGACCAGTGCTGCGTCCTCCGGCAGGTTTTCGGGAACGTGGAGGCGTGCGCGCAAGGCGCCGGGATTGGAACCGCACCCGGCCACGTCGGACAGCCGATCGTCACGGCGCTGCCCTGAAGCGACGGGGCGGCCGCGCATTGCGCTCAGCCGCGCGATCGTATCTGACATGTTTCGCAAATCGGTATCCTTGCTTGCCGGGATGGCGTCGCACACAACGCGCTTGCAGCAATATCGTTGCTGCACTGCACAATAACGAGCTTACGCGAAGTCAGCCGAGGAGGAGGTTCGTCTTGGCCGACCTAAGCCAGCGGTCCACGCTTGCTACTCAGCCGGCCCGCGCCTTCCGCCTCCAGCGGATCTTTGCTTGCTGATTGGAACGGAGAAAGCCCACGGTCGTTTGCCTTCTTTCGCCAGTCTGAAAGGAAGTACAGATGCCGGCTCCTGCTGAACTCGAAGCCAAGTTCTGGAAGTCCCTGAAGTCCGATATGACAATGATGATCGGCGTCGACGGATCGAAGGTTATCCCTCGTCCGATGACAGCACAGATAGAGGGTGACCGAAACGGCCCGATATGGTTCTTCACCGCCAAAGACACCGAGCTTGTCAAGGGTCTGACGAGCGGCACACAAGCGACGGCTACCTTCACTTCGAAGAGCCACGATCTGTTCGCCACACTACAAGGCAAGCTCTGGCTGGACAACGACCGTGCAACGGTTGATCGGCTTTGGAACCGCTTTGTCGCCGCATGGTTTGAAGGTGGGAAAGATGACCCGAAGCTGGCGCTGTTGCGGTTCGATCCACAGGAGGCGGAGATTTGGCTGGATGGCTCGAGCGTGATGGCTGGCATCAAAATGCTGCTCGGGTTCGACCCAAAGGAAAGCTACAAGGATAACGTCGCAAAAGTCGACCTATAGCTGTTGGCGCGACCTAGGCAGGCTATCCAGGAGCATTCCTTTAGAAACCTACCAATACACCTCCAAGGCGGAACGGAGCCACCACGCGATGGACAGCAGTCTTCGTTGATCGATGCCGAAGCGGCCAGTCGCTGTCGACGTCGGAAGGCAGCAAGGTCGCGCTAAGGTCGGAGCATGGTGATCGCGGGCGCCATGCTGACTGGCCATCGCAAATTCCAGCGCTCGGTTGGAAGGATATTTTCTGGCGACTGTGGGAAGAGTTCAACAAGGATCGCGATCTCCTGGTGGCTGCCGGAGCCACCTTCTATCTCCTTCTCGCGCTGTTTCCGGCGCTGGCGGCGTTCATTTCGATTTATGGTTTTGTCGCGGATCCTGTCACCGTCGCGGACCATGTTGCCTATCTCGGCGGTTTGTTGCCGTCGGGAGGCCTAGATGTGGAGCCTCAACA
>NZ_SMYZ01000130.1 GCF_004919685.1 Mesorhizobium norvegicum | reverse complement strand
GCGGTGATGGTGGCGCTCAGGCTGGTGGCGTCGTTGTAGACGTCCTCGCCATTGCCCGAGGCGATCACCAGCGTGCCGGTGGTCTGGCCAGCCAGGATCGTGATGTCGCCCTTGTCGGTGGTGATGGTTACATCGGTCCCGGCCGCGTGCGACAGCGTCGCCGTGAACACATAGCTGGTGTCGGCGGCATTCTCGAGCACCGTCGAAGCGCTCAGGTCGACCGTCGCGGCGGTGATCGTGTCGTTGACATGCGCCGTGGCGCTCGCCGTGCCGATCGTCAGGTTCTCGAAGTTGCCGCCCGCGGTG
>NZ_SMYZ01000129.1:2547-40733 GCF_004919685.1 Mesorhizobium norvegicum | reverse complement strand
TCGATCAGCTTTCGCTCGGTCAGGACGTGGCGCTGAAGCTCTCGGCGTTCAATCAGCGCGTGACACCGGAACTGAATGGCAGCGTCAGCGAAATCTCCGCCGATCTCAGCGTCGACGAACGCAGCGGCGCGGCTTTTTACACGGTTCGCGTCAGCCTGCCGCGCTCGGAGCTGAAAAAACTGAAAGGCCTGACCCTGGCGCCGGGCATGCCCGTCGAAGCGTTCTTCTCGACCGGCAGCCGCACCATGCTTTCCTATCTCGTAAAGCCGCTGGCCGATCAGATACAGCGGGCTTTCAGGGAAGAGTGAGCCCCGCGACTGAATTTGCCCGAGAAGGAGGCTTTCATTTCCCTGGCTCGGCATGCAGCCGTGCACGATTTCCTGTTCGCCGGGACGCCACGCAGCTTGCACGTCGGAAACGCTCCGTCACCGCGGCGACTTCAGCCATTCCCATCGGTCGGATGATCGCATCCAATCATCGGGCCTGACGGGTTCAGCTCAAACTTGCGCTGTGTGGCGCACGCAGCGCAATTTGTTTGCGTCCCGTTGCATTGATACCGACCGCGATTTCGGCGGCCTTGCCAAGATCGGCGGCATAGTGGAGCAGGATTCTTTGCGCCTCCACGGTATCTTCTTGCGTGAGTGCGCTTTGTACCCCCGGAAGGTGGCGCGCGCGTCGAAACTCGGCGGGGCTGCGCCCGAAACGGCCCCTGAACTTGTTGTAGAATACGGCAGGATTGCCGAAGCCGTTTCGTTCCATGATGACGCCAACGGTGTGATCTGTCCGGTGCAGTTCGTCGGCCGCGGTGTCGAGGCGCAGGTTCTGGCAATAGTCACGGTAACCTATGCCCAAATGGCGCTTGAAGAGGCGAGACAGGTGGCTCAGCGTCAGTCCCTCGGCCGCGGCAATCGCACTCAGCCGCTGATTGTCCAGCTGTCCTTCGACCGCGCCCATGATCCTCAGGATGCGGTTTCGACTGTCGGAGCGCAGCGGCATTGCATCGCTATCCGCCTTCTGATGCGGAATCTGCCGATAGATGAAACAGGCAAGAAGATTGGCGACGGTCTGCCGGACGATGACCTCCTCGGGGCGGCTCGTCTGGTCGAGGATCAGCCGGGCCATGAAGGCCTTTATCGGAGCGATCCTGTTCATGAACGGACGGCCATGGAGGAAGGAGCGGCAAAGGTACTGCCGGGATGCAAAACCGGGCAGGCCCATGCGCTCGAAATAGCCGGCATCGAGATGCGCGCCGCAGATCAGGGCATCGCGCGAAATCGACGTCGAATTGTGCGGGACGTCGCTGTTTATGATGATCACATCATCCTGCTTCATCTCGCAGGCTTGTTCGTCGACGATGAGGCGAAAGCTGCCCCGCAGCACGAAAAGTATCTCCATTTCACGGTGCCAATGATAGGGCACATTGGCACGGCCATGCATGAAGGCACGGCAGTGAAAATCCTCCGCCGGCGCGTGATCCTCGAATCTGCCGTCGCGGATTTGCAGTTCGGCGTCGGTTTTGAGATAAGCGATGTTCATCACGGTCCCCAAGGCAGCCGGCTTATTAGATATCAAAAACTGTCGTAGTTCCAGCGCAAGTTCCACGGCTAGAAGAGAACCGCGGCAGCGTGTCATCAATAGCCATCTCCTGGCACAGCGCCGCCGCCGCAATGATCAGGCGAGCCGCCAGGGACGACCGGCGCGCCCACAACAGCATACGGAATGGCCATGACCTGGAATATTTCTGACAAGGAACTGACCGGCCTGCTGACGCTGATGAGCGTCGAGGAAAAGGTCGCGATGGTCAGCGGCCACGGCCTCTGGAGGACGGTCGCCAACTACCGTCTCAACATTCCCGAACTGCTGATGACGGACGGCACATATGGTGTTCGCTATTCCATCGACCAGATCGACGGAGCGCATGACGCAGACAACCAGCTCGCCTCATTCCTGAGTGTCGTCAACACCGATCTCTCGACAGGCGTCGACAGCGCATTCGGCTCCACCCGTCCGGCAACCTGCTTTCCGAATGGGTCGTCCCTGGCCTGCTCGTGGGACCTCGATCTCGCCTATGAACTCGGCGAAGCGCTCGCAGCCGAATGCCAGGCGTTTGGCGTCAACATATTGCTCGGCCCGGGTGTCAATATCCGTCGTACGCCGCTGGCGGGCCGAAGCTATGAATATTACGCGGAGGATCCTCTGCTGACGGGTGACATTGCGGCTGCTGTCATCAACGGCCTTCAGCACAATGGGGTAGGGGCCTCGCTCAAGCATTTCGCCTGCAACAATTCCGAGGTCCAGCGCACGACGATGAGCTCGGTCGTCGAGGAACGCGCCCTGCGCGAGATCTATCTCGCCGGCTTCGAACGGCGATAGCCAAGAGCAATCCCTGGACCGTCATGAGCTCCTACAACCGGCTCAACGATGTTCAAACCGCCGAAAATCACTGGCTGCTGACCGAAGTGCTGCGCGACGAGTGGGGGTATGACGGCGTCGTCGTGTCCGACTGGCACGGCATCAAGGACCGGCCTGCTTCGATGAATGCGGGCAACGACCTCGATATGCCCGAAAGCGGCGCCCGCAAGCAGGAACTCCTGGCGGCGGTCGAAGACGGCCAGGTGTCGATGCAGACGCTCGATCGCTCGTGCAAGCGCATCCTCAGGCTTGTGCGCCTGGCCCGCAACAATGCGAAGCCGAATGCCGAGGCCGACTTCCCGAGGCATCATGCCCTGTCGCAGCGCATGGCAGCCGAGTCGATCGTTCTGCTGAAGAACGAGAACGCGACCCTTCCCTTGCTGCCTGCGAAGCTCAAGAAGATCGTGGTCGTCGGAGCGGCAGCGGTGGAGCCGGTCATCCAGGGTTCCGGTTGCGCCACGACGCGGCCGACCGAGGTCGATATCCCGCTGGACGAGATCCGCAAACGCGCGCCCGGTGTGGACATCTTCTATCACACGGTCGCGGATTTCGAGGCCGGAGACGGGTCAGAGACGGCAGCGCTTGCGGCGGTCGATGCCGCCGACATTGTGCTGTTCTTCGCCAACACCGAGGTTGGCTATGACGGCGAAGGCTCCGACCGCAAGCATCTCAACCTGCATGACGGCCAGGACGCCCTGATCGAGCGGTTGGCCGCGCGCAACAGCAAAATCGTGGTCATTCTGGCGACGCCGGACGCCGTGGTCATGCCCTGGGCCGGCCATGTCGCAGCCGTGCTTGCGGCTTTCTTCGGCGGGCAAGGTGCAGGCAGCGCCATCGCCGATGTCCTGTTCGGCAGCCACAACCCGAGCGGCAAGCTGACCGTGACATTCCCCGTCCAGGTCGAGGACATACCGGGCTATCTCACCTATCCCGGCGAAGGCGACCGCCACATCTATTCGGAGGGCATCCATGTCGGCTATCGCTTCTACGACAAGCGCAAGCTTGCGCCACTGTTTCCCTTCGGTTTCGGGCTGAGCTACACCAGCTTCGCCTACTCCAACCTGTCGGTCGATGCCGATCGGATCGATGCGTCGAGCACGATCACGCTGGCGTTCGATATCACCAACACCGGCAGTGTCGCCGGCAAGGAAATCGCGCAGGTCTATGCGCGCCCGCACCAGCCCCGGCTGATCCGCCCGATCCGTGAACTCAAGGGCTTCGCCAAGGTCTCGCTCGAGCCGGGCGAAACCAAGCGTGTCGAGATCAAGATCGAGAGCCGCGATTTGCGCTACTACGACCCGCAGTATCGCCGGTGGTTGCTCGATGCGGGCAGCCTGACCTTCGAGGTCGGCGCGTCCTCTCGCGACATCCGCCTGGAGCGGACGGTCGAGGTCGAAGCCGCGGCACTGGCCTCCACCGTCCTCAATGTCGAAAGCCAGCCTTTCCTGGTCTTCGAGCACGATTTCGCCCGCCAGCGCTTCCGCGCCTTTCTCAAGCAGCGGCTCGATCTCAGCGATCAGGAAGCCGACAAGATGCTCGAATACTGCGCCGGCTCCTTCCTCGGAATCCACAAGACCGTCGCCTGGGTCGCGGGCGAGACAATCTCCAAGGCCGAAATGGCCGCATTCCTCGACAGCCTCAACAAGGAGATGGGGATGACGCTCACCAAGGCTGCATAGACATTTTGTGCGCCGCCTTGCGCGGTGCCGGACCGAGCGTCTCGGGAACAGAGACCGTGCAATCAATGCCAACCAAGGGGAACTGCCATGAAATTTCGCCACCTATTGTCCACGATGAGCATCCTGGGCACGTTCGCTGCCTCTAGTCCCGTGCTCGCTCAGACCGTCGATGTGCAGCACTACTGGACGAGCTCGAGTGAATCCAAGGCGATGAACACGATCGCCGACAGCTTCAAGGAGCGCGGCGGAAAGTGGATCGACAGCCCGTCGGCCGATTTCGACGCGGCGCTTGCGGCGGCAACCAGCCGGATTGCCGGCGGCAAGCCGCCATCGGCGATCCTGATGACGCCAAACTCGGCGCTGCGCGACCTTGCCGCCTCCGGCCAGCTTCGCGATTTCGACGATCTTGCCGCCAAGGGCGGCTGGCAAAAGGTGATGGCGCCGATTGTGTGGGACAAGCTCAATGTCGGCGGCCACCTCGTTGCCTTGCCCGTCGGGGTGCATGCGCAGAACTGGGTCTGGTATTCCAAGCCCGTTCTGGAGAAACTTGGGATCAGCGAACCGAAGACCTTCGACGAGCTTTTCGCGGCCGCCGACAAGATCAAGGCGTCGGGCGGCATTGGCATCGCCACCGGCGGCGAACCCTGGCAGCAAGTCGGCATACTCTACAGCGCGATCCTCGCTCTCGGCGGTCCCGAATACTGGAACGAGCTGATCGTCAAGCGATCACCCGATGCGCTCAAGTCGCCGGTTCTGGGCAAGGCTTTCGATATCTTCCGCAAGGTATCGACCTATGCGGATCCGGCGAGCCCCGGCCGCTCGTGGAACGACACGACGAACCTTGTCGTCACCGACAAGGCCGGTTTCCAGTTCATGGGTGACTGGGCGCGGGGCGAGTTCCTCGCCGCGGGCAAAGTGGCGGGCAAGGATTTCGGCTGCCTGCTGACGCCGGCCGAAAAGCCAGGCTACGCGATCCTGATCGATGTCTTCGCCTTCCCGGTGAACACCGACGACGATCGGATCAAGGGCCAGACACTGCTCGCGGACTCGATCATGGAGCCTGCCGTCCAGGAAAAGATCGCCGAGGTCAAAGGCTCTGTCCCGTCGCGGACGGACGTGGATACATCCAAGCTCGACACCTGCGCGCAAATCGGATCCAAGACGCTTGCCACGCCGGGCGCCGCGGTCCAGGCCGCCTATGACGCGCTCGCAGGCGACCTCAACGGCCAGGTGACGGATCTGGCCGGGCAGTTCTGGACCGACAAATCCATGACCACGGAAGCGGCGGTCGAGAGCTTCGGCAAGATCCTGCAGAGCGAATGAGATCATGCAACCGGCCGGCGGCATCGCTGGCCGGTTGCCAACCCTTCGCGGGTCGCATCGCGCATCTATGGTCCGGAAAGCGGTTTCATGAGAACCTGGTTGCATCGGCAGACATTCAGACCGGACATTACGGTCGTCGTCTTCTTCGGCGTCGTCGCGGTGTTTTTCTACGGTTCGATCTTGTGGACCGGCTACATGTCGCTGACGCGGTCGACGCTGATACCCAACTACAATTTCGCGGGGTTCGACCAGTATATCAGGCTCTTCACCAACCAGCGCTGGCTGGTGTCTTGCCTGAACATGGTGATCTTCGGTGTGCTCTACATCGTCGGCACGCTCGCCTTCGGCACGCTGCTCTCCGTTTTCGCCGACCGCCGCATCCGGGCCGAGTCGCTGTTTCGAACCATATTCCTCTATCCGCTCGCCGTGTCGCTGATCGTTACCGGCCTGTCCTGGCGTTGGGTGCTCGACCCTGTGAACGGCCTGCAGGGGCTGGTGCGTGGCATGGGCTGGGAGAGTTTCACCTTCGACTGGCTCACCGATCCCGACCGGGCGATCTACACGCTCGTCATTGCCGGCATCTGGCATTCGGCCGGGCTGATCATGGTCATCATTCTCGCCGGCTTGCGCGGCGTGGACGACGACCTCTGGAAGGCGATCCGCATGGAGGGCATTCCCCTCTGGCGCGCCTATCTGCAAGTCATCTTTCCCGGCATGCGGCCGGTCGTGACGTCCTGCGTCGTGCTCTTGATGTCGGACGTTATCCGCGGCTACGACCTTGTCATCGCCATGACCAAAGGAGGGCCTGGCATCGCCACGGAAATGCCGGCGAAGTTCGCTGTCGACTATTATTTTGCGCGGGTCAATCTGGGCCTCGCTTCCGCCGCCTCGATCTCGATGCTGGTCCTGTCGCTGTTGCTGCTGGCGCCCTATTTCTACAGTGAGTTCAGGAGGCGCATGTGACGCGTAGCCCTCCTTTCGAACGGCCCGTGTTCGGGCCCCGCGCGGCCCGCTTCGGTCTCTACGCGTTCTTGTTCGTATCGGCCGCCTTCTTCCTGCTGCCGCTGCTCCTGGTGATCAGCAACTCGTTGAAGCCGATGGAGGAAATCCGTCAGGGCAATCTTCTTGCTTTCCCCGTCAAGCCGACTTTCGATGCCTGGGTGACGGCATGGAAAAGTGCCTGCACCGGGCTCGACTGCGGCGGCGTGCGCCCAGGCTTGTGGAACTCCGTCAAGATCACCGTTCCGGCCGTCGTGATCTCGACGCTGGCAGGTGCGCTCAACGGCTATGCGCTGGCGCAGTGGAAGTCGCGCCACGCCAATTTGATCATGCTTCTCGTCATGGTCGGCCTGTTCATCCCGTATCAGGCGATGCTCTATCCGACGGTGAAGATCCTGAGCAGCTTTGGCCTGTTCCGCACCTATTGCGGTATCATCCTCGTCCATGTCGTCTACGGCTTGCCTTATACGACGCTGCTGTTCCGCAACTTCTACGTCGGCGTGCCGGAGGAGATCAGCCGGGCCGCGCGCATGGAAGGCGCCAGCTTTTTCAGGACCTTCCGGTCCGTCATTCTGCCGCTGTCGACCAACATCCTGGTCGTCGTGGCGATCCTGCAATTCACCGGCATATGGAACGATTACCTGCTCGGGCTGATCTTCGCCGGCAACGACAATTTGCCGATGACGGTTCAGCTCACCAACATCGTCAACAATGCCCGGGGTTCGGCGTCGCCCAACGTCAACATGGCCGCCGCGGTCATCACCGCCATTCCGACGCTCATCGTCTATTTCCTCTCCGGCCGCTATTTCGTGCGCGGCATCGCCGCCGGCGCTGTGAAGGGTTAGAAATGTCCAGTGTATCCATCCGGAAAATCAGGAAATCCTTCGCCGGCCTCACCGTGCTGGATTCGGTCGACATGGAGATCGCTCCCGGCGAATTTATCGTCATCCTGGGACCCTCGGGATGCGGAAAGTCGACCCTGCTCAACGTGATCGCCGGACTTGACGATTGCGACTCCGGCCAGATCGTGATCGACGCGGTCGATGTCAGCGGCCTGGAGCCAAGCCAGCGAGGACTGGCGATGGTGTTTCAATCCTACGCGCTTTTCCCCGCCATGACCGTGCGGCGCAATCTCTCCTTCGGCATGGAAGTCGCCGGCACGCCCAAGGCGACGATCGTGCAGAAGGTGGACTGGGTGGCGAAGCTGCTGCAGATCGAGGCGCTGCTCGACCGCAAGCCGAGCCAGTTGTCGGGCGGTCAACGCCAGCGGGTGGCGATCGGCCGAGCGCTCGTGCGCTCGTCCAGCATCTGCCTTTTCGACGAACCGCTGTCGAACCTCGACGCCAAGCTGCGCGCCGAGACGCGCGTCGAGCTCAAGCAATTGCACGAGACGCTGAAGTCGACCATGATCTATGTGACGCACGACCAGATCGAGGCCATGACGATGGCGGACCGCGTCGCCGTGATGCACAAGGGCAGGGTCGAGCAGTTCGCCCATCCCCAGTCCATCTATGAGAAGCCGGCAAGCCTCTTCGTGGCCGGCTTCGTCGGCTCGCCCGCCATGAACCTTCTCGAGGGCAGCCTGGACGGCACGGGGTGCTTTCTGGTCGGTCTGCGCAGCATCAGCTCTTCCGCCTATCCCTTTGAAAATCCGTCGGCGGGCGAGGCCGTGCTCGGCATTCGCTGCGAGGACATCGGTATCGTCGAGCCGGGTTCGCCCGACAGTATCCCTGCCCAGCTCGCCTTCACCGAGCTTCTGGGCGCCGATGCGCTTGGCTGGTTCGACTGCCTGGGCAAACGCATGAGCGTCAGGCTCGGTGTCGATGCCGCCCGCTCGATGGCGAAGGAGGTCGGCCTCCGGTTCGATATGGCGAAGGCTTCCTTCTTTTCAGCGGCGACCGAACGGCGGTTGTGAGGAACACGAGAGCTCAATCAACTGGCGGCCCGAATCCCGCCGAAGCATCCATGGAGATTTCGGTTGTCGTATGAAAGACTGATGGATGGCGCGTTCGATGCGCTGATCGAAGAGATGACGGATGCGGAGAAGGTGGCGCTCCTTTCGGGCCACCGCATGTGGAAATCGGCGGCGATCGAGCGTATGGGCATCCCGCAGATCGTCATGACCGACGGCACCTATGGCGTGCGTTACTCCATCCCGCAGATCGACGGGGATGAAGCCGGTGGCCAGGATTTCGCGGCGTTTCTCTCCGTCGTCAACCAGAAGGCCGATGACGTGCAGATCGCCTGGGGACAGGTCAGACCCCCAACCTGCTTTCCAAACGGGTGCAGCATCGCCTGTTCGTGGGACATGGACCTGGCGCGCGGGCTGGGCGAGGCGCTCGCCCGCGAATGCCAGGAAGCTGGCGTTCATCTGCTGCTCGGGCCAGGGATCAACATCCGCCGCACCCCGCTCGGCGGCCGTTCCTACGAATATTATTCCGAGGACCCGATCCTTACGGGAGACTTCGCGGCCGGCGTCATCGGCGGTCTGCAGGACAATGGCGTCGGCGCATCGCTGAAGCATTTCGCCTGCAACAATTCCGAAGTCGAGCGAACGACGATGGATTCCGTGGTCGAGGAACGCGCGCTGCGGGAGATCTATCTGAGCGGCTTCGAGCGGGCGATTGCCAAGAGCAATCCCTGGACCGTCATGAGTTCCTACAATCGCCTGAACGGTGTCCAGGCTGCCGAGAACCCCTGGTTGCTCGACGAGGTGTTGCGAGGGGAGTGGGGCTATGACGGCCTGGTCATCTCCGATTGGCACGGCACCAAGGATCGACCGGCCTCGCTGGCCGCCGGCAACGATCTCGACATGCCGGAGAGCGAAACACGCAAGGCCGACCTGCTGGAAGCGGTCAAGGCGGGCAGGATAGACCGCGCCACGCTCGACAAGGCCTGCGCGCGCATGCTCGCTCTGATCCGGCGCGCCAAGCTGGGCGAAGCGCGGGGGCGGGTTTTCGATCGCGCCGAGCATCATGCTCTTGCCCGCCGCATGGTGGCTGAATCCATCGTTCTCTTGAAAAACGACGGCGCACTCCTGCCGATCTCGCCGGCGAAGGTGAAGCGTCTTGCGATCGTGGGCGAGGGAGCCCGCACGCCCGTCATCCAGGGTTCCGGCTGCGCCACGACGCCACCGACCTCGGTGGACGTGCCACTGGACGAAATCCGGAAACTCGCAGGCGCCGATATCCAGATCGATGTGTTCCGGGGGACGAGCGGGATCGCCGAGGAGCGCGAGACGCTGGTCGCGCAAGCCGAGCAGGGTGCCGCCGCGGCCGACATGGTCATCGTGTTCGTCAATGTCGAGAGCGGCTATGACGGCGAGGGCTCCGACCGCCAGACGCTCGATCTTGCGCCTGGCCATGACGAACTGATCGAACGGCTTGCCGCCGCCAATCCCAATCTGGTTGTCGTCATTGCCAGCCCGGACGCCGTCGCCATGCCGTGGATCGACAAGGTGCCGGCCGTGGTCGAAACGTTCTTTTCCGGTCAGGCCATGGGTGGCGGTCTCGCCGATGTCCTGTTCGGCCGGGTCAACCCGAGCGGCAAGCTCACCACGACCTTCCCGAAACGAATGGCGGATATGCCGACCTATCTCACCTATCCCGGCGAGAACGCGCGCCATGTCTACAGCGAAGGCATCCATGTCGGCTATCGCTGGTACGATGCGCGCGACATCGAACCGCTTTTCCCGTTCGGTTTCGGCTTGAGCTTTACCGAGTTCGCCTATTCCGATCTCTCGCTGGACCGGTCGGAAATTCGGCGTGGCGAACGCGTTTGCGCGAGCTTTACCGTGACCAATATCGGCGCGATGGAAGGCAAGGAAATCTGCCAGCTCTATGCCCGTTACGGCGAGCCCCGCCTCAAGCGGCCAACCCGCGAACTGAAGGGCTTCCGCAAGGTTGCGCTGCGCCCCGGCGAGAGCCGCAGGATCACCATCGAGCTGACGGCGCAGGAGCTCTGCGCCTTCGATCCGATGCACGGGGAGTGGACGCTCGACAACGATACGATCGCGATCGAGGTCGGTGCATCATCACGGGATATCCGGCTGATGGTGGACCTGCGAACCATCTCGGCCGTCTCGGAGCATCGGCGCATCGAAAGGGACACGCAGCCGGTCTTCGTGCTGCGAAATCCGGACGCACGTGGAAAATTCATCGGCTTTCTGCAAAGCCAGCTCGGCATCTCGGCGGCGGAAGCGGACACGATGCTGGAGCACTGCGCCAATTCCTTCGTCGGCATATTCACCACCTTCGACCGAAGGTTTCGCCAGCGGTTTCCAAAGGCCGACATCGAAAGGCTGCTGTGCGAGATCAACGGGAAGACCGATGAGCGGGACGATCAAGCCGCTTGAGCCTGGCACGGGCGCTTGCCGCCGCAGTCCATCTTGCGGCTGGTGTACTGCTGAGAAGAGAGCGGTTCACCGTTTGATTCAGTAAACCGCTCTAATCATTTGTTTTTGCACGATTTCGAAAGGAAGGCCGCTACGTTCTTTTTCTCGAATTGCGCTACAGCGACGATCCCCGACCCAGGATCATGTCCGCCGCCCGCTGTCCGATCATCATGCTGGGCGCATTGGTGTTGCCGCCGATCAGCTTCGGCATGACGGACGCATCCGCGACACGCAAGCCAGCGATGCCGCGCACCTTCAGCGTTGCCGGATCGACGACGGCCATCGCGTCTGTCCCCATCTTGCAGGTCCCGACCGGGTGATAGACAGTCAGCGCTTCGGCGCGCAGATAGGCGAGGATCTCGTCATCGCTGCGGACATCCTTGCCCGGCAGCATCTCCGTGCCCCTGATCGCGTCGAACTCGGACGCGGCAAAGATCTGACGCGCGATCTTGATGCCTTCGACCAGCACCTTGGCATCCTCTTCGTTTGAGAAGAATCGATGATCGATCAGCACATCCCGGTTCGATGCGTGGCCCGACAGTTTGAGTTCGCCGACGCTTTTGGGCCTGAGCACGCAGGTGTGGATTGCGTAGCCATGGCCATACTCCACCAGCCTGCCGCGATGGCTGCGATAGCCGGGCACGAAGTGGAACTGAACGTCGGGAATGCCGTCCGCATACTTCGTCCTGGCGAAGCCGCCGGCCTCGACATAGTTGGTGGTGAGCATGCCCTTGCGGCCGGCAAAATACTGAAAGGGCGCTGCCAGCACGCGGGGCAGGTTGGGCAACGACAGGCCGAGCGTCTTGGTGCTGGAAGAGCGGACCGTGATCATGCCGTCGACATGGTCCTGCAGGTTCTTGCCCACGCCCGGCAGATCGACAACCGACTCTATGCCGATCGCCTGAAGCTCGGCCGCGGGTCCGATGCCGGACGCCAGCAAGATCTTCGGTGAATTGATCGCACCGGCCGAGAGCACGATCTCGCCGCGGGCTGACAGCGTCTTCTGCTCGCCCTTGTGCCGCACCCGAACCCCTGTCGCGCGCCCCTCGGCGATCGTGAGGTCGATCACCTCGCATTCGCTAAGGATGGTGAGATTCTTGCGATCGAGCACCGGGCGCATGAAGGCGGTGAAACTGCTGAAGCGCTGGCCGCGATCCTGCGTGACATTGTAGATGCCGAGGCCGAACTGGCTTTCGGCATTGAAGTCGCTGTTGGCCGGAAGGCCGGCATTGTTGCCGGCCTTGACGAACATCGACGACAGCACGTTGGGATCGCGCGGGTTGTCGACCAGCAACTCGCCGCTGGTGCCGTGGTAGCGCGGGTCCTGGCCAAGCAGGTTGCGCTCGAGCTTCTTGAAGACGGGAAGCACGTCGCTGAACGCCCAACCTGCGCAGCCAAGCCGCGACCACTCGTCATAGTCCTGCGCGGCGCCCCTGATATAGACCATCGAGTTGATCGAGCTCGAACCGCCAAGCGCCTTGCCGCGGTTGACCGGAATCCGACGGCCGTTGAGGTTGGGCTGAGGCACGCCGACATAGCAGTAGTCATAGTTCGGATTGCCGTAGAGCGAGAGGATGCCGGCAGGCACCTTGACCCGCAAATGATTATCGCTGCCGCCGGCCTCGATCAGGCACACTTTGCTGGATGGGTTGGCGCTCAGACGATTGGCCAGGACGCAACCGGCTGAGCCGGCGCCGATGACAATGTAGTCAAAGTTTTCGGTCTGCATGCCCAGCCCCATCGAAAAAACAAAAGCCGGGGCTCGAGGCCCCGGCTGAGCGGCTCACTGGAGGAGCTGCGTCCAGACCTTGGTGACGAGTTCCTGTGCCGCCGGCGAGCAGGTCTGCCCCATCTTGACCGGAACGGTCGGGAACAGCTCCGGGGCGTTTTCCTTGTTGTAGAGCGCCTTGCTCTCGTCGATCTTCACCGGCGAGGAGTGGCCGTAATAGTTGTACTGCGCCGTCGCGTTGTCGATCTGGGCCATGAAATCGATGAACTTCTTGGCGTTCTCGATATTGGCCGCGCCCTTCGGCACGACATAGGAATCCAGCCAGCCGACCAGACCCTCCTTCGGCATCGCGTATTCGACATTGGCCTTGTCGTTGCGGCGAAGCCGCATGGTGTTGCCGTCCCACCAGAAATGGGCGGCAACCTCACCGCTGCCGATGCGGTTTTCGATGTTGTCGCTGGAATAGGCTGCGACGAATGGCTTCTGCGCCAGCAAGAGATCGAGCACACGCTTCATCTCCTGCGGGTCCTCGCTGCAATATTTTATGCCGAGATAGTTCTCGGCGGCCGGAATGACTTCGTCGGGCTGTGCCAGGCTGGCAATCTTGCCGCGCAGTTCCACCGGCGGCTCGAAATAGGTCTTCCAGCTGTCGACCGGACCCTTGTAGAGGTCGCGATTGACGGTGTAGCCGGCGTTGCCGAAGGCAAGCGGGATCGAATGATTGCCGGTCGGATCCCACCATGGCTTCTGCCAGTCCGGCAGGACTTGGCTGTAGGCTGCCATCGAGCTGGCGCCGAAGTCCTCGAGCAGCCCGCTGTCGATCATGATTTTCACGAAGTGCTGCGAAGGCGTGACGATGTCGTAGCCCGACGAGCCGGCCTGCAGCTTGGTCAGCAGATCCTCGTTGGAGGAGAAGGCGTCAACCGTGACCTTGATGCCGGTTTCCTTCTCGAATTTCGCGACCATCTCGGGCGAGATGGAATCGGCCCATGCGTAGATGGCCAGGTTGCCCTCGGCCAGAGCCGGCAGGCTGAAGGCGAAGCTCAAGGCGCCGGCCATGGCGAGCGCTGCAATACGGATTCTTGTCGACATGTCATTCCCCTGTTGTTGTTCTCCCAGGGTGACGATAACAAACCACCGGGTGCGATAAATTCGAATTGCCCGACGCCTTGATTAGGAAAAACTTCGCCGCTGCTACTGCCGCCGCTGAAGCAGGAAGGCCACGGTCGCCAGCACCACCGAAACAACCATGATCAGGGTCGAGATTGCGTTGAGCTGCGGCGACACGCCCTGCTTGATCAGGGAGAAGATGTAGACCGGCAACGTGGTGGCGCCGCCGGAATTCAACAGGTTGCTGGTGATGAAATCGTCCATCGAGATGACGAAGGCGAGCATCGCGCCGGCAAAGACGCCCGGCAGGATGAGCGGCAGCGTGACACGGCGAAAGGCGACCCAGCCGGTTGCATAGAGATCGCGGGCCGCTTCCTCCAGATCGAGGTCCATTCCCTGCAGGCGCGCGCGGATCGGCAAGAAGGCGAACGGGATGCAGAAGGTGGTGTGCGCGATCATCAGCTTCACCATGCCGTTGGCGAGCCCGACCTCGGAGAAGAGGATCAGGACCGCGACCGCAACGACGATTTCGGGCAGGAGCAATGGAAGGTTCACCACCGCTTCGGAGATGCGGCGGAATCTGACATTGCGGCCCCGCACCAGCACCAATGCCGCCATCAACGCGACAAGTGTCGAGGCTACGGTGGCGACCGCGGCGACGAGCAGGGAGGTCTTCACTGCCGTCATCAGGTTCGCGTTGGACAAAGCAGTGGCATACCAGTGCAAGGAGAAGCCGCCCCAATTGGAGACGATGCGGTTCGCATTGAAGGAATAGAACACCACGACGGCGATGGGCAGGTAGAGATAGGCGAAGAAGATCGCGCTGAAGAGACCGAAGCCCGGATAGCGCCTGACGTCATTGTCCGTGCTCATGCCGCGCGCTCCAGCCCTTCGCTCCGCATCGAGCGCAGACCCTGGAAGATCAGGAAGACCATGACCGCGGCCATCAGCACGATGGCAATGGCGGCGCCGAGCGGCCAATTGCGGGCGCCACCGAACTGCAACTGGATGAGATTGCCCATCATCATGGTCTTGCCGCCGCCGAGCAGGGTCGGCTCCAGGACCGCGCCGAGGCTCGGAACGAACACCAGGATCGCCCCGGCGATCATGCCCGGCCGGGTGAGGGGCAGGATAACGCGGCGCAATGTGGTGAGGCGGTTGCCGTAGAGATCATGCGACGCCTCGATGAGCGCAGGGTCGAGTTTCTCGATCGAGGCGAAGATCGGCAGGATCATCAGCGGAATGTAGCTATAGACGAGACCGAGCAGCATGGCGGTGTTGCCGAACAGCAGGGAGTCCATCTGATCGACGAGGCCGAGACCCCGAAGGGTCTTTTCGATGACCCCGTCCTTGCCCAGGATGATGATCCAGGAATAGACGCGCACGATCATCGAAACCCAGAATGGCAGCGTGACGAGATAGATCAGCAGGACTTTGATCGTCGGCCGCTGCAGCGCGATGAAATAGGCGACTGGGAAGCTTAACAGCAGGCAGATCGACGTCGTCACCGCCGACAGGAGCAGCGTCCTGGCAACGACGATGAGATATTGCGGATTGAACTCCAGCTCGCCGGTCCAGCCTTCGTTGAACAGCAGCTGCTTGTAGGGCGCGGTGGTGAACACATACTCGAACCCGCCATAGGGCCCGCGCGTCGAGAACGACACCACAATGATGATCCCGATCGGGATGATCAGCGTCAGCAGCATGATGAGATGGGCCGGCAGCAGGCCGAGGAGATTCCAGTTCGGATTCTTGCTGGACGGCTTCATGCACCGAGGATCCGCACGGATTCGGCGGCAAAGCCGACTTTCACCGACTGCCCGATTTCGAACATCTGGCCGCGGCTGACGCTGTTGCGCTTGGAGATGCGCAGCTTGGTGCCGCCCGCTTCAACCAGATAGTATGTGTAGCCGCCGAGATAATTGGTGCTCATGATCGTGCCATCGACAGCGATCGGGTTGTCCTGGGCGGGCAGGCTGATTTTCTCCGGACGTATCGAGAGGAAGGCCTTCTGGCCGGCGACCGCTTTCTTGTGAGAGGCCGTCAAGGTCATGCCGAACTGCGTTTTCACGGTTGCCTGCTCGCCGTCCACGGCAATCACGTCGGCGTCAAGAAAGTTGGTCTCGCCGATGAAGTCGGCGACGAAGCGGTTCGACGGCTCCTCGTAGATCGCCGCGGGCGTGCCAAGCTGCTGGATCTCGCCATCGCCGAGAACGCAGATGCGATCCGACATGTCGAGTGCTTCCTCCTGGTCATGGGTGACGAAGACGAAGGTGATGCCGGTCTTGCGCTGCAGGATGCGCAGTTCGTCGCGCATGGCCTGGCGCAGCTTCAGGTCGAGCGCCGAGAGCGGTTCGTCGAGCAGCAGCACTTCCGGTTCTGGCGCCAAGGCGCGGGCGAGCGCGACGCGCTGGCGCTGGCCGCCCGACAGTTGCTGCGGCTTGCGCCCGGCAAAGGCCTCCATATGGACGAGACGAAGCATGTCGGCGACGCGCGCATCGCGGCGGTCTTTCGACCAGCCGAGGTTCTCGAGCCCGAAGCCGATGTTCTGTTCTACGCTCATATGCGGGAACAGGGCGTAGCTCTGGAAGACGGTGTTGACCCGCCTTCTGTGCGGGGGCAGTCCCTGTATGTCCGAGCCGTGCAGGAAAATCTGCCCCGCCGTCGGCTGTTCGAAGCCGGCAATCATGCGCAGCAAGGTGGTCTTGCCGCAGCCGCTCGGGCCGAGCAGCGTGAAGAACTCATTGTCGTAGATGTCGAAGGAAACCGGCTTCAACGCCTGATAGGTGCCGAACACCTTGGAGACGCCCTTGATCTCGACGGCCTTTCGAGGTGCGCGCTGGCCGGCCTCATCATTCATGGTCTGGGCGCTCCGATAGGTCTTTGCGAGCTCGGCGATGAAGGTGATCGACGCCGCGCACCAAGGGTGGGCGCGGCGTTGATCAGGTGGTTACATCTTCTCCCACTTGCCGTTGCGCACGACGAACATGTCGATTTCGATGGCCATGTTGGTCTGCCCGTTCGCATCGAACGAGACGTCTCCCAGAATGCCGTCGTGATGAATGTCGCGAATGGCCTTGCTCAGCGCCTCCTTGTCGTCGAGGCCCTTTTCCTTGATGACCTCGAGCAGGATCTGCGTCGCCTCGTAGGCATATTTGGCGTAGGAGCCGGCAGGATCGGGAAAGGCCTTGGTTTCATAGGCCTTGTTGAACTCCTCGAGCTTCGGGTTCGACTGCACGGCCGGGGTTCCGGCAATGGTGCCTTCGGCGGCAGCTCCCGCGATCTCGATGAACTTCGGATCGTAGATGCCCGAAATTCCGTACATGGGCAGGTTGCCCATGCCGAGGTCGGCCATCTGGCTGCGCACCAGCGCTGCTTCGGTGACGACGCCGCCGAAATAGACCGCGTCTGGCGCGGCAGCCTTCGCCGTGGTCAGCATGGCGCGGAAATCGGTCGTGCCGACAGCCGCGGCATCCGCGGAAACGATCTCGCCGCCGGCCGCCTTGAAGAAATCGCCGAACCATTTGGTGTTGGCCGCGCCATAGTCGGTCGTATCGGAGATGATGGCGATCTTCTTGATCTTGCCTTGCTTGGCGATGGCTTCGGCCAGCGGCTTGTTCTCATTGACCAGCGTCGGCGTGACGCGGGTCACGTTCGGGAAGTTCTGTTCGGTGATCTTCGGGCTGACCGCGCCCCAGACGATGAACGGCATCTGCGAGCGGTTGAAGACCGGGATCGTCGCCAGTGCGACCGAGCTGTTCCAATGTCCGGTTGCCGCGACCACCGCGGGATCGTTGACCAGCTTCTGGGCCGCCGAAACGCCGACAGCCGGATCGGAGGCGTCATCGAGAATGACGCCTTCCACCTGGTGCGGATAGCCGCTGGCATTGGCCTGTTCGATGGCGAGCAGGAAGCCGTTGCGGGCGCCGAGACCCTGCTGGGCGTTGCCTCCGGAGAGCGGCCCAATGAAGCCGAGCTTGATCTGGTCGGCCTGAGCCTGGGCGGCGCCCAGGGCGATGGCGAACAGAGACCCGGCCAGAATTGACGATACGCGGATAAGCGCACTGCGCCTGTTTTGCATGGTTCCACCTCAAGTGAATTATCTGCCGCCGTCGTAGCGACCCGGCCGATCGTGATCGTCGGCTGATCATCAGTGTACGGGCGCCTATTCGGTGACGAAATTCGGAAATTGTGACTCGTGAGTTCGGAGATTCGTTCTGTCCGCCCGGCATGGCGGTTGATACCTGTCGGCTTCAATCGAGAGACGGACCGCATGGCGGAACTGCTTGTCCAGCAACTGGTGAACTGGATAACCCTTGGCTGCATCTATGCCTTGCTGGCGATCGGATTCAGCCTGATCTTCGGTGTCTTGAACGTCATTCATTTCTCGCACGGCGATGTCGCGATGACTGCGCCGTTCATCACGCTGGGCCTCGCCCAGGCGCTGGCGACCGCGCTTGGGGCGTCGAGCCCCGCCTGGCTGGTCCTTGCGGTTCCGGTCGCCGTGCTCGCCGTCGGTTTGATCGGCGTCCTGCTGGACAAGGTGGTCATCCGGCGCTTCCGCGACGCGCCTGCCATGATGGCGCTGGTGGCGACGGTGGCGCTCGGCATCGTCATCCGCGAACTGATCCGTCATCTTTATCCGCAGGGGTCGAACCCGCATGCCTTTCCGCGCCTGGTGTCGGGTATGGCTTTCGAAATCTCCGGCGTTGCCATCAGCTGGTTCGCGCTGCTGGTGGTGGTGCTCACCGTCGCGCTGGTGGTCATGCTGTTTGTCTTCCTGCGCATGACCCCGCTTGGCCTGCGCATCCGGGCGGCCTCGGAGGACCGGGTCGTGGCGCGGATGATGGGCATCCGCGATGCACGCGTCTTTCGGGCGACCTTCTTCATCGCGTCAGTGATCGGCGCCATCGCCGGGCTTCTGTTCGCAAGCTATGCCGGCGTCACACGGTTCGACTTCGGCGTCATGGCCGGCCTGCTCGGCTTCTCCGCCGCGGTGATCGGCGGCCTCGGCTCGATGCCGGGCGCCATACTGGGCGGATTGATCATCGCCGGCATCGAGGTGCTGGCGCAGACATTCGTGCCGGACGGTGCTTCCTACCGGCTGGTCTTCGTCTTCCTGCTGGTCATCGCCGTGCTCATCTTCCGCCCCGCCGGCCTGCTTGGGCGCACCGTCATGGAGAAAGTCTAGCATGGAGCGGGGTGCTTCACTTGCCGCGCCGGGCATAGCGGCGGCCGCGAGCTTCGCCATCGCTTCGCAGCTTATCGGGGCAGCCTTCCTGTACCTCATCCTCAGAGTCGACGGCGGCTGGCAGGTGCTCGGCCTGCTGGCCTTGCTCGGCCTCGGCTTCTATCTCTTGGAGAGGCTGCCGTGGATCGCGGATTACGCGTTGGCGAGCTTTGCCCGGGTTCCCCTCGTGGCGATGGTCACCGCTGCTGTCATCGTCCTGGCTTTTCCGTTCTTCGTCGGTTCGAACACCTATATTCTGCATCTGCTGATCGTCGCCGAACTCTATGCCGTGCTGGCGCTGGCGCTCAATTTCCAGCTCGGCAGCGCCAACATCCCGAACTTCGCCACCGGTGCTTCCTACGGCATCGGCGCTTATGTTTCGGCGCTGCTGGCGATCAATTTCGGCGTCAGCTTCTGGCTGACACTGCCGGTCGCGGCGCTGGCTGCGACCCTGTTCGGTTTCATCATCGGCATCCCGTCGATGCGCACGCGCGACACGTATCTGGCGCTTGTCACCATCGCCTTCGGTGTTGTGGTCCAGCAATTGCTGAACAATTTCAGCTGGACCGGCGGACCCAACGGGCTGGTCGGCATTCCGGCGCCCAGCCTGTTCGGCCATTCCTTCGCCGACCCGCTGGTGATCTTCGGCTGGAAACTGCCGAGCCAGGCGAACTTCTACTATCTGTCGGCCGCACTCGTCGTCGTCGCCATCGTCACCGCGCATCGGTTGCACGGCTCGCGCATCGGGCTCGCCTGGAACGCGCTGCGCGCCGACGAGATCGCCGCCAAGGCGCAAGGCATCAATGTCGCGTGGTTCAAGGTTCTGGCGTTCGCGGTCGATGCCTTTCTCGCCGCCTTCGCCGGCACGATCTATGCCTTCTACGTGTCCTACATTTCTCCCGACAATTTCACCTTCCTGGTCTCCGTCACCATCATGACCATGGTCATCGTCGGCGGCATGGACAATATTTTCGGCGTCATCGTCGGTGCGTTCCTGCTGACCATCCTGCCCGAGAAACTGCGCGCCTTCGCCGACTACCGCCTGCTGTTCTTTGGCGTCGTCATCATCGGCTTCCTGATGATCCGGCCGCAGGGTCTGTTCCCGCAACGCATGCGGCGATATGGAGGCGAGCCATGAGCGCGCTTCTCAAGGTCGAGAATTTAACGATGCGCTTCGGCGGCCTGGTCGCGCTCAACGATGTCAGCCTGTCGATCGACAAGGGCGCGGTGCTCGCCGTCATCGGCCCGAACGGCGCCGGCAAGTCGACGCTGTTCAATGTCGTGACCGGCGTCTACCGGCCGACCTCCGGCCGGGTCACCTTCGACGGCGCCGAGATCACCGGCCGCCCGTCCTACGAAGTCGTCGACCGTGGCATTGCCCGCACATTCCAGTCGTCGCGGCTGTTCTCGGACCTGAGCGTCCTCGACAATGTCATCATCGGCATGCACACCCGCACCAGGACCGGCGTGCTGACCGCGCTGTTTCGGCCCAGCGCGTCGCGCCGCGAGATGGCGGCCTGCGTGGAAAAGGCCGAAACCCTGCTCAAGCTCGGCTCCGGCGACCTGTTCGAACAACGCTACCGGCCGGCGGGCACGCTGGCGCAGGCTGACCGGCGGCGGCTGGAAATCGCCCGCGCGCTCGCCTCGCAGCCCAAGCTTTTGCTGCTCGACGAGCCGTCGGTCGGCATGGACGATACGGAAACCGATGCGCTGGTGGCCGACATCGTGCGTCTGCGCGCTGAAAACCCCGAGCTGTCGGTGGTCCTGATCGAGCACGACATGCGGGTGGTCGAGGCGTTCCCGCACCACGTCACCTGCATCGACTATGGCAGCAAGATCGCCGAGGGCGACTTTGCGGCGGTGCGCGCCGACCCGCGCGTCCAGGAAGCCTATCTCGGGAAGGCGGTCGCCCATGCTTGAGCTCAGGGACGTCGATACCTCCTATGGTGCGGTGCCGATGCTGCGCGGCGTTGCGATGAGCGTGCGGCCCGGCGAACTCGTCTGCCTGCTCGGGCCGAATGGCGCCGGTAAGACGACAACCTTCATGACCGTCTGCGGCGTTGTGCGGGCGCAGCGCGGCAAGGTCGAGGTGATGGGCAGGGATATAGCGACGCTTGGCACGGAAAACCTGGCGTCGCTCGGTGTCGGCCTCGTTCCCGAAGGGCGCCGGCTGTTTCCCGGCCTGACCGTGAGCGAGAATTTGCGCCTGGGTTACGACGCCGTGTCGGGCAGGGGGCCTAACTTCGCGGTGCAGCTGGACAAGATGTGCAAGCTGTTCCCGCGCATCCAGGAGCGCCTGCGCCAGGTGGCCGGCACTTTGTCGGGCGGCGAACAGGCGATGGTCGCGCTGGCGCGCGCGCTGATCGGCGAACCCAAGCTGGTAATCATGGACGAACCGTCGCTCGGCCTCTCGCCGAAACTCATCGGCGAGTATTTCGAGATCACCCGGGAGATCCATCGCCAAGGCACGACCATCCTGTTGATCGAACAGAACGCGGAAATGGGGCTGGGCATCGCCGATCGCGGCTATGTCCTGGTCAAGGGCAAGGTCGCGCAGGAGGGGCCGGCAAAGGAGCTGCTTTCCTCCAAGGCGGCCAGAAGCCTTTATCTCTGAGCCGTCCGTTTCCTTGTCTCGACGGCGATGATCTACACCCTGCGCTCCACATCTTCGGCCCTGCTTCCCGGCATTTAGGGACAGGCTAACCACTGCCACATGAAATCGTAATTTTCGCTGTCCGGTCCCTCCAGTAAACCAACGATCAGACCTCCGCCGCATCCGCAGAAACTCTCGGGGAGAGCCAGAAAGGGCCGCTGAAATGCCAGTCGAAACAGTAGACACGCTTGTTGTTGGCGGCGGCCAGGCGGGGCTGGCCATGAGTGAGCATCTGAGCAAATGCGGCGTGCCTCATCTCGTCCTCGAGCGAAGCCGTATCGCCGAACGCTGGCGCTCCGAAAGATGGGACTCGCTGGTTGCCAATGGTCCCGCCTGGCATGACCGTTTTCCCGGCATGGAATTTCCGGATGCCGGTCCCGACGCCTTTGTCGCCAAGGAGAAGGTCGCGGACTATTTTGTCGCTTACGCCGACATGATCGCCGCTCCCATTCGCTGCGGCGTGGAGGTCAGGAACGTGCAAAGGCTTGTCGGCCGTCCCGGCTTCCAGGTCGAAACCTCGGATGGCGTGATCGAGGCCAGGAGCGTGGTTGCCGCCACCGGCGCCTTCCAGCATCCCGTCGTGCCATCCGTCGTTCCCCAAGATGCCGGACCGATGCAGATACATTCCAGCGCCTATCGCAATCCCGGTCAGCTGCCCGAAGGGGCGGTGCTGGTGGTTGGTTCTGGGTCTTCGGGGGTGCAGATCGCCGACGAACTCCAGCGTGCCGGAAGGCGTGTCTATCTCTCGGTCGGGCCGCACGATCGGCCGCCTCGGGCCTATCGCGAGCGTGACTTCTGCTGGTGGCTAGGGGTTTTGGGCAAGTGGGACGCCCAGGCGCCGGCGCCCGGCACCGAACATGTCACCATCGCGGTCAGCGGTGCGCGTGGCGGCCAGACGATCGACTTCCGGCGTCTTGCAGCGCAAGGGATGACGCTGGTTGGCCGGACGGAATCCTACAAGGACGGTGTCATGACCTTCGCGCCGGATCTGGCTAAAAATATCGCTCGCGGCGATGCGAATTACATGTCGGTGCTGGACGAAGCCGACGCCTATGTTACCCGTAACGGTCTCGACCTTCCCGAGGAGCCCGAGGCTCGCAAGATCGGGCCGGATCCGCAATGCATGACCGATCCCATTCTCGCTCTGAACCTGGCAGAAGCCGGAATAGGTTCGATCATCTGGGCGACGGGATTCACCGTCGATTACAACTGGCTGAAGGTCGATGTGTTCGACGAAAAGGGCAAGCCGAAGCATCAGCGCGGTGTGTCGACCGAGCCCGGGATCTATTTCCTCGGCTTGCCGTGGCAATCGCGGCGGGGATCGAGCTTCATCTGGGGCGTCTGGCACGACGCCCAGCATGTGGCGGACCATATTTCCACGCAGCGCAAATACCTGGCCTACCATGCGTCCGCGAAGCGCGAGACCAAGGTGGCATAGGCAACGGCAACTGAACGGACGTCCCGACCTCGAGCCTGATCTGACGGAGACCAAGATGGCGCATACAAGAATTCGCAAGTTCAACACCAAAGACACCTATCCCGAGCAGAAGCTCGACAATGATCTGTGTCAGGCGGTCGTTACGCGGGGCGGCAGGACCGTCTATCTGCGTGGCCAGTGCCCGCAGGACCTCGACACCGCCAAGAACATCGACAGCCACGATCCCGTCGAGCAGACGCACAAGGTCATGCAGAACATCCGCCAGCTGATCGAGGAGTGCGGCGGCACCATGGAGCACCTGGTCAAGGTGGTGGTCTACATCACCGACGTGCGCCATCGCGAGGCGGTCTACCGCACCATGGGCGAGTACATCAAAGGCGTGCATCCCGTCTCGACCGGCCTTGTCGTGCAGGCCCTGGCGCGTCCGGACTGGCTGGTCGAGATCGACGGCACCGCCGTCATCCCGGATTAAAGGACTAAAGGCGATGACATTTTCCATTGTCGCGCGATGCAGCCGCACCGGCATGTTCGGGGTCGCGGTATCCTCCTCGTCGCCTGCTGTCGCGGCGCGCTGCGCCTATGCGCAGGCAGGCGTCGGCGCCATTGCCAGCCAGAACGTCACCGATCCGACGCTTGGGCTGCGGGGCCTCGAATTGCTGGCGCGTGGCGCTTCGGCCGCCGAGGCGGTTGCCATCCTGAAGCGCACCGGCGCCTATCCCGAATACCGGCAGGTGCTGGCTGTCGATGCCGCTGGAACAACAGCTATTCACTCCGGGCCGAAGGCGCTTGGCATCTGGGCGGAAGCCCGCGCGGACAATGTCGCCTGCGGCGGCAACATGCTGGCCCATGACGGCGTGCCGCAAGCCATGGTCGAGGCCTTCCTGGCATCGGAGGGGCATCTGGGCGACCGCCTTATCGCGACCATGCGCGCCGCGCTGAAAGCCGGCGGCGAGGCCGGCCCGGTTCATTCCGCCGGCATGAAGCTGGTGCGCGAGGTTGCGTGGCCGGTCGCCGACCTGCGCTGCGACTGGACCGACGACTGCCCGATCGAGCAACTGGCAAGCTTGTGGGAACTCTACAAGCCACAGCTCGATGCCTATGTGACCCGGGCCATAAACCCATCCGATGCGCCGAGCTACGGCGTGCCGGGCGATGAATAGTCAAGACAGGGGCCACCTGCGATGAGCGAGCTCAGCCACAAGGACTGGATCGGCAAGGCGTCCGCGATTCGTTTTCGCGACAAGGCATTCATCGACGGCAAGACGGTCGCGGCGCGTTCGGGCCGGACCTTTGCCAGCGTCAATCCGGCAACCGGCGAGGTGCTAGCCGAAGTGGCGTCCTGTGGCGAGGAAGACATCGATCTGGCGGTTGCCGCGGCGCGGCGCAGCTTCAACGCCGGCGTCTGGTCGCGGACCAGCCCGGCGCACCGCAAGGAGGTGCTGCTGCGGCTGGCGCAGCTGCTGCGTGAAAACCTGCATGAACTGGCCCTGCTTGAATCGCTCGACATGGGCAAGCTGGTCAGGGATGCAGCCTCGGTCGACATCCCTGGCTCGGCGGCGATCTTCCAATGGTATGGCGAGGCCATCGACAAGATCTATGGCGAAGTGGCGCCGACCGGCGAAGGCGATCTGGTGCTGGTGCGGCGCGAGCCGCTCGGCGTGGTCGGCGCGGTGGTGCCGTGGAATTTCCCGCTCGACATGGCGACCTGGAAATGCGCGCCGGCGCTGGCAGCGGGCAATTCGGTGGTGCTGAAACCCGCCGAGCAGTCGCCTCTGTCGGCCTTGCTTCTGGCGGAACTGGCTGTTGAAGCGGGCCTGCCGGCTGGCGTGCTCAATGTGGTGCCCGGCCTTGGCGAAACCGCCGGCCAGGCGCTTGGCCGCCATATGGATGTGGATTGCCTTGCCTTCACCGGTTCGACCGCGGTCGGCAAGATGTTCCTGCAGTATTCCGGCCAGTCGAACATGAAGCAGGTCTGGCTGGAGACCGGCGGCAAGAGCCCGAACCTCGTCTTTGCCGACTGCAAGGATCTCGATGCGGCGGCCGATATGGCGGCGTTCGGCATCTTCTTCAACCAGGGCGAGGTCTGTTCGGCCAATTCACGCCTGCTTGTACAGCGCGGCATCAAGGATGCTCTGGTGGAGAAACTGGTGCAGCGTGCGGCGGCCATGCAACCCGGCGATCCGCTCGATCCGGCTTCGAAAATGGGCGCCATGGTCGATAGCCGCCACGCGGCCAATGTCATGCGGTTTGTCGAGGCCGGCAAGAAAACCGCGCGCCTGGTCGCGGGCGGCGATCTGGTCACGGTCAACGGGCGCGGCAGCTTTGTCCAACCCACCATCTTCGACGATGTCGCGCCTGCCGATCCGATTGCCCGCGACGAGATCTTCGGGCCGGTGCTTTCGGTCATCGCCTTCGACGACGAGGCCGACGCGATCCGCATCGCCAATGACAGCCCCTATGGGCTGGCCGCGTCGCTGTGGACCGACAGCCTGTCGCGTGCGCACCGCATCGCTGACCGGCTCCATGCCGGCACGGTTTCCGTCAACACGGTCGACGCGCTGAGCCCGATGACGCCGTTCGGCGGCTTCAAGCAATCCGGCTTCGGCCGCGACCTGTCGCTGCATGCGCTCGACAAGTACACCGCGCTCAAAACGACATGGATCAAATACTGATGGGCGCCAAGGCTTGATCGAAGCTCCCAAACCGGCAACATAGCCAGCCATGCCGCTACGCTTCACGCTCAGACAGCTGGAATATTTCGTTGCCGTGGGCGAGGCGGGTTCCATCGCCAAGGCGGCCGAACAGGTCAATGTGTCGCCGCCGTCGATTTCGGCCTCCATCGCCCAGCTGGAAACCGAGTTCGGCGTCCAGCTTTTTGTCCGCAAGCATTCGCACGGCCTTTCGCTCACGGCCGGTGGCCGCATCTTCCTCAAGGAAGCCGCCCGGCTGCTCAACGATGCCGACGCCTTGCATGACGTCGCCGGCGATTTTGCCGAAAAGGTCCGTGGCCCGCTGGCGGTGGGATGCCTGCTGACGTTCGCGCAGATCGTGCTGCCGGCCCTGCGCATGCGGTTCGAGCGCGCCTATCCCGATGTGCGCGTGCGCCAGTTCGAGCGCAACCAGGGGCAATTGCTCGAGATGCTGCAGCGCGGTGAAATCGACCTTGCCCTGACATACGATCTCGAACTGTCGCAGGACATGACCTTCGAGCCGCTGATGCTGGTGCCGGCCTATGTCATGCTGCCGGCGGGGCATCGCTTCGCGGGCAAGGCGTCGATCACGACGGAAGAACTGGCCGACGAGCCGATGGTGCTGCTCGACCTGCCGTTCAGCCGCGAATATTTCCTGTCGGCGTTCCACCAACGGGGAATCCGGCCCAACATCGCCGAGCGCACCGGCGATATCGCCGTCATGCGTTCCATGGTGGCGAACGGCTTCGGCTACGGCATCGCCAATATGCGGCCGCTCAACACGCTGGCGCCGGACGGCAAGCCGCTCGTCTTTGTGCCGCTGGACGGTGACCTCAGGCCCCTGACCATGGGCGTCGCCTTGCCCAATTCCGAACATCGCACGCAAACGGTCCAGGCGTTCATCGACCACTGCCGGCATTTTGTTGTCGAGCAAGGCGTGTTCGGCGCCGAGCGGGCCGTCGGCCAGGGAGCCGTTGCACAGAAATAGCGCCCGGTTCGGCGATTGAGCGGAACCCGGAACCGTCCGTTACGCCAGATGAAGCTGCTGCTCGGCAAGCCGGTGCAGCAATTTTTCCAGCATGTCGTCGCAGCGGCGCATCTGTTCGACGCTGACGAATTCGTCCGGCTTGTGCCCTTGCGCCATCGACCCCGGTCCGCAGACGACCGTCGGTATGCCGAGATCCCGGCTGAACAGGCCGCCCTCCGTGCCGAAGGCGACCTTCATGGTGTTGTTGGCGCCGGTCAGCGATTTGACGAAAGCGACGACTTGCGAACTGGTTGGCGTGTCGAGGCCGGGATAGGTGTTGGTGATGTCGATGTCGATCGCCGCCTCGGGCGCGATGGCCGAGGCATCAGTGGCAATGCGCGCGGCCTGCGTGCGCAGCCGCTCGAGGATCTCAAGCGGATCGTCGGCCGCGACATTGCGGATCTCGAAGTCGACCTGGCACAGGTTCGGCACGATGTTCAGCGCCACGCCGGCATTGATCTTGCCGACATGGACGGTCGTGTAGGCAATGTCGTAGTCGCCGTCGCGGGCGCCATCATGCGCCAGCCGGTCCTGCTCGCAGCGCAAGGCGGCGACGAAGTCGCAGCCGAGATGGATGGCGTTGAGCGCCAGCGGGGCCAGCGCCGAATGGCCTTCGCGTCCCTTGCAGGTGGCGCGTGCGGCAAGCTTGCCCTTGTGCCCCGTCGCCACCTGCATGTCGGTCGGCTCGCCGACGATGCACAGCAATGGCCGTTGCGGAGCTGCTTGCAGCAAGTCGATCAGGCTGCGCACGCCGATGCAGCCGATCTCCTCGTCGTAGGAGAGCGCCAGGTGCAGCGGTGTCCGCAGCGTCATTTTCGAGGCCTTGAGGCATGCCGCGAGCGCGCAGGCGACGAAGCCTTTCATGTCGGCGGCACCGCGTCCGTAGAGCTTGCCGTCGCGTTTCGTCATCTCGAAGGGCGGCAGCGTCCAGGCCTGCCCGTCGACGGGAACGACGTCGGTGTGGCCGGACAGCATGATGCCGGAAGCATCAGTCGGCCCGATGGTGGCAAAGAGGTTGGCCTTGTGGCCGTCCTCGCTATGGATGATCCGGCAAGCAATGCCATGCGCGTCCAGCAGGTCCGCCACGTAGCCGATGAGGTCGAGGTTCGAGTCGCGGCTCACCGTCGGGAATGCGATGAGCTTTTCAAGGATCTGGATGCGGTCCATGCGTCTCATGTCTCGTTGGCCGAAGGCACTTCTAGCATCGTGCGACCACGGCCTTGAAGTCGCATTTGGCTCAGCCGGGATTCAGCGGATGCTAATCCCGGCGCGTGCGATTAGGCGCGGCCTAATCGGCACAGAAGAAATCTGTTGTTTTCCGGCGCTTGCCGCAACTTATGAATAGTCTCACGGCATCAACCCACTGGGCTGGCCGGCTTGCGCCTTGGCTCGAAACACTGATCGGGCATGTGGCAAGGCTGAGCTGGCAGGAAGGCAAATTTTCCATGCGCGATCCACGCTACGACATTCTGTTCGAGCCCGTGAAGATCGGTCCGGTGACCGCCAAGAACCGCTTCTACCAGGTTCCGCATTGCAATGGCGGCGGCTATCGCGACCCTTCGGCCGCGGCCGAGATGCGCCGCATCAAGTCGGAAGGCGGCTGGGGCGTCATCTTCACCGAGCAGACGGAGATGCACCATACTTCGGAGATCACGCCCTTCATCGAGCTCAGGCTGTGGGACGACGCCGATATCCCGGCGCTGGCGAAGATGGCCAAGGCCATGCACCAGCATGGCGCGCTGGCCGGCATCCAGCTGGCCTATTCAGGCATCAACGGTCCCAACCTCTACACCAAGGAAGTGCCACGCGGACCGTCTGCCTTGCCGATCCGCACCTTCACCAACGATCCGGTTCAGGCGCGCGCCATGGACAAGCAAGATATCCGCGACCTGCGCCGCTGGCACCGCAATGCCTTCAAGCGTGCCAAACTGGCGGGCTTCGACCTGGTCTGCCTCTACGGGGCGCATGGCTTCGGCATCATCCAGCACTTCCTGTCCACCGCCACCAACCAGCGCACCGACGAGTATGGCGGCTCGCTGGAAAACCGCTCGCGGCTGATGCGCGAGCTGATCGAAGAGGGCAAGGATGCGATCGGCGACACGTGCGGCCTGACGCTGCGGCTGTCGCTGGACGAGATGATCGGCGAGCTTGGCTTCGCCAATTCCGAAGTCCGCGACATGATCGAGATGCATGCCGACCTGCCCGATCTCTGGGATTTGGCGCATGGCGCCTGGGAGGATTGTTCGGGGCCGTCGCGGTTCAAGGAGGAGGGCGCGCAGGAGAGCCTGGTGTCCGGCATCAAGAAGCTGACCTCGAAGCCGGTGGTCGGCGTCGGGCGCTTCACATCGCCGGATGTGATGGTGAAGATGATCAAGTCCGGCACGCTTGATTTCATTGGCTGCGCGCGGCCGTCGATTGCCGATCCCTTCCTGCCGAAGAAGGTGGAGGAGGGGCGGATCGAGGATATTCGCGAATGCATCGGCTGCAACATCTGCATTACCGGCGACATGACCATGTCGATCTCGCGCTGCACGCAGAACCCGACCTTCATGGAGGAGTGGCGCAAGGGCTGGCATCCCGAGCGCATGCAGGCCAAGGGCGACAGCGACAGCGTGCTGATCGTCGGCGCCGGTCCAGCCGGACTGGAGGCCGCCCGTGCGCTCGGCCTGCGCGGCTATCAGGTGGCCATCGCCGAAGCCGGCACCGAGCTTGGCGGCCGCGTGGCGCGCGAATGCCGCCTGCCCGGTCTCTCCGCTTGGGGCCGCGTGCGCGACTATCGCCAGTATCAGCTCAGCCAGATGTCCAATGTCGACGTCTATTTCGAAAGCCGATTGTCGGCCGAGGACATCCTGGCCTTTGGCTTCCAAAACATTGCCATCGCCACCGGCTCGACATGGCGCCGCGACGGCGTGGCGCGCGCGCATGTCGTGCCGATGCCGGTCGACCCGGCGATGCCGGTCTACACGCCGGACGATCTGATGGGCGGCACTGTGCCGACCGGCAGCATCGTGCTGTTCGACGACGACCACTATTACATGGGCGGCGTTCTGGCCGAGCTGATGGCGCGCCAGGGCGCGAAGGTGACGCTGGTGACGCCGTCGGCCTATGTGTCCGACTGGACCCGCAACACGCTGGAGCAGGGCGCCATCCACCGACGGCTGGCCGAACTTGGCGTCGAGATCGTGCTGAACCGGACCGTGACGCGCATCGTGCCGGGCGGCGTTGCGACGGCCTGCGCCTATACGGGCAGCCAACGCGACATCGCCGCGGACGCCGTGGTGCTGGTGACGTCGCGCCAGCAGGACGATGGCGTCTGGAACGAGCTGAAGGCGCGGCGGGACGAATGGGCCGACAGCGGCATCCGCTCGGTCAAAATCATCGGCGATGCCGAAGCGCCGGGCCCGATCGCCTGGGCAACCTACGCCGGCCACCGCTTCGCCCGCGAGCTGGATGAAGCCGATATTGGCGACGCACTGCCCTTCCGCCGCGAGGTCACGGCGCTGGCGGCGGAATAGGCGTCTGCCATCACCGCCGACATGTATCAATCGTCGCTCTCAGCGAATGTCGGGGTTGTTCAACCATACCGCATTGCACAATTCCTTCGCTTGGTCACAATGCAGGCATGGTCCGAACCGCACTCGCCGTCCTGGTGATCGATGAAAACCGCATCCGCGCCGCGATCATCGAGGCGGGGTTGCGCGAGGCCGGCCATGAGCGGGTCACCGTCATCCATGACGTGACCGGCATTGCGCGGCGGATCGCCGAGATCGAGCCGGACGTCATCGTCATCGATCTCGAAAATCCGAACCGCGACATGCTGGAAAACATGTTCCAGCTGTCGCGCGCAGTAAAACGGCCGATCGCCATGTTCGTCGACCGCTCCGACCAGGCCTCGATCGAGGCGGCGGTCGATGCCGGCGTTTCGGCCTATGTCGTCGACGGTCTGCGGCAAGAGCGCGTCAAGCCGATCCTCGACATGGCGGTCAGCCGCTTCAACGCCTTTTCGCGCATGGCGCGCGAACTGGAAGAGGTTCGCGGCGAGCTCGAAAGCCGCAAGGTGATCGATCGCGCCAAGGGCATACTGATGAAGTCGCGCGGCCTCTCCGAAGAGGCCGCCTACACGCTGCTGCGCAAAACGGCGATGAACCAGAACCGGAAGATCAGCGACATCGCCCAAAGCCTGGTGACCGCGGCCGGGTTGTTGGGACCGGCGGAGGACGAATGAGCATGGGCGCTGCGCACCAGATCACCGCCGGCTTCATGCCGCTTTTCGACAGCGCCGTGCTGGTCGCGGCCGGCGAGCTTGGCTTCGCCGCACGGGAAGGCATCGATCTGACGCTGCACCGCGAGACGTCCTGGGCCAACATCCGCGACCGCATCGCCATCGGCCACTTCCATCTCGCGCATATGCTGGGACCGATGCCGCTCGCCTGCAATCTCGGGCTGACGCCGCTCGCTTCGGAAACCATCGTGCCGTTCTCGCTTGGCCTTGGCGGCAATTGCGTCACCATCTCCAACGCCGTCTGGGAAGGGATGGCGGCGCATGGCGCCGTGGCCGATCTCGATCCGGCGCGCGCCGGTGCCGCATTGCGCGCGCTCATCCGCGAGCGCGCGGTGGCCGGCCATGACCCGTTGCGCTTTGCCGTCGTGCATCCCCATTCCGGGCACAATTACGAGCTGCGCTACTGGCTCGCGGCCTGCGGCATCGATCCCGAGCGCGAGATCGAGATCGCCATCGTGCCGCCGCCCTTCATGGCCGACGCGCTGGCCGCCGGGCGCATCGACGGCTACTGCGTCGGCGAACCCTGGAACAGCGCCTCGGTCGCCGCCGGCACCGGCCATATCGTCACCGTCAAGGCGCAGATATGGCGCAACAGCCCGGAGAAGGTGATCGGCGCACGCAAGGCCTGGGCGGACGAGAATCCCGAGGCACTGGCAGCACTGCTGCGCGCGCTGCACCATTCGGCGCGCTGGTGCCAGGATCCGGCCAACCATGGCGAATTGGCCGGAGTGATGGCGCAGGCCGGCTTCCTCGGTCTGCCGCCGGCGGTGCAGATGCCGATCCTGACCGGACATCTCCAATTGGGCGGCGGGGCGGAGCTGGATATCGACGACTTCTTCCTGCCCTTCGACAAGGCGGCGAACTTTCCGTGGAAGAGCCATGCGCTGTGGTTCTACACGCAGATGGTGCGCTGGGGGCATGTGGCGCACACGCCGGAAAACCTTGCCATCGCCCGTGACTGCTACCGTCCCGACCTCTATCGTTCGGCATTGAAGCCGCTTGGCGTCGCACTTCCCGGTGCCAATTCGAAAGTCGAGGGCGCTCTCCGCGTCGCGACCGCGGTCGGTGCGACCGGTGCCGGTCTGGTGCTCGGCCCGGACGGGTTCTTCGACGGCCAGATCTTCGACCCCGACGAGATCGATACTTACATCGCTGGCCAGGAATCCGCCGAGACCCAGGCCTGATCATTTCCGCGCCATTCTTGTGCATTGCACAAAATTTGTGCGTGTGATTGCTCTAATGAACAATCTTTGGCCTGCCCGCTATAGGTCCGGCGAGCCGGTGACCGGCACGTATTGCTGATATCATTGGTCTTTTTCGTCTCTCTCGAAACTGGCACGGTTCCTGCTTTGGAATGACCAGGCCCTTCGTGGGTCACGGAACAGGCGTCCAATGGCGGGCGCCACAGGCAAAGCTGCCGCTCAGGTCAATGCGCTCCCGGTCACCCGGACGCGAAGACCTGGCTGGCGGCTTTTTTGTTTTGATCAACACGCAATCGACGACGCGGATCCCAAGCCGCGCCCAACCGGAGACGACGATGACGAAACGGATCAGGACTGGAACGACCCTCAAAGACATGACGCGCCGCGATTTTCTGGTCAGCAGCGCGATGACGGCAGCACTGTTCGTGGCCGCCCGCAAGCTCTTCCCGTCCGGCGCCTATGCCGCCACCGCCGCTCCGGAAGTCACCGGCGCCAAGCTCGGCTTCATCGCGCTGACCGACGCAGCACCGCTGATGATCGCCAAGGAGAAGGGGCTGTTCGCCAAGTTCGGCATGCCCGATGTCGAGGTGCTCAAGCAGGCCTCCTGGGGCGCGACGCGCGACAATCTGATGCTCGGCGGCGCGGCCAACGGCATCGACGGCGCCCATATACTGACGCCGCTGCCTTACCTCATGCACACCGGCAAGGTGACGCAGAACAACCAGCCGATGCCGATGGCGATCGTGGCGCGGCTCAACTACGACTGCCAGGGCATTTCGGTGGCGCAGGAATATGCCGGCACCGGTGTCGGCCTCGACGCCTCGAAGCTGAAGGACGCCTTTGCCGCCAAGAAGGCAGCCGGCAAGGACATCAAGGCGGCCATGACCTTCCCGGGCGGCACGCATGATCTGTGGCTGCGCTACTGGCTGGCCGCCGGCGGCATCGATCCCGACAAGGACGTTTCGACCATCGTCGTGCCGCCGCCGCAGATGGTGGCCAACATGAAGGTCGGCAACATGGATGTGTTCTGCGTCGGCGAGCCGTGGAACGAGCAGCTCGTCCACCAGGGCGTCGGCTTCACCGCCGCCACGACAGGCGAATTGTGGAAGGGCCATCCGGAAAAGGCGCTCGGCCTGCGCGCCGAATTCATCGACAAATATCCAAACGCCACCAAGGCGATCCTGATGGCTGTCATGGAAGCCCAGCAATGGTGCGAGGCCACTGAAAACAAGGACGAGATGGCCGCCATCATCGGCAAAAGGCAATGGATGAACGTGCCCGTCGCCGACATCATCGGCCGCCTCAAGGGCGACATCAACTACGGCAATGGCCGCGTCGCCAACGGCACCGATCTCTACATGAAGTTCTGGAAGGGCGGCGTCTCCTATCCGTTCAAGAGCCACGATTCGTGGTTCCTCGCCGAGAACATCCGCTGGGGCAAGTTCGCGCCGACCACCGACATCAAGGCGCTGGTCGACCAGGTCAACCGCGAGGATCTGTGGCGCGAGGCGGCCAAGGATCTCGGCGTCGCGGCAGCGGACGTTCCGGCGTCCTCGTCGCGCGGTGTCGAGACTTTCTTCGACGGCAAGACCTTCGATCCGGCCAACCCGTCCGCCTATCTCGACAGCCTGAAGATCAAGGCATCGGCTTGAACCCCTGCGCAAACGGCGCATTGCGACGTTTGTCGCTCGAATTATCTGCCCCACGGAGTTTTCCCCAGACATGTCGATCCAGACTATCGAGGACACAGTTGTGAAGGCTTTCCCCGCGAAACCGGCGGAGGTCGTCGCCTTCACCGCCAGGGCGCGGCGCCGCTTCGATGCGCTCGCCATCGCCGGCAAGCTGGCCAGCGCGCTGGTGCCGCCCGTCATCGTCATCGCCCTCATGCTGGTCGTCTGGCAGATCGCCTGTTCGTCGCCGACATCAAGCCTGCCGCCGCCGACCCAGGTGTGGAACGAGGCCTACGATCTGATCGCGCATCCGTTCTTCGACAATGGCCCGCAGGATATCGGGCTGGCCTGGCGCGTGCTGATCTCGCTGCAGCGCGTTGCCATCGGCTTCGGCCTGGCGGCGATCGTCGGTGTGGCGCTCGGCGCGCTGGTCGGCCAGTCGATCTGGGCGAT
The DNA here is from genome assembly GCF_004919685.1 of Mesorhizobium norvegicum. Lineage (GTDB taxonomy): Bacteria > Pseudomonadota > Alphaproteobacteria > Rhizobiales > Rhizobiaceae > Mesorhizobium > Mesorhizobium norvegicum. Next base: position 6,443 of record NZ_SMYZ01000129.1, on the reverse strand, counting down.
GCGCGGCCTCGACCCGGTGTTCCAGATCCTGCGCACGGTGCCGCCGCTGGCCTGGTTGCCGCTGTCGCTGGCGGCATTCCGCGATTCCAGCCCGTCGGCGATCTTCGTCATCTTCATCACCTCGATCTGGCCTGTGATCATCAACACCGCCGTCGGCGTGCGCAACATCCCGGAGGATTACCGTAACGTCTCGCGCATCCTGCGGCTCAACCAGTTCGAATTCTTCGTCAAGATCATGGTGCCGGCCGCCGCGCCCTACATCTTCACCGGCCTGAGGATCGGCATCGGCCTGTCCTGGCTCGCCATCGTCGCCGCCGAAATGCTGACCGGCGGCGTCGGCATCGGCTTCTTCATCTGGGACGCGTGGAACTCGTCGCGGCTGCCCGACATCATCGTCGCGCTCGCCTATATCGGCGTCACCGGCTTCTGCCTCGACCGGCTGGTCGCGGCGGTCGGCGCCTTCGTCACCCGCGGCACAACGGCAAAGTGAGGAGAGGGCGATGACGGCCTATCTGAAACTCGACCACATCGACAAATCCTTCGCCCGTGGCAATCAGGTCAGCGAGGTTCTGAAAGACATCAGGCTGACCATCGACAAGGGCGAATTCGTCTCCATCATCGGCCATTCCGGTTGCGGCAAGTCGACCTTGCTCAATCTGATCGCCGGGCTGACCAAGGTGTCCGCCGGCGCCGTGCTGCTGGAGGACAAGGAGGTCGACAGCCCCGGTCCCGAACGCGCAGTGGTGTTCCAGAACCACTCGCTGCTGCCGTGGCTGACCGTCTACGAAAACATCAACCTCGCGGTGTCGAAGGTCTTCGGTCGTTCGAAGAGCAAGGCCGAGCGGCATGACTGGATCATGCGCAATCTCGACCTCGTGCAGATGGCGCATGCCAAGGACAAGCGCCCGGCCGAGATATCGGGCGGCATGAAGCAGCGCGTCGGCATTGCCCGGGCGCTGGCCATGGAGCCGAAGATCCTGCTGCTCGACGAGCCGTTCGGTGCGCTCGATGCACTGACGCGCGCCCATCTGCAGGACGCGGTGATGGACATCCATTCCAGGCTCGGCTCGACGACGATCATGATCACCCATGATGTCGACGAGGCGGTGCTGCTCTCCGACCGCATCGTCATGATGACCAACGGCCCGGCGGCGACCATCGGCGAGGTGCTTGCCGTGCCGCTGGCGCGGCCGCGCCGGCGCGTCGAGCTGTCCTCCGACCGGACCTTCCTGCGCTGCCGCGAGGCGGTGCTGAAGTTCCTCTACGAACGCCACCGCTTCGTCGAAGCCGCGGAGTAGCACCATGAGCGAAAGACTGGTCATCATCGGCAACGGCATGGCCCCCGGGCGCATGCTGGAGCACCTTTTGGAACAGGCGCCGGGCCGCTACGCCGTCACCATCTTCAACGCCGAGCCGCGGGTCAATTACGACCGCATCATGCTGTCGCCGGTGCTGTCGGGCGAGAAGGCCTATGAGGAAATCATCATCCACGGCGACGGCTGGTACATCGCCAACAACATCACCCTCTACAAGGGCCACAAGATCGTCGCCATCGACCGGGCGGCGAAGACCGTCACCTCCGATCACGGCGTCACCGAGCCATACGACAAGCTCGTCATCGCCACCGGCTCGGTGCCGTTCATCATTCCGGTGCCCGGCCATGATCTGCCGGGCGTGCTGACCTATCGCGATCTCGACGATGTGCAGGCGATGATGCTCGCCGCCCAGTCACGGGCCAAGGCGGTGGTCATCGGCGGCGGCCTGCTCGGGCTGGAGGCGGCGGCGGGCCTCAACGCGCAAGGCATGGACGTCACCGTGCTGCACGTGATGCCGACATTGATGGAGCGCCAGCTCGATCCGGCCGCCGGCTATCTGCTGCAGCGTGCGGTGGAGCAGCGCGGCATCAAGGTCATCACCAAGGCCAACACACAGGCGATCACAGGCAACGGCAAGGTCGGGCAGGTGGAGCTGGCTGACGGCACCATCATTCCGGCGACGCTGGTGGTCATGGCCGTCGGCATCAGGCCGAATTCGGCGCTGGCGAAAGAAGCGGGCATCGCCGTCAACAGGGGCATCGTCGTCGACGCCGGCATGCGCAGCAACGATCCCGACATCTATGCGCTCGGTGAATGCGCCGAGGTCAACGGCCAGGTCTATGGCCTCGTCGCGCCGCTCTACGAGATGGCGCGCGTTGCGGCCAGCCAGTTGGCCGGCAACGAGGCGGCGGCCTTCGTCCATATGGACACGCCGACTAAGCTCAAGGTCACCGGCATCGACCTGTTCTCGCTCGGCGACTTCGCCGAAGGCGAGGACCGCCAGGAGATCGTGCTGCGCGACGCGGCCGCCGGCGTCTACAAGCGCCTTGTGCTGAAGGACGACCGCATCATCGGCACCGTGCTCTATGGCGAGACGGCGGACGGCGCCTGGTTCAACGATCTGAAGAAAAAGCAGACCGACATATCCGAAATGCGCGATACGCTCATCTTCGGCCAGTCCTACCAGGGGGGTGCCCCGCTGGACCCTATGGCGGCCGTTGCAGCCTTGCCGGATGATGCGGAAATCTGCGGCTGCAACGGCGTTTGCAAGGGAAAGATCACTGGCGCGATCACGGCCAAGGGCCTGGCCTCGCTCGACGACGTGCGCGCCCACACCAAGGCGTCGGCCTCCTGCGGCTCCTGCACCGGGCTGGTCGAGAAGCTGATGGTGCTGACCATCGGCGACAAATACAATCCGGCGGCGGTGCAGCCGATGTGCGGCTGCACGACGCTCGGCCATGACGAGGTGCGCCGGCTGATCATCGCCAAGCGCCTGAAGACCATTCCCGCCGTCATGCAGGAACTGGAATGGACGACCTCCTGCGGCTGCGCCAAATGCCGGCCGGCGCTCAACTACTATCTCGTCTGCGATTGGCCGGACGACTACGCCGACGACTACCAGTCGCGCTTCATCAACGAGCGCGTCCACGCCAACATCCAGAAGGACGGCACCTATTCGGTGGTGCCGCGCATGTGGGGCGGCGTCACCAATGCCGCGGAATTGCGCGCCATCGCCGACGTCGTCGACAAGTTCGAGATCCCGATGGTCAAGGTCACCGGCGGCCAGCGCATCGACATGCTCGGCATCCGCAAGGAGGACCTGCCGGCGGTGTGGGCCGATCTCGGCCAGGCCGGCTTCGTCTCCGGCCACGCTTATGCCAAGGGCCTGCGCACCGTGAAGACATGCGTCGGCTCCGACTGGTGCCGCTTCGGCACGCAGGATTCGACGGGCCTCGGCATCCGCATCGAGAAATTCATGTGGGGCTCGTGGACGCCGGCCAAGGTCAAGATGGCGGTGTCGGGCTGTCCTCGCAACTGCGCCGAGGCGACCTGCAAGGATGTCGGCGTTATCTGCGTCGACAGCGGCTACGAGATCCATTTTGCCGGGGCGGCCGGCCTCGACATCAAGGGCACCGAAGTGCTTGGCCTTGTGAAGACGGAAGACGAGGCGCTGGAGCATATCGTGGCGCTGACGCAGATGTACCGCGAACAGGGCCGCTATCTCGAGCGCATCTACAAATGGGCCAAGCGCATCGGCATCCCCGAGATCAAGCGCCAGATCATGGACGATGGCGACAAGCGCAAAGCCTACTACGAGCGCTTCGTCTTCAGCCAGAAATTCGCCCAGGTCGACCCGTGGTCGGAGCGCGTTTCCGGCAAGGACAAGCACGAATTCCGACCGATGGCCTCGGTCGGGTTTGCGCAGGCGGCGGAGTGATGGAGAGGTCGGCGAGAGGCACCCCCCTCTGTCCTACCGGACATCTCCCCCGCAAGGGGGGAGATTGGCAGCTTCGGCGTCGCCGCCCATCTTGCGACGCTGGAGATTGGCGAAAGCCGACGAGACATCCGATCTCCCCCCTT
>NZ_SMYZ01000129.1:492-2542 GCF_004919685.1 Mesorhizobium norvegicum | reverse complement strand
GGCAGGACAGAGGGGGGTGCCTTGGCGCATTCATTTCAGGCAGAAACACGAGTGCCCACATGAACTGGATATCGATAGGCTCCCTCTCCGACATCCCGCGCCGTGGCGCGCGTTGCGTCGCCACGCCCGAAGGAAAAATCGCGGTCTTCCGCACCCAGGACGATCAGGTCTACGCCATCGACGACCATTGCCCGCACAAGGGCGGACCGCTCAGCCAGGGCATCGTGCACGGCACGGCGGTGACCTGTCCCTTGCACAATTGGGTGATTTCGCTGGAGACGGGCAAGGCTCTCGGCGCCGACGAGGGCGCGGTGCGCACCATTCCGGTGCGGGTCGAAGGCGAGCGTCTGTTCATTGCGCTGGAAGCGCTGGCCAGCCGCGCGGCCTGACCCCATGGAGATCGACGCAGCGCGCGAGGTGAGGACCACCTGCCCCTATTGCGGGGTGGGCTGCGGCGTGCTGGCGAAGGTCGCCGCGGACGGGCAAGTGTCCGTCCGCGGCGACCCCGACCATCCGGCCAATTTCGGCCGGCTCTGCTCCAAGGGCTCGGCACTGGCCGAGACCATCGACCTCGACGGCCGGCTGCTCCATCCCGAGATCCACGGCCGCCGCGCCGGCTGGGACGAGGCGCTCGACCTCGTCGCCTCGTCCTTCTCGCAAACCATCGCCGAGCACGGCCCGGATGCGGTCGCCTTCTATGTCTCCGGCCAGTTGCTGACCGAGGATTATTACGTCGCCAACAAGCTGATGAAGGGTTTTGTCGGCTCGGCCAACATCGACACCAATTCGCGCCTGTGCATGGCTTCCTCGGTCGCCGGCCACCGCCGCGCCTTCGGCTCCGACACCGTACCGGGAACCTATGATGACCTGGAGCTTGCCGACCTGATCGTGCTGGTCGGCTCCAACCTCGCCTGGTGCCATCCCGTGCTCTACCAGCGCATCGCCGCGGCCCGGGAAAAGCGGCCGGAGATGAAGATCGTGCTGGTCGACCCGCGTCGCACCATGACCGCTGACATCGCCGACATGCACCTGGCGATCGCGTCGGATGGCGACGTCGCTCTGTTCACCGGGCTGCTCGCCTGGCTCGGCCAGCACAACGCGCTTGACCGCGCCTACATCACGACTCACACGACCGGCTTCGGACAAGCGCTTTTCGCCGCCTCCGCGCTCGACCTTGCCGGCGTCGCCGCTGCCGCGGGCCTGAGCGAGGACGAGCTTGGCCGCTTCTACAGCCTGTTCGCCGCGACGGCGAAGACGGTGACCGTCTACAGCCAGGGGGTGAACCAGTCGTCTTCGGGCACCGACAAGGTCAACGCCATCATCAACTGCCATCTCGCCACTGGCCGCATCGGCAAGCCCGGGGCAGGGCCGTTCTCCGTGACCGGCCAGCCCAACGCCATGGGCGGCCGCGAGGTCGGCGGCATGGCCAACATGCTCGCCGCCCATATGGAGATCGAAAACCCCGACCATCGCGAGCGCGTACAGCGCTTCTGGAAGGCGCCTGATATAGCGCAAAGGCCCGGCCTGAAGGCGGTCGAGATGTTCCAGGCGGTCGCCGATGGGCGCATCAAGGCGCTGTGGATCATGGCCACCAACCCGGTCGATTCGATGCCGGATGCCGATGCCGTCGAAGCGGCGATCAAGGCCTGCCCGTTCGTCGTGGTGTCGGACGTGCTGGCCAAGACCGACACCGTCCGCCACGCCCATGTCCGACTGCCCGCTACCGCCTGGGGCGAGAAGGACGGCACGGTCACCAATTCGGAGCGCCGCATCTCGCGTCAGCGCGCATTTTTGCCGGTACCCGGCGAGGCAAGGCCCGACTGGCGGATTGTCGCCGAGGTGGGCAAGCGGATGGGGTTTGGCGGGGCGTTTTCCTACGCGACGCCGGCGGAGGTGTTTGCCGAGCATGCCGCGCTGTCGGGGTTCGAGAACGATGGCGCGCGGGATTTCGACATTGGTGCTTATGCCGGGGTTGGTGCGGAGGGGTATGAAGGATTGGAGCCTTTCCAATGGCCAGCGCCGAGCCCAGCCACCCCCCTCTGGCCTGCCG
>NZ_SMYZ01000129.1:0-355 GCF_004919685.1 Mesorhizobium norvegicum | reverse complement strand
CAGAGGGGGGTGTTCAAGCTGGACTTGGACCAGAAGGCGAAAACACCCGCTTCTTCGCCGACGGCGATTTCTACACACCCGATCGCAAGGCGCGCTTCATCGCCATCCGCCCCACCACGGAAATCCGCACCAGTCCGGACTATCCGCTGATCCTCAACACCGGCCGTATCCGCGACCATTGGCACACCATGACGCGGACGGGGAAAAGCCCGCGGCTTTCCCAGCACATCGCCGAGCCCTTCGTTGAAATCCACCCGGCGGATGCGCAGCACTTCGGCATCGGCGACGCCGACATCGCGCGTGTTTCCAGCCCGCGCGGCGACGTGCTGGTGCGCGCGCTGGTGACGGCGCGCCA
>NZ_SMYZ01000012.1 GCF_004919685.1 Mesorhizobium norvegicum | reverse complement strand
TCAACACCCCGCCGGATGCCAACACTGCCGTCAACCAGATCGCCGAGCTTGCGGCGGCGGGGGCAGCCACCGGGATCACAGCATCGGCCACCGATCCCGACGCCGGCTCGACCGTCAGCTACAGCCTCAACGACACGCGCTTCGCCATCGACGCCAGCACCGGCGTCATCACGCGCTCGGCCACCGGCACGCTCGACTTCGAGACCCAGCCGTCGATCAATCTGACGGTGACGGCAACCTCCTCCGACGGCAGCACCGCCAACCAGGCCTTCACCCTCGCCGTGCTCAACAGCCCGGAGCCCGTCGCGTTCAACACCCCGCCGGATGCCGACACCGCGGTCAACCAGATTACACAGAACGCCGCCGCCGGCACGGCGATCGGGATCACCGCCTCGGCCACGGATCCCGATGCCGGATCGACGATCACCTACACCATCAACGACTCGCGCTTCGCCATCAACGCCAGCACCGGCGTCATCACACGCTCGGGCACCGGCACGCTCAATGCGACGTCGGAGCCTTCAGTCAACTTCAACGTGACCGCAACCTCGTCCGACAGCAGCATCGATACCCACGCCTTTAGCGTTGCTGTCTCCGGGACGGGCAACACCACGCCTGTAACCATCGAGACAAGGGTGGCGACCGCCGGCGACGATGTCGAGGAGAAGGGCTCCGGGGCGATTTCGACCAACGTCACCGACCTGGAGCTGGGCTATGACGGCTCCACCCGCCAGACGGTCGGCATGCGCTTCACCGGCATCAACATCCCGCAGGGCGCCATCATCACCAACGCCTACATCCAGTTCCAGGCCAATGAGGTGAAGACCGGCGCGACGTCGCTGCTCATTCAGGGCGATAAGGTCGACGACGCCAGTCCCTTCACCACCGCCAGCTTCAACGTGTCCTCGCTTCCGAGGACGACAGCCTCCACGGCCTGGACGCCGGCCCCGTGGACCACGGTGGGCGAGCACGGCCTCGCCGAGCGCACGCCGGACCTCTCCGCGGTCGTGCAGGAGATCGTCAACCGCTCGGGCTGGGCGGCGCTCAACGATATGGCGTTCCTGGTCACCGGCACCGGCACGCGCACGGCCGACTCGTACGAGTCCAACCCGGCCAGCGCGCCGCTGCTGCACATCGAGTATACCCTGCCCGGTCCGGCCGGCAGTCCGGTGGCTTTCAACACGCCGCCCGACGCCAACCCCGCTGCCAACCAGATCGCCGAACTTGCCCCGGCGGGCACGGCCATCGGCATCACCGCTTCGGCCACGGATCCCGACGCCGGCTCGACCGTCGCCTACAGCCTCAACGACACGCGCTTCGCCATCGACGTCAGCAGCGGCGTCATCACGCGCTCGGCCACCGGCACGCTCGACTTCGAGACCCAGACATCGATCAACCTGACGGTGACGGCAACCTCCTCCGACGGCAGCACCGCCAACCAGGCCTTCACCCTCGCCGTGCTCAACAGCCCGGAGCCGGTCACCTTCAACAACCCGCCGGATGCCAACACTGCCGCCAACCAGATTGCCCAGAACGCCGCCGCCGGCACGGCCATCGGCATCACGGCCTCGGCCAGGGATCCCGATGCCGGCTCGACGGTCACCTACAGCGTCAACGACTCGCGCTTCGCCATCAATTCCAGCACCGGCGTTGTCACGCGCTCAGGCACCGGCACGCTCAATGCGGCAACCGAGCCGTCGGTCAACCTCCACGTCACCGCAACCTCGTCCGATGGGAGCGCCGCGGGCCAAGACTATGCCGTCAGCGTGACCACAGCGCCGATTTTCGAGAAAAGGATCGCAACCAGCACCGACGACGTCGAGCAAGGTCCCAGCGGCGGGATGGACCTCACCAGCACCGATCTCGACATGGTGGTTGACGGCACCAAAGTCCAGACGGTCGGAATGCGCTTCACCGGCGTCGACATTCCCTACGACGCCGTCATCACCAGTGCCTACATCCAGTTCCAGGCCCAGAATACGAGCACTGGCGCCGTGTCGCTCCTGATCCGAGGCGAAAGCGACGAAGCCGTCCCCTTCGAGAGTGAGAAAAGCGATGTCACCTCGCGCCTGATGACGACTACTTCGGTGACGTGGACGCCACCCGACTGGACCGTGAACAATGAAGCCGCCCTTGCCGAACGCACCCCGAACCTCTCGGCAATCGTGCAGGAGATCATCAACCAGCCAGGCTATTTGCAACTCAATGACATGGCATTCGTCGTCAGCGGCAGCAGCGGCGCGCGCCGGGCCAATTCCTTCGATGGCAGCGCCACCGGCGCACCGCTCCTGCACGTCGAGTACTATGTGCCGACGACCGGCCCGGTCGCCTTCAAGCATCCACAGGATGCCGACCCTGCGGCCAACCAGATCCCCGACCGTGCCCCCGCGGGCACTTTGGTCCACATCACAGCCTCGGCCAAGGATCCGGACGTCACCGATACGGTCACCTACAGCCTCAACGACTCGCGCTTCGCCATCAATTCCAGCACCGGCGTCATCACGCGCTCTGGCACGGGAACGCTCAATGCCCAGACCGAGCAGTCGATCAACCTCCACGTCACCGCAACCTCGTCCGACGGGAGCACCGCCGCGCAGGACTATACGGTCAGCGTCGTCCCGACGACGCCGCCGCAGGTCTTGTACCGGTACGCGGTCTTTGGTGACTACGGCGACACCGATCTCTCCGGCGAGAAGGCGGTGTCGGCGATGGTCCATGCCTGGAACCCCGATTTCATCCTCACAATCGGCGACAACGTGTATGCTCCGCAGACCTTGGATGCCGCCGTCGGCCAGCAGTATCATGACTACATAGGCAACTATCAGGGCGCATACGGCAGCGGCAGCGCCATCAACCGCTTCTTCCCCACGCTAGGCAATCACGAATACGAAGAAGGCAACGTTACCAACTACCTGAACTACTTCACGCTGCCCGACAATGAGAGGTACTATGACTACCAGATCGGGCCGGTGCATTTCTTCGCTCTCAGCAGCAACAAGCAGGAGCCGGATGGCCGCAGTTCCACATCCGTGCAGGGCCATTGGATGCAAGACCTTCTCGCGAATTCCGACGCGAGTTTCGACGTCGCCTACTTCCATCACACGCCATTCAACCCGAGCGGCTCCACTGCCACCATGCGGTGGCCCTTCGAGCAGTGGGGTGTGAACGCGGTCTTTGCCGGCCATCAGCACAACTACTACCGGGAGAACCGGGACGACAACGGCGACGGCGTCTTTCTTCCGTACACGACCACCGGCCTTGGCGGAGCTGGCAAGACCGTTCCCAATGTCGGCGCCAATCTGGTGACGATCACGGACGCGGGCATGCTGATCGAGTTCTACAAGGTGAGCAGCTTCAACGGGACGACTGCAACCAGCATGCTCACGGATTCCTACTTTGTCCCGACGCCTGTAGGGCGCACGCCGACAATCGTCAACGGCGGCTACGTCCTGAACGGCACGACCGGCGCGGACTATCTATGGGGTCTGGGCGGGAATGACACGCTGATCGGGGGACGCGGAAACGACTTGCTGGTTGCCGGCAACCAGCACAATCTGTTCGTGTTCGCCCACGGCGACGGTCAGGACACCGTCATGAATTTCTTGCCCGGCGCCGGCACCGGCGACGTCCTCGATCTCAGAGCCTTTGGCATCTACAACGACAGCCAGTTCCTGCAGGTGGCGACAAACCAGGGCTCGAATGTCGTGGCGTCGCTGGGCGGCGGGGATCAGATCACGCTGACCGGCGTTCAAGTGGCCCAGTTCCACGACGACAACTTCCTGAGCACTCTGTTGCTGGCTTAGGGCCGCCTCTGCATGCTCAAAGGTCCGCGTCGCGCGGTTCCGAAGATCAGTGCGGCGAAACCGGATTCATTTTGCGCTGATTTGCAGTTCGGATGATGGTCGCCCCGGCAAAGAAAAGCCCGAACCGCTCGCGGCACTTTTGCGTGCCGCGAGCGGTCCGGGCTTTCAAATGACAGACTGGAGCCCTATGTCCTCAAAACGCTGTTTTCAGCGACCATGATGGTCGAAGGGCTTACCCCTGGCCGGGAGGGCCGACGTGAATATGGTTCTTGTCCCCCCAGCCATTGCCCGGTTTTGATCCACCCGATTTGGCGATCGCCCTGGAGTTCAAGCTTGTGCCAAGCAAGAGCGTCACAGCCGGCGGCGTAACCGCCGCAAAACGCCCCGCCTTCTTGAGAAATTCACGGCGCGCTTGAGCCTCCGAGACCAGGGTTTCCGGCGAGCGTTTTGTGCTTTCAGTTGACATGTCAGACCTCTTCACAAACTTTCTCAAATTCACAGCTTTCACCTTAGGCTTGCTGATACGGGGGTACTAGTTCTCCAAAAGGCTTAGATTTTCGTACGAGGGTTGAAGAGCGTGCGAGCTATGCGACGCAAGAGGTCGGACGGTCCACGTCGCGCCAAACCGTAGGCACGTGAAAACCGCCATGTGCCCCACATCAAATTGCCGGCCAGGCGCAGCGGGGCGCCGATGATCGGGTGGGTCGCCGTGAAGATGCGCCTCCAGTGCTGGAAACGGACCATTGGGCGTTGTGCACATTTTGCCGGGATTCTGGTCCCAAAGAAATGGTGCAAGGCCAGCAGCTGGGTGTCGAGCGCATTGCGGGCGCTTCGATCCGACATGGAAGCCCGCAGTGCCGCCCAGTCCACGTCGTCGCTTTCCGCCAATCTTGCCAGATCGTAAAGATGCCTAAGATCTATCCTTCCGCGCCAATAATCTCCCTCCTTGAGAAGGTCGTGCACCATCCAGTGCAGGGCGCGAGACTGAGCGGGAGGAATTTTCACCCGAAGGCCGTCTCGCTGGACGAGCTTGGGGGGGGCAAACCCGTTCGCCCGGCTCGTCCGGAGCTCCAGCATTCCGGCGTCCTGCTGGCGGGCCATGCCTCGAGCGCCCGCCACATCGACGTAGCCAAGCTCTTCAAGACAGGCTCGGGCGGTCGTCTCTTCGGGCGATTCCACGGCTAGATCGAGATCGCTCGTCATCCTGCTGGGAACCCGGCCGGCCGGCGAAAGGAACAGGGGAACGGCCCCCTTGAGCAGGAACGGAACGATGTTGCCGCGGTTGAGGGCCGCAACGGCTTCACGCAGTTGGGTACGCAAGCGCAGGTTCCGTTCCCGATTGCAGTCGTGAACGAACCGAAGGTACTCGCGCACGTCCTCCGGAAGATGGTGGATCTGTCCGGCGCGCGCGAGGGACGAGAACAAATCGGGTGTGAGCAGAGTGTGATTTGCCAGAGCAATCACGGCCTGCCAGTCGGCCCTGTCAGTCCGACTACCGCGAAGTCCGGCGACCAACGCCTCAAGCGCGCTGCCCCTGCTCATCATCGGCACGCTTTCGTGACAAGCTGTACCGCATCATCAAGCCTCGAATAGGTCAGGCAATAGGTTTGCGCCGATCCGATGAGTTGGATCAGGACGTCGAACGCGGTGCCACTCAGCTCTCCGCCGGGTGCCAGCGCGCCGTTGAGCAGACCGCGCAATGCGTGAGCTGGATCGACCGGCTCCAGGCTAGCTTTCGCGTCGCGATCTCGACGGAGCAGAACCACACAGCCGATGGGCAAGGGAGCAGGAGGCAAGGGCACGAACGCCTTGGGCACGGCATACCGTACACGCCTGCGGTCCGGGCGGCGCCAGACTGGAGCGGCATGAAGGTCGGGGCAGTATTCGGCCAGCAGCGGCCATGCTCCCGCCTTGACCGCCGGGGCAAACGGAAGGCCAACGCCATGCCCCCTAGAGTCCAGCAGCGTCACATCATCGGCGGCAAAGCCGAATCCTGCATGAACCAACGCCAAGGTCAGCGTTGTCTTGCCCGCGCCCGGATTGCCACAAAGAAGGACGATACGTTCATTTCTGAAAAGCGCTGCCGCATGGACAGCAAGTTCATAGGCGCCGTAGTCCAGAACCTCTGTCAGCAATTGTCCCTTCAGCATGACGGGTAGTTCGTCGGGGGAGCAGGACAAAATCCACTCGCCATCCCGGAATAGATGGACCCGCCCCCCGTGCCCGACCACCTCGAGCAGAACGTCGGCAGTCTCTCTTCGGACCTCAAGGTGCCGAAATACGGTGATCGCCGGAAACGCGCAGGCTGCCGGATAGACGATGCGTATGTTGAGGCCCGCAACGGCGACCATCTGGCTCACGGGCTCTTGAGCTGACGAAGTGGACAAAGGTGCGCAGGGCCGTATCAGGTTCAGCCGCTGCCAATCCCCGAGCGCGGCCTCGACATGCCTATTTGCCTCAAGCCTGTCAACGCCACCGCGCGCCATCTCGACCGAGATGGCTTGCGGTGGCATGCCTTCTTCCAGAGAGCGCCAGATGTCGGCGGCAGTATCGTTGACGGCGAAAATGGCCTGCTGGGATGGGCTGAACAGGATGTTTTGTCCCCTGACGCGTACCAACCGCCCCTGGATCACAAACGTCGCAGGACTGTGATCAGCGGGGCCTGATGCCACGGTTCTGTCAATCGCCTCGTGCTGATTCATCGCGGTGACGGTCCAAGCTGTTGTTGCAAAGCAGGTGCGTTGAATAGGAAGCACCACATGCCTTCGCGGTTCGGATAATCGTTGCCGAGGACTGCGGACCGCGACTTCTCACAGCGCTTCGTCGGAGAACCGGGCCACGTCCTGATGCGCCGCGACCCACTGGAGACGCGCCTTGTTCCAATATGCGCGGGCGTTAGCGCCGGTCAGCAATTTGAAACCAGATGGCGGCAGCGGCAATGCGGACGGGATTGGCTCGTCGGGCAGCCACAGCAACACGTTGTCCCGGCTTTCAACCGTCAGCCGCCACGTTCTTTCCAGGCGACGGAATCCACGCATGTTTGCCGCGGCCAATGCAAAAACCGATCCCGTGATCCTCAACCTGGGTGACTGATCGACAGCCTTGATCGGCGCCTGATGTGTGACTTCGCCCTTGGAGAGAAAGGCGTGCATGTGGATGAGGGATCCGTCGATCCGCACGGTTTGCTGTGTTCCGTCCCGTTCATTTTTCGCGGGATCCACACTGAGCCCGGAAAAACATTCATCGAACAGGCAATCTTCTATGGTACCGCTGAGGAGATAGTCGTTCTCCACCGCATCATCCCTGGTTTCGCTGAGCCAGCACCCTTTCAGTCGAAAGCCGTCCGCCTGCTCGCCGATGCGAATGGCATCCCAGCAGCGGCGTACGCGGACACCTTCTATTGTCGCATTGGTGGTTCCGTCCCTGATGAGCAGAGCCGCGCTGTTGCAGTAGGTATCCCGCCAATCCGACGTTAGCGGCACCTGGCCGTCGAAGCGGCCCCCGATGAAGCGAACGCCGGGGCAGTTGCGGATGACGACCGGATAGCGATTGACCGGCAGCGTCCCCTCATCGCAACCCATTGCCGCGCTGGGATCGCTGTTTCTGCTGTTGGCAACCGTGAAGGCAGCATTGCGAGCGTTGATGGTTGCTCCCGGCTGGAGATTCCGAATCGATTGCTGTTCGAAGCCATACTCACCCGCCAGAACGAACTCCTTGCCTTCCGGCGTCGGTGCGCCTTGCGCTTGGCACGAGCCCGGCAACAGAGCGATTACAGGATACAAGCCGGCGACGCCCATGAATGAACGGCGGTCCATTCTCGTGCTCATTGAGCTACCGAATCGCACAGCCGATGCCGTTCGAGGCAGGCCAAAAGCACCGCATCGAGAACCCTTTCGGCGACATCTTCGGGCGATGCAAACCTTTCCACGTCGACCGCCGCCAGCACGCCGGCGTGATCTTCCGTTCCCATCCCCCCCTCAAGATCGGCCGCAATCTGGCGGCAAGCACGATCCGCCGTCGACCAGAGATCAAGGTCCCGGTCAGGAGATGCCCTTTGCATCCGCGAGGACCGATCGCCCCTTTTCAGAAGTCGATCCCGTGCCACGCCGATCTCGCCGCGCAGATGGACAAAAGCCATGTCGTGCACGCCAATGGCAAACAGAATATCAAGCCACTTCTCTGAGGTTGCCCGATGCCTGCTCTTAAGCAAGATGGACAAGAACCCCTGCAACAGACCCTGATCCATGATGGTAATAGTATTTTTTCCTGGTCTCTCGCTTTGGACATAGGCAACCAAAAACGAAAGGTTCCAGATGACCCTGGCTACATCGACAATCGATGATTGCCCGCTTTCGATGACAAAGCGTGCAATTCGCGCGAGCAGCGAGCGAAACTCACGATCCCTAAATCTTGGTGCTACGATACCGATCCTATAGATCTGGCGGCCGATGAAATTTCTCGTCTCCCACGCTATTCGCACATCACCCACCAACGGGCCGCGCCGCCGCAAGCCGTTCGCTAACAGGGCGGAGGCGGTTGTCTTTCCAATCCCGGGAAGACCAAAGAATTCCACAAATCGAATGTCTGTTTGAAGAGCGCGCGGTTCGACGCTTGGCGGCAAGCCTGCCGCCAGGTCACGAACTGTGTGCCTAATCATTGGATTCAGGTGGTAAAGTTGATTTTTCGGAAGATTAAAGAAACGGCTCAATGTTGAAATAGCTGGGACCCGGTCCCCGCGTACACCTTTGGACTCTCAAGACCGGGCTGCAGTGTTCGTTGCGTACCGCGGTAGAACATGAGCAAAGCCAGGGGCAGCCAGAAGAAAGCGGCGGTTGATGGACCGAAGGAATCGCTCATCTGGTTTGCGACGAGGTAGTTCCACACGCAAACCGATGTTCCGAGCACCATCACATTCACTTCTGTCGCGTGGTCGCCCTGGGCATTGTCTCTCAATGTGCGAAGAACGGCGCTGACCAGATATGCCACGACCACCAGAACCATCACCGATACTAACCCGACGCCTGGCACCCCCAGCGTTCTAAAGGCGTCGATGAACAGGTTATGGCTGTGGGGAGCGATGTCTTCCACCCACTGCCCTGCCCCCACTCCCGTGAACGGATGCGCCAGGCCCATATCGATTGATATAGACCACAGTCGCTGCCGCGATACGACCGAATGCGCCTCACCTCCAGAAAATTGAAGTGACAGCAGGCCGTAGGCCCGTGGGTTGAGGGACTGCAATGTCACCAAGATCGCCTCGAACAATATCGGAGCTGTAACGATCCCCACGATCACTGTTACCGGACGCTGCTTTCTTCTCACCATATAGATGCTGTACAGACCGAAGAAAGTTCCGAGACCCGCAACGCCGAGAATGAAGTTTGTCTTTGAGCCCGATTTCACCAAACCCAGGAGCACCGCAACGAGGCAGCCCGTGAGGAGAACACGGTGCCTGCGAGAAGCGACCAGCTTCGCGGCGACAAGCGGCACACTAGCCGACAAGGCAATCCCGAGTTGGTTCGAGTGCTTGAAATAGCCCTCCGCCCGATCGGCGAATCTGGCATCGCCCAGCCCGATTGCGACAAGGCAGGATGTTGCAACACTCATGATGATCATTGCCATCACAATCCTGTCGATTGCCACGAGACCCTTGGGTCTCATGGAGATCGCCGCGACCGCTGGAATAATGGCGAAACCAAACACCTGCGCGAAAACCGCGCGCATCGTCCTGATCGGAATGTCTGCGTGGAGCATCGACAGTAGGGACAGAACGATGATGAAAGCAGATATCGTCAGCACCGTAGCCGCCAAGGCCGCTTCGGCCCGATGGAGGCGTCTTGCTATTTCGGCATAGGCAACGATGCTTAACAGGGCGCAGAACAGAGCCAGCAAGAAGGAAAGCGAGCCATCCGTTCCGGCAATCTTCGCGGCGCCAGGGAACCAGATGGACACGATCAGCAAAAGAACGGATGCCTGCAGCATAGATGGTGTCACACTGAAATCGTTATGCAGGGACTTCGCGCCGACACAGCCCTGCCCCGATGCGCAACGTCCAGCGCCCTGTTGTCCTGAATAACAACACTGATAAACACAGGCTCAGCGCCCCTTCCCGGATTATGATTCATTGCATGCTGCCGCATGGCGGGTGAATCTCCGCTTACCTCTTTCACAAGCAGCGTAGGCTCGCCGGGTGGACAAGGAAATGAGCGAAAAGGGGGCATTCGGACAGGGTGCTCTACGCCTTTTGTGCAATGCGGCGGAGGTGCGGCGATTTCCCGCCACTTGATCGAGCGCCGGCAAGACAGTGCAGCCGGATTGACTGTTGGTACGGATTTGCAGATGTGGGAAACTTAGGCATGGCACACTGTGTCTTCCACCCATAGGAGATCGCCGTGCTTTGGGGTCTTGTCGCCGTCGGTGTGATCGGCATTTTGCTGGGATTTCGTTTTCGAGCAGCTGCGCTCATCATCATGACCGCGGTGACTGTCGTGGGCGGTGCCGTTGCAGGTGGCATCGGCAGTGATTGGCACCGCCTGCTTTCAATCCTGCTTCTCGTTGTCGTTCTGCAATGCACCTATTTGCTCGGACTCTTCCTTGGCGTCATCTGGCGCCGAGGCATGTCACGTGAGCAGTGACGGTCTGCGGCTGCCATTTCGCCGCGCCCGGCGCCGCACCTGTTCGCCATTGCGGTCGCGAAAGCACGCTGCGGTTTTGGGACCACGACTGCATGAGGCAAGAATTTGCGATGCGCTCATCAAGACGCACGGTCGAATTTCATCACGGCGAAAACAGTCCGGACGAGAATAACGACATCGGCCCATAGGGACCATTCCCGCACATAGCGGCTGTCGATAGAGACACGGCTGGGATAATCCATTGCGTCTCTACCTGTCACCTGCCACAGGCCGGTTAGCCCCGGCCGGGTTTTTAAATAATCGATCGCACAGGAGCCGTAACGTTTCAATTCGTCCGGAACGACCGGACGAGGGCCGACGCAACTCATCTCGCCGCGCAGCACGTTAATGAGTTGCGGCAGCTCATCTAGGCTCGACTTCCTGAGAATATGCCCCAGGAATGTGATGCGCGGATCCTTCTTGAACTTCCAATTCTGCTCCCACTCCTTGGCGGCTTCGGGATTGCTCGCGAGATAGTCGGCCAGAACCCGCTCCGAGTTGGCCACCATGGTCCTGAACTTGTAGCAGGCGAAGCGCTTGCCGTTGAACCCTACCCGGGTGTGTGAGAATATCGCCGGTCCCCCGTCGGTCACCAATATCAAAAGGGCAACCGCCAGCATCACCGGAGCAGCTAGAACAAGCGCGATCAATGCGACAGTCATGTCCATCATCCTCTTGGGCCGGCCTCCAAGCGGATGGATGTTTTGTCCGATGCGGATGCCGAGCCTGCGGCGCCTTATGTCAAATACGCTGCTTGTCATGGGTTTTCACCAAGAAACGGTTTTCACCAAGAAACGCTGCTGGTGTTGCTGGTCGACTTCACTGCGGCTTGTCATTCTCGGCAAGAGAAGCAAAGGAGGTAGCGCCATACCCTGCGCTCGTTACCCCTTTGCCTGATAGGCGCGTCGGCGGCATAGCGTCGGTAAGCCTTCTGATCAAACGGCGTATCACCTGCATCCGTTTGCTGCAGTAGCAGATCGGCAGGTTCGGCTGTATTGCCGGAACCTGCAGCGGAATTGGTTCGGCGACCATAAGGTCAAAGTGCCAACCAAATTCGGGCCGTCACGCTCCTGGCGAGGGTAGAAAATACAGGGACCACATTTGCCAAATGCGCAGGGCCGCAAAGGTGTCCGTCAACGCAATGCAGGAAATGCACATGCATCGCCGTGAGACGAGACCCGGCAGGCAGTTGAGCTGCTTAAAGGGCATTGCCGGCCTATCTGATAGTGGGAGCGCGCAACGTGGTACCCAGCTTGACACCTCTATCACGTGATTTTCCCGCAAGCTCGTTTGCTCGTGGCGTCCCAGAGATCGACCTTGACGGAGTACTTGCTATCGTCCGCAAGCAAATAGCCTTGCTTGATCTAGATCTCTCTGGCCTCACCGTGGTCGTTGGCGCTACGACAGGATACCAAGCGGTGACCGCCACAGTGGCGGCGCTCGCGAATGCCAGCCGTGTCGTTGCGCTCACCCGCATCTCCTCCAGACATCCGAGCTTCGCGGCAACTGCAGACGCGACGTTGGCATTTGCCAAACACGCCAAGGTCGCCGAACGCGTTGAAGTGACGAACCGCATCGACAGCCGCAAATGGCAGGACGTCGACATCGTTACCTACTGTCTCCAGGTCGGGCCGATTTCGAGATCGATCATCGAACTCTTGCCCTCGCATGCGGTTGTTTCGCTGATGGCTGAACCATGGGAGCTTCAGCCGGGCGCTGTGGACTTCGACGCCTGCGACGAGGCCGGCATCAAGGTTGCGGCTCCCAATCTCAGTCACCCAGCTATAGACCTGCTGCCGGAATTCGCGCGGTTATGCAGCATCTTGCTCGGCGATGCCGGTGTCGATCAACGTGCCGCGAGGATCGCCATCGTCTGCGACACACCCTGTGCACCATCGCTTGAGCATGCGCTACGCGAGGGTGGGGCGAGAGTAACTGTTTTTTCGCACCCCGAGTTCCTGACCAGCGATGCATGGGATGTGATCGTGGTCGCGATGAGGCCCTCCGACAAACCACCAATGGACATCAACAGCCTAGGCCGTATTGCCCGGAACTCGCGCCAAGCGCTGCTGGTGCAGTTCAGCGGCGGGATCGATCGCTCGGCCGCCACCTATTTCGGCCTCAGGGTCTGGCCACCGAAGCGGCCCACCCGCGGTCAGCTGGGCCTTCCACTTGATGTAGTCGGATCGGCTCCACTGATCCGCAGATTGACGGGAGGGCTGAAGGCCGCCGAAGCCGCATATCGGGGCGCGGAGCTCGGAGGGGACAGCGTTGGATTTCTGGTGAAGGCAGGGTCCGCGACGGTTGGCCGGGAACGTGCCTAGACACCCGCCGAGCGTGCCTGTTTCGCGAAAAGGCTCGGACGAGACGATCGACCTTCGGTTAGATCAGAACGGCGAACCGGTAGTCCCGCCGTTTACGCATCCAGCAGTTGTATTGCTAGAGCCGTCCAGGCAAGGACCGATCGAGGCAGCCTTCAAAGCAACATCTGTCTAAGTTTGTACGCTACCTCCGTGCGGTTCGTAGCCTTCAGTTTTTTCATGATATTACGGATGTGGACCTTGACGGTGCTCTCACAGAGGTTGAGTTCGTAGGCAATTATCTTGTTCGCCTTGCCTTTCTTGAGCGCCTCCACGACCGCCGCCTCGCGAATGGTGAACATACCGGTGAGCGGACGGGCACCGTTTGTGGACGAGTGGATGATCTCTCGGAGCGCCAGCACGCAGCTGGCGGGTACAAAGATTCCTCCGGCGCGAGCGAGACCAATGGCCTCGGCAGCGACCTTCACCGTGACGCTTGTGGGAATGTAGCCATGGGCGCCGCATTCGAGTGCGGCGAGAACCTCCGCCGGCTCGTCGGAATCCACCACGACGATTACGGGTACGGCGCCAATCTCGGCAATGAAGTGCGCAAGTTCCGCCCGAACACTCTGGTCGGAGACCTTTCTGGAACCAAGGATGACGAGGATCGCGGACGGCTCCGCTTCCCCGGCAATGTGCTGGATTTCGTCGAGCGATCCTACCGCGCTAACGCGCAAAGTCGGATTGTGTTCGATAAGGCCACGGGCAAGGCATTCACGCTCAAGTGCTCGCTTGTCGACAATCATGACAAGACCTTCGCCTCGATATCCTTCTGCGAGATCGGACTTGCTAAGGCCATTTGCGTCCGGCATATGCCCGTTGTGTAGCGGTCTTGTCGCGTCATTCGAAAAATCGGAAGTTTGGGGGTGTCCCATCGACTCACCTGCTCCTCTCCGCCGCTGACTTGCCTTTACTCCTTTTGGTTTGGCTCCCTCGCAAAAACTTGTCAGCGTGAACTGATACGCTCGTTTATCGTGTGTCAGGCTGCTTAGGTCTTAGGAATGGATTTAAGGAGTAGGGCATACGCCGCCCCAACGCACGGACGTATGGCTTCTATGGCTTCCCTGCCCTTTAGAGGTAACCCAACCTGGAAAGCATACTACGATGCTGTGGAAAAGACGCATTAATCCTGGTTAACAATTTGTAATTATATCTTAGATGGCTAATATACCAAACCCTATACAGCCTGTAATTGTACAGGCCTGATGTTACACCAAAAAGTGTATACGGAATTGTCTCGACCTGAGAGGTGCAAACTTGCGATTCGAGGAATCGGGCCGCGATTTTAGAAAACCGCACTGACCGCTGCCGGTCCACACTCCCTTAGGCGCATCCCATGCTGCTCGAACCTAGCGCGGCTTCTCGAATATGCTCACGACGTCGGCGCCACCGGTGTATCGGTCTCCGGTTGACACCCGAATTGTTGCTCTCGTACTTCGTTCGTATGCTTTGCGCATATCTAGCGCGATCGCATATAGTCCCCCAGCCCCGGCGCCGTTTCTCACAAACTGCCCGTCGGTTAGGCCCGGTGTCCTAGCCCCATCCCAACAAGGGGTGCCGGGCCGCTCCATCCAAATCCTCGTTGACTAAAGGCCCGCCGCCCCATTTGCGAGGCGACGGGCCCTCGCCCCAGCCCACACACCTATCAACGCAATTGCGGTGCCAAGCGTACTGTCCCATAACGGGTCGCATTTGGCCCCACGGCGGACGGGCTTCACATCAGGGCTGGCAGCAACGATAGTCTCAGCGTGATTGGCATGGCATGGCGCCCCACCACAGGGCCTTCGTGATCAGAAGCCTTGCAATCCGAGTTAGGCGGACCTGACCCATTGATTGGACCATTTCACGGACGCGCTCCCAATCTTCTTGCCTGATCTCCCGGAAGTGCAGATCGTGAGAAGACAGCGGCGAGCAGGAGGGTTATGAAGAGCCAGTGATAGGCTTGGAGATGACCATGTCCATCAGGGACCAGATCGGATCGCCTGGTATATTGCAGGGCCGCCTTTCGGATTGCATCGCGGCGGACTGCCGTGGATGAGGGCCGCCGGACCCCGATCCTTAACCTGTCCTTGTTTCGCCGCGAGAAGCATTATTTCGCCAAGGAACGACCGATAGTGGAACGCGACGGCATACCGACCTCAGGGATGACGAGCCCATGAAATTGCGCCTCGGCGAGAAGCGCGAGGGATACTTTTAACCGTGCGCCACATGGCAAAGAGCCTTGCACCCACCGACGGCGTCCGCGAGTACCTGGCGGCGCAGGAAAAGAAGTCGCTGCTGCGCTTCCTGACCTGCGGTTCCGTCGATGACGGCAAGTCGACGCTGATCGGGCGCCTGCTGTCCGACACCAAGCAGATTTTCGAGGACCAGCTCGCCGCACTCGAAGGCGATTCGCGCAAGCATGGCACGACGGGAGACGACATCGATTTCGCGCTGCTGGTCGACGGTTTGGAGGCCGAGCGCGAGCAAGGCATCACCATCGACGTCGCCTATCGCTTCTTCGCCACGCCGAAGCGCAAATTCATCGTTGCCGATACGCCCGGCCACGAGCAATACACCCGCAACATGGCGACCGGCGCCTCGACCGCCGACCTGGCGATCGTGCTGATCGATGCGCGGCAGGGTGTGCTTCGCCAGACCAGGCGCCACTCGATCATCGCCTCGCTGCTCGGCATCCGCCATGTCGTGCTGGCCGTCAACAAGATCGATCTTGTCGATTTCGATCAGACGGTTTTCGACCGTATCGTCGAAGACTACGGGCAATTCTCGCGCGATCTCGGCTTCCAGACCATTGTGCCGATCCCGATGTCGGCCCGCTATGGCGACAATGTCAGCCGCCGATCGGAAAGCATGGAATGGTATTCCGGCCCGACGCTGATCGAGCATCTCGAAAGCGTGTCGGTCGACGAAGCGATGGTCGAACTGCCGTTCCGTTTCCCGGTCCAGTACGTCAATCGACCCAATCTCGATTTTCGCGGTTTTGCCGGCACGATCGCGTCCGGCTCGGTTGCACCCGGCGACGAGGTCGTTGTCGCCAAGTCCGGCAAATCCTCGCGCGTCAAGCGGATCGTCTCCTATGGCGGCGACCTCACCCAGGCGGCTGCCGGTCAGGCTGTCACACTCGTTCTTGACGACGAGGTCGAGATCTCACGCGGCAACATGCTGGTTTCGCCGGCCGCACGGCCGCAGGTCGCAGACCAGTTCGCCGCCAACATCGTCTGGTTCGACGAACATGCGCTGCTGCCCGGCCGCTCCTACATCCTGCGCACCGAGACCGACCAGACCAGCGCCACCGTCACCGACCTGAAGTATCGGATCAACGTCGACAACTTTGCCCATGAAGCGGCCAAGTCGCTCGAGATGAACGAAGTCGGCATCTGCAACATCTCGACGCGGACGCCGATCGCCTTCGATCCCTTCGCTAAGAACCGCATCACCGGCGCCTTCATCCTGATCGACCGCATCTCCAACGCCACGGTCGGCGCCGGCATGATCCTGCACTCGCTGCGCCGGGCTGAAAACATCCATTGGCAGTCGCTCGATGTCGGCAAGCGCGTCCGCGCCGACATGAAGAACCAGCGGCCCGCGGTGTTCTGGTTCACCGGACTGTCGGGCTCCGGCAAGTCGACCATCGCCAACCTGTTCGAAAAGAAGCTGTTCGCCACCGGCCGCCATACTTATATCCTGGACGGCGACAACGTCCGTCACGGTCTCAACCGCGATCTTGGCTTCACCGACGCCGATCGCGTCGAGAACATCCGCCGCGTCGCCGAAGTGGCGCGTTTGATGGCCGATGCCGGGTTGATCGTCATTGTTTCGTTCATTTCGCCGTTCAGCGCCGAGCGGCGCATGGCGCGCGAATTGATGGCCGACGGCGAGTTTATCGAGGTGTTCGTCGACACGCCCTTCGAGGAATGCGCCAGGCGCGATCCGAAAGGCCTCTATGCGCGCGCATTGAATGGCGAGATCAAGAATTTCACCGGCGTCGATTCTCCCTACGAAGCGCCGGAAAACCCGGAAATCCATCTCAAGACATTCGGCAAATCGGCCGAAGAGATGGTAGACGCCCTGGAACACTGGCTGAACGAGCGCGGCGTTGCCGAAGACCAATAAGACAGCGGCGGCGGCGTCTGACGACAGGCTGATGCTCGAAACCTTCGAGCGGCTGGCGCTCGCGGCCGGACGCGAGGTGATGCGTGTATTCCACACCGGCTGTGGGGTCGACCGCGGGAAAAGCCGGGTTGTCATGGGCTCTTGCTGATGCAATCGTTGTCGCCGTTCTAGGCAACCTCAGTGCCACATTCTCTCCCTGAGCCATTTGAGAAACCTGTTCCCAGCGATTGTCCGGCGGACTCTAGCGCCAGCCCATTGCCCTCTTATCGTGGTCCCGACATGGCAACTGCAGACGATGTCGTGCAATTCCCAGTCAGACAGTTCGAAGAAGCGCTTTGCTTCCCCATAGGTGTCATCCTTCAGGCCGACCGCACGCAGTACAGGATCCTCGAAGGCCACTGTGATTGGCGAGCCCTCACTGCGTGCTGCGTCGCGGGCTTGCCACTTCAGATGCTCAGTGCCAGTCAGCGCTCCCAAGCGTCGCTCGGGATGTTCGTCTAGCAACTTTGCCCAGCGCTCGATGCGTTGTTGCCGGGTCATGATCGGGTATGTCGACAAGGGTTCCACTTCTGCGATTGTCTGCAGTTGGCTTAGGGTTTGGTGTTTCATGGTTGGCTCCTTTTGATCGAAGTCCCCTTCTCAACAAAAATTATCGCGCCATGACGCGCTGACAAGGCCGGGTAGGCGGCTTCTCGACGGACAATCGCGATTGCCAAATTTTGACTAATACTGCGCATTGCTCCGCCGCTGCCGACGCTCGAACAGACCCACGTCCCACCGCAAAAAGAGCGGGTTCTTTCCTGCCGCTGGCGTCATCATCAGCGCCTCCCTCGATACTCACGGTCCGAACTACTTATGCACCGTTGCGACCTGGGAACCGTTTGAGCGCAAGCAAGCCCACATAGCGAAACCCGCCACCGGCAACTAGATGGGCGCTATCCGCCGCCATTTCTGATCGCTGTCAGTCGCAACAGGAACACCGGTGACGCGCTCGCGCTTCGTTGTGCCAGTGCGATCGCATGAGCGATCAAACGACGAACACGTCGTGATAGGTCAGGGCCGCCCCGGGCTCTAGGTGGGCGATTTCCACCTGGGGGGTCGATTTCGAGCCGTCGGGATCATAGTACAGAACGCCCGTGGGCCGGTCGTAGAGCAGGTAATCGTTGCTGTGGGCGGCGTGTTCTCGTAATTCGAAATACGACGAGTCCACCTGCGTCGGGCTGGACAAGGAACCGGGGCCGAGCTTGGTGAAGACGGCATTGTCGAGATAGAGCGCGTCATCCGCCGCGTGGAAGTCGGTGAGTGTGTCGACATTGCCGGGGCCATAGGCCGTGTCAAACACGAAGGTGTCCTCGCCCCTGCCACCGGTCAGCACGTCGTTGCCACCCAGGCCCCGCAGTGTATCGTTGCCAGCCAGGGCATCAAAGGTATCGGCCGCGCCAGTGCCGACAAATGTATCGTTCCCGGTCGTTCCGTGGGTCGGGTCGGTCGGCGGGATCGGAGGTGTCGGGTCGGTCCCGTCATGGGCTGCATGCCAGACCGCCTTGGCGTTGTCCCAGTAATCGCGGGCCGCCTGGCCTTGAAGGACCGTCCAGCCGGCGGGCGGCATTGGATAATCCGACGGCAGCGGCGTGTCAGAGAGGTTGAGATAGTAATTGCCGTGCGACTCGACCGTCTTGTCCCAGGCATGCTGCAGCCGCGCCTGGCCGTTGTGGTGAACGTCGGTGATCGCCACCACGCTGTCGATAAAGTGCAGGCTGGGCGAGAAATCGTTAGCGCCTGTGCCATCGGCGAGTTTGAATGGCGAACCGTGGGTCACCACGCCTTTGCGAAGGTACTCGCCCATGCCCAGAAGCATGCCATCCATGGTGACCGTGTTGCCAGACCCATTCACCTCACCGTCGCCAAGGCTCACTCCGGAAAACACGTGGTCGAACAGGGAATCCCGGATGGTGCCGCCGATCACGTCGTCGTCCTCGACCGCGTCGTCTCGTGAGTTGCCGACATAGCTATCGTCGATGAGGAAGGTGCCAGTGCCGCCGACACGGATGCCATCCCAGGGCTGGGTGATCGTCCAGTCGTCGATGACAAAGCTGTGGGCTGAATTTACACGGACTGCGGCGGAGTTGACGTAAATGTTCTCCCAGGCGCCGGTTTGGGAGACCGTGCCGTTGATCGTGCCGCCGAAAGCCAGGAGGTTGTCGCCGGGGTTGACGACCGCGAAGGGATAGAGGTTGGTGGGGCTTCCCTGATTGGCGACGATCCACGAGGCGTTGGTGGCATCGATAGCGGTGTCGGCGGGCAGACCGGATACTTTATATTGGCGGTAGCCATAGTCGCCGCTCAAGACAATGGTGTTTGTATAGGCCATGCTTGGCCCCCTTTCACACCCCTCACCCTTTTCGCCACGTGCCTGAAGCCAGAAAGGCCTATAGATATCAGAGCCCCATCGGCGATATCGCGCAAATCACAAAATATGACAAAACCCACGTCCAATTACAGCGCCCCGCAGGATAAGTACGTTGATCCCGCTATAGGGCTACCACGACCAGTCGGCTAGCCATCTCGTTGACGAGCGCAAGCGCCCGCGCAAAGTCGCGGTCCTTGGGTGTTCCTTTCTGATGATTGGCTATGGTCGGCGCCAGGAGGACCGAGCGGAGACATGGCTCCCGCTATATGACCATCTCGAGCGCGCGCTCCAGGATCATCGGGCGAAGGAGGAACGCCTCGCGGCAGTGCGCCAGCGTGTCAGACGATCGCAGGATCGAACGGCAGCACGATCTTCATAAGTTCCTCTTGCCACATCTTCATGTCGCCGCCCTCATCATATTTCGGACGGTCGATCGTGTGGCCCATCAGCATGCGGCGGAGCTCCTCGTCCAATCTACCGTTCTTCATGCGGTCTTCGAACGAATGGCGCAGTGAATAGACAGTGTGATTGTCGGTCGGGAACAATTTATGGCTCTTGAAGTGCTTGTTGAGCAGGGCGGAAAGGGACGCCTCACGATCTTTGTACCGTGGGAAGCCCTTAGGGTGCTTCTTGAACACCTCGAGCGCCACGCCGACCAACGGCACCTTGCGCACCGACGAGGCGGTCTTAATCTCTCGTGGATCGTCCGGATCATCGCGCGGCTCGACCGAAATATGCGGCACCTCATGATCAACATGGATGACACCGACATGCAGGTTCGCGAGTTCGCTCGGTCGGGCTCCTGTCTCAGCGAAGGCAAGCACGATTCCCCGCGCCTCCTCATTGAGTGCTGCAAGCGCGCCAGGCGCAAATATCTTGTCGCGAATCCAGTCGGTCGGGAACGGCGGCCGACTGCGCTTCGACCTGTCGGTGAATGACAGATCGGCGAACGGGTTTTTCTGTTCGGGGAAACCGAGATGGCGAAAGTAGTCGGCGTAGAGGGTTCGAAGGTTGCCAATGTTTCGGTTGCCTGTCGATGCCGAACGGTCCGCTCTCCCTTTTTCGGGTGCAACTCGGTCCAGCCAATATCTGTGCACCGCTCGCGCGTCGTCGCGTGTGATCTCGCTCATTGGCTTATCGGCGATCAGACCAATGAAGACATCGACGCTCATTTCGCGCTTTGCCTTCCAGCGCTTCTTTTGGTCAGGGCTTTTGGTGCGGATTTCGTCGCGAGCAATCTCGTTGAAATCCAGCTTCAGCGCTTCCGATATCTTATCGTCAGGACGGGCGACCGCGCCGCCGACCGCGTCGACAGATAGTGATTTGGCAGGCTCCCCTATTGTGCTCTCGACCCGCTGCAGGATCGTATCGAGCGGCTCGGCGACCAGGATCTCGGCGAGTGGTCGATAGATGAATCCCAGTGACTCGGCACGCTTGATGGCTTGGCGGTATCGGACACGCGCCGCCTGTGGATTTTCACCCAACATCAACGAAGCCCACAAAGCATTGTCAGCAGCCTCGTGGAGATCTCGGGCGGTGCGCGCCTTTATGCGGTCAGTGGTGTCGAGGGCACGGCGCACGAACACGCCACGCTCGTCGAGGTCCCTAACCTCTCTGGGCACCCGGCGGTAGTAATGGAAATGATCGCCCCTCAGTTGCAGGAAGCGGTCAGGATCATGCTCTTCGCGTCGTCTTCCCACGTCTCTAAAACACCATTTGTATCACATTAGGTAACACAAAATAGGAAATAGCCGCAAGGCTGGCTGCTACCTGCCGAAAATTCTATAATGAATTCAATACTTTAGTGAAAATTCTGATGGTACCGTTGGCTGGGATCGAACCAGCGACCTCCGGATCCACAATCCGGCGCTCTAACCATCTGAGCTACAACGGCACGTTTGCCTGAGCGGGATCGAAACGGAAACTCGTCCCGACCGCTCTGTCGTTCGGCGATGCGTCCATACGGGCTTATGGATTCTAATTCAAGGCTTTTGGAAAGCAAAGGTCACTTCCCCACATCGGCGCTGCCTTTGCCTGGCAAAAAGAGGGCGCAAAGCAACAGCAGGGCGCCAGACAAAGAAAAAGGCCGGCGGGAGGAGGTGCCGGCCTTTTCCTGTTACGAGCCAGCGGGAGGAGGTGCTGGCTGGTCACCCCGGAGAGCAGAGGGAGGAGGTTCCACCCGCCGGGTATTCCTTGATGGCTACCATCATACGCCTGATCGATTTTATGAAAATGCGACCTTTTGTTGCATCCTCAGATCATGCGTAAATGTTAGGCAACCTTGATTTCCTTGAGCGCCTTCTCGAAGGCGGTCTTGATCGGCTTGGAGACGTCCTCGGCTGCCTTGGAGGCGACGGCCTGGAAGTCCTTGGCCTGCTCGACGGTCGTTTCGACGCGCTTGCGCAGGAAGGCGGTCTGCAGTTCGACGACTTCCGACAGCGACTTGGCGCCGATCAGGGCTTCGAGATGGGAGAAGCCGGCCTCGGCATTGGCGCGCAAAGCGGAAATGGTCTTGAGCGACAGGTCGCTGGAAACGGTCTTGGCGGTCTCGAAGGTCGACTCCAGAGCCTTCTGGGTCTCCTCGGCGCCGGTCTTCAGCTTGGCATAGGCTTCCTTCGACTGCTCGACGCCCTTTTCGGCGAACGCGCGCATCTGGTCGGTGGCCTTCGAAGCATCGAAGCTCGGGAATTCAACGTTCTCGATCGTCTCGGCGGTCTTGGTCCTGGACATATTCCATCCTTTTCAGCGGCAGCGGCTTTGACAGAAAGCCGTCTCGTTCATGTATGATGGCAATATAAAGGCAAATTTTGTGCATTGCAATATCTTTGTTGCAGTGCACCATAAATTTCTTTTGGGCCGTTAACCAAGAGCCCAGATTCCAGCCTTTGCACGTTCTGGCTTGTGGACCTTCGCGCCTCCGGCTTTTATTAACAAAGCGTTAACTGCAAATTCGCCGCTCCGTGAGGGTTCGCCAAGCGCATGCCGTCCGAATATTCCTTCCTCGACGTCGCCGTGCTCGACGCGGTCCGCCAGCGCTTTGCCGCCGGCGACGCGATCGCGATCCTGTCGACGGATCTGGAGCAGGTGATCTGGGCTAATGGGCCGGGCGCCGCGGTGTTCGGCTATCCCGACATCGAGGCGATCATCGGCGCCTCGGCACAGTTGCCCTTGATCGCCAGACGCCAGATCATGGCGACCAGCGGATTTCCCGAGATCGGCAGCGACCGCGCCATCATGGTGCGGCTGGCGACCGGCATGACCAGCCGCGCCGTCGGCTTCCTGGCCAGTGCAGTGACCATGCCGGACGCCGAAAAGGCCATCATGCTGGCCGTGCCGGCGGCTCAGACAGGTTCGCGCAGTGCCGGCGAAATCGCCACTCGCGCGATCAGCGGCTTCACCGAGGATGGCCATTTCATCGCCTTTGTCGACGCCGGCGGCCATGTCGAGGCGGCCTCGGAAGGATTTCCGGCACTGGGCATCTTGCCGGAGACGCTGGCTGCGCTCGTCGCCGACGTCGCGGCCGAGACCGACCGCATCGTCAAGCGCCTCGTCCCCGGCTGCACGGTCTCCTATCCGGCAGGGCTGGCAAGATTGACCGAGGAACGGCATCTGCTGGTGGTGATCGACGAGGACCAACTCGACGACAAAGCCGCTGCCGACGACAGCACGGTGGAACCACGGCAGCCAGCCCCAACCGAGACTGCAGCTCCGGAAAGCACGATCGCCCAGCCGGAACCGGATCAGGACAACAGACCGGCAGTCGACAGCGAACACCCGGCTGCCCCGGTGGACGAACCGAGCGTTGCTGAAGCCGCCGAGACCATATCGGTGCCTGCCAAGCCTGGGAATGTCTATCCAGCCGAGCAACCCGCGGAGACGGCGGACAACGACCCGGGGAGCGCCGACGGCACGCCGGCGCAGCATGATCACTGGTACTTCAATGCCGGTGAGGATGATGCACAACCAACCGACCGGCCAGCCGCAACCAAGCCCGTCGAGCCTCCCGGCACCGTCGCGGAGGTTGCAGCGGAAAATCCGACGCAGGACGATACGAAGGCCGCCGCGCCTCTCGAACGCCCGGTGGCGCGGTCGATCGACCGCACGGCGGCGCCGGTACGCTTCGTCTGGCGCACCGATGCCGAGGGCAAGTTCAGTGCGCTGTCGCCGGAATTCGCCGACATCGTCGGCAAGCCGGCGGCCGACGTGATCGGCCGGCGCTTCAGGGATGTCGCGGCCACCTTCGGCCTCGACCCCTCCGGCGAGATATCCGGCCTCCTGGAACGGCGCGATACCTGGTCCGGGCGCTCCGTGCTGTGGCCGGTCGTCGGCACCGATCTGAAGATACCTGTCGACCTGGCGGCGCTGCCTGTCTATGGCCGCAGCCGCGCCTTCGAGGGTTTTCGTGGCTTCGGCGTCGCCCGCGCCAGCGATGCGGTCGTCGATCCGGAAGCGATCGGCATGGCGCTGGTGCCCAATGGCAAGGCGCCGGCAGCGCCGGAATCGAAGCCCGTCGAACCCGCGCTCGAACAGCCGAAGGCTGAAGAGCCGAAGGCCGAGGACGCTCAGGCATCGGACCCGTTCAAGGGCGAAGTGCCGGCGCTGACCATCGTGCCGAAACCGGAGCGGCGCTTTGCCGACAAGGTGATCCGGCTGGCCGAACATCGCCAGCCAGCCAACGACAAGGGCCTGTCGACCCTGGAACGCAGCGCGTTTCGCGAGATCGGCGAGCGACTGAAGAAGGACAGCGCCCCAGTCGAGCCGGCAGAGACCGAGAAGCTGGATGTGCCGACGGCGGAGGTCAAGGCGGTCGGCGAGGTTGCGTCGACGCCCGATGCTAGCCAGCAGGAAGGCCCGACGCATGCCGGCGAAATCCCTGCGGCAGAGCCAGAGAACGAACCGGTCGAACCATCCGAGACCGATGTCGATGCCGAAGACGAGCAGGATCTGGCGCGGCTTGACGGCGGCCACCCGGACGAAGCGGTTCATGAGGGACCCTCCGAACCGAATGTGACGGGCTCGCTGCTCGACTATGCCAGCCATGATGACGAAGGCGGTCCTGTCGCGGACAACAATGACGAGGCCCCTGTTTCCGAACCGGTGGCGGCGGAACCGGAAATCACCAAGCCCGTCGCGACTGGCACAGAGCCGGCTGGCGCTGATGCGGCACATGACGCCGTCGATGACGACAGCATGACATCAGCTGATTTTCGCGATGCCGAGGATAGTGAAGATTGGGCGCAGCCCGACGAGGAAGGCGCGGCGCCTGACGAGGAGGCGGTTGCATCCGCCGAGGAAACCGCCAGCGCAAGCGACGCCGTCGCGGCACGCGGCGAGCGCCCTCGCCTGCTGGTGCCGCCGCTCAAGGCCGAAGGGTTCGTGCCATCGGCGTTTTCGGCTGGAGATGAGCACAAGGCTCCGGACACCTCGCTTCTCGGCAAGCTGCCTGTGCCCCTGCTCATCCATTCCGGGGACCAGTTGCACTATGCGAACGAGGAATTCCTCAATCTGACCGGCTACGAGGCGCTCGACGACCTGGCGGATGCCGGCGGCCTCGGCGCGCTGTTTGCCGACCCCTATGCCGACGACGGCGCCTCCGACGGCACCGATCGCGCGCTGCGGTTGAAGACGCGTGACGGACAGGAATTCCCGATCGAGGCCATCTTGCGCTCGGTTCCGTGGCGCGACGGCAAGGCGCTGATGCTGGTCGTGCGCCGCTCCGGCGAGGATGACGCGCCGGTGCATGCGGTTGGCGACGAGCAGACGCAGCCCGACATTCCCGAGCTCAAGGCGCGCATCGCCGAGATGCGCACCATCATCGACACCGCCACCGACGGTGTCGTGCTGATCGGCCGTGACGGCACCATCCGCTCGATCAGCCGCCCGGCCGAAGCGCTGTTCGGTTTCGACAGCGACGACGTGACCGGCAAGCCATTCGCCTCGCTGTTTGCGATCGAAAGCCAACGCGCGGCGCGCGACTATCTCAACGGACTGTCCGAGCCCGGCGTGGCGAGCGTCATGAATGACGGCCGCGAGGTGATCGGGCGCGAGGCGCAGGGGCGCTTCATCCCGCTGTTCATGACCATTGGCCGGCTGCCCAATGACAGCGGCTTCTGTGCCGTCGTGCGCGACATCACGCAGTGGAAGCGGGCCGAGGAGGATTTGACCCAAGCACGTGCGGTGGCCGAGCGCGCGTCGTCGCAGAAGACCGACTTCCTCGCCCGCATCAGCCACGAGATCCGCACGCCGCTCAATGCAATCATCGGCTTTTCCGAACTGATGGTCGACGAGAAGTTCGGACCTGTCGCCAATGACCGCTACCGCGACTATCTGCGCGACATCAACCGCTCGGGCAATCATGTGCTCGACCTGGTCAACGACCTGCTCGACATCTCGAAGATCGAAGCCGGCCAGCAGGAGATGGCCTACGAGGCGGTGTCGCTCAACGACACGCTGGCCGAGACGGTGGCGATGATGCAGCCGCAGGCCAATCGCGAACGCGTCATCATCCGCTCCAGCTTCGCTTCGCGGCTGCCGGAAGTGGTGGCCGACCTGCGCAGCGTGCGCCAGATCGCGCTCAATATCCTGTCGAACGCCATCCGTTACACCCAGGCCGGTGGCCAGGTGATTGTCTCGACCGCCTATGAGACGTCGGGCGACGTCGTCATGCGGGTGCGCGACACCGGCATCGGCATGAGCCAGGCCGAAATCGAGCAGGCGCTGAAGCCGTTCAAGCAGATCAACGCGCTGAAGCGTGGGCGCGGCGACGGCACGGGCCTCGGACTGCCGTTGACCAAGGCGATGGTGGAAGCCAATCGCGCCCGGTTCACCATCAATTCGACACCGGGAGAAGGTACCCTGGTCGAGGTCGCGTTCCCGTCAACCCGTGTGCTCGCGGAATAGGCCAGCCCTCTCCGATAAAAGAAAAGGCGCCCAAAGGACGCCTTAAGAGATGGGATTGCTGTCACAACGGGGGCTTGAGCGAATTCGGATCCTCCGGGGGGCTGAGGAACGGGATTTCTCCCTCAAGTTACATGCGACTATCGACGCCGGACCTTAACAACTCCTTACCGGGCAGCCGAAAAATTTACGAATGTGTACCACTCGTGAAATCTAGGTAAATTCTACCGACATATTTGGTTAACCATGCTGGCCGCCCCAATTACTCGGCCAATTGCGGCAGGTTCTTGAACAGCTCCAGCGCCTCTGGATTAGCGAGCGCCTCCTTGTTCTTGATGGCGCGGCCGTGCACGACGTCGCGCACCGCGAGTTCTGTGATCTTGCCCGACTTGGTGCGCGGAATGTCGGTGACGGCGACGATCCTGGCCGGCACGTGACGCGGGCTTGCGCCGCTGCGGATCTTGGCGCGAATGCGTTTTTCGAGTTCCTCGTCGAGTTGCACGCCGGCGGCCAGCCGCACGAACAGCACGACGCGCACGTCATTGTCGAAGTCCTGGCCGATGCACAGCGCTTCCAGAATCTCCGGCATCTGTTCCACTTGATTGTAGATCTCCGCCGTGCCGATGCGCACGCCGCCCGGGTTGAGCGTGGCGTCGGAGCGGCCATGGATGATCAGGCCTCCATGCACGGTCCATTCGGCGAAATCGCCATGACACCAGACATTGTCGAAACGCTCGAAATAGGCCGCCCGGTACTTCTTGCCCTCGGGGTCGTTCCAGAAGCCGATCGGCATCGCCGGAAAGGCCTTGGTGCAGACCAGTTCGCCCTTCTCCTGTCGGACCGGCCTGCCGTCGTCGTCCCAGACATCGACGGCAAGGCCGAGGCCGGGTCCCTGGATCTCGCCGGTCCAGACCGGCTGCGTCGGCACGCCGAGCACGAAGCAGGAGACGATGTCGGTGCCGCCAGAGACCGAAGCCAGGTGCACGTCCTTCTTGATGCCATCATAGACGAAGCGGAAATCCTCCGGCGACAGCGGCGAGCCGGTAGAGGAAATCGCCCGCACGGTGGACAGATCATGCGTGCGGATCGGCTTGAGACCAGCCTTGCGCACGGAATCGATGAACTTGGCCGAGGTGCCGAAGAAGGTCATCTTCTCGGCATCGGCGAAGTCGAAGAGCACATTGCCGTCGGGGTAGAAGGGCGAGCCGTCATAGAGCAGCAGCGTGGCACCCGAAGCGAGCCCCGACACCAGCCAGTTCCACATCATCCAGCCGCAGGTGGTGAAGTAGAAGAAGCGATCGCCGTCGGTGAGACCGGCATGCAGCCGATGCTCCTTGACATGCTGGAGCAGCGTGCCGCCGGCCGAATGGACGATGCATTTGGGAATGCCGGTCGTTCCCGACGAGAACAGGATGTAGAGCGGATGCGAAAACGGCAGCGGCTCAAAGGCAACGGGCTTGCCGGCGAAGGGCGACAGCGCTTCTTCCAGCGCCACCGCCTTGTCGATTGTGCCAGCGACATCGCTCGATGTGCCGAGATAGTCGACGACCAGGATCTTGCGGACAGTGCCGAGCTTGGCCGCGACCGCGGCGATCTTGTCGGCGACCTCGATCGCCTTGCCGTTGTACCAATAGCCATCCGGCGCGATGAAGACGACGGGCTCGATCTGGCCGAACCTGTCGAGCACGCCCTGCTCGCCGAAATCGGGAGAGCAGGACGACCAGACGGCGCCGATCGAGGCGGCTGCCAGCATGGCGGCGATGGTCTCCGGCATGTTGGGCATCATCGCGGCAATGCGGTCGCCCTTCTTCACCTTGAGCGATAGGAAAAGCTGCTGCAGCCGCGAGGTCAGTGCGTGCAATTCGTTCCAGGACAGCCGGCGCTCGACCTTGTCCTCGCCGCGAAACACGATTACCTCACTGGCGCCGGTCTTCTTCAGCAAATTCTCGGCGAAGTTCAGCGTGGCATTGGGAAAGAAGGAGGCACCCGGCATCCTGTCGCCGTCGACGAGCGCGGGCTCGCCCCCATCAATGCCCTTGTCGCCGACGATGCCGCAGAAATCCCAGACCAGGCTCCAGAACCCTTCACGGTCTTCGACCGACCAGCCGTGAAGCTGCGAATACGAAGAAAACGCTACGCCGGCTTTCACGGCGGCTGCCTTGGTGAAAGCGGTCAACGGCGCGGCGTCAATCTGGTCTTGTGTCGGGGTCCAGAGCGGTACTTCGGCAGCCATGATCGTTCCTCCACGGTCGCCATCGCTTATGCATATCGCAGCGCAGCAGAGCAAGATTTTGTTCGGTCAATGCGACCAGATGTGCGCAAATGCCATCGCCGGGCCATAAAGACTTGAAATGCCTCAGCCCTAAGTCGTACTGACGACTGCAGTCGTAGTGACGACTGGGGCCGTAGTGACGGCCCGGGTTACACCCGTCGGGCGATTTTTGTCGGAATGGAAGCATACGGGGCGATATGCCATCATCTTTGATCCGGCGCGGAATATGGACGATCGGCGCTGCCGGTATCGTCATCGCGCTGGTGGTTGCCGCCCTGCCGCTGATCGCCTCCACCCGTATCGTACGGGACCGCATCGCCTGGGAAATGAGCGCGTGGAGCGGCTTCCGGGTCGCCATCGAAGGTTCGCCGCGCATCGAGGTCTGGCCGACATTCCGCGCGATCTTGACCGATGTGACGCTTTCACAATGGACCGACACCGAGGCGCCGCCGGTCGTCGAGGCAGAACGGGTCGAGGTCGACCTTTCCGCCATGGCGGCACTGCGCGGCGACGTGGTGTTTTCGACGGCGCGGCTAGTGCGGCCGACGATCCGGGTTCAGCGCACGCCAACCGGCCTCTTCCTGCCCGCCGTCCCGACCGGCGGGCGCATCACGCGCTCCATCGACACGGCGCGCGGCGTGGTCAATGCCGACCCCGCCAAGCCGGATCTCGACAAGCTGCCGGCCGACACCTTCGGCACTGTCGAGTTCCGCGACGGCCGCATGGTGGCCTCCATCGCCGGCAAGGACGTCGAGATCCTGAGCAGTTTGACAGGCCAGGCAAATTGGGCGGCGATGAACAGCAATGCGACGCTGTCGGCAACAGGAATCTGGCGCGGCGAAAGCGTTGCGCTGGACGTCGCCTCGCCGAAACCGCTTGTGCTGTTTGCCGGCGGTACGGCGCCGCTCACGCTGTCCTTCAAGGCGGCACCCGCCACCTTCTCGTTCGATGGCACCGCCAGCATGTCCGAAAATACCTATTTCGACGGCCAGGCGAAATTCTCGGCACCCTCGCTGCGGCGTGTCCTGGAATGGTCGCAGGCCGGCATCGCTCCGGGTGCTGCGATCGGCTCGGTCAGCATTTCGAGCAAGATCACGGCAACGGGCGGGCGCGTCAAGTTCGACAACACCGCGATTGCCCTGGACAACAATCCGGGAATGGGTGCGCTGGACCTCTCGCTTGGCGAAGCACAACCGGTGATCTCCGGCACGCTCGCCTTCGACACGCTCGACCTCAGATCGTTCCTCTCCGCCTTCACGCCGCTGGCGCCGACCGGAGGGGCGGGGCCCGGCGAAATCGACACAAGTTTCGCCGACAAGATCAACCTCGATCTCAGATTGTCCGCGGCGCACGCCACGGCAGGGCCTATCCAGCTCGCCGATGTCGCAGCCACCGCCCAGGTCAAGGACGGTCTTTCCGTCTTCGACATCTCCGATGCCTCGGCCTTCGGCGGCAACATCCAGACCAGCCTTCGCTTCGACCGCAAGCCGGAGGGCTCGCAGGTCGAGATCCGGCTGCTGGCGTCCGACATCGACGGCGGTGCTTTCGGTACGGCGGCAGGGATGACCCGGCTGGTGCCGGTTGGCACGGGTACCGTCTCGGTGATCCTCAAGGGACCGGGCAGGACCTGGGACTCCATCTTCGACAATGCCGACGGCTCGGTTTCGGCGACCTTCGGGCCGGGCGCGTTGAGCAAACTCAACCTGCCGGCCTTCCTCAAGCATACCGAACAAGGCGGTTTCTTCGCGCTCGACGACGTCTCCGACGGAACGCTGCCGATCGACGGCGCCGAGATCAAGGCCAGCATTTCGAAGGGCGTCGCACGGATCGACAAGGCCGAAGCCAATTCGGCGAAGTACAAGATCTGGCTGTCGGGCATCGCGTCCTACGCCGGACGAGGACTGGCCTTGTCCGGTGGTGTCATTCAGGCGGACCAGGCGGCAACACAGACCAATGGCCAGCAAGGCCCCAATCAGTCATCGTTCTTCGTCGGCGGGACGTGGAGCACGCCGTTCATTTCCCCGATCAGCCGCGGCGTTTCGGGGGAATAAGCAGCCGCGCCTTCCATCTTTCAGCCGCGCTGCGCGGCCTGCTCGTCGAGCTGGCGCTGCACCTCACGCCGCTTGTTGGCAAGCGAGGCGATGACGACGCCAATCGCCACAACGGCGATCAAAATGGTGCAGGCGGCGTTGATCTCCGGCGTCACGCCGAGGCGAACCTGGCTGTAGATCTTCATCGGCAGCGTCGTGGCGCCCGGCCCCGAGGTGAAGCTGGCGATGACCAGATCGTCGAGCGACAAGGTGAAGGCCAGCATCCAGCCGGAGACAATGGCCGGCATGATGACCGGCAGCGTGATCTGGAAAAAGGTCTTCACCGGCGTTGCGCCCAGATCCATCGCCGCTTCTTCCAGCGAGCGGTCGAAGGTGATGAGGCGCGACTGCACGACGACGGCGACGAAGCACATGGTCAGCGTGATGTGGGCGAGCGTCACGGTGAGGAAGCCGCGGTCGAGGCCGACGGCGACGAAGAGCAGCAACAGCGACAGGCCGGTGATGACTTCCGGCATGACCAGCGGCGCAAAGACCATGCCTGAAAACAGCACCCTGCCCTTGAAACGCGTGTAGCGGGTCAAGGTGAGTGCAGCCAGAGTGCCCAGCACCGTCGCAACTGTGGCCGAGATCAGACCAACACGCGCCGTCACCCAGGTCGCGTCCATGAGGCCCTGGTTGTGGAACAGCGAGACGTACCATTTGGTCGAGAAACCGCCCCAGACCGTGACCAGTTTCGACTCGTTGAAGGAGAAGACGATGAGCAGCACGATCGGCAAATAGAGAAAGGCAAAGCCAAGCACGATCGAGGTGATGTTGAAGCGGCTCCAGGTGGCGTTCATGAGGTCACCTGTCCATTTCTTGAGCGCGCGCCTGAGCCCGCTGGAAGAGCATGATCGGCACGATCAGCAGCAACAGCAGGATGACGGCCACGGCCGACGATACCGGCCAGTCGCGATTGGCGAAGAACTCGTTCCACAGCGTCTTGCCGATCATCAGCGTCTGCGATCCGCCGAGCAGGTCGGGAATGACGAATTCGCCGACCGCGGGGATGAACACCAGCAGGCAACCGGCGATGACGCCGGGCAGCGACAGCGGGAAGGTGATCTTCCAAAACGCGCTGGTCGGCGGGCAGCCGAGATCCTTGGCTGCCTCGATCAGCGAATAATCCATCTTCTCAAGCGCGGAATAGAGCGGCAGCACCATGAACGGCAGGTAGGAATAGACGATCCCGATGAAGATCGCCGTATAGGTGTTGAGGATGATCAGCGGCTGGTGGATGACGCCGGTGGCGAGCAGCAGCTGATTGAGCAGCCCTTCGGGCTTGAGAATGCCGATCCAGGCATAAACGCGGATCAGGAACGAGGTCCAGAACGGCAGGATCACCAGCATCAGCAAGGTCGGGCGGATCGTCGCCGGCGCACGCGCCATGCCGTAGGCGATCGGATAGCCGACGAGCAATGTCAGGACCGTCGAGATCGCGGCGATGATGACGCTGGTCACGTAGGCGTTGAAGTAGAGCGCGTCCTGCGTCAGCCAGGTGTAGTTGTCGAGACTGAGTTGTTTCAGCTGGGCAACGAACCCCGAAATGCCGCCGCTGAAATCGAGTGCCGGCGTATAGGGCGGAATGGCGATCGCCGTCTGCGACAGTGAAATCTTGAAGACGATGACGAACGGAATGAGGAAGAAGAACAGCAGCCAGACATAGGGGATGATGATGACCAGGCGGCCAAAGAAGGCCGCGCCCAGCCTGGCGAGGGCGGATTTGCCGGCATTGGTTGCCGGAGAGGCTGATGCGGTGGTGACGGCGGCGCTCGACATGCTCGCCCCCTACCGCGTCAGCACGACGCCGGCGTCGGGCCGGAAGGAAACCCAGGCGCGGTCGTTCCAGCTCAGCGGATCCTCGGCGATGCGGGCCGCGTTCATGGTGCTTGCCCGCACCATCTGCCCGTCGTCCAGCCTGACGTGATAGACCGTCATGTCGCCGAGATAGGCGATGTCGTAGACCTCGCCTTCGAGCGCATTGACCGCATCGGCGGGCTTTTTCGACGAGATCCTGATCTTCTCTGGCCTGATGGCGAACACGATATCGGCGCCTGCGGCCGTGTCGACGGCGTTGTCGACGACGATCTGGGCTCCGGTAGCACCCGCGATGCGGGTTGTCTTGGCCGTCCGCTCGGCGACCTTGCCCTCGAACATATTCACGTTGCCGACGAAGTGGGCGACAAAGCGCGAGCTGGGGGCTTCATAGACTTCGGCCGGCGTTGCCACCTGCATCACCTCGCCCTTGTCGATGATGGCGATGCGATCGGCCATCGTCATCGCCTCTTCCTGGTCGTGGGTGACGACGACGAAGGTCAGACCGAGGTTCTGCTGCAGGTCCATCAGTTCGAACTGCGTTTCCTCGCGCAGTTTCTTGTCCAATGCGCCGAGCGGCTCGTCGAGCAACAGCACCTTCGGCCGCTTGGCGACCGAGCGGGCGAGTGCGACGCGCTGGCGCTGGCCACCGGACAGCTGATGCGGCTTGCGCTTGGCGAACTGCTCGAGCTTGACCAGCTTCAGCATCTCGGCAACGCGCGACGCGATCTCGGGCTTCGGCATGCCGTCCTGCTTGAGGCCGAAGGCGATGTTGTTCTCGACCGTCATGTGCGGGAACAGCGCATAGGACTGGAACATCATGTTGACCGGCCGCCGGTAGGGCGGGATGCCGCGCAGATCCTGGCCATCGAGTAGGATGCGCCCGGCCGTCGGCTCCTCGAAGCCGGCGAGCATCCTGAGCAGGGTCGATTTTCCGCAGCCGGAGGCGCCGAGCAGAGCGAAGAACTCGCGCTCGAAGATGGTCAGCGACAGATTGTTGACGGCGGTGAAGTCACCGAACTTCTTGGTGACGTTGTCGAACTGAATATATGGCTTGGCGTTCGGGTCGTTCCACGGCGCAAAATCCCTGCGGATGCTGCCAAGCGATTTCATGTCCCACTCCGTCCTGATTCTTGCTTCTTGCCCCAGAAAAGAATGGTCCCGGCAGGTGGCTGCCGGGACCATGTCGGATTTGCCTACTGGCCCGTAACGATCTTGGTCCAGGTGCGCGTGATGACGCGCTGGGTCTTGGGATCGTATGGCGAGACGGTGTAGAGCTTCTTTATCGTCTCGGCATCGGGATAAACCGAAGGATCATCCAACAGTGCCTTGTCGACGAATTGCTGCGAAGCCTTGTTGCCGTTTGCGTAGAGCACGTAGTTCGACGATTTGGCGATAACTTCCGGCTTCATCATGTAATTGATGAATTCGAGCGCCTCCGCGACATGCGGCGCGTCGGCAGGGATCGCCATCTGGTCGAACCACATCTGAGCGCCCTCCTTCGGCACGGAATAGCCGATCTCGACGCCTTGCTTGGCCTCGACCGCGCGGTTGCGGGCCTGGAACACGTCACCCGACCAGCCGACCGCCAGGCAGATATCGCCGTTGGCGAGCGCGTTGATGTATTCGGAGGAGTGGAACTTCCTGATATAAGGCCGGACCTTGAGCAGAGCCTCCTCGGCCTTGGCGATATCGTCTGGCGACGTGCTGTTCGGGTCTAGGTTGAGATATTTCAAGGCCGCCGGAATGATGTCGGCCGGCGAGTCCAGCACATAGACGCCGCAGTCCTTCAGCTTGGCCAGGCTGTCGGGATTGAAGAAGACATCCCAGCTGTCGATTTTGTCGGTGCCGAGTGCCGCCTGAACCTTCTTGATGTTGTAGCCGATGCCAACCGTGCCCCACATGTAGTTGACCGAGTATTCGTTGCCGGGGTCATACTTGGCGGTTCGCTCCGAAACCGTGTCCCACATGTTGGAAATGTTCGGCAGTTTCGACTTGTCGAGCTTCTGGAACACCCCGGCCTGGATCTGGCGCGCAAGGAAATTGCCGCTGGGCACGACGACGTCATAGCCGCTGCCACCGGCAAGCAGCTTGGTTTCAAGGATTTCGTTGGAATCGAAGGTATCGTAGACGACCTTGATGCCGGTTTGCTTGGTGAAATCGTCGATGATCGAACTGTCGATGTAGTCCGACCAGTTGAAGACGTTGACGACGCGGTCTTCGGCGTGACCGCCGACGGTGAAAAGCGTCAGAAATGCCGAGGTTGCCGAAAGCCAGAGCGCTTTGCGGATCATGCTATTCTCCTTTGGTGAGTGTTCCATTGCCGGCTCGTCGCGGACCCCGCGCGACCGGGCATTTGTTTCAGACTATTGAGCTTTCCAAGGGGCGACAAGCGCGAACTGCCGACACCATGCAGGCGGTTCGATGAGCGGCAAGAGGTGGCTCTGTGTCCCTGCGGCGGCCTGGGAGGCGTGCCGATACCGTCAGAGGCTTTCGCCGTGGCGCGGGCAGAGATACGACGATATGGTCCGGTCTCGATCTGACCGGGGGGGAGACTTGGCAAGATACGCCTGTCTTGTTGTTGCCGTGGTCTCAGCCTGCCCGCGCGGCTACGAAGTTGTCAATGGCAAAGCTGCACGCCGCTTCAATTAGGCGACGGCACCCCGGTGACGCCTGCACGCTCGGGCCGTGTCTGGCGCTTGAACTCGAGCCCGATATGGACAAGCAGCGCCGTGACCACCACCGCGCCACCGATGATGGTGCGCGCCGACGGCACCTCGGAATGGATGAGCCAGACCCATATCGGGCCGAGGATCGGCTCGAACGTGCCGAGCAGCGCCGCGATGGCCGCCGGAATCAGCCGTGCGCCGGTGGCGAAGAACGCGAGACCAATGCCGAGATTGACCACGCCGAAAGCAAAGAGAAAGCCCATATCACTGACCGATACGGTGAATGTCGATGCCTGCGAGGCGGCAAAGCCGGCCGCAAGCATGGTGCCGAGGCAGGTTGCCGGCGTCATGCGCACGCTGGAAAACCGCCGGGTGATGACGGTGGCGATCGAGAACATGACCGCGATCAACAGCGCCAGCCCGTCACCTATCGGCGAGACGGCGCCATCAAGCGATTCCGACACCATGATGGCGACGCCGGCGATGACGGCGGCAATCGCCACCCAGGTCGCGACACCAACCCTTTCGCGAAACAACGCCCAGGCAAACAGCGCCGCCAGCAAGGGCACGCCGGCCTGCATCAACAGGATGTTGGCGACGGTGGTGTAGGCAAGCGCCACGACGAAGGCGGTCGACGCGGTGGCGAAGCAGACCCCGACGGCAAGGCCGGGCAGACCCATGTCACGGAACAATCTCAGCATGCCGCGCCAACCGTCGCGCCAGATCATGAAGCAGACCAGGAAGGCGGCTGCCCAGACGGAGCGCCAGAAAATAACCGTCCAGCTGTCGTCGACGGTGATGAAGCGGGCGATGGTGCCGCCGAAACTCCACATCAGCGCCGACAGGAACACCAAAAGCATGCCGACGCGTTCCTCGCGCGGCGACACGGCTGGCGATGCGACGATCGGCGATGATGCGGTGTCGGTCATGGGCGCGACTGTCGGGCTTTTGTGGACGGGACGATGCGCAGGAGACGACGAAAAGATGCTCTGTTCGCGTAACGCAAAGATGCAGGTCCGGGGTGAGCCAGCGACCGGCGACAATTGTGGCACCTTGCCTCGGCGTCACTGGAAATCGAAGGCGCTCAAGCCCGTCACCATCTCGTCGAGGCCGAGCGGACGCGTCACCGGCGGTTCGGCGCGCGCCAGGCAGCCGACGCGTTCGCAAAGCCGGCAGGCAGGCCCGACCGGCGTCGCCGCGACATTGCCGGCCCCGGCCCTTGCGGAGGTAACCACGCCGGGCAGTGCCGCGCCGTAAATGATGTCGTCACGAAAGCCGATGTCGCAACCGAGCAGCAGCGCGGTGCGGCGCGGGCGTTCCGAGAACGCGCCTTGCGGCCCTTCCAGCGTGCGGGCGATGCACAGGAACTCGGCGCCGTCGGGCATTTCCACCGCCTCGACGAAGATCTGGCCGGGCTGGGTGAAGGCAACATGCACGGGCAGTTTGGGACAGCCGCCGCTGAAGCGGCTTTGCGGAAAGCCCTGGCTGCCGGCCTTGCGGAAGCGGTTGCCGGCATTGTCGACCTCCAGCATGAAGAACGGCACGCCCGAGGCACCCTGCCGCTGCAGCATGGTCAGTCGGTTCGCCGCCTGTTCGAAGGAGACTCCAAAGCGCGAGCGCAGGACGTCGATGTCATAGCGGGCACGCACGGCAGCCGCGTGAAAGGCCTGGTAGGGCATCATCAGCGCATGCGCCGCATAGCGGCCAAGTTCGAAGCGGGCTAGCCGGCGTGCCTCGTCGGTGGTGAGTTTGAGCGCCTGGATCTCGCCGGCGACCGCGACCGTCATGCGGA
Organism: Mesorhizobium norvegicum; assembly: GCF_004919685.1. Classification (GTDB taxonomy): domain Bacteria; phylum Pseudomonadota; class Alphaproteobacteria; order Rhizobiales; family Rhizobiaceae; genus Mesorhizobium; species Mesorhizobium norvegicum. Next base: position 279,884 of record NZ_SMYZ01000012.1, on the reverse strand, counting down.
TCAGACAGGCCTCCATCGCGACTTCGCGCAACTGGTCGAACGGCGACAGGCGTTCGGACAGGAACAGGCGCTGCGAGTGGCGATCATAACGGCGGCGCCAGTTCGGCATGGTGGCGACAGGCAGCACTTTGACCACGATGCCATATTCGCGCTTCAGCCAGGCCTTCAGCGCGCCGAACAGATCGTCCCCGGGATCGAGCACCGAGGTGAACGCCGCGGCCTCCTCCTCGAGGGCTGCGAAATGGTTCGGCCGGCGCTCGAAAATCTCGTGCACCTCATCGATCGGCAGGCGGGCGCCGGAAAGCGCCGTCGCGCGACCTTCGCGCGCCAAAAGCTCGTTGAGATCGGACAGGCGCTCGGCCTGCTCGCGATAGGCGCGGAACAGTTTTATCACCGCCGCGGAGGCGTTGGGCGCTGCCTCGGCAAGCTCGATCAGCTCCTGATCTCCCGGCAGCTCGCCGACCAGCAGAGGATCGGTGAACACCTCCTTCAAGGCGGCGACAGATCCCCTTGCCTCGCCCTGCAACTCGTGCGGATCGACCTTGTAGACGGACGCCAGTTTCAGGATCAACTGCACCGTCAGCGGCCGCTGGTTGCGCTCGATCAGGTTGAGATAGGACGGCGAAATGCCGAGGCCCTCGGCCATCGCCGTCTGAGTCAGGCCCTTGGCGTTGCGGATGCGGCGGATGCGCGGCCCGGCGAATATTTTCTGGTCAGCCATCGACTGTCCTTGACAGGAATTTACACAAATTTCGCGGCGATCTCGCCACGCCAAGCTTTACAAGCGTGACAAATTTACAGCGCAGGCCTGTCAAACGCAACACAGGTTTTCCTTTATATTTTGGCGATTTCCTTGATTCTTCTGGCTCATTTCGCGCCGCAATGTAAATTCAGTCACATTCCGGCGCACAGATGGTTGATGCCCGGACACGGTGCAGCAATCCTTCGGAGTGACCAATGACTGATTTTTACAAACTCGTCCCATCGGCGCCGGAAGGTCGCTTCGACGGCATCGAGCGGCCCTATTCCGCGGCGGATGTGAAGCGGCTGCGCGGTTCGGTGCAGATCCGCCAGAGCCTTGCCGAAATGGGCGCCAACCGGCTGTGGAAGCTCATCCACGAGGAGGATTTCGTCAACGCGCTCGGCGCCATGTCCGGTAACCAGGCAATGCAGCAGGTGCGCGCCGGGCTGAAGGCGATCTACCTGTCGGGCTGGCAGGTTGCCGCTGACGCCAACACCGCTGGCGCGATGTATCCGGACCAGTCGCTCTACCCGGCCAATGCGGCGCCGGAACTGGTCAAGCGCATCAACCGCACGCTGCAGCGCGCCGACCAGATCGAAACGTCCGAAGGCAACGGGCTTTCCGTCGAGACCTGGTTCGCGCCGATCGTCGCCGACGCGGAAGCCGGCTTCGGTGGACCGCTCAACGCCTTCGAAATCATGAAGGCCTTCATCGAGGCGGGTGCCGCCGGCGTCCACTATGAGGATCAGCTGGCATCGGAGAAGAAGTGCGGCCATCTCGGCGGCAAGGTGCTGATCCCGACCGCGGCGCACATCCGCAACCTCAACGCCGCGCGTCTGGCGGCGGACGTGATGGGCACGCCGACCCTGGTCGTCGCGCGCACCGATGCGGAAGCCGCCAAGCTGCTCACCTCCGACATCGACGAACGCGACCAGCCTTTCGTCGACTACGGCGCCGGGCGCACGGTGGAAGGTTTCTACAACGTCAGGAATGGCATCGAGCCCTGCATCGCCCGCGCCATCGCCTATGCGCCTTATGCGGATCTGATCTGGTGCGAGACCTCAAAGCCCGACCTGGCGCAGGCCAAGAAATTTGCCGAGGGCGTGCGCAAGCACCACCCCGACAAGCTGCTCGCCTACAATTGCTCGCCATCGTTCAACTGGAAGAAGAACCTCGACGACGCGACGATCGCCAGGTTCCAGAAGGAACTCGGCGCGATGGGCTACAAGTTCCAGTTCATCACGCTCGCCGGCTTCCACCAGCTCAACTATGGCATGTTCGAACTGGCGCGCGGCTACAAGGCGCGGCAGATGGCGGCCTATTCCGAGTTGCAGGAGGCGGAGTTCGCTGCCGAGGCCAATGGCTACACAGCGACCAAGCACCAGCGCGAGGTCGGCACCGGCTATTTCGACGCCGTGTCGATGGCGATCACCGGCGGCCAGTCGTCGACCACCGCCATGCATGAATCGACCGAGCACGCGCAGTTCAAACCGGCCGCTGAATAGCGGACCACAGAAATACAGAGGAAACGCCCAACAGGGCTTGGAACAAGGAGAAGACCAATGGCATCGATAAGCCGTGTCAAGGAACGCGCCGAGGAACAGTCCACGACGATGAGCGTCGACCAGCAAGCGACGATCCGCATGCTCGCCAACGACCTGCACCGCCTCAACCAGTCGGTGATGAAGGCGGTCGAGGCGGGCGTCTCGGTGGAGCTCGTGCGCTCGGCACGACATCACGGCGGTGACGGCAACTGGGGCGATCTGCTGATCCCGGTGATCGTCACACAGCAGAGCCACGGCTGATCGAAATCCTTGCAACCGACCCTTCACCTGCGCAGTCTCTGCGCAGGTGAATTTTCTTTTTATGAAATGCACTTGTGGACAGTTCAGTACAGTAGCGTTGCTTGAAATTCACTGCTCCCGGAGATGATTTCGGCTCCTTTTATTTCAACTTGACATGGGTCGCGATCTCACGCCAATTGCGCCTGAGATTCAACTCTGCATTGAAATAGGGGCGAGCTTCTTGGCCGACTTGTGTGCCCAGTGAATCGCGAAGGCGAGACTCCAAGACATCCGAATCTGGTGACCCGCGACTCAAGCACCGAGACGATCCGTGATCCGTCGCAGGTGCTTGTCGTCGGCAGATCGCCAATCAATCGCGTGGTGATTTCAAAGATCGTCGAGCGATCCGGGCTCAAGCCGATTTCGGAATCTCCCGACACGGCGGCAAAGATCTTGCGGTCCCTCATTCCCGGTGCGGTTGTCCTTGACGGCGGCGCCGACAACAAGGACTGCGACAATCTGATGTCCAGCATCGCCGCGTTGCGGCGGGTCTCGGGCAAATCGCAGCCACCGGTAATCCTGCTTTCAACCAAGAATGGCACGACGGAAAGCCTGGGCCTGTCTGATATCGTCGACGTGGTGGTCGCCAAGCCGATCACGCCCGAACGGTTGCAACCGGTGATCGATCGCCTGGTCGGCCGCTAGAGCAATTGCAGGAAAAGGCTGTAACGGTCTTCCGTCCGGAATTGCGCAAAATAGGTAAGGCCCGACGATCAGCCCGGATTGATGATGCTTTCAACCAGTCCGGGCAGTTGTCCGAGATCGGATATCTGGCGAAACCTCGATTCGGCCACCGGCGCCTCGACATGCTCCAGCACCCAGGTCAGTTCATGCGGCACATGGACACCCCAACCGCCGGCCTCGATGGCCGGGACCACGTCCGACTTCAGCGAGTTGCCGACCATCATGCTTTTCGCAGGACCATCGCCGTGGCGGTTGAAGAGCCTGCTATAGGTGGCGGCATTCTTGTCGCTGACGATCTCGACCGCATCGAACAGATCGCCCAGGCCTGACCCAGCCAGCTTGCGCTCCTGGTCAAAGAGGTCGCCCTTGGTGATCAGCACAAGGCGGAATGCGCCGGCAAGCTTTTCAACAGTCTCGCGCGCATGCGGAAGGGCCTCGATCGGATGACTCAGCATCTCGCGGCCGGCATCAAGAATCTCTGATATGACCGAGGCCGGTACGCGGCCTTGCGTGACCTCGATCGCCGTTTCGATCATCGACAGGGTAAATCCCTTGATGCCGAAGCCATAGACGGCGAGGTTGCGCCTTTCGGCCTCCAGCAATCGTGCCGAGATGTGCTCCGCTTCGCCATGATCGGCGAGCATGGCGGCAAAGCGCTTTTCCGTCAGGCGGAAGAACTGCTCGTTCTGCCACAGCGTGTCGTCGGCATCGAAGCCGATCGTCGTCAGTTTACCGTTGTGCCGCATTGAACGTCTCGATTGGCATTGGGAATGGGAAACTAAGCCGATTGGCGTGATTTTCAACCGCGTCAGCCAATGCCCGACGTGGCTCCCCTTCCCTTCCATAGGGGGGCACGGCTATACTCCACAATCCGCAACCCAATCTGGTGAATGATGCCGCCTGCAAAAAAGGAAGTCCGTCCGTCGAGCCGCGGAGGACGTGCCCGCACGCCTGCCTTCGTGAAAAACCAACGGGGCGTCAAGAACTGGAAGGAAGTCAGCGCCTGGCTGGAATGGCGCGGCATCGAGGACATCGAGTGCATCACGCCCGATCAGGCAGGCGTTGCGCGTGGCAAGATGATGCCATCGAAGAAATTCACCTCCAACACCTCGCTGGCACTGCCATCAGCTGTCTTCATGACGACGATTTCCGGCGGCTACCCCGAGGATGGCAACGGCTTCCATTACCCGGAAGACGACGGCGACCTCAAGCTGATGCCGGACCTGTCGACGCTGACAGTGGTGCCCTGGGAAGAAGACCCGACGGCCGCGGTCATCTGCGACCTCGTCCACCAGGATGGCCGCTCGGTCGAGTTCACGCCGCGCAATGTGCTGAAGCGTGTGCTGGCTGCCTATGACAAGCTCGGCCTGAAGCCGGTGGTGGCGCCCGAGATCGAATTCTATCTGGTGCGCAAGAATCCCGATCCGGACTATCCGCTGACCCCGCCGGTCGGCCGTTCGGGACGCGCGATCGGCGGCGGCGCCGGCTATTCGATCGCCGGCGTCAACGAATTCGACGAACTGATCGACGACATCTACCATTTCTCCGAAAGCCAGGGCCTGGAGATCGACACGCTGATCCACGAGGAAGGTGCCGGCCAGCTGGAGATCAATCTGCGCCACGGCGACCCGATCGAACTGGCCGACCAGGTCTTCATGTTCAAGCGCACCATTCGCGAGGCGGCGCTGAAGCACGAGATCTACGCCACGTTCATGGCCAAGCCCATCCAGGGGCAGCCAGGCTCCGCCATGCATATCCATCAGTCGATCATCGACAAGAAGACTGGACAGAACATCTTTTCGGCCGCCGACGGCTCGGAAACCGACGATTTTTTCCACTTCATCGGTGGCATGCAGAAGCATGTGCCGAACGCGCTGGTGATGTTCGCGCCCTATGTCAATTCCTACCGCCGGCTGACACAGGCGGCGTCGGCGCCGGTCAACAACAAATGGGGCTATGACAACCGCACGACGGCGTTTCGTGTGCCACGCTCGGACCCGGCGGCACGGCGTGTCGAAAACCGCATCCCGTCCTCCGATGCCAATCCCTATCTGGCGCTGGCGGCATCGCTTGCCTGCGGGCTGATCGGCATCACCAACAAGATCAAGGCCGAACCTCCCGTCCTGACCACAGCCAACGCCGACGAGATCGACCTGCCGCGTGGCCTGCTCGAAGCCGTCGACCTGTTCGAGGGCGACGAGGAACTCTGCGCGCATCTGGGCAAGTCCTTCGCCGCGACCTATGCGGCGATCAAGCGGGCGGAATTCGAGACGTTCATGGAAGTGATCAGCCCTTGGGAGCGGGAGTATCTGCTGCTCAATGTCTAGCGAATAGCGAATAGCGAATAGCGAATAGCGAATAGAAGCAATATCGGCCGCTTTCCCTATTCGCTACTTCCTACTCGCTATTCGCTTTCTCATCCCTCCCAAAATCTCCGAGTCTTCACCGCATCATGCCTTACCAATCCCCGATTTCCCCTGGCCGTTCCTGGTACGAGGACACGGCCGGTCCGAGACCTGAATACCCGGCGCTGGATGGCGACCGGGCATGCGACGTCGTCATCATCGGCGGCGGCTTTACCGGTCTGTCGGCGGCAGCGCATCTGGCCAAGGCGGGCAGCAATGTCGTGCTGATCGAAGCCCACCGCTTTGGTGATGGCGCCTCGGGGCGCAATGGTGGCCAACTTGGCACCGGCCAGCGCGCCTGGGCCGAAGACCTGGAAGCCGAATATGGCTTCTCCCGCGCGAAGGCGCTGTTCGATCTCGCCGAAGAGGCGAAGACGCATCTCCTCGAATTCACTGCCGCCAACCAGATCGATATCGACTATATGCCGGGCCAGCTCTCGGTGGCGCACAAGCCGCGCTACGTCGACGACTACAAGGCGCATGCCGAGACCATGGCGAGCCGTTTTTCCTACCCGCATATCTCGTTCATGGATGCCAGGGAGACGGCGGAGCGGCTGGGCTCGACCGCCTATTTCGGCGGGACGCGCGACACCGGCACGGGCCACATCCACCCGATGAAGCTGGTGATCGGTACGGCGCGGGTGGCAGCGCTTGCCGGTGCGCATTTGTTCGAAGCGACGCCATCGACCGGCATCATTTCCAGTGGCGGCAAGGTCAAGGTTTCGACACCGAGAGGCACGGTGACGGCGCAGAAATGCCTGATCGCGGTCAATGCCTATGGCGGCACGCTCGAGCCGGTGAGTGCGGCGCACATCATGCCGATCGGTTCCTTCATCGGCGCGACCGTTCCTCTGGGAGCGGACTCAGACGTGCTGCCGGGCGGCGAGGCAGTCGACGATTCCCGCTTCGTCGTGCGCTACTTCCGCAGATCGAAGGACGGGCGGCTGCTGTTTGGCGGACGCGAGGTATATGGCGTCAACGATCCGAAGGATATCCACATCCACATCCGCCGCCAGATCGCGGAACTCTATCCGGCGCTCAAGGATGTCGAGATCACGCATGGCTGGGGCGGCTATGTCGGCATCACGGTGCCGAGAAAACCGTTCGTGCGCGAAGTGATGCCCAATGTGATCTCGGTCGGCGGCTATTCCGGCCACGGCGTCATGCTGTCCAACTTCTTCGGCAAGCTCTATGCCGAAACGGTTGCCGGCAACCGCGACCGGCTGAAGCTGATCGAGGATCTGAAAATCCCGCCGTTCCCTGGCGGCCGGCGCTTCCGCACGCCGCTGCTGTTCCTGGCGCTCAACTGGTTTGCGCTGCGGGACAGGATCTAGCGCCTGTTCCGTCCCGACGGAATCAGGACCGGTTCCATCTGTTGGTTGGCGAAGGCCTGAAGCCACTTTCTCCGGGCTGGACAGGATCGTTCTGAATTCCTGTAATATTGCTGTAATATTTGTTGCCGTAACGGCACATTGCAGAATCCCCGGCAAAGGTGCAGAATCGCCTGGGAAGGCGTAGTGATGCCACAATCACCGGCAAGAGATGCCGATTGTGGGCGACTGACGGGGAATTCTGCGGGCTTGCCCGCTTTGGTTTCTTGGGACCGATGCAGATCTGGCGCCAGGTTCTTGGCATTCGATCGAAAGAACATCGGCCCGCTTATGGAGGTGGCAAGAGTGAGAGAGCCCTTCAGTTTCGGTACGCCGGAACGTCGGCGCTTTGCCATGCAGTTCGGATACGACATGCGGCCGTCCTTCTGGCAGGAAGTCCGTTCGAATTCGCATCTAGTGATCGCCGCGATCGGCACCGCCGCACTGCTTGGCGTCGCCGCGGTGGCGTTGTGGCTGGCATTGCCGGCCAATGACAGGCAGGCGGCAGCGAGCCCAGAGCAGACCATTCCGACCATTCCGGTGAAAACGACGAAAATCGCCCCCGTGGGGGCCGCAGTCGCTGCGGCGACCGTGCCGCAGGCGCGCAAGTCCGACGCGGTTTCACCGAGCGTGGCGACCGCGCAAGCCAACGTACAAGCGCTCGCAGCCAATGATCCTCGTTGGACCGCTTCGCAGCCGAAGGCTGCATCCGCTTCCGACGCGCCTGCTCCCAGCCAGGCGGCGAACCAGGCTGAACAGGCGCCGGACAAGCCGGTGGCGGCGTTCGCGCAGCCGGCAGCCGATACCGATGCCAGCACTGAACTTGCCAAGGTTGCCGCGCCCACCGCAGCGGGGGGCAGCCATCCCGATGGCGCACAAACCGCAGCCATCCCTGAGGTGCAGCCGCAAGTGCCGGAGCAGCAGCCCGCGGCCGCGGAAGGTGACGGCAGCCAGGCCAAGGCGAAGCCCAGGAAGGTCGCGGCCGCCGGAACGGGGCGTATCCTGAGGACCGTGACCATGCGGAGCGGCCCGAAGAAAAATGCCGCCGCCATCGCCACGGTGCCGGCCAGAACCTCGGTGCAGGTGATGAGCTGCAAGCAATGGTGCCAGATCACCTACAACGGCAAGACCGGCTGGATCTACAAGAGCTACATCAAGACCGGCGCCTGACAGCCACCGCAACCTGTCGCCGAACCGCTGCCTGCGTGGGCGTGCCTCCTGTTTTGATGGATGTCGTTGCCCCAAAACCGCTTCGCACTTTTGGGCGACATAGACAGGCTTTCAGATACAGCGGCCGCCGTCGACCTCCAGCGCCACACCGGTGATGAAGGCGGCTTCGTCCGAGGCCAGCCAGAGCGCTGCGTTGGCGATGTCGAGCGGCGTCGAAAGCCGGCCGAGCGGGATCGATGCGCGGAACTTCTCGCGGATTTCGGGCGTGTCGGCGCCCATGAATTTCTCCAGCATCCCGGTCTCGCCGGCAACCGGGCAGAGGCAATTGACGCGGATGTTCTTCGGCGCCAGTTCCACCGCCATCGATTTGGTGGCGGTGATCGCCCAGCCTTTCGACGCATTGTACCAGGTGAGGCCGGGCCGCGGCCGCAGACCTGCGGTGGAGGCCGTGGTCAGGATGACGCCGCCGCCCTGCCGCTCCATGATCGGCACCACGGCGCGTGCCGCGTGATAGATCGCCTTCATGTTGACTGATGTGATCAGGTCGAAGGTTTCCTCGTCGACATTGAGCATGTCGCCGTTGCGATGGGTGTAACCGGCATTGTTGACCATGATGTCGATGCGGCCGAAAGCGCTTTTGGCGGCATAGACCATCTCGTCGAATTCGGAGCGCAGCGAAACATCCGTCTGGGTCCAGATCGCCGCTTCACCGATATCGCCGGCGACGCGCTCCGCGCCCTTGGCATTGAGATCGGCGACAACGACCCTGGCGCCCTCCTCGGCAAAGCGCCTGGCGATGCCCTCGCCAAAGCCCGACGCAGCACCGGTGATGACGGCAACCTTGTTTTGCAGACGCATGTTTTTCCCGCTCATGATTGGTGACGGTCAACTGGCGCGCCAATGGCGCTCATCCGCGCAAAGCCGCGGCTTCGGACCGGATTGGTCGAAAGATGTGCGGCCATCGCCGATTTCTCCTTTGGCTTTCGCCTCGATCCCGCTCTATGCTGCAACTGCGAAGACTTCCGGAGCCGCGCCTGTCGACAAGCCTCCGGGTCATCGGACTGTCAAGGGGCAGGCGCATACACCCAGATGTGACACCATGGCACTGGAAAATTTAAATCGATTAGATTATATCAGCCGCGTCACAGCGACCGGCGTCAAAGCGGACAGACCATGACCAGCCAGATCATCCCCGTCGACCCTTTCGACTTCATCATTTTCGGCGGCACCGGCGATCTGTCGGAGCGCAAGCTTCTGCCGTCGCTCTACTATCGCCAGCGCGACCATCAATTCTCCGAGCCGACGCGCATCATCGGCACGTCACGCTCGAAGATGAGCGATGAGGAATTCCAGGCCTTCGCCAAGCAAGCGATCTCCGAGCACGTCAAACCGGCAGATATCGACGCCAAGGAACTGAAGACCTTCCTGGCGCGCCTCTCTTATGTCTCGGCCGATGCGACAAGCGGGGCCGGATTCGACAAATTGAAGAAGGCGATCGGCGACAGCGACAGCATCCGCGCCTTCTACCTGGCGGTGGCGCCGGCGCTGTTCGTCGATATCTCGCACAAGCTGAAAGAGCACAATCTGATCACGCCGAACTCCCGCATCGTGCTGGAGAAGCCGATCGGCCGCGACCTTGCCTCGGCGCGAGCACTCAACGATCTGGTCGGGGACGATTTCCACGAAAGCCAGATCTTCCGCATCGACCACTATCTCGGCAAGGAGACGGTGCAGAACCTGATGGCGCTGCGCTTTGCCAACGCGCTCTATGAGCCGTTGTGGAACTCCGCCCATATCGACCACGTGCAGATCACCGTGGCCGAGACCGTGGGTCTGGAAGACCGCGTCACCTATTACGACAAGGCCGGCGCGCTGCGCGACATGGTGCAGAACCATATGCTGCAGCTCTTGTGCCTCGTCGCCATGGAAGCGCCGTCGTCGATGGACGCCGACGCGGTGCGCGACGAGAAGCTGAAGGTGCTGCGGGCGCTGAAGCGCATCAACGGCAACGAGGCGCCGAAGCACACCGTGCGTGGCCAGTACCGCGCAGGCGCCTCGGCCAGCGGAGCTGTAAAAGGCTATGTCGAGGAGCTTGCGCACGACAGCAACACCGAGACCTTCGTCGCCATCAAGGCCGAGATCGGCACCTGGCGCTGGGCGGGCGTTCCGTTCTACCTCAGGACCGGCAAGCGGCTGGCGACCAGGGTTTCGGAAATCGTCATCGAATTCAAGCCGATCCCGCATTCGATCTTCGGCGACAGCGCCGGACCGATCTTCGCCAACCAGCTGGTCATCCGGCTGCAGCCGGACGAAGGCGTCAAGCAGTTCATCATGATCAAGGATCCGGGTCCGGGCGGCATGCGGCTGCGCCAGATCTCGCTCGACATGAGCTTCGCGCAGTCCTTCGATGGCCGCGCGCCGGACGCCTATGAGCGGCTGATCATGGATGTCATCCGTGGCAACCAGACCCTGTTCATGCGCCGTGACGAAGTCGAGGCAGCCTGGAAATGGATCGATCCGATCCAGAACGCCTGGGAAAGCGCCAGACAGGAAGCGCAGGGCTATACGGCGGGCACTTGGGGTCCCTCGGCCTCGATAGCGCTGATCGAACGTGACGGGCGGACATGGCACGAGAGCAATTGAACAGCGCCGCCTATAGCTGGAACGGCTTCGCCGGGCGCCAGGAGCTGGCGGCTGCGCTTGCCGGTCATGTCGCCGGCCGCCTGACCAAGGCAATCGCCGAGCGCGGCACAGGGTTGCTCGCCGTCTCCGGCGGCACCACGCCGGCGAAATTCTTCGCCGCCCTTTCGGCGATCCCCATCGCCTGGGACAAGGTGATCGTGACGCTGGTCGACGAGCGTTTCGTGCCAGCCTCCTCGCCGCGCTCCAACGCCGGGCTGGTGGCCGCCAATCTGCTGCAGAACGCGGCCAAGGCGGCGCGCTTCGTGCCGCTCTATCACGAAGCCACCAGCATCGAGGATGCCGCTTCGTCCGACAATGCGGCGCTCCAGTCACTGCCCTGGCCGCTCGACGTCGTCGTGCTCGGCATGGGGCCGGACGGCCACACTGCTTCGTTCTTTCCCGATGCCGATGACCTGGCAAGATTGCTCGACCCGTCCTCCGACAGGATCGTGCTGCCGGTTCATGCGGCAAGCGCTGGCGAGCCGCGGCTGACCCTGTCGCTGGCGCGCATCGTGGATGCCGGTTTCATCGCGCTGCACATCGAAGGCGAGGACAAGCGCACCGCCTTCGACGGCGCGGTGGCACCTGGACCGCGAAAGCCAATCCGCGCCGTGCTCGACGCCGCACACAAGCCCGTAGAGGTTTTCTGGGCCCCCTGATTTGAACTTGCTGAGGGTCCCGGCGGACAGCCGGATCGTGTTCCGGGACCTCGCCTGAAAGGACCGACACCATGACCGCCAGACGCGACATCGAAGCCATCACCGAGCGCATCCGCCAGCGTTCAAAGCCAGGCCGCGAGCGTTATCTCAGCCGCATCGCCGAGGCATCGAACCGCACCGCCAACCGGGCCGTGCTGTCGTGCGGCAACCTCGCCCATGGTTTTGCGGTGTGCAGCCCCTCGGAAAAGCTGGCGCTGGGTGCGGACAAGGTGCCGAACCTCGGCATCATCACCTCCTACAACGACATGCTGTCGGCGCATCAGCCGTTCGAGACCTTTCCGGCGCTGATCAAGGACGCGGCACGCGAAGCCGGCGGCATCGCCCAGGTAGCCGGTGGCGTGCCGGCAATGTGCGATGGCGTGACGCAAGGCCAGCCCGGCATGGAGCTGTCGCTGTTTTCGCGCGACGTCATCGCCATGGCCGCAGCGATCGGCCTGTCGCACAACATGTTCGACGCCGCCGTCTATCTCGGCGTCTGCGACAAGATCGTGCCCGGGCTGGTGATCGCGGCGCTGACCTTCGGCCATCTGCCGGCGGTGTTCATTCCGGCCGGGCCGATGACGACCGGTCTGCCGAACGATGAAAAGGCCAAGGTCCGCCAGCTTTATGCCGAGGGCAAGGCGGGGCGCGCCGAACTGCTGGAGGCCGAGTCCAAATCCTACCATGGGCCGGGCACCTGCACCTTCTACGGCACGGCGAATTCCAACCAGATGCTGATGGAGATCATGGGCCTGCACACGCCGGGCGCTTCCTTCGTCAACCCAGGCACGCCGCTGCGCGAGGCCTTGACGCGCGAGGCGACCAAGCGCGCGCTGGCGATCACCGCGCTCGGCAACGCCTATACGCCTGTCGGCCGGATGATCGACGAGCGCTCGATCGTCAACGGCGTCGTCGGCCTGCACGCCACCGGCGGCTCGACCAATCACACCATCCACCTGATCGCCATGGCGGCGGCGGCCGGCATCGCCATCACCTGGCAGGATATTTCCGATCTTTCGGAAGCGGTGCCGCTGCTGGCGCGGGTCTATCCGAACGGTCTCGCCGACGTGAACCATTTCCACGCCGCCGGCGGGCTCGGCTTCCTGATCCGAGAACTGCTCGACGAAGGCATTTTGCACGAGGATGTGCAGACGGTATGGGGCGAAGGCCTGCGGCCCTACGCGGTCGAGGCAAAGCTTGGCGCCGACGGCGGCGTCGTGCGCGAAGCCTCGCCGCGGACAAGCGGCGACGAGAAGGTGCTGGCGCCGTTCAACAAGGCGTTCCAGGCGACCGGCGGCCTGAAGGTGCTGTCGGGCAATCTCGGCCACGCCGTCATCAAGACTTCCGCCGTGAAGCCGGAGCGCCGCATCATCGAAGCGCCGGCCAAGGTCTTTGACAGCCAGCAAGGGCTGAATGAAGCGTTCAAGGCCGGCACGCTGACCGGCGATTTCATCGCCGTCATCCGCTTCCAGGGGCCGAAGGCCAACGGCATGCCGGAACTGCACAAGCTGACCACCGTGCTCGGCATCCTGCAGGATCGCGGCCAGCGCGTGGCGCTAGTCACCGACGGTCGCATGTCGGGCGCCTCCGGCAAAGTGCCGGCAGCGATCCACGTGACGCCGGAAGCGGTCGAGGACGGGCCGATCGCCAGGATCCATGAGGGCGATATCATTCGGCTGGACGCCGATGCAGGCACGCTGGAAGTGTTTGTGCCGGCACCGGAATTCGCACTGCGCCGTACGGCGGAAGCCGATCTCATCGGCAACGAATTCGGTTTCGGCCGCGAGCTGTTCGCCGGCTTCCGGCAATTGGTCGGCCGCGCCGACCATGGCGCCAGCGCCTTCGGCACGGCTTGATGGGATCACCGTCCTGTCCATGAAAAAGGGCGGCTCGTGGCCGCCCTCTTTCATGGAGTTAAGGCAGTTACTTGACGGTGACCTCGACGCGTTCGCCGGCCTTGACCGTAGCCGTGCCTTCCTTTGAGCCGTTGTCGGAGGTGTCGGCGACAATCGCGTAGTCGCCGGCCGGCAGCGTGGTCTGGAACTTCGCGTCGTAACTATAGCCGATCGACTTGCGGTTGCCGTTGATGTCCTTCTTCGTCTCGAAAATCTCGATCTTCGATGCGCCGGGCGCGGTGATTGCCAGCACGCCGGCATTCATGGCCACTTTCACATCCTGAGACTCACCGGCCTTCACCGTGAACGGCTGCTCGACCTCTGCCAACTCGACCGTCGCGATCAAAACATAATCGTCCGGCGGCAGGTCGAACTTGCTGTCGGGACCATAGGCATAGGTCACCTCTTCCCTGGTCCCATCGATCTTCTTTTTCGCCTTGAACACCTTAAAGCCGATGCCCGAACCGTCGGCCTTGTCGCCGCCAGCGGTATAGTAGGCGTTGGCAACGATATGCCCGACGCCGACGATGATATCCTTTTCGACCGTTTGGCCGGCAGCGAGCGGAATCGTTTCGGTAGCCACGCCCTGGCCGATCGTAACAGTCACTTTCTCGTCGCCGGCCGGCAACACGATCTTGGTGGTCCCATAGTAGGTCGCGGGCGCATCGGCGCCGGGGTAGTCGATCACGACAGCCGCGCCGTCGACAACATCCGCCCCCGCGCTTGGTCGCGGATGAATAATGAGCGTGCCGGCATTCAGGGTGAACAGCGGCTTGTAGACCTGGCCTGCCTCGATCTTGAGCTTTTGTTCGGTCTTAGCCTCACCGTCGCGCGCGACGATGACGTAGTCGCCCGGCTCCAGATTGCCTTTGTAGGCGCCGTATTCGGTGGTGACGTTGTCGCCGCGCGTGCCGTCGGATTTCGCCTTGTAGATTTCCCAGGCATTTCCGTCGGTGACAGGATCGCCGCCTTCGGCAAGCACCGCGGTCGGCAGAAGATTGAATTCCGGCTTGGCAGGCTCGGGCGCCGGTGCAGGTGCTGGCGCTGGTTCGGGTGCAGGCGCCGGTGCTGCGACCGTTTCGACCAACGCCTCCTGCAGCGCCTTCTCGTCGGAGGCCTGGATGTATTTGCCGCCGGTGTTGTCGGCAAGGCAGGCGATCTGCTTGCCCTCGTCGGCGGTGAGGCCGAAGCCGACGACATCGGCGGTGAAATCGACGCCGGATGCCTCGAGCTCCTTGCCAAGCGCGCAAGGGTCGCCGCCGCATGTTTCGAGCCCGTCGGTGATGAGCACGACGGTCGCCTTGTCCTCAGTGTATTTCAACGCTTCGGCCGCCTGCTTGACGGCCGCCGTCAGCGGCGTCTTGCCAAGGAATTTCAGGCTGTCGGCGGCGGCCGAAATGGCGCTCGCCGAACCTGCCTGTGGCGGCACGATCAACTGGATGTCGTCGCAGCTGCCCTTCTCGCGATGGCCATAGGCCATGAAGCCGATCTCATCGTCGGCGGGGACCGATTGAAGCACGGTTCGAAGCGACTCGCGGGCGATTTCAAGCTTGGGCTTGCCGTCGATCTGCGCCCACATCGAGCCGGAGGCATCGAGGATGATGATGACCTTGTTTGCGGCAAAGCCGAATGTCGTCATCGACAAAAGGAGGATCGCCGCAGCGACGCTCCGTGCAAGTCCCGCCATCGATATCTCCTCAAATCCGCCCCTGATCCGGGCAGGAAAGCTATTTGAGGCGGCGTCAGGACACAAGTCCGGGCACGGCTGTGAGGGGGCCGAATGCCAAACTTTTCGGCGAAAGCGAAAATCCGCTCAGTAGGTCGTGCGGCGCTCTTCCGAGGGCGGCCTGCCGAATTGCAGCCGGTAGCTCTGGGCAAAGTAGGAATGCGACGTAAAGCCGGTCGCGATCGCCACATCGAGGATCGGCATGTTGGTCTGGCGCAGCAATTCGCGCGCCCGTTCCAGCCGCAGCCGCATGTAATAACGGCCGGGCGTGACGCTGAGATGGCGCAGGAACAGGCGCTCGACCTGGCGCACCGACAGGCCGGCGGATTTGGCCAGCTGCACGGCCGACAGCGGCTCGTCGAGGTGGTCGGCCATCAGTTCGACGATGCGCCTGAGCTTCTCCGACTTGCCGGTCAGGTCGCGTTCCGGCCCGACCCGCTGGCGGTCTCCGGCCGAGCGGATGCGTTCGTGCTGGAACTGGTTGGCGACGCCATTGGCGAGGTTCGAGCCGAAATCGCCGCGCACGATCTCCAGCATCAGGTCGATCGAGGTGGTGCCGCCGGCGCAGGTATAACGCTTGCGATCGATCTCGAAGACATTGCCCGTGCAGTTGATGTCGGGGAACCGTTCGACGAAGCCGGCGCGGTTTTCCCAATGGATGGTGCAGCGATAGCCTTCGAGCTGCCCGGCCTCGGCCAGCAGGTAGGAACCGACCGACAAGGCACCCAGTGCATTGCCGCGCCGGCCCCAGCTGCGCAAAGCCGCCAGCACCTTGCTCTTGCCGGGAAATTCCGTCGTCAGTCCGACCGAAACGAAGAGGATGTCGACCGGCGGCAGGTCGGCAACGGCGTAGTCGATCTTGAGCGGCAGGCCATTGGAGGCCATCACCGGATCGCCGTCGGCCGACACCGTGGTCCAGCCATAGAAGTCGCGGCCGAGCAACCGGTTTGCCGACCGGAACGTGTCGATCGCCGCGGCCAGCGAGAACATGGAGAACTTGTCGACCAGCAGGAAAGCGAACTGCCGGCCGCCTTGAACGGGATCAGTCATGACCGGCCGTTCCAAGGGAATAGTGGGGTTCGGCAAAGCTGCGGCTTTCTGGCGGGTCAGAAGGACGGCCGTTTCAATCCGGCCGCAAGGTAGGCAGAGGCTAACGTATTGGCCATCAGCATGGCAATGGTCATCGGGCCGACACCGCCGGGCACCGGCGTGATGGCGCCGGCGGCCTTGGCCGCTTCGGCATAGGCGACATCGCCGACGAGGCGCGACTTGCCCTCGCCCTTTTCCGGCGCCGGAATGCGGTTGATGCCGACATCGATGACGGTGGCGCCTGGCTTCACCCAATCACCCCTGATCATCTCCGGCCGGCCGACGGCCGCGACAAGAATGTCGGCGGTGCGGGCCAGTGCCGGCAGATCCCTGGTGCGGCTGTGGGCGATGGTGACGGTACAGTTGGCGGCAAGCAGGAGGTTGGCCATCGGCTTGCCGACGATGTTGGAGCGGCCAACGACGACGGCATTGAGGCCGGACAGGTCCTTGCCGCGCACCCGTTCGATCAGGAGCATCGAGCCGGCCGGCGTGCAAGGCACGAAGGCGGTCTCAAGTTCACCGGTGCCGAGCTTGCCGACATTGATGAAATGGAAGCCGTCGACATCCTTTTCCGGCGCGATGGTCTGGATGATCTTGCCGGCGTCGATATGGGCCGGCAGCGGAAGCTGCACCAGGATGCCGTTGATGGCCGGATCGGCGTTGAGGTCGCCGATGATCTTCAGCAATGCCGGTTCGGAGGTTTCGGCCGGCAGCGTGTGCTGGACGGAATGAAAGCCGCATTCCTTGGCAGTGCGCGACTTGGAAGCGACATAGACCTGGCTGGCCGGATCCTCGCCGACGATGACCACGGCAAGACCGGGCTTGGCCTTGCCTTTTGAGACCAGTTCGGCGGTCAGCGTCTTAACCGTCTGCACTACGTCTCCGGCAACGCTCTTGCCATCAATCACTTCAGCCATGGACCACCCTCAACACCAAAATGCCCAAGCGCGTCGCTTCGGGAAGCGGCGCGCTTTTTGATCTGTCACAGCGTGGCATTTTCACGAAAATTCCAACATGCAATCCCGCCAAAGCGCCGTCCCATGCCGTTTACGCGAAACCGGCATGTTTTTGTACGGCACCGCGAAGAATTTTGTGGCTCAGAAATACCTGCGGCGCGCGCGGCTCTCGGTGAGTTCGCGGACCGCTTCGCGGAATTCGCGCAGGCTGGCGCGGATTTCCTCGATTGGCGCCTGCTGCTCGACGTCCTGCGGCGGCTCCACCGATCGCTGAGGCGCCTGCTGCGGCGGGATGGGCGGCTGCGGATAAGACTCAGAGGCAGCCTGAGGCGGATAGGGCTGCTGCCCGGCATTGGGGGCCAGAATGGACTGCGGATAGGTATGGCCGGGCTGCTGCGTGTAGCCCAAAGGCTGCGCGTAGGGATAGAGCTGCGGGCCCGAATATGGTCGCTGCGGCACCGTATGAGGCGGCAATGGCGGCTGCGCCATCTGCTGCGCATAGGGGGCCTGGGCGCCCGGCTGGAAAGGCGGTGGCGGGTAGGCTGCCGCAACTTGCTGCCGAGGCGCAAAGGCCGGCGCCGACTGGGGATAGGCGGGGTACGCCGGATCTTGCATTGGCTTCACGTTTTCAGCGGAGACCCACTCGGTATCGAAGGGCTCATCCGGGGATGGCTTGCGGGACACGGCCTTGTGCAGCCTCGACAGCAGCGCACTGATCCGGCCGGGACCTTCTTCCGGCGCGATCTCAGTCCGCTGGACAGGCGGCGGTGCTGCTGGCGGTGGCGGCGCAGGTGGTGGCGCCGATGGTTGTGGCGCTGGTGGTTGCGGCGCAGCTGGAGGCGCTGCCCGATTTGCCTTATCCTCGTAGGGCGTCCGGCGTTCGTCCATGCTGCGGTCGCGGCGCGAGCGCGAATTGGCGGTGTCACGCAGGCTCTCATAGGCGCCACGCATGGCGCCGAGGCCAATGCCGGAGGCAAAGCCCAGCAGCAGGCCGGCAAGCGCCACCACGACCCGCGACGGCCCGTTCGGCTCGAGCGGCGCGAAGGCCTTCGAGATCACATTGATGTTGGCGGTGTTGATGTCCTTCTGCTCGCCGGTCTCCTTGGCACGCAGCAGATACTGTTCGTAGACGGACCGCTTGGCGGAGGCCTCGCGCTCCAGTTCGCGCATCGACACCAGATCGCTGTTGACGTCGCCGCTGCGGACCTTGAGCTGAGCCAGACGAGAAGCGAGATCCTGTTCGAGCTGGACGGCACGCTTGAGGTCGACCTGCAGCGACGAGCCAATGCGGCGCAACTCCGCGGCGATGCGATCACGTGCGCCGGCAATCTGGGCATTGAGCGCCTGGAGTTCGGGGTGACGCGGGCCGAACCGGATGGCGGCGCGATCAGCCTCCTGCTTGAGCGACGCATATTGCGAACGCAGATCGCTCATCGTGTTGGAGTTGATCTCCTCCGGCAGGGTACCGGTGAGAACCGAGTTGACGTCTACCGAACGCGCCGAAGCCGCCCGGGCATTGAGTTCCAGCGTGCGGGCGCGGGCAACCGACAGTTGTTCGTTGAGCTTCAGCATCTCATCGTCGCTGATGAGGTGGCCCTGCGCATCGACAAGGTCGTGCGTGGCCCTGAAATCCTCGACCTTGCGTTCGGCCGCCTCGACGCCCTTGCGCAGCTCGTCCAACCTTGCCGTCAGTTCGTCGGTGGCGCGGCCGGCGGTGTCCGACTGAATCTGGCCGAAGGTCTGCAGGAAGACATCCGTCATCGTGTTGGCGATCAGAGCCGATTTCTCGCCATTTTGCGTGGTAGCGCTGACGGTGATGACGAAGGTCTTGCCGCCGCGCTCGACCGAAAGGCTCTCAGCCAGATTGCCGACAGCCAGCGCACGGCGGCGGGTGTCGTCGACACCCCCCGGCCCGTCATTGCGAGACAGGATGGAGCGGATGAGCGACATGACGCTGAGGCCGCCGCTGCCTTGCCCATTGAATTCCGGGTCGTTGACGAGATTGAGCTTGTCTACGACCTTGTTGAGAACAGTACCTGATGTCAGCACCCGGACCTGGTTTTCGACGATGGCCAGCGTGGCGTCCGAAGCGACGACCGACTGGGTGAGGTCGCGGTCGGTCAGCTTGAGGTCGCGCGGATCGACGATCAGCTCGGTGGTGGCCTCGTATTTCTTCGGCGTCGACAGCGCGATGGCAATGCCGAGCGCGGCACCCAGTATCGTCGTCGTCACGATCAGCAGCTTCGACTTGCCGACACCACGGACGACCTGCATCGGATCGATCAGCGGCTTCCATTGCTGGCTGTCGGCGCCGTCACTGTGGGACGCCGGCGCGGCGCCTGAACGGTAAGGTTCGGAGGTGCGATCGGAGCGATAGGCGCCTGCGGTTTCGGCCGCAACTGACTGTGTCGGTGGCGTGGTTTGCGCACGGCTCACCGACGAAGCTGGTTCATAGCCAGCCTGATACCCGTCTGTTGCGACCGGATCCGACAGCTTCGGGTTCGTCCGCGCTTCGCGCTGTGAGCGGGCGAGACGATGGCGGGTGGCGGCATCCTCGCGCCATGATGGGTCTGCCCTGTCCCCTATCGACACCAGGGACGCGTCGGGTTCGTCACCGCGCACAGCCTGGCCAAGCGCCAGCAACGAGCGCTCGCGCTTCCAGTCTTCGCGGTTTTCCCTGTCGACCATCGTCTGGAACTTTACCCTTGGCGACCTGCGAACGGCGATTGGCCATTCGTTAAGCCACGCTAAACAGGCATGGAAAACAAAAGGTTAATTTTCCCGCGCCGAAGCTGCGGTTTCTCTCTTGGGTTGCATCTATTTTCGACACAACCTTGGACCTCAGAACGGCACGTTAAGTTTTCCGGCCTAGGCTCTCCATGAGACATGACGCAGGCCAGTGACATACCGCAAAGGCGGTCCCTCGCCCGGATCGGCACTTTTTTGGCCGAACGACGGGGGCTGCTTCGCGACTATTTCTCGGCGATCAGCGGCGCCGGCGGGCGACTGGTGTTTTCACTCGCCTATTTCATCGCACTGGCCAACACGCTGTCCATTTCCGAGTTCGGCATGTTCGCCACGGCATCGGCGGCCGGTGTCATGCTGTCGCGCATCCTCGCCTTCGGTTTCATCTCGGCACTCTACCGCACTGCCACCATCCGCCCCAATCTGATCGGCACTTTCACCGCCGGCTTCCTGCTGCTCGGCGTGCTGTCGCTGCCGCTGCTGGCAGCGGCCTCGTTCGGCGTCTATCTGATTTTCTTCGCCGACACCGTGCCGCTGTCGGTGTTTGCGGCAATCGTCTTTGCCGAAGCGCTGCTGTGGCGGCCGGTGGAGGTGGCGCTGATCGTCAACAACGGTCTGGGCAAATTCGGCCGCGCCGCGCTGCTGGCCATCCTGGCGACGGCGCTGCGGGCGCTTGGCGCGGTGCTGTTCATGATCTCCGCGCAACACAGCGTCTGGATATGGTCGTGGTTCTATATCGGCGCCAACACAGCCTCGCTGCTGATTGCATTCGGCTTCTTCTACCCACGCCAGCGGCTGCGGCTGCGCATCGAGCTCTATGTCAGGCGATTGGCCGATTCCATCTATGTGGCTGGCGCCGAAGTGCTGTTCTACCTGCAGATGGAGTTCGACAAGCTGCTGGTCCTGGCGATCGGCGGACCGCATCTGGCCGGTATCTATGCCATCATCATGCGGCTGGTCGACCTCACGGCCATTCCGATCCGCACTTTCTCGATGATGCTGGTGCAGCGCATGATGCGCGCGCCGGAAATGCTGTCGCGGCTGGCGGTCAAGAGCGGCATCGAAGGCGGCGTGTTCGCGGTGTCGACGCTGGCGTTGCTGACGCTCGGCATCGTGCTGCATTTCTTCCCCAATGCGCTCGGCAAGAATGTCGCCGAGGCCGCCCCGCTGGTGGTGCTAGCGATCTGCGTGCCGGGACTGCGCAATCTGGTCGAATACCAGGCCGAGCTTTTGTTCGCGCGCGGCCAGACGCTGGTGAGGGCACTCAATCTCGGCCTGCTCGCCGGGCTGAAGGCGCTGCTTTTGACCTATGTGCTGACGACCATCCTCGACACGCCGAACCTGGTGCTGTCACTCAATGTCGTCTTCCTGCTTTTGTATCTCGCCTCGACGCTGCTCACCTATTCGGCGATGCGCAAGCCGGCCAAACCCGTCTAATCCAACCCAATCAGACGGCGGATGCGGCCGATATCGGTGCCGATGAAGGATTGCATGCCGATCGCCACCTGCTCCGGCGCCATGGCCGCAACGAAGCGGCGGAACTCGTCATCCGAAAGCGCTTCGCCGGTCCAGTGGACACGGCAGAACTCCTCCGAGCCGTGGAAGTGGCCGGCGCCCTCCAGCAGATCGTCGACGTAGCGGCCATAGATCATGCATTCGGAGAATTTGCGCGCCGAGCCGACGACCTCGACCCAGTTTCGGCCATGGACCTTCTCGATCTGGCCGCACATGGCCAGCACGGTGTCGCGCCGCCAGGCGATCAGTGTCGAAATATAGTCGTCGATCGATGTCCGGGAGGGGTCGATACCGAGTGCTGCACCCGCGTTGCGCGACCAGATGCGATGCTCGTCATGACCTTCGTCCGCCAGCACGCCGTCACGGCGAAACAGCCGCGCCTTGCCGTCACGCCAGAAGGCGCCGCAGTCGAAAGGTTTGAGGAAAGCGACGTCGGAATCGCAGAAGATCAGCACCTCTTCGGATGCGTGCGCTGATATCGCGATGCGGCGCAGCTGCTGCACGTGCCAGCCGCGCAGCGGCTGGGTCTTCAGGCTGAGCCAGACGCGCCGGCGAAACAGGCTGAGCGGGTCGTCGAAGGCATGCAGCCAGCGCGGCAGCAATTCCCGCTCATCGACGACCGTGCGGCGGCCGGTCTTCAATTGGCGAAACAGCCTGACATCGCGATGGTCGACCAGGATGTAGTGGTGCGCCGCGCCGGAAACGTGGCGATCAAGCGTCTCGCACAGCAGGCGGCAGCGCTCGAAATCGGGCGCGTAGCTTGCCGTCACGATTGCCGCCGTCGGTGTCTGCCGAAGCGGGCTTGGTTCGACAGCGGCGCCTGGAACGAACCTGCTGTTCACTGGCTGTCCCTCGCTGCTTCGGGTGTACGCGAGAATTTCTGCCTGACGACGCGCAGCAGGAACAGGGGATTGCCGACCACATAGCGGCGCCACAGCCGGCCCGGTTCGACAGCCAACCGAAACAGCCATTCGAGCCGCAACCGACGCATCCACAAGGGTGCCCGCGGCACCGAGCCGCTCAGGAAGTCGAGCAACGCGCCGACGGCGATCGGCAGCGTGCAGTGGCGCGCGTCGATATGGCGTGCGATCCACAATTCCTGGCGCGGCACGCCCATGGCGACCAGAAGCACGTCCGGCCGCAGCGCGGCGATCCGGCCGACGATTTCCGATTCCTGCGAAGCGGGGAAATAGCCGTCGTGGATCACCACGAAGCTGTGCTGCACGGCCAGTGCCGCCAGCTTGACCGACGCCGCTTCGGCGTTGACGCGCGTCGCGCCGAGCAGCCCGACCGTCAGCGGCGTCGTCGAGGCCTGCAGGAAGGCGGGGACGAAATCGGTGCCGTTGAGATTGTCCGGAAACGGCGCCCCATAGAGAAGTCTCGCCGCCAGATCCACACCGATGCCGTCGGGCAGGATGAGAAAATCATCGAGCGCCTCGGCGAAGACCGGGTCGGTATAGGCGATGTTGGCGTTGTGGGCGTTGAGGAAACTGACCTTGGTGAAGCGCCGTTCGGCGATCAGCCGGTTCAGCAGGACAATGGCATCGTTCCAGCGGATCGCAAGCACCGGGATGCTGAGGATCGTCTTCAACGTGTCGAGCCCGGATGCGGCGCGGGCGGAATGCATGTTCATGCAAACGCCTCCTGCCTGACAGGCCCGAGCTTTTCGAGGCCGAGCCGGATGGCGGCGTCGAGCGCCTTGACCTGCGAACGCCGGAATGCGCTGCCGTCGACGTCGCGGATGTCGGCCGCCGCGGCCTCGAGAGCCCTGGCGAAGGCGGCGGGATCGTCGGTGACGACGCAATTGGACGGGCGATGGTCGATGCCGCGCAGCGAGCGGCTGGTGGCGACGGAAGGCAGGCCGAGTTCGAAGGTTTCGATGGTCTTCAACTGGACGCCGCTGCCGGCGGTGCTGATCAACGGGATGACGGCGGCACTGCGCACGAAAGCCTGCGCGTCGGGCACGCGGCCGACAAACTCGACACCGGGATGCTTCGACGTGACGCCGGCAGGCATGCTGCCGGCGACGCGGATGCGGAAACCGGAGCGTAGATGCGGTACGACCTTGCCCAGGAACCAGTCGAGGCCGATGCGGTTCGGCTGCCAGGTCCAGGTGCCGATCAGAGCGGCGTCGCAGTCGATGTGGCGCGGGCCTTTCGGAGTTGGCGCCTGAGCACCGGTCACCAGTGGCAGCACCACTGAGCGGCCCCCCGAGGCGACACCGAGTGCGGCGCGGTCTTCCTCGGCCAGCGTGAAGACGAAGCGCGCCCGGCGACAGAGACGCTCTTCCACGGTCTTGAGCAACCTCGCCTCGCGGCGGAACAGCAGGCGCTGGAAGAGGCTGCCGGCGGCAGCGGCATTCTCCTGCGCCGAAAGATGCTCGACATTGTGGGCAACGAAGATCGAGGGCCGGTCGGCGAACAGCTTTTCGAAGGCACCTGCGAACTGCACGGAATTCAGCGCATAGCCGTCAAAAGGACCGGCGCGCTCGACAGCGGCAAGTACATCGCCGTCGGACACCGCGCGCAACTTGACCGATGCGAAGGTGAGGCCCGAAAGCAGCGCCTTGCCGACCCAGGCCAGCTTTTGCAGCGATGAGGCATTGTCCGTGCGTACGTCGATCGCACCCAGCACCACGGTGTTTTCGGGATCGGCCGCGGGTTTCCCCGGCCAGGTGAAACCGATGACCGTGACGCGCGCGCCAGCGCGCCGCAAGGCAGCGATGATCGCAGCGTTGGCGATCTCGTAGCCCGAGGCGAGAGCGCCGTCGGGCACGATCGATGTGGCGAACAGCAGATGCATCTCACCTATCCTGTGGTGTAGCCGGTAGCAAAGTGCGGTGAACCCTTGATTAAGCCAGCACATTCGGCGACCGAAAGCCGCTGCCTGGCGGGCTTCTCCGTGCAAGGTGATTAACGAAACCTTATCACCGTGGTGCTACCAGAGCCCAACTCACCATGTGGCTGGACACGGATGATCCCTTTGCCATCGGACGGTTCGGTATCGATCGCTGGACGCTCGCCGCGGCTTGACGTCGAGGCCATCGAAGCGGTCGTCACCTTGCCGACCTTCAAGCGGCCCGAGCAGGTGCTGGAAACGCTGGCGTCGCTGCGCGCGCAGCAAACCGGCAGGCGCTTTGCCGTCATCGTCATGGAAAACGAAGCCGAGGCGCGGGCCGGCGCCAAGACGGTGCTGCCGTTGTTCGAGCGCGGCGAGATACCAGGTCTGGTCATCATTGCGCAGGAGCGCGGCAATTGCAGCGCCTACAATGCCGGCTGGCAGACAGCGATCCTGCAATTCCCGAACTTCAGGCACCTGCTGGTCATCGACGATGATGAGATCGCCGATCCGCAGTGGCTGGAACGGATGTGCACGGCAGCCGAGACGCTCGGCGCCGATATCGTCGGCGGCCCGCAAGTGCCCGTGTTTGCCGACCCCGCCCATGCAAAATGGGCCGAGCATCCGGTGTTCGCGCCTCCCTATCGAGAGACAGGGCGCGTGCCTGCGCTCTATTCGTCCGGCAATCTTCTGGTCAGGCGCAACGTCCTGATCGCCATGGGTCCGCCCTTTCTCGATCTGAAATTCAACTTCATGGGCGGCGGCGATTCCGATTTCCTCAGCCGAGCGGCGCAGCGCGGCTTTGTGCTGGGCTGGTGCGCCGAGGCCAAGGTGCAAGAAACCGTTCCGGCCCGGCGTGTCGAAGCCGACTGGATCCGCGCCCGCAGCCTGCGCAACGGCGTCATCTCGACATTGGTCGAAAAGAAGAAACGCGCCGGCACACCACTCGCCGGCGCCAAAGTGTTGCTGAAGAGCCTGGCGCTGCTTGCCGCCTCGCCGTTTCGCGGCCTGATGCGGCTGGCGCGAACCGGATCACCAGCTGTTGCCATCTACCCCGTCCATGTGGCGCTGGGCCGCGTGCTGGCCGAATTCGGATATGCCAATGAGCAATACCGGCAGCCTGAGAAAAACTGAGCGCGCCCCGCTCAGCGCCGCGTTCACGCGCGAAGGCGTGGCGACTGCCATTGCCGCGCTGCTGTTCACCGTCATCATGGTGTCCTTCAGGCCGTTCCAGCCGGGCGGCGCCGAGCTCACCGGTCAAGGCGGCGACATCGTCAACCAGCTTGGCTTCAGTTCGCTTGGAGCCATATCGATCTTCTCGCTGATGGCCTTTGCCGATCCGCGCGTCGTGCGCTCGCTGCTCAGCCCGTCCTGGATGCTGATGCTGGGCTTCTTTTTCCTGTCGGTGATCCTGGCGACCGATCCGCCTTCGGCAATGCGCGCCGCCTCCTTCACCCTGATCGGCATCCTGACTATGGCGACGATCCTGGTGCTGCCGCGCGACGCCGAGGCCTTCTCAAAAGTCATCATCTTCACCGCCGTCGTGGTCATGGGCCTTTCCTATCTCGGCCTCATCGTCTTTCCGCACGAAGCGATGCACACCGCCGACTCGCAGGAGCCCGAACATGCCGGCCTGTGGCGCGGCGTGTTCACCCACAAGAACATCGCCGGCCCGATCATGGCCTGCCTCAGCTTCGCAGGTCTGTATCTCTACCGGCGCGGGCAGCGGTACTGGGGCGCCGGGATCTTCTTCGCAGCGATGATCTTCATGCTGCACACCGGCTCAAAGACAACCGCCGGCCTGGTGCCGTTCTCGATCCTGATCGTGATGTTCCCGAGCCTGATAGGCATGCGGCTCGGCACGCCGATCCTGTTTGCCCTGGCGATCATCGCCACGGCGGTCGGCACGCTGGGCATCGTCTTCCTGCCGCCGATAAAACATCTGGCGGCGATCTATTTCCCCGACATGACCTATACCGGTCGCACGACGCTGTGGGAGTTCGCCGGCAGTATGCTGGCGAAGAAGCCATGGACCGGCTACGGCTATGAAAGCTTCTGGGGCACGCCGCTCTTGCTCAACCAGGACCAGCCCTTCGACCGGCCGTGGGACATCAGAACCATCGTGCACGGCCATGACGGCTATCTCGACATCGCCGTGCTGATGGGTATTCCGGCACTTTGCGTGGCGGTCTACACTTTCCTCATCGCGCCGCTGCGCGACTACATGCGCATTCCGCTGCGCAGGGAAAACATCTTTCTCGGCGACTTCTTCATGATGGTGGTGCTGTTCACGGCGCTGAACGCTTTCCTCGAAAGCTTCTTCTTCCATCGCGGCGACCCGGTCTGGCTGTTCTTCGTGCTCGGCGTGCTTGGGCTGAGGCAAGTCTCGCTGCGGCCGATGGCAGTGCGTGATCCCGATAGCGGTGCACGATCCCGAGATCGCGGTGCGCGATCTTCCCGTTCCTCCTGACGGGGGCTTCCCCAGGGAAGCGCCAGCGTCTATGTGAAGGCCTTCCTTCGGAGGGCTTTCGATGACGATCAGGCTTGTTCTCGCCGGCTGCGGCAATATGGGTTACGCCATGCTCTCGGGATGGCTGAAATCCGGCAAGCTTGCGCCGTCAGCGGTTTTCGTGGTCGAGCCCAATGCCGATCTGCGCAACCGCGCCGCAGCGTTGGGCTGCGGCACATCAGCCGATGCCGGTGATATTCCAGCCGATGCCGTGCCCGATCTCGTCGTCATCGCGGTAAAGCCGCAGGTGATCCGCGACGTCACCGCCGCCTACAAGCGCTTCGGCGATGGCCGCACCACCTTCGTCAGCATCGCCGCCGGCACGCCTGCCGCCACCTTCGAGGAAATCCTGGGCAGCCGCGCGCCGATCGTGCGCTGCATGCCCAACACGCCGGCAGCCATCGGCAAGGGCATGATGGTGGTGTTTTCCAACAGGCTGGTTTCCGACGACACCAAGCGTTTCGTCGCCGACCTGCTGTCGGCGAGCGGCGAAGTGGCCACCATCGACGATGAGGGCCTGATGGATGCGGTGACCGCCGTATCGGGATCGGGGCCGGCCTATATCTTCCATTTCATCGAGGCGCTGACCGTGGCGGCCGAGAAGGCCGGCCTGCCGACGGCAACCGCCAAGCTGCTCGCCATGCAGACCGTCTACGGCGCTGCCTCGCTCGCCGCCGAAAGCGGCGAGGAACCGGGCGTGCTGCGCCAGCAGGTCACCAGCCCCAAGGGGACGACGGCCGCGGCGCTAGAGGTGCTGATGGGTGAGGACCGGCTGGCCAATCTGCTGACGCAAGCGGTGGAGGCGGCGCGGTTGCGGTCTGTCGAGCTGGGGAAATAGGCGAACGTCCCTTCGCCACAGACGTTTGACGGGTCGGCTGTGCTTGCGTCGACGGATGGCATGCCTTGGCGATTTGGCGGAAACGCCCATCGCTTCGTCATCCTGGGGCGAAGCAAGGAGCGAAGCGACGCAGCGCAGACCCCGGGATCCATGCCGTGACATCCGAGCGCTGCTGCGGTGCAAAATTCTGCTCCGCTGCATTCCTCGACCAAGGTCATGGCATGGATCCTCGGGTCTCCGCGACGTCGCTTCGCTCCTGCTCCGCCCGTGGATGACGAAGTTGGGAAGGCTTCGACCAATCCCGAATATTTATGCTGATCCATCCAAACGAACGACGAAATCCGGGCTGCCAATAGGCCGTCCAACCTATCAACCCTGTGTGCACCTGGTCAGGCGTCTTTCTGGTCGCCACCCCACATGCCGTCGATCTCATCCTTGCTCACAACCGGACCACCCGCGCCTGCTTTGGTCCTCAAATCGGCGGCAATGGCGGCCAGCCGCTCCGCCAGCGGCGCGCGACCTTTTTCCCGCATCAGTTCTGATTCAAGCGCTTCGATGACCGCTTTGGTCATGGAAATCTTTCGCTTGGCTGCAAGCTGAAGAGCCAGTTCGCGCGCACGCGGATTCCTGATCCGAAGGTTCATGTGACTAGCCTCAGGCGATATTTATCCCCAAAATCTAATCATTTTTGACCGCAGTGCCAGCGTGGTCGCTTCAGGCTCCGTACAGCATCTCGTCCTGCAGCCGGCGCAAGGCGAACAGCCTCGTCGTCTGATCTGGCACCGCATTGTGGGCGGTCAGCAATTCGCCTTTCCTGACCGGTTTCAGCACCTTGCCGCCCTCGAGCAGGCCGACCGGCACGGCGCGCTGGGCGCGGGCTTCGCCGACGGTCATGGTCCAGGATCGGTAGCAGGTCTCGCCGATCGCATCGAAGGCCTCGCCGGCGGCAAGGTCGCGCTTGGCGACGGCGCACACCTCGGCCACCGGCCTTGGCAACGGCACCATGTCGGGCTTGCCGAAAAGCACGATGCGGGCGGCGGTCAGCGGCACTTCCAGCGAGGTCAGATGATAGGGCCGGAACAGGCTGTAATAGGGGCCGTGGCCGATATGCAGATCGTCCATGCGCTCGATGATGCGCGGATGCGTCGCCTCGACGATGACGAAGACGCCGGGCGCGACGCCCTTGCCGACGGTATAGTCGACGACGCCCTTCTTCAGCAGCAGCCCGCCATCCTCGCGCGGGATCAGCACCTTGGCGAGGTCGTCGCGGTCGGCCTTCGGGCCGTGCATGCCGGGCACATCAGGCACCAGCCCGGTGGCGTTGGCGATGGCGCACATCTCGACCATGGTCTTGGAGCCGTCGACGAACTCGACCAGCATGCGCGGGTTCATGTTGCGGCGGATCGCTTCCTCGCGATAGTCATCGGGCACGGCATCGTGGTTGAGCGGGTTGTTCTTGCCCTTGCCGGCCGAGACGATGGTCAGGCCAAGCGCCGAGGCAAACTCGATCAGTTCCATGCAGCTCGACGGCTCGTCGCCCGCACCCACCGAATAGACGACGCCAAGCCGGTCGGCCTGCTGTTTGAGATAGCAGCCGATGGTGACGTCGGCCTCGACGTTCATCATCACCAGATGCTTGCCGTGCTCCATCGCCGACAGGCAGAAATCGGCGGCGACACCCGGCTTGCCGGTGGCGTCGATGACGACGTCGATCAGCGGATTGGTGACCAGCATCTCATTCGAGGTGATGGCGATCTTGCCGTTCTCGATGGCGCTGGTGACTTTCGACGCGGTGTCGGCTTCGACCGCCATGGCTTCATCACCATAGGCGATACGGATGGCATCGCGCGCGGTGTGCGGGCGGCGTGTCGAGACGGCGCATACCGAAATGCCCGGCATCAGCATGCCTTGGGTGACCAGATCGGTGCCCATTTCGCCCGAACCGATGACGCCGATGCGCACAGGGCGGCCCTCGGCGGCACGCCTGGCGAGATCGCGGGCAAGGCCGGTCAGGGCGACATTGGTCATGCAGGAATGTCCACAGCTTCGTGATTTGTGGTCGGATAGCAGGGAACGGGTTCCATTTGCCAACGAAACCATTGGCGACCGGCATTTTCCGGCGAAATCGCCCGAACAAGGGACATTCGTCCCGGGCGATTGGCACAAAGGGTTGCCAATTGACATTGTCGTGAGCAGCCCCAATAAAACATTCGTTTACCAGCAAAGGCAAATGTTCATCGGCACAACATATCGGAGAACATGCGCCGCGCGGCAGACTGGGGAGTGTCTTTGCGCCAAGGTGGCGTCAAAGGCTGGATGGAGCATCATTGCGAGGCGTCGAGCGAAGGCTCGGGGGCTCCAGGGGAGGAATAATGGATACTATTCTCGCGGGTCTCAAAGGGGCCATCGACACGCTCGGCCCGACGATCCTGCTACCGATCGTCATTTTTATCATCGCCGTGGTTCTGGGCGCCAAGGTCAGCAAGGCTTTTCGCGCCGCCGTCACCATCGGCGTCGCCTTCATCGGCATCAATCTCGTGCTTGGCCTCATGTTCACGTCGATCGGCGACGTTGCCAAGGCCATCGTCACCAACACCGGCATCCATCGCGACATCATCGATGTCGGCTGGCCTTCGGCCGCGGCGATCGCCTTCGGCTCATCGGTCGGCCTGTGGGTCATTCCGGTCGGCATCCTCGTCAATATCGTGCTGTTGCTGACACGCATGACGCGCACGCTCAATGTCGACGTCTGGAATTTCTGGCATTTCGCCTTTGTCGGCTCGCTGGTCGTCGCTGCAACCGACAATCTGGCCTATGGCATCGCGGTCGCAGCACTTGTCGCCGCGCTGTCGCTGCTCTTCGCCGACTGGTCGGCACGCGCGGTGCAGCAATTCTACGGCGTGCCCGGCATTTCCGTGCCGCACCTCGCCTCGGCGCAGATCCTGCCGATCGCCATTGTGCTCAACTGGATCATGGACCGCATTCCCGGGATCAATCGCATCAACATCAACACCGATACTATCGAGCGCAGGTTCGGCGTGTTCGGAGAACCTGTCGTGATGGGCCTGATCATCGGCCTCGTGCTCGGCGCGATCGCCTTCTACAATGCGGGTGATCTCAGCGTGGTGCTGGCAAAGGTTCTGGGCACCGGCATGACGTTGGCCGCGGTCATGCTGCTGCTGCCGCGCATGGTCAAGATCCTGATGGAGGGCCTGCTCCCGGTTTCCGACGCAGCCCAGGCGTTCGTGCGCAAGCGCACCGGCGACCGCGAGCTTCTTGTCGGCCTCGATTCGGCGATCCTGATCGGCCATCCGGCCGCGATCTCGTCGTCGCTGATCCTGGTGCCGATCGCGATCATCCTGTCCATCATCCTGCCGGGCAACCGCGTCATCCTGTTCGCCGACCTTGCGGTCATTCCCTTCATCGTCGCCATGACCGCGCCGTTGGTCAAAGGCAACGTGTTCCGCATGGTGGTGATCGGCACGGTGACGCTGGCCATCGGCTTCTACGTCGCCAACGCGCTGGCGCCGCTGTTCACCAGTGCTGCCGTCGCATCGGGCTTCAAGCTGCCGGCGGATGCGCTGCAGATCACCTCGGTGGTCGACGGCTTCCTGTGGGTGCCTTATGTGATCATCGAGGCGATCCAGGGAATGGGGCTTGTCGGCATCATCGTGATCGCGGTGGTCATCGCGGCATTGTTTGTCCTCTATCGCCGCAATCCGCTCGGCTGGGAGCGGGCCGCGGGCGCCGAGGACGAGCCGGCCGAAGAGACGGTCTGAACCTGACAGCGCCTTGCATTTGAACCGATCGTGCGCCCTTCACGGGCGCACGATTTCATCGACGGAGCAAAGAAATGCCTGACGGCCTCATGCAGCTTCTGGATCCCGAAGCGATCGTGCTCGGATCCGATGCATCGACCAATGAGGAGATCATCCGCATCCTGGCGGGCCGGCTCGAGATGCTTGGCTATGTCAAAAGCTCCTATGCCGACGCGGTCGTGCGCCGCGAATTGACCATCCCGACAGGACTGCCGCTGGAGCGCCCCGACAATGTCGCGGTACCGCACACCGATCCGGAGCATGTGCTGAAGCCGGGCATCGCGATGGGCACGCTGAAGCAGCCGGTGA
The DNA here is from genome assembly GCF_004919685.1 of Mesorhizobium norvegicum. GTDB lineage: Bacteria > Pseudomonadota > Alphaproteobacteria > Rhizobiales > Rhizobiaceae > Mesorhizobium > Mesorhizobium norvegicum. Next base: position 248,051 of record NZ_SMYZ01000012.1, on the reverse strand, counting down.
CCTTCGCCAACATGGAAGACCCCGACGAGATGCTGCCGGTCGGCTTCGTCTTCCTGCTTGCCATCAATGACAAGGACAAGCAGATTGAGGCGCTGCAGGCCGTCATGGCCATCATCCAGAACCCGCAAGCCTTGGACGGCTTGAGGTCGGCCAGAACCCTCGAAGACGTGCGAGCCGTACTCGGCTGAAACAAGGAGAAGCAGAGATGTCCAGACAGAAAACCATTCTCTTTGCCTGCGGCACGGGCATCGCCACCTCGACCGCGGTCAACGTCGCCGTCACCGAGGAAATGAAGAAACGCGGCCTCACCTTCAATGCCCAGCAGGCAAAGGCCACCGAAGTGCCGGGATTGGCCGACAATGTCGACTTCATCGTCGCAACCACTCCGATCTCCGCTTCGGTGACCAAGCCGGTCATCAAGGGCCTCGCCTTCCTCACCGGCATCGGCAAGGACAAGATCCTCGACGAGATCGAGGCGCAGCTGCGCAAGTGACGGTCAGGGAGCGACACGGAGACTGACGCGATCCCGGGCGCGGCTTCAGACCACCCTGACGTAGCTCGTCATTCCCGATTTCTGATGCTCGATGATGTGGCAATGCAGCAGCCAGTCGCCGGGATTGTCGGCGGCGAAGCCGAGCTGAACCTTCTCGTTGGGCTGGATGAGATAGGTGTCGGAGATGACAGGCTGAACCTGGCGCGTCGAGGATGACAGCACCTTGAAGCTCATGCCGTGCAGATGCATCGGATGGGATTGCGGCGTCAGGTTCTCCATGTCGATGACATAGCTCCTGCCAAGCTTCAATTCGGCCAGCGGCGCGGTCGGATCCGGCGTATCGCCGGGCCACGGCACCTTGTTGATTGCCCAGAAACTGTAGCCAAGCGAACCGCAGATGCCATCGCTCGGGACGTTTTCCGCCGTGGCGCTGAGCGCCAGGGAAATATGTTGGGCGCTGGTGAGATCCACCTCCGCCACCGGATTGACCTCCAGCGGAGCAAGATCACGAATGTCCCGTTTGAGGGAGTTTCCTGTCGCGCGCAGGGTTGCCAGGATTTTTGGCTTGGTGCCCCTGACGTCTCTCAGGCTGACGATCGCGCCCTCGTCGTCGGGCATGCGGATGGCCAGCTCCATGCGCTGTCCCGGTCCAAGCAGCAAGGCATCGGGGGAAAAACGCTGCGGCACCGGATTGCCGTCCAACGCGATGACTGACGCTTCGGCGCCATCGACGCGAAAGGCATAGATCCGGGTGACGTCGGTGATGGCGACCCTGAGCCGCACCAGCCCTCCGGCCGGCGCGTCATATTGCGGCTGATCGAGCCAGTTTGCGGTGCGCACCGTGCCGTAAGTGCCGGTTCTTGCGGCATCGCGCGGCCGGAACTGGTCGATAAACTGGCCATCGTCGCCGAGGCGCCAGTCGCGCAGATTGATGACCATTTCGGCATCGAATTCCGGATCGCCGGGGTTTTCGACCACGATAACCCCCGTCAGGCCATGGCCCATCTGTTCCAGCGTGTTGCAATGCGGGTGGTACCAGAAGGTGCCGGCGTCGGGCGGCGTGAAGGCGTAGTCGAAATGATCGCCGGTGTAGACGTAGGGCTGGACCAGGAACGGCACGCCGTCCATCTTGTTTGGAACGCGAATGCCGTGCCAGTGGATCGTCGTCGGATCATCGATGGCATTGACAAGACGCGCGGCAAAGGGCTCGCCTTTTTTCATTCTGAGCACGGGCGGCATTCCGGCGTTGCCATAGGTCAGCACATCCCTGGTCTGGCCGACATCCATCAGCTTCGCCTGGATTTTTGCCGTCTGCAAAACCACAGGCTCAGGTGTGGCGGCGGCCCAGCCGCCAAGCCGACCCAGGGCCGAGAGACCGACCCCGCCCGCGCCGGCAACCGCAGCCGTTTTCAAAAGCCTGCGGCGTGTGAGTACGGTCATTCGGCGCTCCAACTGCAAAGACGGCTGCCTTGGGTTTATCGCAGCCTTGGATCGTAAGCGAGCAGCCTGTGCAAAACCGGCCTGCTGGCAGTTGAAGCTGTTTCTGGCGCGGCAGATCTCCTCGAGATACCAGCCGATGCGGACGGGAACCTGAAGCAAAAGACGACAGGCGCGGACGGACAATCGACCGCAAGACGCATCGCCGGCGGAGAGGAGCGTGACTATTTCGACCGCACCCCATAGGCGGCAAGGAACGCTTCAACCGAGGCATCGGCATGCCGCTCAAGGTCGGCCTTTGAGCGCGGGTTGCTTCCGGTGAACATGGCTTCGTTCATGGGGATCCAGAGAAGCATTCCGAAGAGATGGCTGGCCGCCAAACGGGGATCGCTGGTCTGCAACAGGCCTCGACTGGTAAGCTTTTGAAAGCATGACGCCACCGAGGCAAGCATGCGCTCAAAACCTTTTTCATACCAGCTGCGGCCAAGCTGCGGCATTCGATCAGCGTTGGCGATAATCAGACGCCGCAGCTTCAGCAAATCGTCGTCCATCAGCGTCGTTGTCATGCGTCGGGCAAGCTGCTGCAGACCGCCCTCCATGAATTGCGCCTCGGAAAGCAGCATCGTCACGGACTCGACAACATCGTTGGTCTGGCTGGCGGTGGACTCGACGACTTCGCTGAAAAGCGTCTCTTTGTCCGTGAAATGCTTGTAGACGGTCTGCTTGGAAGCGCCTGCCTTGGTGGCGATCTCTTCCATGCTGGTTCCATCATAACCCTTGGCGATGAACGCGGCCGTGGCCGCTTCGATGATTTCACGATCCTTGCGAGCCGATCTGGTCTCACCATTATTTTCCATAGCGCCTCTCAACCAGTACTAGACGGTACCGTTCCCGCATGGTAACTATGCCTACAGTACTAGACTGGCTAGTACCCGTCAACGAAAGCAAGGCTTGAACCGATGACCAAGATGATCTTCCTCAATCTGCCGGTGCGCGATCTGCAGGCGGCGACCAAGTTCTATCTCGCGATCGGCGGCACGCTGAACCCGCAATTCTCGAACGACCAGGCCAGCTCGATCATGTTCTCCGACTCGATTGGGGTCATGTTGCTGACGCACCAGCACTACGGCCAGTTCACAGCGCGCCCGATCGGCGATGCCAAGCGGGACAGCCAGATGCTGATCGCGCTCACCACCGACAGCAAGGACGAGGTCAATGCCGTAATCGAGAAGGGCGTGGCGGCAGGCGGTCGCGCCGATCCCAACCCGGTGCAGGATCTCGGTTTCATGTTCAACCGCCACATCGAAGATCCGGACGGCAACGTCTGGGAGCTGCTGTGGATGAACCCGTCCGCCATGCAATAAGCCCACCGGAATCGAAGCGGGCCAGGATGACAATGGAGAAGCGATTGGCATTCGCCTGTCGCTTCTCCATCAGACGCGCGCCGGCATCAGCTATTCCGCCGCCTCGGCATAGTGCGCCGGCACGTAGTTGAGGATGGGGCCCAGCCAGCGCTCGACCTCGGCCAAGGGCATGTCCTTACGAACAGCATAGTCCTCCACCTGGTCGCGTTCGACCTTGGCGACGCCGAAATAATAGCTTTCGGGATGCGACAGATAGATCCCCGACACGGACGAGCCCGGCCACATCGCGTAGCTTTCGGTCAGGCTCACACCGGCATTGCCTTCGCCGTCGAGCAACCGGAACAGCGTCGCCTTCTCGGTGTGGTCGGGCTGCGCGGGATAGCCGGGCGCCGGGCGGATGCCGCGATAGGGTTCGCCGATCAGCTCGTCGGGCGCCAGCGCTTCGTCTGGCACGTAGCCCCAGAACTCCTTGCGCACCTTCTCATGCATGCGCTCGGCAAAGGCTTCGGCGAAGCGGTCGGCCAGCGCCTTGACCATGATCGAGGAATAGTCGTCATTGGCGCGCTCGAAGCGCTCGGCGATCGCCACCTCCTCGATGCCGGCGGTGACGATGAAGCCGCCGATGTAGTCGGGCTTGCCGCTGTCCACAGGCGCGACGAAATCCGACAGCGCGACATTGGCTTTGCCGTCGCGCTTGGTCAGCTGCTGGCGCAAGGTGAAGAACGTCGCCAGTTCCTGCGAGCGTGCCTCGTTCGTGAACAGCCTGATGTCGTCGCCGACGGCATTGGCCGGCCAGAAACCGATGACGCCGCGCGGCGCGAACCATTTTTCGGCAATGATCTTCTTCAGCATCGCCTGCGCATCCTCGAACAGCTGGCGCGCGGCGGATCCTTGCGCCTCGTCCTCAAGGATTTTCGGATAGCGGCCCTTCAGCTCCCAGGTCTGGAAGAACGGCGTCCAGTCGATGTAGCGCGCGAGTTCGGTGAGGTCCCAGTTCTCGAACACCTTCACGCCCGTGAAGGACGGCTTCGGCGGCTCATATTCAGACCAGTCGATCCGATGCGCATTGGCCCTCGCCTTGGCCAGCGGCAGCCGCTGCTTGTCGGCTTCGGAGCGGGCATGCGCGTCGGCGACCTTCTTGTATTCGGCGCGCACCGTGTCGACATAGCCGCCCTTGGTTTCGTTCGACAGCAAGGACGAGACCACGCCGACCGCCCGGCTGGCGTCGGTGACATAGACCGTCTGGCCCTTGGTGTAGCGCGGGTGGATCTTCACCGCCGTGTGCACCCGGCTGGTCGTCGCGCCGCCGATCAGCAGCGGAATGTCGAAACCTTCGCGCTCCATCTCGGCGGCCATGTGCACCATCTCGTCGAGCGACGGCGTGATCAGGCCGGACAGGCCGATAATGTCGACTTGTCTCTCGCGCGCCGTCTGCAGGATCTTTGCCGCCGGCACCATGACGCCGAGATCGATGATCTCGTAATTGTTGCAGGCTAGCACCACGCCGACGATGTTCTTGCCGATGTCGTGGACATCGCCCTTCACCGTCGCCATCAGGATTTTTCCAGCCGTCTGGCGCTCGCCATTGTCGATGCCATTGGCGGCATTGGCCAGCTTCTCGGCCTCCATATGCGGCAGCAATCCGGCCACCGCCTGCTTCATCACCCGCGCCGACTTCACCACTTGCGGCAGGAACATCTTGCCCGCGCCGAACAGATCGCCGACGACGTTCATGCCGGCCATCAGCGGACCTTCGATGACATGCAGCGGGCGCTCGGCGGCCAGCCGCGCTTCCTCGGTGTCGGCGTCGATGAATTCGGTGATGCCGTTGACCAGCGCATGGCTGATCCGCTGTTCGACAGTCCATTCGCGCCAGGCGAGATCGCGCTCCTTGGCTTCCTGGCCCACCGTGCCCTTGAAGCGTTCGGCGATCTCCAGAATGCGTTCGGTAGCTGTGCCGCCGGCCCTCGGCACGCGGTTGAGCACGACATCCTCGCAGGCCTCGCGCAGCGCCGGCTCGATCGTATCGTAGACGGCAAGCTGGCCGGCATTGACGATGCCCATGTCCATGCCGCGCTGGATGGCATGGTAGAGGAACACCGCATGCATGGCCTCGCGCACCGGCTCGTTGCCCCTGAACGAGAAGGACAGGTTCGACACGCCGCCGGAGATGTGGACATGGGGCAGCGTGCCGGTGATCTCGCTGGTCGCTTCGATGAAGTCGACGCCGTAATTGTCGTGCTCCTCGATGCCGGTGGCGACCGCGAAGACATTGGGGTCGAAGACGATGTCCTCGGGCGGGAAGCCGGCCTGCTCGGTCAGCAGCTTGTAGGCGCGGCTGCAGATCTCGACCTTGCGCGCCTTGGTGTCGGCCTGGCCGTTCTCATCGAAGGCCATGACGACCACCGCCGCGCCATAGGCACGCACCAGCCTGGCATGATGCAGGAATGCCTCTTCGCCTTCCTTCATCGAGATGGAGTTGACCAGCGGCTTGCCCTGCACGCATTTCAGGCCGGCCTCGATGATCTCCCATTTCGAACTGTCGACCATGACGGGAACGCGGGCGATGTCCGGCTCGGCGGCGATCAGGTTCAGGTATTCGACCATCGCCTTCTTCGAATCGATCAGCCCCTCATCCATGTTGATGTCGATGATCTGGGCGCCATTGGCGACCTGGTCGCGCGCTACGTCGAGCGCGGCGACATAGTCGCCCGCCGTGATCAGCTTCCTGAACTTGGCCGACCCGGTGACATTGGTGCGCTCGCCGACATTGACGAACGGAATCTCGTCGGTGAGCGTGAACGGCTCCAGCCCGGACAGGCGCATCTTGGGCTCGATGTCCGGAATGGCGCGCGGTGGATACTTCCGCACCGCCTCAGCGATGGCGCGGACGTGCTCCGGCGTCGAACCGCAGCAGCCGCCGACGACATTGACCAGTCCCTCGCGGGCAAAATCCTCGATCTGTGCGGCCATGAATTCCGGGCTCTCGTCATACCTACCGAATTCATTGGGCAGGCCGGCATTCGGATAGGCGCAGGTGAAGGTGTTGGCGACGCCTGATATTTCGGCCAGATGGTCACGCATGGCATTGGCGCCGAGCGCGCAGTTGAGGCCGATGGTGAAGGGACTGGCATGACGCACCGAATGCCAGAAGGCGGTCGGCGTCTGGCCGGACAGCGTGCGGCCGGAGAGATCCGTGATGGTACCGGAGATCATCACCGGCAGGCGCACGCCCTTCTCGATGAAGATCTCTTCTGCTGCGAAGATCGCCGCCTTGGCGTTCAGCGTGTCGAAGATGGTCTCGATCAGGATGATGTCGGCGCCACCGTCGATCAGTCCGCGCAGCTGTTCGCCATAGGCGAGGCGAAGATCGTCGAAGGTCACGGCGCGGTAGCCGGGGTTGTTGACGTCGGGTGACATCGAGGCAGTGCGATTGGTCGGCCCGAGCGCGCCGGCGACGAAACGGCGCTTGCCGTCCTGCTGCTCGGCACGAACAGCGGCTCGCCGCACCAGTCGCGCGCCATCGCGATTCAGCGCGTAGACGGCATCCTCCATGCCGTAATCGGCCTGCGCGATGGAAGTCGAGGAGAAAGTGTTGGTTTCGAGGATGTCGGCGCCTGCGATGGCGTACTGATAGTGGATCTCCTCGATCGCCCCGGGCTGGGTCAGGATCAGAAGATCGTTGTTGCCTTGCTGGTGGCAGGCGCAGCCGGCGAAGGCCTCGCCGCGAAACTGGTCCTCGTCGAAGCCGAGCCCCTGGATCTGCGTGCCCATGGCGCCGTCAAGGATGAGGATGCGTTCGCGCGCCGCCACTGTGAGCGCAGCAAGCACGTCCGACCCGTCGGGTTTTGCCGCGACGGGGCCGAACAAAGCGTCCAGCGATGCAGAATTCTGCGACATTTTTTATCCCTTTGGCGACAAGCCTTTTCATGTCACATAAGGATATCTTTATGTCAATATACGACAGACGATCATCATTGTCACGCGTCGTTGCAAGCACCTGGCTCCAGAGCGGCAATTCCGTCAGTGCAACTCGGCCAGCAGGGCCTGTGCCTCGGCGAGGTTTTTCTCCGAGCCGGCGGTGAGATCGTCCATCTTGCGCTTCCGGAAGATGACAAGCGCATCCTGGCAAGCGGCGATCGCTTCTTCGGCAAGCGCCTTCTGCTTGCGGGCGGTGCCCAGATCGGTCAGCACGTCGCACAGGCTATCTTCAGTGAAGGCGATGCCCGGCACCGAATTGATCTTCTTCTGCACGGCGATCGCCTCGCGCAGGATCGGCACGGCCTCCTCGAAGCGGGCAACGTTGTTTTCGGCCCGGCCGGCGAGCGTCAAGGAGTAGCCGACTTCGTTCTGCAGGCTGGCCCAGCGGTCGGGATCGCGATCACGGCCGACCTCGTCGGCGAGCGCCCGGTTGACGGCGATGGCTTCGTCGAACACCGCCGGCTCCGGCGCCTTCTCACCGATCATGCCGAGCACACGGGCGAAATCGCCTTGCGTGCGCGCCCATTGCTCCGGCGCGCGATCGCGGGTGCGCACGCTTTGTATGCTGCGGTAAATACCGGCCGAATGCTTCAGCAAGGCGACATCGTTGCGCCAGTAGCCCAGCGTCGACAGCGCGCTGGCGAGGTTGGCCTGGTTGCGGATCCAGCCGTCGGCATCCTTGTCGCGGGTCGTCACCGACAGAGCAGCCTCGTAGGCCTGCACCGACTTCGCCATGGTGTCGGGGTCGGAGGCAGCACTGGCCTGCATCATCCGCGCATTGCCGAGATCGCCCTCGACCGAAGCCCATAAAGTCCGGTCCGGCAATTTAGCGTAGACGGCCAGAGCCACCTCATGCGCCGTCGCCGCCTTCTGGTAGAGCGACGGATCATTGCTGGCGCCGGCAAGGTAGTAATAGGCGCTGCCGAGGTCATTTTGCAGCTGGGCGTGATCCTCCGGCACCGTGGCGATATCATAGAGAGGCAAGGCCGCTTCGAGCGCCGTCACCGACTGGCCGAAATCCTCACCGTTGCTCGTGCGGTCGCCCAGCACCAGAAGCACATGGCCCAGCCCCCATTGCGTTGCCGCCCAGGCCTCCGGGTCGCTGTCGCGGGTCTGCACTTCAAGTGCCGCACGATAGGCTGTCACCGAGCGCTCAAGCGCCTCGACCGGGCCGCCATCGGCCTTGCCAAGCATGGAAAGGGCGGCGCCGAGCCGGTACTGCGTCTTCGCCCAGTCTTTCGCAGCGCTTTCCTTGGTCCGCACGGTGAGCGCGGCATCGTAAGCGGCGACCGCTTGTTCGAGCACTGCGCTGTCGCCGGCGCGGTCGCCCCAGCTCGACAGCGTGCTGCCGAGACTGTGCTCGATCGCGGCGAATTCGAGCGGAGCGGCAGTGGCGGTATAGACCTCCGATGCGTTGCGATAGGCGCTCGCCGACTTTTGCAGATAGTCGACCCCCGTGTCGCGATCGCCGAGCGACGCATAGGCGGAGCCCAGATTCTGCTGCAGCGAAGCCCAGTCGAGCGGCAGTTTTTCGCGCGGATATTCAGAGAGCGCCGCCTCATAGGCGGCGACCGCCTTGAGCAGCGTGGCGCTGTCGTCCTGCTTGGCGCCGAGGCGCTGCAACGCATTGCCGAGCGTCAGCTGGCCGTTCGCCCAGCTTGCCGGCGCATGCTCGCGCGTCCAGACGGTGAGTGCTGCCTCCGCAGCATCGCGTGCACGCTGCAGCGTGGCGACATCGCCATTGATTTCGCCGATCGTCTCCAGCGCCGAGCTCATATTGTTGCGGATCGTCGCCCATTGCGCCGGGGCACGTTCCCTCGTCATTTCCTCCGTTGCCGACTGGTAGGCTGCAACCGCCTGCTCCAGCAAGGCCACATCCTTTTCTCTTGCGCCAAGGCGAAACAGCGCCGCACCGAGATTGACCTGACTCAACGCCCAGTCGAGCGGCACGCGCGCGCGGCTGTATTCCGTCAAGGCGGCGCGATGCGCTTCGATCGCGGCGCGAAAACTGTCGCTGCTCGTCTCGCGCTCGCCGAGTTCCGACAGCACGATGCCAAGATTGTTCTCGCTCGCCGCCCATTCCAGCGGCACCTTTTTCGAGCCTTGCACCTCAAGCGCTGTGCGGAAGGTCGCGACCGCCTTGTCGAGCAGCACTGTGCCGTTTTCGCGCTGGCCGAGTCGCCAGTAGACGGTGCCGAGATTGCCTGATGTGGACGCCCAGTCGTCCGGATAGGCTTCGCGGGTGTAGACACTCAGCGCCTGCTCGAAGGCGGCGGCCGCCTTGTCGAGATTGTCGCGGCCGGCCTCGCGCTCGCCCAGCGTCGACAAAGTGGTGGCGAGGTTGTTCTGCGTGGCCGCCCAGCTGCGCGGGGTTTTTTCGCGCGACACATAGGTCAGGCTCTTTTCGTAAGCGGCCACCGCCTGCACCAGAAACGCGTTGTCGCCGGAGAACGCGCCCTGGTTGGAAAGCGCCTCGGCCTCTGCTCCCTTGTAGAACCAGGCGTCCACATCGCTCCATTTTTCCACTTCATCATAGGCCTTGGCGTAGTCCTGCGCCGCCTTGAGATAGTTGAAAGACAGCTCGTAGGTTTTGGCGCTGCTGGCGAAGACTTCCGCAAACTCCAGCCGGCGCGCCTTGAGATCGGCTTCGGCCTGGTCGACGGTCTTCGACAGCTCGCCGACACGGGCCTTGGCCTGCTCATGAAATTTCTGCGCGGCATCGAGCGCGCCCTCCTGCACAGCCTGTTCGGCCAGTTTCGACAGACGGACGATTTCCGGGTCCTGGCTTTTCAAGGCCGACTGCTCAGCCAGCACCTGCTTCAGCCGCTCGGTCTGGCCGCGCAGCAGTTTGTCGAGCTCGGCCGGGTCTTTCGGCGCGTCTGTGCCGAGCGTCTTCAGCATGGCGTAGAGCGCGTCCATCGGCACGCCGCCATCGCGGGAAATGGTTTCGATCTGGCGGCGTTCCGGATCGGGCAGCGCCGAGATGGTGACCAGCAACCGGCGGCGCTCGCTGAGGATTTCGCCCTCGTCGCCCTTCGGCTGCTCGGTGGGCGTGCCGAAATAGAGCAGCCGGCGCAGGCTCTCATTGACCCATGGCCGCTGCTGGCCGTTGGTCTTGAGATAGACCTCCTCGCCGATCATGCGCAGCACGGTGCCGAATTCCTCGCCGCCCATCGTGTCGATGTGGCGCAATATCGCCGCCGCATAGGGGCTGTTGCCGTCGGCCGGACCGTCGAGCGCGACCTTGCCAGGCTCGGCGGCAAAGCCGATGACCTGGCCAAGGCTGTCGTCGGCCGAGCCCTTGGCCGGCGCGCTGTTGTTCAGTGCCACGACACTGCGGGTTTCGCCCAGACCGCCGGCGCCGATCGGCTTGCCGTCATCGCCCGGCGTCAGCTTCAGCAACGTGCCCGGCGGGAACGGATCGTTGCGGCAGGCATCGAGCAGCACGATGGTGACCGGCACCTTCTCCTTCAGCTCGACGACGATCGACGACAACGGCACCAGTTTTTCGCCGGCATCGTCGAGCGCCGAGACATCGGCATCGACCGGCACTAGAAAATTTTCGCCGCCAGCCTCTATGCCGTGGCCCGAATAATAGATGACGGCAACATCGGCGCCCTCGGCATCGTCAACGAAGCCTTCGAGATCGCGCCGCAATTTGCGTGCGTCGCGGTTGGTGGCGACATCGGTCTCGAAGCCGAGCTTGTCGAACATTTCCTCGATGGCGCGGGCATCGTTTTCGGGATTGGGCAATTTGCCGACATGCTGATAGTCGGACTGGCCGATGATGAGCGCGATACCTTTCAGCGCCTTCGGCTCCTCGGCTTGAGCCGCGGCCAGCGCACACAGGCACAAGATCAGCGCGGCGACAAACGCCACGCACATGCGCGCACCCTCAACAGTCATTCGCCCAAGCAGCATCGCCCACCCCGGAACCCGCAAGGTGCAATCTTCCGCAGGGAGATGGCATCATGATGGCCGGCGCGTGGCAAGCCCGAGCGCAAGCGATGTCCTTGTCAAGGGCGCAGTCCGCCAAGGAGGCGGGTGGTCGGTGGCGTAGCCTTTTCGACGGACCTATGCCTGATCCACACTCGCCAGGAAGCGGGCGAAGATCGGATTGAAGCGGTCCGGCGAATCCCAGAACGGCGCGTGGCCGGATTTGTCGAACAGGTGCGCCTTGCCTTCCCACAAATTGGAGAATTTCACAGCCGAGACGAAATCGGTGTTGACGAAAGGTTCGTCGATGCCGTTCAAAACGGCGATCGGCGGCGTCTTGCCGGCGACGATCTCGCGCTGGTTCCTGCCGGTGCCGGCCGCGAATTTTTCGAACATCAGGCGCCGGGCGCGCCCGTCGGTGCGCGCCACCGTGTCGAGGAGAAACGGTTCGAACGGCTCGCCGCAGGTGCTGCGCGCATAGGCCTCAACATCGGCGGTGCTGAAGGTTTCCTGTCCGGCAAGGTGCATATGCGGGCTCGGCTTGAAGCCGTTGCCGACTTCGTCGGGTGATACCGGCGGGGTGCCGGTGATCATCAGGCCGAGCAGGCCGGGAAAGCGGTCGATCATCTCCAATCCGATATGGCCGCCGAGCGACCAGCCGAAGACGATGGCCTTGTCGACCCCGAGCAGCCCGAGCACTTCGGTCATGGCATCGGCATAACCTTCCATGCTGTAGGAGCGCTCCGGATCGACCGCATCGCCTGAAGCTCCGTGGCCGGGCAGATCGGGAGCGATGATGTGATAGCGCTCGCCCAGCGGGCTCTCGAGCTGATTGCGGAAAACGGCGCTGGAAGACGAATTGCCGTGGATCAGCATAACAGCGGCTCCCCGGCCACCGGTCTGGCGCACCGCGATCTTACCGTGGCTGGTTTCAAGGGTCTTCTGCGAGATCGTCATTGTCGGCTCCGTCTGGAATTGCCCTGTTTTGAAGCAGCTGCGCAACAAAGCGCCACTGTTCCCCCGTGTCCCGCCGTAAACATTTCCCGGTCAGGTTGCGCTGAAAAATCCTTTTCAAATAAGAACAATTATGCGTAGATTGTCAATTATCCAACTCCCGATGAACGGGAGGAAAACAGGGAACAGCACGAATGAAACCGAAATCCGCCGCAAGTCGAATCCGCCATATCCTGATGAGCACGACGCTGATCGGCATGTTTGCCGCATCAGGCGCTCCCGCCTTCGCCGATGTCGTCAAGATCGGCCTGCTTGCGCCGCTGACCGGCCCTGCCGCGGCGGACGGCCAGGAATTCCAGCGCGGCGTGCAGATGGCCATCGACGAAGCGAACGCGGCCGGCGGCGTTGCCGGGGACACGTTCGAGCTGGTGGTCGGCGACGTCAAGGACCAGTCCGCCGGCAACGTCACCAGCGCGGTCGAGCGCCTGCTTGGCGATCCGGGCGTGCATTTCATGCTGACCGGCTACGCCAGCCTGACGAATTTCGAGATCGACAACATGGCCGAGGCGGACATGCCCTATATGCTCGCGGCCACCTCGCAGCAGACCAGGGACATCATCGCGCCGAGCCCCGACAAATACATGTGCTGCTGGTCGCTGACGCCTTCCTTCGACGCCTACAACACCGACGTCACCCTGTTCGTCGAAAAGCTCGCGGCCGACGGCAAGATCACCTTGCCGACCAAGAAGGTCGCCATCATCTCGTCCGACAACGCCTATTCGAAGACCATCTCCGAAGGCATGAAGAAGACCTTCAAGGAGAAGGGCTGGACCATCACCGTCGACGAGATCGTGCCGTTCGGCGAAGTGACCGACTGGCGTTCGATCCTCGCCAAGGTGCGCGAGAACGTTCCGGATGTGGTCATCAACACCGACTACCTGCCGGGCAATTCGGCGTCGTTCCTGAACCAGTTCCTCGAACAGCCGACCAAGAGCCTCGTCTTCCTGCAATATGCGCCGAGCGTGCCGGAGTTCGTCGAGCTGACCGGCAAGAAATCGGATGGTGTCATCTACAATCTGCTCGGCGGCGCGCTGACCACCCCGAAGAACCCGCGCGCCGATGAAGTGGCGGCCAAGTTCAAGGCAAAATACGGCGTCGAGAGCGGCACCTATGGCGTTGGCCTCTACGAAATGACCAATGTCTATTTCGACGCGGTCAAGAAAGTCGGCGGCGCATCCGACCATGCGGCGATCATGAAGGCGCTGTCGGAGACCGACAAGCAGGTCGCGGAAGGGCGGCTGAAGTTCGATCCCGCCACCCACCTTGCCACGCAGGGCGACGACTATATCCCGATCACCTTCTTCCAGATCTGGGACGGCCAGCGCACGCTGATCTCGCCGGAGAAATACGCCACCGGCGCCTTCAAGCTCCAGCCCTGGATGAAGTGAGGAATGGCCCTGCTTGAACTGGACGACGTGTCGAAGGCCTTCGGTTCGCTGAAGGCCGTCGATGGCGTGTCGTTCAAGGTCGAGGCCGGCGAGATCTTTGGCATCGCCGGCCCGAACGGCAGCGGCAAGAGCACGCTGTTCAACATCATCACCGGCATCCCGTTCGGCCCCGACCGGGGCCAGATCCGCTTTGACGGCATTGCCATAAACGGCAAGTCGGGACACGCCATCGCGCGCCTCGGCCTTGCCCGTACGTTTCAGCGCGAGACCAGCTTCGACGGGCTGACCGTGTTCGAGAACGCGCTGATCGGCGCCAGCTACGGCAAGCAGGAAAAGACAGCGGCTACGGCCCGCAACGCGGCCGCCGAGGCACTGGAGTTTGTCGGCCTGGGGTCCCAGTCGTTCGGCAGGCTTGCCGGCGAACTGTCCGTCTTCGAGCGCAAATGCCTGATGCTTGCCACCGCGGTCGCCATGCAGCCGCGCATGCTCTTGCTTGACGAACCGGCGTCGAGCCTGACCAAGCCCGAGATCGAGACATCGATCGGCCTGATCCGCCGCACCGCCGAACGCGGCATCACCATCCTGTTGATCGAGCATGTGCTGACCTTCCTGATGAGCCTTTCGCAGCACCTGCTGGTGCTCAACAATGGCCGCGTGCTGGCCGCCGGCGATCCGGCCGGCGTGATTGCCGACCCGCGCGTCATCGAAGCCTATCTCGGCACGAGGAGGTCGGCGGCGTGAACCCCATTCTCAGTGTCGAAGGCGTCACCGCCGGCTATGGCCGCGTCACCGTGCTGCACGATATCTCGCTGGAGGCCGGCCGCTTCGGCAATGTCGGCCTGTTCGGCCCCAACGGCCATGGCAAGACGACGCTGCTGCGAGCGATCTCCGGGCTGCTGCAGCCGAAGAGCGGCCGCATCCTGTTCGACGGACAGGACATTGTCGGCCACAGCGCGCGCGCCATCGTCGGCGCCGGCCTGATCCATGTGCCGCAAGGCAACCGGCTGTTTCCCGATCTCTCCATCGCCGACTGCATGGCGCTCGGCGCCTATTCGCCGCGAGCCCGGCCGCATGAGGCCGAGAACCGCGAGAAGGTGATCAAGCTGTTCCCGAAACTGGCGGAACGCTGGCGCCAGCGCGTGCGCACGCTGTCGGGCGGCGAGCGCCAGATGGTGTCGATCGGCACGGCACTGATGAGCCATCCGCGCCTGCTGATCCTCGACGAACCGACCCTTGGGCTGGCGCCCAAGATCAAGGACGAGCTCTGCGCCTCCGTCATGGACATTTCGCGCGGCGGCGTACCGCTCATCGTCGTCGAGCAGGACATCGAATTCCTGCTGGAGCTGACGCAGCAACTCTACCTCGTCAACCATGGCGCGGTGGCGACCGAGATCAAGCCGGGCGAAAGCCTCGACCACGGCGAGATCATGTCGATGTATTTTGGCCATTAGGAACTTGGGAATGAGCGCATTGGCGGAAATCCTGTTCGGCGGCCTGTTCCAGGGCTCGCTCTACGCCATGATGGCGGTCGGACTCGCGCTCGTCTGGACGACGATCGGCGTGTTCAATTTCAGCCATGGCGTGTTCATGATGCTGGGCGCCTACATCGCCTGGCAGCTGGTCGAGCTCGGCCTGCCGGCGGCGGTCGCCTTTCCGATCGCCGTTGTCGTCATGGCCGGCGTCGGCTGGATCCTGCAGGCGAGCGTCGTGCGGCCGCTGATTGGTCGGCCCAACATCGTGCTGGTCGTCGTCATCACCACGCTGGCGGCCGGATCGCTGATCGAGAATGGCGCCTTGACCATCTGGGGGCCGCGCTCGAAACAGATCCCCGCCTTGATCGCCGGCAACACCACCATCGGCGGCGTCGGCGTCTCCCTGCACCAGATCGCCATTATCGTCATCACGCCGCTGATCCTGGCCGCACTGTGGATGTTTCTCAACCGCACGCGGCTCGGGCTGGCGCTGCGCGCCGTGGCGCAGAACGAAGATGCCAGCCACCTGGTCGGTCTGAACGTCACGGCCCTCTATGGGCTGGCCTTCGCCATCGCCGCTTCGCTGGCTGGGCTGGCCGGCATCTTCATGGGCGGCTATCGCTTCATGTCGCCGGTGATGGGCAGCGACCCGCTGCTCAAGGCGCTGATCGTTGTCGTCTTCGGCGGCATATCGAGCATTTCGGGACCGATCTTCGCCGCCTATCTGATCGGCTTCTTCGAGGCCGCCTGCAGCTATTATTTCGGCTTGTACTGGACGCCGGCGCTGCTGTTCGGCGTGCTCATCCTGACCCTGATGGTGCGCCCCGAGGGCATTTTCGCCAGCCGCTCCCGAGGCCTAGCATGACCGACACGACATCGCCGATCACCCTTAGCCACGCGGAGGCGGCAGCCCCGATCGCTCCCGGCCGCACGCCGTGGAAGCACGAGGCCATCGGCTTCGTGCTCGGCTTCGCGCTGCTGGCGCTGCTGCCGCTGATCTTCGGCGACACCTATGCCCGCCACATCCTGATCATGGCCTTCATCTATGCGATCGTCGCCTCGAACTGGGATCTCAGCCTCGGTTATGGCGGCGTCTTCAATTTCGGCCATCTGGCGCTGTTCGGCATCGGCGTCTATGCCTACAGCCTGCTGACCAAGCTGGCCGCATTCGACCCGTGGGTCGCGCTGTTTGCCAGCGGTGTCATCGCCACGCTGGCGGCGATCCTGGTGACCATCCCGATCCTGCGGCTGAAGGGTATCTACATCATCCTGGTCACTTTCGGCTTCGCGCAGCTGGTCATGCAGGTGATCATCAGCCAGTCCGCCATCACCGGCGGCACGCAAGGGTTGGTCCGCATTCCCGGGCTTTACGTGTTCGACCACAACATGGTCCGCGACGGCAAGTCAGCCTATTTCTACATCGCGCTGGCATTGCTGGTGGCGAGCACCCTGTTCCTGCGCGTGTTCGTGCGCTCACGCGCCGGGGCCAGCATCGTCGCCTTGCGCGACAATGAGGAATACGCCATCAGCCGCGGTGTCTCGATCGTGCGCCAGCGCATGCTGACGCTTGCCGCGAGCGCCTTCTTCACCGGCATCGCCGGCGCTTTCTACGCCGCCTACCAGCGCAATGCCTCGATCGACGTGTTCGGCATGAGTCTGGCGACCATTATCCTGTCGATGGTGCTGCTTGGCGGCACCAGCACCATTTACGGCGCCATCATCGCCTCCTTCGTGCTGACGATCTTCGCCGAATGGATGGCCGATTTCGGCGCATGGCGGCCGATGATCACGGCGGTGCTGATCATCGGCGTGATGCTGGCCTACCCGAGCGGGCTGGTCGGTATGATCAAGGCTTCATGGGGCGCTGTCGCGGGACGGATCAAACGCCCGGGCTGATCGGCTCGGGGCAGGATCAATCTACCGAAGTCGGCGCGGCCCCTCATTGCCCTGCCGAGCATTTCCCTCTCCGCAGGGTTGTGCCTGCCTTGCGGCGGCTGCGCGTTTTCGCGAACGCCTTCCCCCACTCCGTCGCTGCTTCGCAGCGCCACCTCTCCCCCCTCCGGAGGGAGAGGAATGGAGCCAAGGTCGGCGAACACGCGCCTTTCCTCTCCCCCGTCGATCGGGGGAGAGGTGGCGAGCGAAGCTCGACGGAGTGGGGGTCGACCTTCCATCAAGGCAATGCTTCAGCCTGATTGGGCAGCGCAAACGTGAAGCGATTGCCCAGATCGCGCTGCCGCCTCAGCGGATGCCGCACCAGTCGATGACCGACGCGGCGATCACCTTGGCGGTTTCGACCACCGATTCGACCTCGACATACTCATCGGAACCATGGAAGCCGTCGCCCGACGGGCCGAAGATGACACCGTCGACGCCAGCACCGGCATAGTGCGCGGCATCGCACACGGCGACAAAGCCACGCGCCTGCGGCGCCTTGCCGACCATCGCCTTGCGCTTCATCAGCGAGGTTACCAGCGGATGATCGACCGGCGTGTTCATCGGCGGGAAATACAGCCCGCCGAGCTCCCACTGGATCGCAGGCGGATTGTCGCGCAGCCATGCATCGGTTTGCGCGAAATGATGGACGAAAGTCTCGAAGTCACGGCGATAGTCGGCCGAATTCTCGTCCGGCAGGAATTTCATATCGAGGTCGAGCACCGCGACATCGGGAATGATGGCCGGGTTGGTCATCACGGTCGGCAGGCCGTGTTCGCCAAGGCCGGTGCCGCCATGCATGACGCCGATGTTGATGGTGTTCATGCCGAGCGGCAGCAGCGGATGGGATTTCGCCCGCGTCCGGTCCAGCTCATACTGGCGCACGGCGGCGACGAAGCGGGCGGCGATCTCGATCGCATTGACGCCCGGCTCCAGCCGCTCCTTGTTGTGGCGCTGCGGATAGATCTCATTGTAGCGCAGCGCCGAATGGGCGTTGCGACCACGGATCGTCACCCGCGCCCATTCGAGCCCGCCTTCGACCGGCAGGACATCGCCCCAGGTCGGTTCGGCGACCAGCACCGCCTTGGCGAGCTTGCCCTTCTTCACGGCATCCATGGCGCCGAACCCGCCTGCCTCCTCGTCAACGACGGAGTGGATGGCCAGCCGGCCTTGCAGCGTGATGCCCGCTTTGCGGATGGCACGCGCGGCAGCGATGCAGGCGGCGACGCCACCCTTCATGTCGACGGCGCCGCGGCCATAGAGACGGCCATTGGTGATCTCGCCGCCGAACGGATCGACCGACCAATCCTTCATCGCACCGACCGGCACGACGTCGATATGGCCGCACAGGATCAGGCTGCGGTCCTCGTCTCCCGCCCATTCGCCGACCAGATTGGGTCGGCCGGGCAAGGCATCCCATTGCTCGGTCTTGAATCCGTCCTGTTTGAGGATCGGCTCAAGCAGCGCCTGGACATCCGCCTCGCGGTTGATCGCCGGGTTGGGCTCGAATTTGGGGTTGACCGAAGGGATGCGGACCATGTCGCGGGTCAGCCCGATCAACCAGTCGCGATCGGTCTCGATCTCAGCCTGCACGGCGTCGATGATGGTCTGGTTGTCAGGCATTTCTTGGTTCCTTGCATCGCGACGGCGCCGGGCGCATCGACGCTATTTCCTGGTGGTTTTTGGTTTGACGTCGTCGGCCGCAGGCGATAGGGCGGCATCGAGCGTGACCGCATTGGCGCTGCGGATCTTCTCGATGTCCTCGATGCGCTTGCGCACGCCCGCGCCATGGCCCTCCAGCGCATGGGCAAAGACGGTTTCCATCTGGGCGACAGCGGTGGCCAGCGTGTCGAACGGCGAATTGGCGTCGATCGCCGCAACCATGGTCAGATCGGCGATATCAGCTATCGGCGACAGCCACACATCGGTGAACAGCAGGACGGAGACGCCGCGTTCCTTTGCCTGCTGGGCAAAGCTCACCACATCCGACTGATAGCGCCGGTAGTCGAACACGACGAGCAGGTCGCGCTTGCCAAGGTCGATCAACAGGTCGAAATCGGCAGGGCTCAATGAACCGATGTCGCGCACGCCGGAGCGGAACTGCAGGAGGTAGCCGGCAAGCATGGACGCGATATGCCGGCTGAACCGGCCGCCCAGCAGCACCACCTGGCCCTTGCTCTCGAGCAGCATGTTGACGGCGCGCGTATAGGCCTGCACCGGCACCGCGGTGCGGGTGCGCTCCAGGCTGTCGGAAACCGAATGGAAATAGGCGAGTGCGGTGCCTTCGCTGGAGCCGCCCGGACGCTTGGCCTCCATCATCAACAGCGGCGAATGCAGCCTGGATTCGACTTCGGTGAGCAGGCGCGCCTGGAAGTCGGCAAAGCCGACATAGCCAAGCTTGGTCATCAGCCGCGTCACGCTCGGGTCGCTGACACCGGCGCGCCGCGCCAGCCTGGTCGCGGTACCGAGCCCCGACATGGGATAATCGGCAAGCAGGACCTGAACGATCTTTTCTTCCGCGGAGGTGAACGCCACGGTCGTGTTGGCCAGTTCTTCACGGATGGACATGGTCATCGCCTATCGCTGACGGAAGATGATTATCTTACAATTTCATGCATGATTGTCAAATTTGGAAATTATCTTACAGAGCCATCCGGCAAGGTTTCAGGATAGGTTGCGCAATCCCTCGACGACCCCGCGATCCGTATCGTGCACCACATTTCATGTCAGGTCGAACGGGTGCATTCGCTTGCACGACACGCCAGCGGCTGCTCGCTACCGGATAGGTCAAATCCCGGACGCGGCCAGCCTATTTGAAGCTGGCGATGGGCAAGAACTTGACCGCGGAGCCGGTGAAACGGCGGTGATCGGACGTCTGTCCTCGCGGCTGGAATCCGTCGAGATAGACGTGCTCCGGCGCCGTGCGGATGAAATTGGCGGCAACAAGCCGCGCCGTCGCAGGCCCGGCGCCACCGGCGATGCCGCGACCTGTCCCAATCGGCCGGCCGGACAATGCGGCTGGCACAATGACGGCGGTTGCTTCGGGATCGAGACGTGGCTGGACGCGGTCTGCCTTCGGGCTGGTCCTGACCCGATCTTCGCTTTCCGATGCAGGGGTTGCAATCCGCTGGCCGGTCAGCCTGTCAAGGCCGTCATCGGCGTGGTTCAGGGCCAGCAAGGCACCGATTGCGTCGCGAGATTTGACTGCTTCCGGCTGGCGTGTCGGGCTTTCCGGCCGCCATGTCGGCAAGGGGATGTTGAGCGCCACCATGTCCTGCGCGACGCTGGCGGCAGCGGCATCCGCCTTGCCCAAAGGAACGCCGGCGTCGGTTGCTGTCGGCTTGGCTAGTTCGGCCCGCGCCGTGGACGCACCGGCGATTGCGAACGGTGCGGTTTCCGGGGCGGGAACGGGTGCCGTGAGCTCGGTGCGCGGTGCGAAGGCGGGCAGCGGCACTGAGCCCGGTGCCATGGCCATGACGATCGCTTCAGGCGTCTTTCCCTTCTGCCCAACTGGCGGTTCCTCGCCTGGATCGCTGGCAGCCATCTGGATGTCCGCCCGCTGGGCATCCTGTGGCGGCACGATAGCGATACCCTGTCCGGCCGGTCTGGGTTCGACGGACTTGGGCGGTTTGCGTGGCGCCGGCATCGCTTCCGCGACATCATCCGACTCGTCTCCGCCGCCCAAAAGCGTCGCCAGCAGGCCACGCGCCGGCTTGCGTTGGCCGCCGTCGACGTTTGCCAGCTCGATGTTGGGCGTGCCGGCGCCCTTGCGCGATTTGTAGGCGGCAAACGCCTGCTCATAGCCGGGCAGCGGTCTGCCGTCGCTCGGCACATGCAGCGTATTGCCGTTCGGAAATACCTTGGCGAGTTCCTGGCGGCTGATGCCCGGCCAATGCCGCACATTGCCGACATCCATGTGTATGAAAGGCGAACCGGAAGTAGGGTAATAGCCCACGCCGCCGCCCTGCATCTTGAGGCCGATGTCGCGCAGCTTCTTCAGCGGCACATCCGGCAGGAAGAAATCCATCGCGCGGCCAACCATGTGTTGGCTCTCCCTCGCCACGCCCTTCGAGCGGCTGCGCAGCATTGCGTTTGTCGCCGGCGAACGATAGGCGCTGACCACATGGATATAGGCTGTCGAGCCGCTGGCGCGGTAGGCCTGCCAGACAAGATCGAGCAGGCGCGGATCCATCTTCGTCGGTTCGTTGCGACGCCAGTCGCGCAGCATGAGATTGATCTTCTTCAACCCCGCCGGATCGTAGCGCCCGTTGCGCTTGAAGACGATTTCAGCCTTCTCGCCCGTATGGAGATGTTGGATCTTCAAAGCGCGCGTCTCCGCGAACGCGCTGGTGACGCACAGGCAAAGGAACGCTGCTACGATGGCCGGCAGCAATGTCCAACGATGGGAAGCGCCGGGCGCGTTTTGCTCGTTTTCAATCACGTTCATGCCTTGCAGATTGTTTTTGTTTCGGGCGATTTGAGGTCTGCGCCAAGATGAAGAGCCTCGGCGTCCTCGACCTGACAAGGCATGGACTTGACCGGCGCAGACAGGCATCCATCCCACAACACGTCTGCCGATGAACAGCATCTTGGTTAACGAATCGTGTCATCCCGAGAATGGGCTTCGACTGGAGGTTGCCTCTTGCAACTCTTTCTGGAGCAATGCGCTGCTGATCAGGGCTGCCGGCATGATCGCCGCGCCCTTCCTGATATGTGCAACTGCCGGATGAGACGCGGGTTCTCAACCCATGGAATAGCTATGCACCCGCCTCGCCCTCGCAAATGCTGAGGACGAAAGTGCGCAACAAGGATGATCTTTGGGAACTGGTGCTGCGAGAGAGGATTGAACTCTCGACCTCTCCCTTACCAAGGGAGTGCTCTACCACTGAGCTACCGCAGCCGCTGATGGCGGGGCTTCTGCCATATCGAACCGGCAAGCGCAAGGCCAAGTGCAACGCTTCTGTGAAAGGCTTGCCGGATAGCTTTTAATGACATGGCGGCGCCACAATGTTGGCTATCCCTGAATGGCGGGCTGGCTGGTCGCCAGCCGAGGCGGGACGATGGACGACAAGGTAATTCCACTGAAAAAGGATGGTCCAGCGAAAAAGGGCGGCGCCAACCGCAAGGACCGGCTCGCCGAGCAATTGCGCGCCAATCTGCAGAAGCGCAAGGCGCAGTCGCGCTCGCGGCGGACCGGCGAGGCCGATCAGCGCCCGGACGGGCTTGCTGCATCGAAGGAAATACAAAAAGATTAACTCAAATCGGCCACTCTTGGCCCGGGCTGGGCGAAATCCTATTTCTTGAACCAAGCCGGCCAATGGTCTAGACGGGCCGCTACTCAAACGATTGAACCGGCCTTTTTGGCCGAGAGGGACGTTCTTCCATGGATCGCATCAGAATTGTCGGGGGCAACAAGCTCTCCGGAAGCATTCCGATCTCGGGCGCGAAAAACGCGGCCCTGCCCCTGATGATCGCTTCGCTTTTGACCGACGACACGCTGACGCTGGAAAACGTGCCGCATCTGGCCGATGTCGAGCAGCTGATCCGCATTCTGGGCAATCACGGCGTCGATTATTCGGTCAATGGCCGCCGCGAGAAGCAGAATGAGGGCTATTCGCGCACCATCAATTTCTCCGCCCGCAACATCGTCGACACGACAGCGCCCTACGAGCTGGTGTCGAAGATGCGCGCGTCGTTCTGGGTGATCGGCCCGTTGCTGGCCCGCATGGGCGAAGCCAAGGTGTCGCTGCCGGGCGGCTGCGCCATCGGCACGCGCCCGGTCGATCTGTTCCTCGAAGGCCTGCAGGCGCTGGGCGCCGATATCGACGTCGACACCGGCTATGTCATCGCCAAGACCCGGAATGGCCGCCTTGTCGGCAACCGCTACATCTTCCCGAAAGTCTCGGTCGGCGCCACCCATGTGCTGATGATGGCAGCGGCACTCGCCAAGGGCGAGACTGTGCTGGAAAATGCCGCCTGCGAGCCTGAGATCGTCAACCTGGCCGAATGCCTCAACGCCATGGGCGCGAAGATTTATGGCGCCGGAACGCCCACCATCACCATCGACGGTGTCGAATCGCTGTCGGGCGCGCGCGTGCGCGTCATTCCCGACCGCATCGAGACCGGCACCTATGCCATGGCCGTCGCCATGACCGGCGGCGACGTCGTGCTCGAGGGCGCGCGGCCGGAGCTGCTGCAGACCGCGCTCGACGTGATCGCCCAGACGGGCGCCGAAATCACGCCGACCAATTCCGGCATTCGCGTGAAGCGCAACGGCGCCGGCATTTCGCCCGTCGACGTGACGACCGCACCCTTCCCGGCCTTCCCGACCGATTTGCAGGCTCAGTTCATGGGCCTGATGACCATGGCCAAGGGCAAATCGCGCATCACCGAGACGATTTTCGAAAACCGCTTCATGCATGTGCAGGAATTGGCCCGGCTCGGCGCCCACATCACGCTTTCGGGCCAGACGGCGATCGTCGACGGTGTGCCGAAGCTGAAGGGCGCCCCGGTCATGGCGACCGATCTTCGCGCCTCTGTGTCGCTGGTCATCGCCGGCCTGGCTGCGGAAGGCGAAACCACGGTCAACCGGGTTTACCATCTCGACCGCGGCTTCGAGCGGCTGGAAGAAAAGCTGTCCAACTGCGGCGCGGTGATCGAACGGATTTCGGCTTAGTCAATTGGCTGCGACTTGCGGCGTGGTTGCACCGATCGGAAAGACCGCCTAACAGAAGGTTGAATTGTCAACCTTCAGGTGCGAAATCCGTATGACCGCCCTTAAGCTTATCGCACTCGACGACCAGGACCTGAGCATTGTTTCGGCCCATGTCCAGGACGCCGTACTGAAAGTCAGCGACCTCGAATTCCTGCCTGCGGCCAAGCGTTTCCTGCTGACCATGAACCGTTTCGTCTGGGAGGCCAAATCCGGCCTGTTTCGCCAGCATAATGAGCGGCGGCAGGCCGTGCTGCATTTCGACCGGGTGCTGGGCGCCAAGACGAGCGGCATTGACCGCGACAAGCCGGCCGAAATCCTGTCCCTGCTGGCAATCAGCTTCATCGAGATCAGCAAGCCGGCCGGCATCGTCGAGCTGATCTTTGCGGGCGGCGGCGCGATCATGCTCGACGTCGAATGCATCGAGGCCCGCCTTGCCGATATCGGCGGGGCGTGGGAAGCCACCTCGCGCCCCATCCACAAGGCCTGAGCGTCCGATGGCCATTATGCTTCGTCAGTCCGATGCCGATTTCGAGCAGCGTTTCGCCGCCTTCCTGCTGACCAAGCGGGAAGTGTCCGCCGATGTCGATGCCGTGGTGCGCGAGATCATCGCGCGTGTACGCACTGAGGGCGACGCGGCGCTGATCGACTATTCACAGAAATTCGATCGCGCCGATCTGGCTGGGCTAGGCATCGCCGTCTCGAAGGACGACATCGCCCAGGCTTACAAGGCCGCCGACCCAAAGACGATCGAGGCGCTGGAATTTGCGCGCGACCGCATCCGCTCCCACCATGAGCGGCAGCGGCCGAAGGACGATCGCTATACGGATGCCGCCGGCGTCGAGCTCGGCTGGCGCTGGACGGCGGTCGAGGCGGTCGGGCTCTATGTGCCGGGCGGCACGGCGAGCTATCCAAGCTCGGTGCTGATGAACGCCGTACCGGCCAGAGTGGCCGGCGTCGAACGCATCGTCATGGTCGTGCCGGCGCCCGGCGGCATCATCAATCCGCTGGTGCTGGTGGCCGCGGATATCGCCGGCGTGTCGGAAATCTACCGCGTCGGCGGCGCGCAGGCGATCGCAGCCCTTGCCTACGGCACCGAAACGATCAGGCCGGTCGCCAAGATCGTCGGCCCGGGCAATGCCTATGTTGCGGCGGCCAAGCGGCAGGTCTTCGGCACCGTCGGCATCGACATGATCGCCGGGCCATCGGAAGTGCTCGTCGTGGCCGACGGCAGCAACGATCCGGACTGGATCGCTGCCGATCTGCTGGCCCAGGCCGAGCACGACACATCGGCGCAGTCGATCCTGGTCACCGACGATCCGGCCTTCGGCATCGCTGTCGAACAGGCGGTCGAGCGCCAGCTGCAGAGCCTGCCGCGGGCCGAGACGGCAGCAGCGAGCTGGCGCGATTTCGGCGCCGTCATCCTGGTGCCGACCATCGACGCCGCGCTGCCGCTGGTCGACCGCATCGCCGCCGAACATGTCGAATTGGCAATCGACGATGCCGAGGGGTTTCTGACGCGAATGCGCAATGCGGGCGCCGTCTTTCTCGGCCGCCATACGCCGGAAGCCATCGGCGACTATGTCGGCGGCTCCAACCATGTGCTGCCGACGGCACGCTCGGCACGTTTCTCGTCCGGGCTATCCGTGCTCGATTTCGTCAAGCGCACGTCGATCCTCAAGCTTGGACCGGAGCAGTTGCGGATCTTGGCGCCGGCGGCGATTGCGCTCGCCAAGGCGGAAGGCCTTGATGCGCACGGACGCTCCGTCGCCATACGGTTGAACATGTAGGCGCTATGTCGGACTCCGATCAAACCCGCGCCAGGCTGATCGATGTCGAACTCGATGAATCGATCGGCCGTTCGACACCCGATGTCGAGCATGAACGCGCGGTGGCGATCTTCGACCTGATCGAGGAGAACAGTTTTCAACCTGTCAATGACGGCGGCGCCGGCCCTTACCGGTTGAAATTGTCGCTGGCCGAGCAGCGCCTGGTGTTTGCCGTGGCGCGCGAGGACGGTGCCGCCGTCGTCACTCATATCCTGTCGCTGACGCCGCTGAGGCGCATCGTCAAGGACTACTACATGATCTGCGAAAGCTACTACGACGCCATCCGTTCCTCGACGCCAAGTCATATCGAGGCGATCGACATGGGCCGCCGCGGCCTGCACAATGAGGGCTCGCAGACGCTGATGGACCGGCTGTCCGGCAAGATCGACATCGATTTCGATACGGCGCGCCGGCTGTTCACGCTGGTCTGCGTGCTGCACTGGCGGGGCTAGCCCTGGCACCCGGCGGCCTGCCCCGTTCGATCCTGTTCCTGTGCGGCATGAATGCCGTGCGCTCGCCAATGGCCGAGCAGCTGGCGCGGCGGATGCTGCCCGCCACCATCTTCGTCGCCTCGGCCGGCGTTCGCGCCGGCGAGCGCGATCCGTTCGTCGATGCCGTGCTTGCCGAGGAAGGTCTCACGCTGGGCGAGCGGCACCCGAAGACGATGGACGATCTCGAGGACGACTATTTCGACCTGATCGTCACGCTGGCGCCGGAAGCGCACCACGCCGCACTCGAACTCACCCGCTCGCTCGCCGTCGAGGTCGAATACTGGCCGACGCCGGACCCGACCGATGCCGGCGGCACGCGCGAACAGATCATGGCGGCCTACCGGGACGTGCGCGAGCGGCTGAAAGCGCGGATCGGGCGTCGATTCGTGCCTCCGGAGGCCGCCGATTAAGCGTGTTCACAAGCGGACGATTATCATATAGGTTCCGCCGAAATTCCGGCTAGAGTCGGATGATTTCAGGTCTGTTCGACCTGAAATCTAAGCGCCGGAACTGCCATCCAAGCAAAGGTATCGAATGCCGAAGGAAGAAGTCCTCGAGTTTCCGGGTGTCGTAACGGAATTGTTGCCCAACGCGATGTTCCGGGTAAAGCTCGAAAACGAACACGAGATCATCGCCCATACGGCCGGCCGCATGCGCAAGAATCGCATCCGCGTGCTGACCGGCGACAAGGTTCTGGTCGAGATGACGCCATACGACCTGACCAAGGGCCGCATCACCTATCGTTTCAAGTAAGCAAAGCCCGACTGGTCCGCGATGAGCATTTTGCAGAAGCTGGTGCTTGCCTCGGGTTCGCCGCGCCGGATCGAGCTCTTGCAGCAGGCCGGCATCGAGCCGGACCGCGTGCTGCCGGCCGATGTCGACGAAACGCCGCTGCGTGCCGAGCATCCGCGCTCGCTGGCCAAGAGGCTGTCGAAGGAAAAGGCCGAGAAGGCATTCGCGTCGCTGAAGACCGAAGCCGACTATGCACCGGGCTTCGTGCTGGCCGCCGACACGGTGGTCGCCGTCGGGCGGCGCATCCTGCCCAAGGCCGAGACCCTCGACGATGCCGCCAACTGCCTCGGGCTGTTGTCGGGCCGTTCGCACCGGGTCTATTCCGGCATCTGCCTGATCACGCCGGGCGGCAAGCTGCGCCAGCGGCTGGTCGAGACGCGGGTGCGCTTCAAGCGGCTGCCGCGCGAAGAGATCGACGCCTATGTCGCCTCGGGCGAATGGCGCGGCAAAGCCGGCGGCTACGCCGTCCAGGGTCTCGCCGGCGCCTTCGTCGTCAAGCTGGTCGGTTCCTACACCAACATCGTCGGGCTGCCGCTGTATGAGACCGTCGCGCTGCTGAGCGGCGAAGGCTTCAAGGTGCATGGCGGCTGGCTGTCAGGCGCACGGCTATGAGTTCCGACCCCAAAGTCACGCCCTTGCGCCCAAAGCGCCCCTGCCCCGAATGCGGCAAGCCATCGGCGCGCGACACTTTTCCGTTCTGTTCGACGCGCTGCAAGGACATCGACCTCAATCGCTGGCTGAAGGGCGCCTATGTCATCTCGGCCCGCGACGACGAGGAAGAGACGGACCCCGACGCTCCTAAATAAGGCGTCAGGCTGCCTCGTTCTTGCGCTTCAAGCGCGCCCAGGCCGGCAGCCAGTCTCCGTGAGCGGCGAGAAGATCATCGACCAGTGACCAGATCTGGTCGAGATCGAGCTCCGCGGCGGTATGTGGGTCCATCATCGCCGCATGATAGATGTGCTCGCGGTTCTCCGTCATCAGCGCCCGCACCGTCAGTTCCTGAACGTTGATGTTGGTGCGGATCAGCGCGGTCAATTGCGGCGGCAGATCGCCGATATAGGTTGGCTGGATGCCGGAGGCATCGACCAGGCACGGCACCTCGGCGGCGCAATCCCGGGGCAGCGAGGTGATGCAGCCATTGTTGCGGACATTGCCGTAGATCACCGATGGCTCGCCGGTCCAGACCGAATTCATGATCGAGGAGGCGTATTCCCGGGACTGCTCGACCTCGATGCGATCGGCCGAACGATAGGCCTCAGCCTGCCCCTTCCAGCGCTCGATCTGTTCGATGCAGCGCTTGGGATATTCGTCCAGCGGGATGCCGTACTTCTCGATCAGGTCCGGGCGGCCGTTCTTGATGAAATAGGGCGTGTATTCGGCGAAATGCTCCGAGCTCTCGGTGACGAAATAGCCGAGCCGGGTCAGCATCTCGTAGCGCACCTTGTTGGGACAGCGCGGGTTCCAGCCGGGCTTGGGCGCGCGGCCTTCTCGATAGGCGCGCACGAGATCGGGATAGAGGTCGCGGTAGGAGCCATCCGGCTGGCGATGCTCGAAGTTGAGGTAGAAGGCCATGTGGTTGATGCCGGCCGAGCGATAGCGGATTTCTTCGTAGGGAAGGTCGAGGTCTTCAGCCAGTTCCATTGCCGTGCCCTGCACCGAATGGCAGAGGCCGACCTGCCTGATCTCAGGATATTTCTCCGATATCGCCCAGGTGTTGATCGCCATCGGGTTGACATATTGCAGCATGATCGCGTCAGGGCAGACGGCGAGCATGTCCTCGCAGATCTTCCACAGATGCGGCACGGTCCTGAGGCCACGCATGATGCCGCCGACGCCGAGCGTGTCGGCGATCGTCTGGCGCAGGCCGTATTTCTTCGGCACTTCGAAATCGGTGACCGTGCAGGGCTCGTAGCCGCCGATCTGGAAGGCGACGACGACGAAATCTGCGCCCGCCAGCGCCTTGCGCTGGTCCGAATGGGTCTCGGCCTTCGCCTTGACGCCGAGCGTCGCGATCAGCTTGTTGACGACGATGGCGCTCTCTTCCAGCCGCTGCGGATTGATGTCCATCAGCGCGATCGTCGCGCCAGCAAGCGACGGGCGCTGCAGCACGTCGCCGACAATGTTCTTCATGAACACCGTCGAGCCGGCGCCGATGAACGTGATCTTGGGATTTCTTGCCATGCTAACCTCCGGCATATGTTCAGGCCACGTCGAAAGCGGCCCTGACGAGCCGTTCGGTGTAGGCGGTCTTGGGATTGGACAGGACGTCGTCGACGGGGCCCTGTTCGACGATCTTGCCGTTCTGCATGACGATGACGCGGTGGCACAGCGCGCGCACCACCTTGAGGTCGTGCGAGATGAAGAGGTAGCTGAGGCCGCGCTCGTCCTGCAGCTTGCGCAGCAGGTCGATGATCTGCGCCTGGACGGAGAGGTCCAGCGCCGATGTCGGCTCGTCGAGCAGGATGAATTCGGGTTCCAACGCGATGGCGCGGGCGATCGCGACGCGCTGCCGCTGGCCACCCGAGAATTCGTGCGGAAACCGCGACAGTATATCGCCCGGCATGCCGGCGCTGACCAGCGCGTCGCGCACCCGTTCGACCCGCTCGCGCCGCGTCGCCCCGATGCTGTTGACGATCAGCCCTTCCTCGATGATCTGGCCGATCGTCATGCGCGGGTTGAGCGAGGAGAACGGATCCTGGAAGACGATCTGCATGCGCGAGCGCAGCGGCCGCATCTCGGCCCGCGACAGGCCGTGGATCGGCTTGCCGTCGAAACGGATCTCGCCGCGCTTGGCGTCGATCAATCTAAGCAGGGCCTGGCCGAAGGTGGTCTTGCCGGAGCCGGATTCGCCGACCAGCCCCAGTGTCTCATGGCGGCAGAGTTTCAGGCCAAGGTCGTCGACGGCGACCAGCTCTCGCCAGTCCGGCTTCAGGAAGGTGCCATGACGCAGCATGAATGAGACGCGCACGCCGCTGGCCTCGAGAATGGTGCCGCAGCCCTCCGGCAGCGGCTTCGGCTGCCCGCGCGGCTCGGAAGCCAGCAGCCGCCTCGTATAGGGATGCTGCGGATCGGCGAAAAGCCGTTCGGTGACGTTGTGCTCGCACATTTCGCCATGCTGCATGACGTAGACGTAGTCGGAGAACTGGCGCACCACGGTCAGGTCGTGGGTGATCAGGATCACCGCCATGCGCAGTTCTTTCTGCAGGCTGCGGATCAGGTTGAGGATCTGCGCCTGAACCGTGACGTCGAGCGCCGTCGTCGGCTCATCGGCGATCAAGACATCGGGATTGTTGGCCAGCGCCATGGCGATCATCACCCGCTGGCGTTGCCCGCCCGAGAGCTGGTGCGGGTATTGCTTGAGCCGCGCGGCGGGATCGGGAATCTGCACGTGCTGCAGAAGTTCGAGTGCTCGTGCCCATGCCTGCTTGCGGCTGACCTTGCGATGCACCCTGATCGCCTCGACGATCTGGCTGCCGACCGTATAGATCGGATTGAGCGAGCTCATCGGCTCCTGGAAGATCATCGAGATGCGGTTGCCACGCAGCTTGCGCCGGGCGCTCTCGGGAAATTTCAGGATGTTTTGCCCGTCATAACAGACGCTCGACCCGGGCGACACCGTGGCGCGCCGCGACAGCAGTCCCATGACGGTGCGCGCCGTCACCGACTTGCCGGAACCGGATTCGCCGACGATGGCGATCGTCTCGCCGCGATAGAGCTGGAACGAGATGTCCTTGACCGCTTCGACGACGCCATGCTCGACCTTGAAGGCCACGGCGACGTTGCGGGCGTCTATGATGGGCTGGTCCTGGCGTCCGTCATGGTCGTGGCGAACGATTGGTGCGAAGGATTCGGCGAGCGCGACGGACATCTGTGCCACCTCAATAAGGGTCGACGGCATCGCGCAGGCCGTCGCCCAGCGCGTTGAAGGCAAAGACGGTGACGAGCACGAAACCGACCGGCGACAGGATCCAGGGATAGGTGCCGATGACGGAATAGGTCGCGGTGTCCTGCAGCATCAGGCCCCACGAAATCAGCGGCGGCTTGACGGCGAAGCCGAGGAACCCGAGGAAGGATTCGAGCAGCACCACCGTCGGGATCGCCAGCGTCACGGCGACGATCACATGGCTCATCACATTGGGAAAGATGTGCTGCATGATGATGCGCCGGTCGGTGGCGCCGACCGCCATGGCGGCGCGCACATACTCGATCCGCGCCAGCGCCAGCGTCTTGCCGCGCACCTCGCGCGACATCTGCGCCCAGCCCAAGGCCGACATGACGATGATGACGAAAGCCAGGAAGACGTTGGTGGGAGCGGTGACCGGGATCAGCGTCGTCAGCGCCAGATAGAGCGGCAGCTGCGGAAAGGCGAGCACCAGTTCGACGAAGCGCTGCATCCAGACATCGAACCTGCCGCCGAAATAGCCGGAGACCATGCCGACGGTGGTGCCGATGACGGTGATGATGAAGACGACCGTCAGCGCGATCATCAGCGAGACGCGCGAGCCGTGGATGGCGCGCGACAGCACGTCACGGCCGAACTTGTCGGTGCCTAGGAAATGCACCGGCTGGCCGTCCAGCGAGCCGAACAGATGCCGGTCCGCCGGCAACAGCCCGAACAGCTTGTAGGGCGCGCCATGCACGAAGAAACCAAGCAGCCTTGGATGGTCATAATCGGGACCGACGACCGGCTGGAAGGTAACCGGATCGAGGTCCGCCGAATCGGCCAGCGCATAGACCCTCGGCCGCGCGACGAAACCGCCGTCCTTGTCATGGAAGCTCGGCAGCTGCGGCGGCGCGAAGCCGACATCCGTGACCTTCGGGTCCATTGGCGCCATGAACTCGGCGAATACGGCCATCGCCAGCAGAAGCACGACGAGCCAAAGCCCGGCCATGCCGGTCCAGGAGCGCTTCAGCCGGCGCCAGACAAGCGCCATGTAGCTCTCATTGCCGCGCGCCGGTTTGGCTACGATGGGGCCTTCGGCCGGCAGCGGTGGAGGTGATGGATCGCGCGCCAACATCTCTAACCCTCCCCGAACTGGCGGACGCGCGGATCGAGCAGGACGAGCAGCATGTCGGCGATGATGTTGCCGACGATCAGCGTCGCCGACAGGACCATCATGAAGGTGGCGGTGACATAGACATCGCCGACGGCCATGGAGCCGACGATCGCCGGGCCAACGGTCGGCAGCGCGAAGATGATCGCCGTCTCGATCTCACCGGTGAGCATGTAGGGCAGCACCACGCCCTGATACATGACGAGCGGGTGCAGCGCGTTGGGCACGGCGTGGCGCATGACGACGGCGGCGCCGGTCAGCCCCTTGGCCCTGGCCGTCTCGACATATTGTGCGTTCAGCGTGTCGAGGAGGTTGCCGCGCATGACGCGCATATTGTAGGCGAGGCCGCCGAAAGTGGCGATCGCCACGACCGGCCAGACATGTTTGACCAGGTCGACGAATTTGGCCCACGACCACGGCGCGCCGCCATATTGCGGCGAGAAGAAGCTGCCGATCTCCGACACGTTGAACTGGAAGACCATGAGATAGACAATGATCAGCGCCATCAGGAAGCGCGGCACCGTCATGCCGAGGAAGGAGATGGCCGACAGCGTCGAGTCTATCCAGGTATATTGCCGCGTCGCCGCCCATATGCCGAAAGTGATGCCGAGCACCGAGGCGAGCAGATGGCAGACCAGTGCCAGAAGGAGCGTGCGCGGCAGGCGCTCGCCGACCACATCGGCGACCGGCTTGTTGTAATAGAGGCTGTAGCCGAAATCGCCGCGGGTGATGATGCCGCCGATCCAGTTGCGGTATTGGACGGGCAGCGGCTTATCGAGGCCATGCTCGATGCGATAGGCCTTGGCCTGCGCGTCGGCCTCGGCGAAGGAGGCTCCGCCCTGGTTGATCAGCTGCGAGCGGATGTAGTCGGCATAGTCGCCCGGCGGCGCCTGGATGATGGCAAAGGTGACCAGGCTCAGAATGGCGAGGACCGGTATTGCCGACGCTATGCGCGTGAGCAGGAATCGCAACATGGACGGTCCGCTTCCTTGTCTCGCCGATCGCGCCTTTGGTGCGTCCGGAGGTTGGTTTTGTCCGGCCGCGCCAGCGGCGCGGCCGGAGTTCTCTTGGTCAGGGAGGTAAACCTAATCCATCGGACCCTTGTCTCCGGGTTTGCCGGGCAGTTCTTGCGGAAACAATTCGTATTTCGCCTGCTTGTCGGCGGCGACAAAGACCCGTTCGCGGATGATTGAATCCTCGGCCCAGTTGAACATGAAGATCGGCGTGCCCTGCGGAATGTTCGAGAAGCGCTTGTTGATGATCAGCGCGCCAGGATATTCCGTCAGGCCGACATTGTAGACGTGTTCCGTAGAAATCTTCTGGAACTCTCTCATCAGGCTGGCGCGCTGGTCGTTGTCCTCGGACGAGACGAATTTGTTGACGATATCGACGAGGTCCTTTTCGAAAGGCATCAGGTCTACCTCGCCGCTTTCGGGCGCGCGGTGGTTCCAGCTGGTCTTCGGGCCAACGGGAGCGAGCTGCTCGGTATTCTGCACCACCGATGTCAGCTCCTGGTCGTTGCGCCGGACCAGCCAGTCGAAGCGGCCGGAATATTGCGAGGCGTCGCGCTGGGTGCCGTTGAGCCCGTTGAGCACGATCCGAATTCCGAGCTTTTCCATCTGGGCGACGACGCCTTCGGCAAGGCTCTTGTCGGTTGTGTAGTCGTTGTTGACCAGCATCACGATTTCGACGTTCTTGCCGCCGGCGGTGCCGGCCGGGAAGTTCACGAAACCGTCGCCGTCCGTATCCTTGAGGCCGGCCTTGGCGAGCTCCGCCTTGGCGCCCTCGAGGTCGAAGGGGTAGTAGACGGTCGAATCGCGGTCATAGAAGCTGGTGCCTGACGACAGGCCGCCGGCGTAGATGGCGGTGAACGGGCCCTTGACCAGCGAGTCGCCGAGCGCCTTGCGGTCGAGCGCCATGGTGACGGCCTTGCGGAAGTCCTCGTTGCGGTTCAGCTCGCGCACGGCTTGCCCGCGTTCGTCCGGGTTGCCCCAGCCATTGGCGGAAAAATTCATGCGCAGATTGTAGCCGATAAGCCGCGGGCCAAAGGCCAGGCGTGCGGGCGCATTTGCCTCCGCAGCACGCTTCAGCGAGGCGACGAAGTTTTCCGGCTGCTCCAGGTTGGAGAAGTCGGCCGAGCCGGCAACCGCCTGGACGTCGCGGTCGGCCCAGGTCGACAGCTTGTATTGCAGCTCGTTGAGGTAAGGCAGCTGGTTGCCCTTCTCGTCGACCTTCCAATAGTAGGGGTTGCGGCGCATGACGATGATGTCGTCCGGCCGATACTCGACCGGCACCCAGGCGCCCATCACCGGCATGTTCATGAATTCCGGCGGAAAGGCGTTCTTGAACTGGTCGTAGGTGTTCTTCGAATATTTCGGATGCTGCGGCTTCAGGATGTGCGCGGGGCCAGGGCAGAAGGTGCCGTAGGCCATCGCATAGAGATATTGTTTCGGAAACGCTTCCTTGAAGGTCCACTCGACGGTGTAGTCGTCGATCTTCTTCAGCGTCGTGCCGACGCCGAAGGTTTCCTGCGTGGCGCCGTTCAGCGGCGAGACATTGGGATCAACGACCTCGTCGTCCCAGTAGAACATGACATCGTCGGCGTTGAAGGCAACGCCATCCGACCACTTCGCCCCTTCGACCAGATGCATGGTCAGCTTGTGACCGTCGCTCGACCAGTCCCAGCTCCTGGCCAGGTTCGGCAGCGGTTCGGTGTCCTTCGCCTCGACCTGGAACAGCGGCGCGGTGCGCGTCAGGCATTCGGAAAGGCCGATATCGATGCCGCCCCAGCCTTGCGTCTGGCCGGCGCCGTAGTTCCAGCCTTCCGGCCGTCCGCCGATGACATGGCGCATCGTATCGCCATAGACGCCGATGCCGTCCTGCATGTTGCCCGTCTTGAAGACCAGCGGTTCTTTCGGCAGCCTGTCTTTCACCGGCGGCAGCTTGCCGGTCTTGACGTATTTCTCGGTGACCCAGTCGGGCTCGTGGTATTCGGGGAGCGCCTTGAACTCCAGAATGGAGTCACGCGCGACATAGTTGATCTTGCCCTCGGCGGGGAACGGTGTCGGTGCCGGCGGAACCGTCGGCTCGGAAGCGTATGCATTGAGTGCCGAGACCGAGACGCTCAGCGCCAGTCCGGCGGCAAGGCCGATATTGCGTAAATTCCTCACTGTCTCTCTCCCTCTTGTTTGTTCCGGAGCGTTTGCACCTGCTCCGCTTCTCCTCGAATTAAAACGGTTTCGTGGCAGTGGATCCGCCTCCCGTAGATCCACCATCACCGCATGAGGTTTCAGCCGGCCCGTTTCAGCCGGCTTGCTTCAGCGGGGCTTTTTCGGCACGCAGTTCCTCGATCGAGCGAACGCTGCGCCGTGCGGCGCCCGCCCACTCGCGGGTCTTCACCGCCGATGTCGACAGCCGCTCCCTGGCGGCCGGAACCGCATGGGCATATTGCGGCAGCCAGGCCGCCTGGGCGACGACCATTTCATCGACCATCTGCCAGACCTCCTCCGGCGTCGAAACCGCGCCGACCAGCGGGTCATGCAGCACGGCGAGCTTCAGAAGGTCTATGTCGCCTGATATCGCGGCATGCACCGACATGCGCTGGACATTGATCGAGGCGATGCAGGTGGCGGCGCAGGCTTCGGGCAGCGTGATGCCGGCGGCCATGTTGATGCCGAAACGGTCGACGAAGCCGGGTGACTCGATGATGGCGTCCTGCGGCAGGTTGGTGATCACCCCGTTGTTCCTGACGTTGAAGTGGCCGCGATAGACGCGATTGGTCTCCAGCGCCTCCAATATGTGGCTGGCATGCTCGTTGGAGCGCTTCTCCCGATCGATCGGCTGTGATGCCGCTTCGAGGAACTGCGGATATTCCGTCTCGAACCAGTTGCGGGTTTCGGTGGAGTAGCGGAGATAGCCGCCCGTCTCGCCATGGATCCAGTCGGACATATCGATCCAGCGCGTGATCTCGTCGGGGCGTTTGCGGTACCAGGGCAGATATTCCGAAAGATGGCCGTTGCTTTCGGTCGAATAGACGCCGAAGCGCTTCAGGACATCGATGCGCAGCTTCTCCTGCTGCGAATAGACCGGATGCGCTTCGAAGGCGGCGACCAGTTCGTCCTTGCCGATGGGGCGGCCGTTCAGGCGCAGGTCGATGAACCAGGTCTGGTGGTTGATGCCGGAACAGACATAGTCGAGCTCCTGCCTGGACTTCGCGCCCAGCACCTCGGCAATCTGCTCGGCGCCGTGCTGGACGCCGTGGCAGAGCCCGACAGTGTCGACCTTGCCGTATTCGATCGCTGCCCAGGTGTTCATCGCCATCGGGTTGGCGTAGTTCAGGAATTTGACGTTCGTCTCGGCGACCTCGCGTATGTCCTTGCAGAAGTCTAGGATCACCGGAATGTTGCGCTGGCCATAGAGAATGCCGCCGGCACAGATCGTGTCACCGACACACTGGTCGATGCCGTATTTCAGGGGAATGCGGATATCGTCGGCATAGGCTTCGAGACCTCCGACCCGCACGCAGCTGATGACGTAGCGTGCGCCTTCGAGCGCCTTGCGGCGGTCGGTGGTCGCCGTCACCCTGGTCGGCAATCGGTTAGCCTCGACGATCCTGTCGAGGATAGCCTTGATCATCTGGAGATTGTGCTCGCTGACATCGGTCAGCGCGAATTCGATGTCCTTGAATTCGGGCACGCAGAGGATGTCGGTGAACAATTTCTTGGTGAAGCCGACGCTGCCGGCACCGATGATAGCGATTTTGAAACTCATCAGCCGCACCTCATTCCGTTCACATGGCAGACAAGGAATGACAATGGGAAGCTGTCGCCACATGCCGCGACATGTATGCAGGACAAGCCGGAATCCGGCTCGCCAACCTCCCCGTCCGCTCCTCGACTGCGGATCTCTCTCGCTTTTCGACGGGGATTATGCGCTTATTCGCGAGCGCGACCAGAGAAGGATTATGCTTTCAAGGGTAATTTTGTGCTGCAAGATTTGATCGCCAACGGACAGTCCATGCGCACGATCTCGCTGCCGCGTGGCCGTCAGCGCCTGCACGCCATGCCGACGAGCACGGGCTATGAAGTGCGCGAGGACGAGATCTACGACTGGGACGGGCGAAAGCGCGGCCAGACACCGTTCACCGTGCTCCAGCACACGATCAGCGGAACCGGCCGGCTGCGCTACGAGAACCGCAACTACCGCCTGCAGAAGAACGACACATTGCTGGTGCTGGTGCCGCACAACCACCGCTACTGGCTGGCCGGGGACGAGCGCTGGGAATATTTCTGGATTTCGATGAACGGCGAGGAGGCGCTGCGCATCCACAAGTCGATCCTCAGCGTCTCTGGTCCGGTATTTCGGCTGCAGCCGGCGACGATCGATCATCTTGCCGATTGCAGCCTGCGTCTGATCAAAGGGGCCGCTTCGCCGGGGGCTGCTTCGGCCGTCGCCTACGAGGCTGCGATGGCGCTGTATGACGATGTCTTCGGCTCACATGCCTTTGCCGAAAAACAGAGCGTCATGCAGCCGGTCATCGATCACATCAATGCCAATCTCGACAGGCCGCTGCCGGTGGCGGACCTGGTTCAGATCAGTGGCCTCAGCCGGGCCCATTTCTCACGCTGCTTCGCCGAAAGCGAAGGCCTGCCGCCCGCCGAATTCGTGCTGCAGCAGCGCCTGCAACGCGCGGCGAAGCTGCTGACAAAGGCGGATTTCCTGCCGGTGAAGGAAGTCGCCATCCTGTGCGGCTTCGAGGACGCCAACTATTTCTCGAAGGTCTTCCGTCGCTGCTACGGCATCACGCCGAGCCAATTCCGCACCACCGGCATGTATGCCAATTTGAGAACCCCGGCGAGGCGCGGCGTCAGGGCGCCTGATGACGAGACCTGACGCCGCTTTTGGGTCCTTGTTTCATGCAAATCGTTATCCCAAAACCGCTGCGCGCTTTTGGGCGACATGCATCAGGCAGCGTGCAGGCTGCCGCCGTCCAGCCATTCGAGATCGGCCCGCGAAAGCGTGATGTCGAGGGCGCGCAGACTGTCATCGAGTTCGTCCAGCGTGCGTGGACCGATCAGCGGGATGGAGGGGAATGGCTGATCGAGCACATAGGCCAGCGCAACATGGATCGGGCTCTTGCCCAGTCTCGCGGCAAGTTCGATCGCCCGGTCGCGACGGCCGAAATTCCGCTCCGAGTACCACACCCGCACCAGTTCCTCATTGTCGCGCTTGTCGCGCCCGGCGCGGTCGGTGAAGAAGCCACGCCCCTGGCTCGACCAGGCAAAATTCGGCATCTGCCGCGCGGTCAGCCAAGCCTTCCACGCATCCGTGGAGGACGTAATGCAGCCGGCCCAGATCGGCTCCAGCATTTCGGCCAGCGAGAAATTGTTGGACAGCGCGCCGGGCCTTTGCTTGCCGGTGCGTTCGGCGTAGGCAATCGCCTGATCCATGCGTTCCATCGTCCAGTTCGAGCCGCCGAACGGGCCGCGGATGCGGCCAGCCTTCACCTCGCGATCCATCGCATCGACGAATTCGCCGACCGGCACATCCGGATTGTCGCGGTGCATGAAATAGACATCGACATGATCGGTCTGCAGCCGGTCGAGCGACTGGTCGAGCTGCTTGCCGATCACATCGGGATAGCAGAGCGGCGAATGCGCGCCCTTGGCGATGACCACCGATTGCGCGCGCACGCCGCGGTTTTTCAACCACTCGCCAAGCAGCTTCTCGGTATAGCCGGCGCCGTAGACATAGCCGGTGTCGAAGAGATTGCCGCCGGCCTCGAAAAAGGCATCGAGCAGGATCGAACCGGAGGAGAAGGTGCGGAAATCCTCGAAGCCGAGCGCCACCACCGACGCCGGCTTCGACAGGCCAGGGATCGTGCGCTTGGCGATCGCCGTGCCGCCCGATCGCAATGGCCGGCCGGAGATGGTGTTGACGCGTTGTTGGGCCTTCTCGATCCCGTATTCGAGGCCGGCTGCCGCCCGCCATCTGTCCAGCACACGCAAGGTGCCGAGGCTTTCCGCCCATGCCATGCCCGGCCAGGCGAATTCCTGCCGCCCGGCGCGGATGGCCTCACCCGCTGCATCGACCTCGAAGGAATAGACATGGCGTTTCTCGTTGACGCTGATGGTCTCGCGCGCGCCATCGGATGCGATGATTTCGATCTGGCCCAGGCCGACGTCACGGTTGCCGCCGGCGAACCAGAAGTCCGGCACTTCGATGCGGCCCTTGGTGCCCAGGATGCGCAAGACATTGTCCTGGTTGAGCGAGATGCTGCAGGAGACTTCGGCGACAATGCCACTTGAGAAATGCAGCAGCGCGGAGGCCCATTCGTCGACGCCGGACTGGCCGAGATGGGCGGTGCCGACCACTTTGTCCGGCTCGCTGAAGGGCTTTCCGACTGCCGCGCCGGCAATCAGCCGCACCATCGAGACGGGATAGCCGCCAACGTCAAGAATGCCGCCGCCGGCGAGATCGTTGGCATAGAGCCGGTGCTGCGGCATGAAGCCCGGCATGGCGAAGCCGAAGCTCGATTTGATCATCCTGATCTCGCCTATGACACCCGACCTGATCAGTTCCACCAGCTTCAGCGTCTGCGGGTGCAGCCGGTACATGAAGGCTTCGCCGAGGAATGTGCCGGCCTTGCGCGCGGCATGGATCATGGCGTCGGCCTCGAAGGCGGTCAGCGCAAGCGGCTTTTCGCACAGCACATGCTTTCCAGCCTCGGCCGCCTTGATCGCCCATTGCGCATGGCCGGGATGCGGTATCGAAATGTAGACGGCGTCGATGTCGGGATCGGCGAGCAGTGCATCGTAGCCGTCGAGAATGCGGGCGCCGGGAAAACTCTCGGCGAGACCGGGCTTGGCGGGATTGCGCGCGCCGATGGCGACCAGCTTTCCGGTGCGCGAGCCGGCCACGCCGCCGGCAAAGGACTGGGCGATGCTGCCCGGACCGAGAATGCCCCAGCGAATGGGCGTTGCTGCGTTCATTGTCATTCTCCTTGAAGGCTGGAAAGGGCCGGCGGTCAGCGCAGCCGCAGTCCTTTTTCGTCGAACAGGTAGGATTTGCGGATGGAAACGGTGATCTCGGGCGTGTCAGGGACCTTTGCCGCGTCGCGCTGGATCACCACGTCGTCGCCGTTGGCCGTTCTGGCATAGAGGAAACTTGTGCCGCCCAGGTGCTCGACCACGTCGATGGCAACCACAAGGTCGGTGTCGCCCTCTCCGGCATTGCCGAAATGTTCGGGCCGCACGCCGACGATGACCTTGCTGCCGATTTCTGGGCTTCCGATTTTTGGGCTCCCTGTTTCGGGTTCAGCGCCGGTCAGCGGTTGTATGATGCGGGTCTTCTCCTGACCCGCCAGCTCGACCACAACACCACGCGCATCGTGCCCGACAATGCGGCCGTTGATGAAGTTCATCTTCGGCGAGCCAACAAAGCCCGCCACGAACTGGTTGTCGGGATTGTCATAGAGATCGAGCGGCCGGCCGATCTGCTCGACATGGCCGGCACGCAGCACGACGATCCTGTCGGCCAGTGTCATCGCCTCGGTCTGGTCGTGCGTGACATAGATCATGGTGGCGCCGAGTTCCTTGTGCAGCCGAGAGATCTCGACCCGCATCTGGACGCGCAATTCGGCATCGAGATTGGAGAGCGGCTCGTCGAACAGGAACACCTGCGGTTCACGCACGATGGCGCGGCCGATGGCGACGCGCTGGCGTTGGCCGCCGGAGAGTTTTTTCGGGCGCCTGTCCATCAATTCGCTGATACGCAGGATCTCGGACGCCCGCTTCACCCGCCGGTCGGTATCGGCCTTGGGATTGCCGGTCATCCTCAGCCCGAAGCTCAGATTCTGTTCGACGTTCATGTGCGGATAGAGTGCGTAGGACTGGAACACCATGGCGATGCCGCGGTCGGCCGGCTCGACATCGTTCACCACCTTGCCGCCGATGGCGATCTCGCCGCCGCTGATGTCCTCGAGCCCGGCGATCATCCTGAGCAGCGTCGATTTTCCGCAGCCGGAAGGGCCGACGAAGACGACGAATTCGCCGTCCTTGATGTCGATGCTGGCACCATGGACGACCTCGAAGACACCGAAGCGCTTGACGACATTGTTGAGCGTGACGGTTGCCATGCTGCCCCTTACTTACTTGACCGCGCCGGCGGCGATGCCGGCGATAAAATGGCGCTGCAACAGCACGAAGACGACGAGCATCGGCACCGTCAGCATCACCGCGCCCGCCATGATGCCGCCCCATGACACCTTGGTGAGGCCGATCAGCGTGCCGAGCGCCACGGGTGCTGTCATCGAACCGGGCTGGCTGTTGATCAGGAGCGGCCACAGATAATTGTTCCAGGAGGCGAGGAACAGGATGATGGCGAGCGCCGCCAGCATCGGCCGCGCCAGAGGCAGTGCGACGAAAAGGAAGATGCGCCATTCCTTCACACCTTCGACGCGCGCCGCATCGAAGAGGTCGTCCGGCATCATCGAAAAACTCTGCCGCATGAACAGCACGCCGAGCGAATTGAACAGCGGCGGCACGATCAGCGCCACCCAGGTGTTGGCGAGCTTGAAGTCGCGCGCCACCATGATGAATTGCGGGATCAGCACGACTGCATAGGGAAGCGTGATGGTGCCGAGGATGATGGCGACGACCGCGCCCTTGCCGAAGAACTGGTACCGGGCCAGCGCCCAGCCGGCCATAGACGTCAGCAGCACCGACAGGAATGTGTAGGTTACCGCCACCGAGACCGAAATGCCGATGGCGCCGACGAAGTTGGTGTCACGTTGCAGATTGTTGAAATTGTCGATGAAATTGCCGTGCGGCAAAAGCTCGATGCCGGGGCTGAAGATGCCGTTGTCCGGCATGGTCGAGAACACCACCATCATCCAGAGCGGAAACAGCCAGATCAGCGCCAGCGGCGTCAGGACCAGATGCAGGGCGATGCTG
Organism: Mesorhizobium norvegicum; assembly: GCF_004919685.1. Lineage (GTDB taxonomy): Bacteria > Pseudomonadota > Alphaproteobacteria > Rhizobiales > Rhizobiaceae > Mesorhizobium > Mesorhizobium norvegicum. Next base: position 206,203 of record NZ_SMYZ01000012.1, on the reverse strand, counting down.
CGTCCCAGTCTGGCGGAGGAGCGCGAACTCATTTCGGTCCCCTCGTCAGCCACAGCTGCGCCAGCGTGATGGCGATCGCCAGGCCGGCCATGGTGTAGGCAACGGCCGAGGCGTAGCCGAAATTGAGCGACCGAAAGCCCTGGCGGTAAAGCAGCAGGCCAAGCGTCTCCGTGCCGCCGCCCGGTCCGCCACGCTCGGTGATCAGGAACGGCTCGGTGAACAGCTGCATGGTGCCGATGATCGACAGCACGAGGCAGAACACGATGACCGGCTTGAGCAACGGCAGGGTGATGTAGAAGAACTGCTTGAGCTTGCTGACGCGGTCGAGCGTCGCCGCCTCGTAGACATCTTCGGGAATGGACTGCATGCCGGCGAGCAGGATGATGGCGTTGTAACCGGCCCAGCGCCAGGTCACCGCGATCATGATCAGCGCCATCGCCGGCGTGACGTTGGAGAACCAGTCGATCTTGGGCAGGCCGATGCTGTTCAGGAGCTTGTTGATGATGCCGAAATCGAGGTTGAACATCAGCCGGAACACCGCCGAATAGGCGACCTCGCCAACCACCACCGGGGCGAAGAAGGCAAAGCGGTAGAGGCCGCGCGCCTTCAAGAGCGGCGAGTTCAAAAGCACCGCCATGACGAGCGCCAGCGAGATCATCACCGGCACCTGGATGACCAGGATGAGCAGCGTGTTCTTCAGCGCGTTGAAGAAGGCCGGATCGCCGATCAATCGGCCCCAGTTGAAGCCTGGTGCGAACCGCCACGGCACGGTGCGCGTCGCCTGGAAGGAGATCATGAAGGAGCTGATGATCGGCCACACCCAGAAGATTGCGAAGATCAGCAGATAGGGCGTGAGGAAGCGATAGGCCGTGGCGTTGCGGTTGCGCATCTTTTTGCCTCCTTCCCTTTTGCTTTCCGCCCGTTCGGGTGGCGTGTTGGTATTCAATCTTCGAGGTCTGCGCCGCCCCTCACCTGCCTGCCGGCATCCTCTCCCCGTATAGTGACGGGGAGAGGGGCGCTGTCATCAATGGTTTCGTCAATCACCGGCGTTGCAGGAAAGGGCACCGGCGCTGCGGCAATCTCCCTTCTCCCCGTCACTATACGGGGAGAAGGTCCCGGCAGGGGGGATGAGGGGCAGCGCCAACGTTCTCGCAGGACGCATCACTCGGCCCGCCGGTGGTCACGATTTGACGGGCAATCCGGTCGCCGCGGCGATCTGGCTTGCGGCATCGTCGAGTGCCGCCTTGGCGTCGGGGTAGCCGCCGCCCAGATATTTGGTCTGCACGGCACGGACGATGATTTCGGCATCGCTCTGGAACGGCGTGCCGCGGCTCGGAACAACCTTGGGCAAGGTGGCCAGAATGTCCTTCCACACCGCCTGGCCGCCCCAATAGGGCAGGCCTTCCGAGACATAGGGGTCGTTGAGCGCCGACACCAGCGAAGGCACCAGGCCGAACTCCTTGAGCATGGTGATCTGGCCTTCGTTCGTCTCCAGCGTGTATTTCAGATAGGCGTAGGCCGCCTCCTTGTTCTTCGAGGCCGAGGTTATGGCCAGCGAAGACCCGCCGAGATTGGCGGCGCGCGGTCCGTCGGCGGTGAGGCTCGGCATCAGATAGACGCCCCATTTGCCGTTTTCACCGGCCGATTCGGTGCGGATGGTGCCCTCGTACCAGCCGCCATAGATCTGGGTGGCGACGGTGCCGGCGGTGTTGTTGGTGATCTTGGTGCCCCAGTCGGCCGACGAGATGATGCCGGCGTCCTTCATCTCCTTGATCTTGGTGAGCGTGTCCACGCATTTGGGCTGGTTGACCGTGATCGACTGCCCGTCGGCGGCGAAATAGGCGCAGCCCTGTTCGTTGGAGATCATGCGGAAGAATTCGCTATCGCCATTGAAATCGGCATTGGTCATGGTGACGCCCGGATTGGCGGCCTGGACCTTCTTGCCGGCGGCGATGAAATCATCCCAGGTCTTGATCGACGCCGGGTCGACGCCGGCCTTTTCGTAGAAGTCGCGGCGATAGAAGGCGGCGACCGGACCCGAATCCCACGGCATCGCATAGGCCTTGTCGCCGACTTCGAGCTCGGTGCGCTTGAAGTCGGGGAATTTCGCCTGGTCCTCAGCCGTGTAGCCCAGCGTATGCAGGTCGACGAAGCAGTCGGGGAACTGGCTCCAGTAATTCTCGGCCTCGCCGTTTTCGATCGAGACGATGTCCGGCAGGCCGACGCCGCCGGCCGCACAGCCGGCGATCGACTTGTCGTAGGTCGGCTGGTTGCCGAGATCCTGGACCGTGACCTTGACGTCGGGGAATTGCTTGTTGAAGCCGGCAATGGTCGCCTTCAGCGATGAAGCCGCGACATTCCAGCTCCAGATGGTGATTTCGCCGGATTGCGCAAAGGCCGGGGCTGAGCCCAGGGCAAGCGCGAGCGCGGCGCAGGTCATTGTGATGCGCATAGAAATCCTCCCATTTCATTTGCTCTCTCACTGTGAGCGTGGCTAGACTATGCAGTGGGCAGGGCCTGTCGCCGTCAAAGGGAATATGAAATTGGCGGAAAGTAAGATGCCTGAGCGGCCGTTTTACCAGCCTGGCGCCAGCAGCGTGGAAGGCCTGCCGCTGCTCCTGCAGATGTTTCACACCAATCCCCTGGTGATGCTAAAGCCACATTGGCACGCCCAGGTCGAGGTGAATTTCATCGTGCGCGGCAGCGTGCATTATCGCATGAACGACCACGAGATTTCGCTTTCGGCCGGCGAGATGTGCCTGTTCTGGGGTGGCCTGCCGCACCAGATGGATGATTTGTCCGACGACGCCATCTATGCCGGAGCGCATCTGCCGCTGGTGCATTTCTTCCGCCTGCACCTGCCCACTGATATAAGGCATCGGCTGATGACGGGCGCCACGCTGGTGACTGGCGCCACCGACCAGTCCGACCACCATAATTTCGAGCGCTGGAACCGCTACGCCCGGTCCGGCGACCAGGCCAAGGCCGAACACGCCGTCAACGAATTGCTGCTGCGGCTGGAGCGGGTTCGGTTCGAGCCTTACCGGCTCGTGCCCGGGACCGCGCCCGGCCAGGAAACGGGCACCCCTTTCGACCAACAGTCGTCGCGCAATGTCGGACGCATGTGCGATTTCATCGCCGAGAATTTCCTCTACGACATCGATTGCGTGAACATAGCAGCCGCCGCCGACATCCACCCCAAATACGCCATGAGCCTGTTCAAGAAATCGACCGGCATGACGCTCAACGAATATGTCAACCTGCTGCGGCTGAGCTACGCGCAGGCGCTTTTAATGCATCAGGACGCCAATGTGCTGCGCGTCGCCATGGACTCCGGCTTCGGCTCGCTCAGCGCCTTCAACAAATCGTTCCGCAAGCTGGCTGGCATGTCGCCCTCCGATTTTCGCAGAGGCGTGACCGGCGCCAGATAGGCAGCGGCGCGCCTGGTGCCGCGAAAGCATTGCTGTGCCTCGATCGCCGGCTAAAAGACGTGTCATGGCATTTCAGCCCGCAATAACGACGCAGACGAGCGTGACGAAGGCCGGATCGTGCCATGCTATGCGCCATTCCGGCCATGCAAGCAGCATGGAAACCGGGGCACTGCACGGCATCGCTTTTCCTGTCTGAAATCGCCATCTGGGCGCTGGACAGGCCGAATTCCCGTGCTATAACCCACGCGCTTTCAAGGGGCGCCCCACGGCGCCTTCATGAAATCCGGTCAACGAGTTTTCGTTTGCCGGAACAGGCCCAGATAGCTCAGTTGGTAGAGCAGCGGACTGAAAATCCGCGTGTCGGTGGTTCGAATCCGCCTCTGGGCACCAAATATTTCTCAATAAAATCAATCGATTACACGTTGCCGCGCTAGTTAATCCGTCTTAGCTATCGTTGTCTCATCGCGCTTGAGCGACAAGAGGTAATAGCGCTGCTCTCAAAACTTACGCCGCGGGAAAGCGAGATCCTGACCATGATCTGCCGGAGATGGGAAACGAAAGAGATAGCCAATGCCCTCAATGTGTCGCGTCGGACTGTGGATTCTCATCGCGTGCACATTTCTACGAAGCTGGACACTAGTTCGATTGTGGAATTCGTCCACATGACGCAGCGCGTCCCTAAGACGTTCAGTTGATGGCACGTTGGCTTAGCGAGTGATGTTCGGCAGGAGCAAGGATGATCGCTAGCTGAGATTGCCCGGCTGAGCACTCGAAGCTGCTTGAGAATGCTGAGCTATCGCCGGATCACAACGCGCTGCCAGACAACTCGATCGCCGTCGTCGACGTGGTGACGAAGGATTTGAACGCCTGCGGCGAATCGCTCGGCAACTCGGCCAATCCACTCTACGGCCCTGAGCTCGCCGGCAAGAGCAAAGCCGCTGCCTCAGACGCGCGCAACGTCGCCAGCGCCGTCGGCAAGATCGCGGCCGAAGACCCGGAAACGATGGGCGGCGAAAGGCGTGACCAGACCGGACATCAGGATCCAGTTTGCGGCGACGACGACAAGCTAGGTGGCGAGCAATCCCCTACGACCGAACCGCGGTTACGACGAGGAACCCCAGCAACAGCACCGCGCTGTGACCGGCAGGTGTCACAGCTTTCCTACTCTGTTGTGCTAGCTTTTTTTCTGCGTCGATTGGTGTGCGACTGCGCGACGGCCATTTGCAACTCGGGTGTGATCTCCAACGGTGCATTCTCTGCCCCATGGGGGTTTTGTAGCCCCTGGACATGGACTGTCGGAAATGGGAGTTCGATGCCCTGCTCCTTGAAGGCTTGGCGCAGCCGCACATAGAATTTGCGTTTCATGCCGAAGGCGCCTCCGGGTCTGGTCATGGCCTTGACCCTCAATACGATGCCGTACTCGCCGAATTCCTGTACGCCCTGCATCTTGATCGGGTCGAGCACCCAGTTTTTGAACTCGGGATCTTCCGCCAGTTCGAGGCCGATCCGCTTGATCAGCTTGCGGGCGAAGTCGATATCGGTGTCATAGCCAACGGTGATGTTGAATTTGTCGATAACCCAGTCACGGCTTTGGTTCTGGACTGCCCCGAGTTCACCGAAGGGTATTGTGAACAGCGGACCACGATGGTGGCGCAGCTTCACCGAGCGCAGCGAAAAGCTCTCCACCGTACCCTTGTAATTGCCCGAGGAAATGTATTCGCCGACACGAAACGCATCATCGAGCAGAAAAAACACGCCCGAAATGACGTCCTTGACGACGGTTTGTGCCCCAAAGCCCACAGCGACACCGACGACGCCAGCGCCGGCGACCAGCGGGCCGATCTGGATGCCAATCGAGGCGAGCATCATCAGCACCGCCATCACGACGATCACTGCGAGCAGAATGTTCTGGAGGATCGGCAAGAGCGTGTGCAGCCGCGCCTGCTGCGGATCGAGGGTCGGGACCTCCTCCTCGCTGATCACAGGGTGCGGTATCGCGATGCCCAGCTTTCGTTCGATCAAAGCCTTGATGATCGACCAGCCGAAATCGGCTGCGAGGACAATGACCACGACATTGATCAAGCCGCGCAATATGAACATCGTCGTCGTATCGCTGTCCCGCATGGATTGCATGTTCAGACCCCAGACACGCGCGAGAAAGTAAGCCGCCGCCAGGATGAAAATCATCCGGATTCCGCGATCGATGACAGCGATCATCACCGCCGGGATCGTAGGCCGGCCGGCGTCTTCCGAACCCGGCCGCAGAACGAAATTGACCCCGCGCTCCGTCAGCACGATTGCCAAGGGCAGGAAGAATGCCGCGAAGGTAAACCAGAAGAAGGTGTAGAGGCCGGCGATGCGCTGCAGGAACAGAACGACGAAATAAGCCGTCAACAACCATGTCACTGCCGTGTGACCGCTTTGGCGCACACCGTCGCCATGTATTCTTGGCCGACGCCAAATGGCCAGCAGGAAAAGCAACAGCAGGATGAAATCGGCGCCCAGTGACAGGACCATCATTCCGTCCTGATCTATGCCGAGACCCGGCAAGAGGATGAACGCGGCGCCGAAGAAGGCGAAGACCCCGACGATCCGGGGTAGCCAATAGGACCAATGGTCGGCCGTTTCGTTGGTGATCGGCAAAGCACGAACCTCGACGGCGTTCTCGACGTTCATGAAGGAAGGGACGAGCGTGGCCATGACGTACAGGCGCACACCCCATGTAACGACCGCCGCCATCAGAAAGGTCAGCACAATCTCGCGGATAAGCATTGGCCAGTCGAACAACATGAACGCGCCGGCGCTGCCCAGTGCGAACGAGACGATCAGCATGCTGGAATAAAGCGCGCGACCGCCAATCTTCTTGGCCCGCCCGACAGGCGTATCCTTCGATTGCGCGATAACCCAAAGACGAAATGGACGGGTGACTTTGTACGTCGCCCAAGTGAGCGCCAGGCCGGCAGCGATGAACATCGCAATCAGGATCAATACGCTGACAGGCCCCTTGCTGGACATGTCCTGCATGGTCTCTGCCCGAACGCGAGCGAACTGGCCTGGCAACAGGGGCAAAGTCCGCACGATCCTTTCGATATGGTGCCTGATCCGATCGAGCATCGAGGATGCCATCGTATTCATCTGGCCGGGTGGGGCCACGGCCTCGGACGATGCGCCGGTCGGCGAAGCTCCTGCCTCGGCAGGCGCGCCCGTCGATCCGGCGTCCTGATTTCGTTGTTCGGCCACCCAGGTTTTCACCGACGGATCGTCGAGAAGCTCGAACAGCTGTTTGACCCTTTCAGGTGGGACGGTCGCCGGCGTCTGCGCCTGTGCCTGACTAGCCAACAGGAGGATGATTACAAAGACGAGCGGCCGGGCAATCAGGACAAACATCGCAGTCAGATCTCCGAGACGTCGTGCCGGGCGCGGCAGAGTCCTGGCTCCCAATCGTCTAATCATGAGCGGCATCGTGCTGTTAACCTTCCGGTCAAATCGGCGAACAACGACATCTATGTCCGTCGTTGCCCTACCTTGGAGAAACCGATGTTGTGGTGCAAGGCGTCATCGTTCCAAGCCAGACCGTTGCGCCGGGTACTTGGCGGTGTTTATTTGCCGCCGGGGGCGGGGCATTCCAACCTCGGCCCAAGCCTCCAGCCGTTCTATGAACTGGGCATCCGTGATGCTGGGCGCAGAACGCCCGGGACCAGGATCACAGGCCCATGCAACGAGGGCATGCGCGCTTGCTATTCAGCCTGTCTTCAAGTCTTTTTGCCTGCCTCTAATTCGCCCGATCTTGACAGCGCTGTGCTGCCATCCGATGCCGTCATCCGTTTTTGACATTCGCCGACTCTTGCCGAAGAAAACGAAAGCTCGATGATCCAGGACAATGCTACCGTAGGCGATGGGGTACCGATGTTCAATGCCGAACAAACCGTCGGCGCAACGCTTGCCAGCATCCGCTGGCAGACCTACCAGGCACTGGATATAGTCGTGGTGGACGATGGGTCGACGGACGGATCAGCGTCGAACAGCGTCCCTGAGGATCGTTTCCTTTGGCGGGAAATCGCCGGCCATGTTTCGGGACTTTTGTTCTACCTTCGAACCAGGCGCGAGTAAGACGGCGTGGCGCATAATCCCTTGGTTTCCATCGTGGTTCCTGCGCACAATGCGGAGGTAACGCTGGCGCGCGCACTCGATTGCCTTCTCGATCAGGAAATAGTGGATTGGGAGGCGATCATTGTCGACGACGCCTCCACGGACCGCACCCCCGCGATCATCGCCGGTTATGTGGAGCACGATGCCCGATTTCGGACGTTGAGCTCTTGCGCGTATAGCGCCGCCGGCGCGCGCAATAGCGGGATTTCGACAGCGCGCGGCCACTGGCTCATGTTTCTGGACGCGGACGATTGGGTGGATGCCAGCTTCCTTGCGAAAATGCTGGCCACACTGAAAACCGCTCCCGATGCAGTGGCCGCCTATTGCGGTTCTCGGCGCGTGATGCCCGACGGCGAACCCACCCCGTCGAGCATCTCAACGGAGGTTGCGATCCAGCCCTTCGAAACATTCGCCCGCCGGTGTGCCATCCGCACTCACGCGCTGCTGGTCGACCGGGAGACAATTGTCGAGTTGGGTGGTTTCGATGTATCGCTGCGCACCTGCGAGGACTGGGATCTGTGGCAGCGCCTCGCACGTCTGGGCAAAAATTGGGTGATGGTCGACGAGCCGCTCGCTTTCTATCGGGCCAGCCTCAACTCGCTCTCCCGCAATTCGACGCAGATGCTGGTCGATGCGGAAATCGTGATCGCCCGCGGCTTTTCTCATGATCCCAGGGTCAAACACCCGGCATCGGCACACGCCAATGGAGCTATCGATGCGAACGGCGGCACCGCTTTCGAAGCACTCGCGTGGTTCGCGTTGTGGAACGCCGCGTCGGATTGCGGCTGCGGCTCGCGCTCGATCGACCCGCAGTCCCTGCGCGCGCTCCCGGCAGGACGTAAGTGGGCGCGTGAGATCGCAAGGGTGGCCGTCGATGGCCTTATGGCAGGAAGCCTATCGGTGCCAGAGCAATTGGCTGCCAGGTGGGACAGGTTCGGCGGCTCCCTCACCGAGTTGATCATCGAACTCGGCAAGGTCTGGAACAATCCTGTAGCGGCTCGCCGGGTCCAGTATCAGCTTGAGCAAATGCTTCTCGACGTCGACGATCTTGCCGCGCCGCGCAGGCTGGCGCGAACACTTGGACTTCGCGTCGACGCTCGAAATCCGACCTCGACCGAACTGCCGGAAGGAATCGATCAAATCTATGCCTACCTGATGATGGATGGCCAGATCGAGGCTGTCGTGCAGTTCGGCGTACTCGGGACAGTGACAACGGATCATTGGATCGAATTGATCCTGGATGTCGTGCCGCCTGAGCGGCTTTCAGACAGTTCCGCAAGACTTGCGAGACGATCGCCTCTACCGCAAAAAGGCGCCGGTGCCGACGCGTCAAACATGGTTGCAGCCGAGGCATTGTTGTCCACAGCGGGACGCGGGCCCGATCCGGACAGCCACTTCGGCAAACTCGCGCAATTGGCCGCGGAAGCGCTGGAGCTGGTTCGGTCGAGCGCCGAACCTGCAGAGCCTCCTGCAGCGCCGCGCCGAGCACGGACCAAGGATAGGAATGATCGCACGGCGTTCTGGAATAGCTATTTCGCGACCGAGGACCCCTGGAACTACGGTTCGCTCTATGAGCAGGAAAAATATCAGCGGCAGCTCGAAATCCTGCCTGCCGGTCCCATCGGACGGGCGCTTGAGCTGGCCTGCGCGGAGGGCCACTTCACGCGGCAGCTGGCACCGCGTGTGGGCCATTTGACCGCAACCGACATCTCCGCCATAGCCATCGAGCGGGCAGGCGCGCGATGCAGCGATCAGCCGAATGTTGAGTTCGGCGTACTGGATTTCGCTGCCGACACGCTGCCGGGTGAGATGGATCTGATCTTCTGTTCGGAAGTGCTCTACTATCTGGATGACCTCGCCGAGTTGCGGCGCATCGCCAAAAAATTCGCTGAGGCGTTGGCGCCTGGCGGCAGTTTCATCAGCGCACACGCATTCGTGCTGCGCGACAATGTCGAAAGGACGGGCTTCGACTGGAACACATTCGGTGCGCAAGCGATCTCCGAGACGCTGGCAGCGACCGAAGGCCTCGTCTTGGAGCAATCGATCCAGACCGAGCTCTATCGCATAGACCGCTTCCGCCGCCTGTCTCCGGACGATCTGGCGACGGAACCGAGGATTGATCGTGTGCCGATCCGCGCGCCCATCGAAATCGGGGTCGCGCGAAATATCGTCTGGGGCGGGGCGCGGGCCTTGCGCCGCGACGTCGCGCGTAGCGAGCGGCGGCAGCGTATCCCCGTCCTCATGTACCACAGCGTCGCCGATGAAGGTCCGGCCGCGCTCGCCCGTTTTCGGCTCACGCCCGCCGCATTCGCCAGCCAGATGGCATGGCTGCGCGCCAATGGCTTTCACGCGATTGGGTCCGAGCAGCTGGAACAGTCCATCGCCAACCGTCACCCTTTCGTTGGCCGCCCAGTGCTCATCACCTTCGATGACGGCTTCCAGAACTTTGCCGACCATGCCTGGCCGACCTTGCGCGCGAACGACCTGACCGCGGAAGTGTTCCTGGTGACGGACTTGGTGGGTGAAAGTGCGCAGTGGGACGCCGACAGCGGTCCGCCGACGCAGCTTATGGACGCCGGGACGGTGCGACGCCTCGCCGCCGAAGGTGCGTTCTTCGGAAGCCATCTGGCGACGCATCGCGCGATCGATGATCTGTCGAGCTCTGACCTGGCCGCCGAGCTCCTGCGCTCTCGTATGTTCATCGAACGGTGGACCGGTCGGCCAACCACGGCGTTCGCGGCACCCTTTTCTGTCACCGACCGACGGCTTGGCCGGCTGGCCAAGGAGTGCGGCTATCGAATCGGCTTCGGCGGCAGACACGGGCCGGCGGACCTCGATTGCGATCCCATCGACCTTCCGCGCATCGAGATTCGCGGGGATCGCTCGCTCGATGACTTTGTTGCCACTGTCGAGGCCGTGCTCGAATGAACGGTAGTGGGCCTGTGTCCGCCCGTTTACCTCGTTCGCAAGTCTATTGGGCGACTTGGGACACGGCTGACATCAGCTCCTGCGGGCTTGGCGCCCCAAACATGTATCGCCCACCCTCCGGAACCTCCGTGAAGCTCCAGCGGACGATCCCCTGCCGGTCCAGTAGGAACTGACCGACCAGTTGTCCGTGTCCCGTTGCCATCATCTGCTCGTCGGCTTCGGTCAGTTCGTAATGGTCCTTCTTGTTGAGGATTTCGCCGGCCGCCATAGGATCCATGGGACCGGGCAACTCGCCTGGTATGTCGACCCGCATATCCATTGCCGCTGCCATCGAGACCTTGTACGGCCAGTTCGTCTCGTTTTGGGTGAACTCGAGATTGGGCAGTCCAAAAGCACGATGTGAAGCGCGTTCAGGGTCGGAGGCCGCAAGCAGATTCGGCATCGGGTGGTAGCGGAAATAGAGACGCGCCCGTTCGATCGGCGTGTTGACCACCGTCAGGCTCTCCACGCCCTTTTCGCGCAACTCCGGATCAAGCCGCGCCTGGGCGGCGATATGGCGCCGGCAAAACGCACAATGCAGACCTCGAAACAGGCCGACCAGCACCGGTTTTTGTCCGCGAAAGTCGTCAAGCGCGATCTTGCCTTCCTGGGTAATGGCGTCGAGTATCAAGTTCGGCGCACGGTCGCCCGGTTGAAGCGGTACCAAGTCACTATGCGCGGACATTTCCAACCTCCCACCCGGCTAGTCGAGAAAAGGCAGCACCACAAGCGCTTCCGGGTCGAGCCCGTGCTGGGCGCATATACCCTGCGCCAGGGAAAAGTAGCGTTCGGCCTCGGCCAGATTGTCGAGGTCGAGATTAAGCGTTGCGAGACCATCATAGCACGGAAACAGCAGTTGGGGGTCGCCCGTTTCGCGGGCTACGTCGAGTGCTTCATGGAACAAGCCAACCGCCAGTTCCGGACGGCCGTGGCACTGGTGGATCTGCCCAAGCACGATCAACGGCACCGGCAGGTGCTCGCGCTGGTCGAGCGCCCGGTCGATCTCGATGGCCTTCTCGGCAGCGGGCACGCCCTCCGTTGGACAACGATCCGTGAAAGTACAACAAGCGACCGCCAGATTGGCGAGGAGGCGCGCCTGGAAACCCAAATCACCAATATGGCGCGCCACTTCAAGACCGCGCCGACAGACCTCCATCGCCCTTGCCGGATCGATGGTCGTGTAAAGCACGCCGAGATTGGTGTAGCCGCGGCAGGCCGCGCCCAGTAGACCGGCGGCTTCGGCCAATTCAATGCTACGCTCAACCTGACGCACGGCTTCACGGTTTCGCCCAAGACGAGCCAGCGCGACAGCCTTGGTATTAAGTGCCTCGGCGGTCACAAGAGTGGCATCGCACCCGACCTCGGAGACATGCTCGGTTGTCAGAGAGCGTACGCAATCCAGCGCCGCGTCCGCCCATTTTGCCGCGAGAGCGTGATCTCCGCTACGGAACGCCTGTCGGCCACGTTCTTGCCAGAGATGCGCCTGCTCGATCGGGGCATCCGCTCCATCGAGGAGCGCTGCCGCTTCAGCATAGCGGGATTCTGCATTGTCCCGCTTGCCGACGTCCCAGAGCAGCCGACCGATCTTACGCAAAACGCGCGCCGAAGCGACACGATCGGCTGACTCGCGGTATGCCTGCAACACCGTCTCGTAGTGGTGGTGGGCGATCTCGCGGCGGCCTACCGGGCCGCTCAAATCGGCAATGCGCTCGGCAATTGCCAGTTTGAGCGGTGTTTGCCCGATCGCGTCCAACGCAGTCAGTGCTCGCTCGTAGAAACGAAGGGCGTCGTCGTTGGCGTATATCATGCGAGCGCGATCGCCCGCCGCCTGCAGGTAATGCGCACCCTTCTCCCGCTCGGCGCTCTGTGCGAAATGATGACCGAGCACGGTCAAATCCTCGAGCCGTTCCGGCTTGTCGCCGCACAGTTGCTCCAAGGCAGCACCGACCCGCCCGTGAATGTCGGTCCGGCGTTGCAGGAGCAGATTCTGGTAGATCACGTCCTGCAGCAATGTTTGCGTAAAGCGGTAGCTTTGCGACGAGACCGAGCCTGATCCGGCAACTTCCTCGATGATTTCCGCATCGCAAAGCAGTTCGCAGCCGGCTTCTAGCCGGCCGGGGTCGGTTGTCACGGTTTTCAAAAGTGTGGCATCGAAGCGCGGGCCGATCACCGCGGCTTCCTGGGCCAACCGGCGCACCTCTTGGGGCAGCCGGTCGACGCGAGCAAGCAACATTGCCTGGATAGTGGCGGGAATGCCGGTTGCGACTTCGCCTGCCACAGTCCGCCATCGCTGGCCCTCGCGCACCAGTACACCGCGATCGATAAGGCCGCGAACGATCTCCTCTACAAAAAGGGGGTTGCCGCCCGCGCGCTCGAGGAGCTGGTCCGGAAGCCTTCCTGCGGAGTTTACCCAGCTCTCGCCGAAAAGCGCCGCCAGCAGGCTGCGTCCGTCGTCACTGTTGAGCGGCGAAAGCCTGAGCGCTGTGTGACTGACCCGACTTGAGTCGAGCTGGTCGTTGTCCAGCGCCGGACGATGCGTGACCAGCAACATCAACCGCGTGCGTTCCAACCTGTCCATCACGAAACGCAGTGCCTCGAGCGACACGGCGTCGGCCCAGTGCAGGTCTTCGACGACAATCAACAGCGGCGACAACGCAAGCCGCCGTTCGATGATTGTGCGGACTGCGTAGAGAATTTGCCGCCGCAGTTGCTCGGGCTCGACATGCTGCAAGGTGGCATCGGGGTCGCCAAGGCCAAGCACATGGTAGAGCAAAGGCATCAGCCGCTTCGCCTCCTCGCCCTGCAGGCCGAGATCGGTAAGCAGGCCTGCGAGCTTCCCGCGCATTTCGTCGCCATTGTCGTTTTGCATCATCCCGGCAGCGCTGCGCACCACTGCGCCCAAGGCGCCAAATGACTGTTCGCCCAGCGGTGAGCACGTGGCCTGCCGCACCGCGACGTTGCGAAAACGATCCTCGTCGCGGACGCGGGCGACGAACTCCTTCACCAGCCGCGATTTCCCGATACCGGCTTCTCCGACGAGGCGGACAAGTTGGGCCGAGCCGCCGCACGCCTGGTCAAGGCTCGCCAGCATTCTATGGAGCTCCGCACCACGACCTATTATCGGCGCGCTGAGGCCGAGCGCCTCGAGCCCACGCGCTGCACGCGGCGCCGCAAGCGGTGCATCCAGTCGATGGACGAGCACACTGCCAGCCTTGCCGCGAAGCACGACATCACCCAGCGACTCGTAAGAGAAGGCATGCCGGGTCAGCCTGTGAGTGAGCTCGCCTACCAGCACCTCACCCGGTGCGGCCAGCGATTGCAGGCGTTGCGCCGTATTCACTGTGTCGCCGGTCACCGAATAGGATTTGGCGGTGCCGATGCCCAATCCGCCAGTGACGACCGGACCAGTGTTTATGCCGATGTGGAGTAACAGAGGCGAGCCGGAGTGGGAGGCGCTTTCGCCGAGCCGCGCCGTCCGGGCGATCATGTCGAGAGCGGCGCGAAGCGCACGTTCCGGATCGTCCTCATGCGCGACCGGCGCACCGAACAAAGCGAGCAGTGCATCGCCGATGAATTTGTCGACGAAACCACCAAAGTTTCGCACGGCCGCCGTCAGTTCCTTGAACAGTTCGTTCTGCAGCGCTTGCATCACCTCGGGGTCGAGCTGCTCGCTGAGTGTCGTGAAGCCGCAAAGGTCGGCGAACAGGACCGTTACCGTCCGGCGATCGGCGTCAGAGACCGGATGCAGCCCATCTTCGCTTTCGATGTTCGGAAGCGGCGACGGAGTTCGAGAAGGCGGCACAATGGTCCGGCTCGGTGTCGGAGCAGGCCGTTCGACGGCTTTTGCGGGCGCACCGACGCTTGCCCCACATTTCGGACAGAACTCGAAATCAGGTGCGCAGAGGTAGCCGCAACTGGCGCATGGCACGGGCTGGCGCCTGCCACACCTCGGACAGAAAGCATAACCGCCCTCAACCTCGAAACCGCAGCCCAAGCAGTCCATCGAACAAGACCTCACTAGGGGCCGTGACGGCGTGATCTCGCCACGCACTTCACGGCCAGGGTATTCACAAGGATGAACCGATAGCCGTCGACCAGCAAGCGGCAGCGTAAAATGGGCATCGAGCAGTCAGTGCGGGTCCTGGGGCAGAGCGCCGCCGATTCGGGCGGCGGCGTGGCCGTCGTTTACGAAAATTCCCTCTTCCCCTCCGTCTTCCTGCTATCGTGGAGATGAGGAGACGGACCATGAGCGAGAATCGTAAGCTAGCCGCGATCCTGGCTGCAGATGTGGTCGGATACAGCCGGCTCGCGAGCGCGGACGAGGACCTTACTTTGGCGAGGTTGCGGGCACTGCGCAGCGACCTGATAGATCCGACCATCGCAGTGCACAACGGGCGGGTGGTCAAGCGCACTGGGGATGGGGCGCTGGTTGAGTTCCGCAGTGTGGTGGATGCCGTGCGCTGCGCCGTTGAGGTTCAGAATGGTATGGTTGAGCGCAATGCCGGCGTGCCGCAGGACCGCCGCATCGAGTTCAGGATCGGCATCCATCTGGGCGATGTGGTTGAAGAAAGCGACGGCGACCTGATGGGCGACGGCGTCAACATCGCCTCGCGTTTGGAGGGCGTCGCGGCGCCCGGTGCCATCTGCCTGTCCGAGGATGCCTATCGCCAGGTCAAGGCGAGGCTCGACCTCTCGGTCAGCGATCTCGGCAGCACGCAGCTCAAGAACATCGCCGAGCCGATCCGGGTCTATTCGCTGCAAGTCGGCAGCGCCGGGACCAAGGCAGCCGCGACCTCGGAAACCGCGGCGAGCCGGCCAGCGACGGCAGCGCCGCCGAAGCTG
Source organism: Mesorhizobium norvegicum (assembly GCF_004919685.1). GTDB lineage: Bacteria > Pseudomonadota > Alphaproteobacteria > Rhizobiales > Rhizobiaceae > Mesorhizobium > Mesorhizobium norvegicum. The sequence goes on along the minus strand of NZ_SMYZ01000012.1, from coordinate 190,814 downwards.
TCGATCGCCGTCCTGCCGTTCGCCAACATGAGCGGTGACGCCGAGCAGGACTACTTCGCCGACGGCATCTCTGAAGACATCATCACGGCGCTGTCCAAACTGTCGCAACTCTTCGTCATCGCACGCAATTCGTCGTTCACCTTCAAGGGCCAGAACGTCCACGTGCAGGAGGTGGGCACGAAGCTCGGCGTGCGGCATATACTTGAGGGCAGCGTACGCAAGTCGGGGAACAGGGTGCGCATCACCGCGCAGCTCATCGATGCAACCTCGGGCGGCCATCTTTGGGCGGAGCGGTTCGATCGCGACCTGACCGACATATTCGCCGTGCAAGACGACGTGACGCAGCAGATAGTCGGTGCGCTGGCACTCAACCTGACTGAGGGTGACCGTCAGCGGCTGGCGCCCGAGCACGCGCGCAACACCGAGGCGTATGACTGTTTCCTGCGGGGCCGGGAGCTGTGGCACCGGCTGACGAAGGACACGAACGTCGCCGCCCGCGAGCTCTTGCAACGTGCCACCGAACTGGACCCGAAGTTTGCCTCTGCCTACGCTTTCCTCGCCCTCACGCACGGAATCGATTACCTGAACAGGTGGGGTGCGTTGCCGCCGGAATCGATGGCGCAAGCGGAAGAAGCCGCGACGCGAGCTGTAACGCTGGATGACAGCGATCCCTGGGCGCACTGGGCGCTGGCGATAGCCAAGCTGTACACACGACGGCACGATGAGGCCATTGACGAGGTCGAGCGCGCTCTGGTCCTCAATCCGAACTTCGCCGAAGCGCACGTCTGCCTCGGCGAGGCGATGTACTATTCGGGCAGATCCGAGGAAGCCCTCGAGAGTTTCGCCCGGGGAAAGACCTTGAACCCATACTTTCCCGATGTGCTTCTGCATTTCCAGGCTTTGGCGTCGTTTCAACTGGGAAGATACGAAGAGGCCGTTGACCTCTTGCTGCAACGGCTGGCTCGCAATGCCGTCACCGACGTCTCGCGCGCGCTTCTGGCCGCCAGCTACGGCCATCTGGGCCGTTTGGAGGAGGCCCGCGCGGCATGGCAGGAGGTGCTTCGCGTCAATCCCGACTATTCGCTGGAATACCGTCGCAAGGTCTTGCCTTACAAGAACCCTGCCGATTTCGAACTCATGGTCGAAGGGCTCCGCAAGGCCGGTGTGGTGCAATGACAGGTGAGGCTCAGGTCACCTTGATCTCTGCCTGGCCGATCTTGCGCCATCGGGCGTTTTCGCGAACCAGTTTCAGGTCGTCGGTCGTCTCGGCAAATGTCCGCAATCGGTATTGCCGGAGCAGCTTCGGGAAGAGCGCCCCTTCCGGCACGCCGGCAAGTTGCTCGCGGACCGAGATCTTTTCATCGATGACCCGCATGCCCCAGGCATTTTCCCGAACCTGCAGCTCCGCAGCCAGCTCGCGCTCTTCCGGCGCGTTCTCGTCCAGCGCAGCCAGCAGGATCGAGTGGAAAAGCGCTACATAGCCAATCTGCCTCAGGCCGCCCACAACCCGCACGCGCGGCAATATGGCAAGGACGAGGAACGTCAGGAACAAGTTCGGCAGCAGCACGCCGTCCAGCAGCGCCTGCCTGAGCTGCAGCCGCTCGAACGGGATGGAAAGACCATGCGGCCTGTCAGGCTCGATCAACTGCCCGTTCTCGAGCACGAGCTTGCGTACGCGCTCCTCGCGGATACCCCAGAAATAGTCCGTGGCACTCGGCAGGAATCTGGCGAATGGTCCCGATGCGGCCTCTTGCATGGCATGTTCGAGACGCTGGCGTCTTGCGGGCTCGATGAGCAGCCTGGAAAGAAGGCCGTCACTGTCCAGATGCCGCGCCACGACGGAAGCGGCGAGCCGATCATCGATGAAAACCGGCCGGGCCATGCCGGAACGATCCCAATCGGCGACCAGATCCTCGTTGAGGGCTGTCAGCGCATCGGCGGCGGTTCCAAATACCTTGTCCTGGCTGGCAAGCAGCGTGCCCAGCCAGCGGCTGGCATCCGTTTCATCGCCCACCGCTTCGAGCGCGCGCTTGTTGAGGGAGACGGGACCGGCCACGCAGACGCTTTTACGGCACAGTTTGTGGCGCCCCATGCCAAACAGGTTGACCTTGTCGTCGCCGACATCGAGCCATCCCGGCCCCTCCCGGCCAATTGTCTCCATGGTCATCGTCGTTCCCATGAAAGCGAAGAAGGCCGACAGCCCGTTTTCGACCGCGCCGAGCCAGGCAAGCAGGAGAGCATCGAAGGTGATCCGGTCCATCAGAAGCAGGCAGTGCAGGCCGGACTGGATCACCGGTCTGTGCTCGAACTCTTCGAGGGCCTTGCGGATCTCTTCAGGCTGCATGATCACACCAAGGCGCTGATGCATGACTTCGCGCAGGATCGAGCGGGCAGCGATCGCCGGGTCCGATGCAGGCCTTGCCACCGGCCGCCACAGATGGCGGGCATAGTCGGAAACCGGTGCATTCCAGTTCTGCTCGATGTCGCGCACGACTTCCGGGCAGAGCAGCGACAGCACAGCCAGAATTTCCACCGGAGGCGCAGGGGCTGGGGCAAAGACGGCGGTCATCAGAACCGCAGCCGGGCCATGCTCAAGAGGTCGTGATACTGTCCGTCGGTAAAACCGGCCTTCACATGCCGGCCTTCGACCTCGAAGCCGTGGCTGGTGTAGAGGCGGATGGCCGGTTCGTTGTCGGCATAGACGGTCAATTCGACCCGCTTCAGGGCGCGCCAGTTGTCGGCCACGTCAAGCAGTGCGCCAAGTATGGCAGAGCCGATGCCCTTGCCGACAAAGGCATCGTCAAGGCCGATATTGATCTCGCCGATATGCGAACGGCGCGGCGAACCCTGCACGACCAGGCTGCCATGGCCGACGACCTTGCCGTCCAACTCGGCAACGATCCAGGTGGTTTCCTGGCCGGACTTGGCAATGCGCCGCTCCACCTGCTCCACCATCTCGAAGGGCATCCTGAGCGTCCCCCAGCGGAAGCCCGGCATGTTGAAGATAGCGCAAAGCGCCTCCGCATCGCTTGGCCGGACAGACCGGAGCTGCGGCTGGATTTTCTCTAGGGATGGCGAGGTCGTGCTGGTCATGGTTTTCCCGGCGAAGGCAATCGGCCCGGCACGATGCACCGGACGTCACCTGAAAATCCAGCCGTCTCTGCACCTATGAGGCCGATTGCGAGCCAAAATACCGGGAGGCGGCATATAGTTTGAAAACGCCGCTGATGCCGATCCAGCCAAAAAGGGCGAGCCAGCACAATGTCCCGGTCGCCGTCCAGCCGATCCTGTGCACCGTGGCGTCGGTGATGACGAGGCCAAGGATGGCAAGCGAGCCAACCAGAAACTGCGCCAGGCCGAGCACCAGCAGTTCCTCGCGCGGCGCGCTTCTCCAGACGAGATATGCGCCGCCCGCACCGGCGAGAAAGATGGCGCTGTAGACCTGAGCGTGGAAGGCATCGACCGGCCATGGCCAGAAGCCGCCGAATGTCAGGGGAAGCAGCAACAGGCCGACGCCATAGAGCCCAAGGATCGCCGATTCCACCGGCATATAGCCGCGCCATGCGGGGCTTAAGGTCACGCCTTTTGCAGAAGGACGGGCCCTGGCCCGCCACAGGAACAGCCCGGATACCGCGACCGAAGCGAGATAGACCAAAAACCAGAGCCAGGGCGCTTTGCGCTCGAAGTTGAAATAGCCGAGATTGATGAACGAAGCCACCGACACGATGACGGTGAAGATGAAGGCCATGACGAGCACGAGCCTGCCGGGCGACCAGCGATTCCAGACCAGCAGCGCCGCCATCACGACCATTTCGGCGGTGTAGAAGCCGCCGAGGAAGCGGGCATTGAACGGCGTGACGGCCCAAGGCCAGCGCGGCTTGACCAGCGCAGGCGCAAAAAACAGGCCTGCGCCTACGATCAGGACGATGATGACCCCCGCCGAGAAAAGGCGCAGAGCCGCGGGAAATGGCGGGTTGTCGGGTACCGGCATGGGAGAAAGCCCCAAAGATGAATGCCCCATGCACCCATCATAGTGCCGCTTGCGGCCGGTGAAAATCCGCCGAATGGAAATTGCACCGCATATTATACTTGACGTACCCACATAAACGGATTATGTCGATTCCATAAGGAGTTAGACCGATGTCCGTGCTTTCAGACCGCCACTTTCACGACGAAGCCGCAGCCTACAAGTTCGTAGAGGCCAGGATTTGGCCGAACGGTCCTGTTTGCCCGCATTGCGGCGGCTTTGAGCGCATTGCGAAGATGGAAGGCAAGAGCACCCGCATCGGCACCTATAAGTGCTACCAGTGCCGCAAGCCCTTCACCGTGAAGATTGGCACCATCTTTGAAGCCAGCCACGTTAAGCTCAACCATTGGCTACAGGCTATCTTCCTTATCGCTTCGTCCAAGAAGGGTATTTCCAGCAATCAGCTTCACCGCACCCTTGGCGTGACCTTGAAAACCGCTTGGTTCATCTCGCACCGCATCGGTGAAGCCATGCGTGACGGCAAGCTTGGCCCGCTTGGCGGCAATGGCATGATCGTAGAGGCAAGACTGGCCCGTCGAACAAGCGCGCCATTCTCGGCCTAATCGTCCACCACGAAAGCTCTCCCTACACCGACGAGAGCAAGCTTTACGGCGGGATAAGCGACCACTTCGCGGCCCATGAGAGCGTTAAGCACACTGGCGGCGAATACGTTCGCTACGAGGCCGGCGCCGTCATCCATTCGAACACCATCGAAAGCTGTTTCAGCGTCTTCAAGCGCGGTATGCGCGGCACTTTATCAGCATTGTGCCGAGAAGCATCTTCACCGTTACCTTGCCGAATTTGACTTCCGCCATAATTCGCGCGTAGCCCTTGGCGTGAACGACGAGGCGCGGGCCGCTCGCATCCTTGACGGCATCGTCGGCAAGCGCCTGACCTATGAAACGACTAGTGCAAGGTGAGGCACTCTATGGCGTCTGGTGACCGTCCAAATACCGCCCCAAAGCCAAAGCCCAAAAAGGCTGAAAAGCTTAGTCAGAAAGAGCAATCCGAGCGGTTCAAGGAAGCCGCTCGTGAGCTAGAGGCTGATGAAAGCGGCAAGGATTTCGAACGGGCTATAGGGCGAATTCTGCCGAGGAAGGCCGATGGTCCGGCTACTTCAAACGGAAGCGACGCTTAAGCCAACCATAATCGGGCTTTTCGTAGGGCTTGGGAGCTACCACCTGTTGCGGGGGCTAGACTGTATTCGATAGCCGCCTTTCCCATGCAGATGGATTTCAGATTGCGAACAAATAAGGAAACGTCTCCGAAGTAATTCGGATACATTTCAACAAGCTTTTCGACCTTATCTACCTCGACCAAGACAGCCGTTGCACCATTGCCCCTTAGCTCGATTTTTTTCTCTATCTCTTCCAATGTCCGCGCGCCTAACATAAGCGTCCAGAATGGTTCGATGGTCACGTTATGATCTTTTCCATATTGGATCAAATAGTATCGAGATTTTTCCGTTGGCCGTACGAAGTTCTCTGAGTAATGGGTAAGATTCTTGATGTCTTCTAGTATGCTGGTCGCACCTATACGCTTGTTGATATCCCGCAATTCTCGCACCCGGTCATTGTGATCCGGAACACCGATATGAGCGGGACACTGCTCAACGTGCGCGAATTCCGCCGACATAAGCTGGAAAAGGCGTAGCCAATCCTGCTCGCCCTTTCCGTGCTTCAAATCCTGGCCCCGGAATAGCCCGACAGCCTCAACTGCAGTTGCCCATGAATGCTGAAGTCTGGTCCGAACTTGCAATTCGATGCGTCGTCCCTCGAAAGCCTCAGTGTCGGCATCTCTGGGTCGGTACTTGAAAACAATATGGTGACTTCGATAGCCGTCCGGCTTCGGCTCATCGATATAGTTGAATTCCCGAGAGTGGATCTCATGGGGGAACTTGTCTCGCATCGATGCGAGAAGCGAGCGAACACCTTTGATGTCGGCCATGATCGCTCGGCAACCGCCGATGTCGTTCATGGTGTCCAAATTGGTGGTGGACTCTCGAAGCTTCCGACGAATGGATGCCATACGCTTCGGACGGGATGCCATGTCGCCCTTCAGTCGCAGGGCTCTCATGTGGTGACCGACCGAGAACCGAACGCTCCGCATCGGCAGAAAGTGCGAGTCGCGCCAGCTATTGGCGATTGAGAAGATTTCGAGTGCGTCCACGTACTGGCCGACAGTGATGTCCCGTCCGAACTGAATAGGTTTTGCCAGCCGGTCGCCTGCCTTGCGAACGGCTTTCATGCTGTAGGCAAGGCGCGGGTACTCAGTCATTCGATCCATGAAGTCAAGGTAGTCCGGCCCATTCTGGACTGGCGGGACTACCGCAAGGGAATCAGATCTCATGGATTATATCCGTTTGGGTACGCGAAGTACAATATACGGAAATTGAACTGTCACCAGGCTTATCTATTCGAATGGCCGTACGGTCCGTTTCGAAGTAAAATGGAGCACTCGGACCAAAGATCGGTCCGGTCAACACGACTCGGGGGCGCATTTTCCGGAGCCTGCACGATGAACGAAGCTCAGGATCTGTTCTCGCTTCTGCGGCAATCGACCGATGTCGATCCACAGGCAATCGACGCGATCAAGCGAACCATCGCGGAGGGCAAGGACCGCGAACTTTGCCGCATCAATGCGCCAGCCTTCGCCAGCAAGCATGGCCTCGACGAAGAACGCGCCATAAGCGCCTTTCTCCATGCGGCGCGGGTGGGCATCTTCGACATTTCCTGGAATGTTCTGTGCCCCGGCTGTGGTGGCGTGCTCGACACCAACGCCACGCTGAAAACCCTGCAGAAGGACGAATACACCTGTGCGCTGTGCTCCGAGGGCTATTCGCCGACCCTCGACGAGATGGTCGAGGTGACATTCACCGTCAGTCCCCGCGTGCGCAGGATTGCCGCCCACAATCCACACGAACTGCCGTTGGTGGAATATTTCCGCCAGATCTACTGGGCGTCCGGTGTCGATCTGCCGGAAGACGATTTCGCGAAAAAGATGGAAGCGTTCTCGCTGCAAGATATCGAGCTTGCGCCCGGTGAAAAGGCGGTTCTGCCCATACAGCTTCCGTCCGAATTCATCATCGTCTTCGAGCCGGTCACCCATTCAGCGCAGTTCATCGACGGGAAGGGCGAACCAACAAAGGAGCGGCGAAGCCTCTCGTTGGTCTTCGACCGCGACCATGTCCAGAGCCAGACGCTGGAGATGCAACCCGGCCCGATGCGCATTTCGCTGGAAAACAGGACCGACACCCGCGTGCTGCCGACGGTCTTCATCGCCGGCCAGGCATTGCATGATTTGCTGGGCAAACGCCGGCCCTTCCTGACCGCCAAGCGCCTGCTCACCAACCAGACGTTCCGCGATCTCTATCGCACGGATACGCTCGACATCAACCAGCGCCTGAAGATCACCAGCCTGACCTTCCTGTTCACCGACCTGCGCGGATCGACCGCGCTTTACGAGCGGGTGGGCGACCTTTCAGCCTTCGATCTCGTGCGCGAGCATTTCCAGGTTCTGCACGAGATCGTCGCGGCGGAGGCAGGCGCGGTGGTGAAGACGATCGGTGATGCGGTGATGGCGACCTTCGCGACGCCTGATCGTGCGATGGCTGCGGCCCTCAGGATGCGCGATGCCATGCGTGCGCTCAACGACAAGAGCGGGCGCGAGGATCTGCTGCTCAAGATCGGAGTCCATGCCGGCCCCTGCATCGCCGTGTCTATGAACGAGCGGCAGGACTATTTCGGCCAGACGGTCAACATTGCTTCGCGGGTCCAGAACCTTGCCACTGCACAGGCGATCTTCGCCACTCGTGCGGTGGTCGACGACAATCTTACCGCCGATCTGTTGCGCAGGAACGCACTGACGCCCGTGCCCCACGAGGTCTCGCTGCGCGGCATTGAGCGGGAGATAGCAGTCTATACGATCCCTTGAAGACTTGGTCCGTAAAGACTTGTCTCCACCCTCACACGCGCCTGCAGAGAAAATAACGATCGGCGGGCTCCGAAGTCGGCGCCGGCAGGCGTTGCAGCTGCGGGTGATCGAGCGGCGTGCCGCTCACCGCGAAGCCGCCGACGCGAAGCATGCCCGCAATCAGATCGGGAAGCCAGGTGGCAGTCACTGCATCGCGATCGTCATAGCCGGTGCCGATGTCGGCATGAACAAGAGCGGCGTCGATGCCAACGAACTTGCGGGCCGTCTCGCGTATTTCGCCGAGCACGAGGTTTTCGGTTTCGGGAATTGAGCTGGCGTGTGCGCCAACTTCGCGGTCGAACACCACGATCCGGCGCCCGGGCAGGCGCTCGCGCAGATGGTGGAACGTCCGGCCATTGCCGAGGCCGAGCTCGAGCACAAGCCCCTCCATCTTCGCCACCTCGGGGCAGATTTTATTGAGAATGTCGCGCTGTGCGGTCATCCTGCTGATGAAATTATCGAGGCGACTCATATGCGATTGTACGTCCTGAACCAGCAGCCCCGATCGAGGCTTGCCGCATATAGAGGCGAACGACGAACCCTGCAATAGCGCAACCGGCCGCCGACAAGCGTCATACCGGGTCGAGTCGTCGGCAGGCCGCGCGGCGGAACAGCGATCTCACTTGTAGGGGTCCGCGGCGTCCCGCAAGCCGTCGCCGAGGAAGTTGAACGCCATGATGACGAGAATGACGGGCAGCATCGGCAAAAGCAGCCATGGATAGAACGCGATCACGCTGACGCTGCGCGCCTCGGTAAGCAGGATGCCCCAACTGGTTATCGGCGCCCTCAGGCCGAGCCCGAGGAAGCTCAGTGCCGTCTCGCCCAGGATCATGCCGGGTATGGAGAGCGTCGCCGTCGCGATCAGATGCGACATGAAGCCGGGAATGAGATGCCGCCTGATGATGCGGCTGCTCCCGGCGCCCATCAACTGCGCGGCCAGAACGTAATCCTCCTCGCGCAAGGCCAGAAGCTTTGAACGCACGGCCCGCGCCAGTCCGGTCCAGTCGAGCAGTCCGAGGATGACGGTAATGCCGAAATAGATCAGAATCGGACTCCAGGTTATCGGCATGATAGCCGCCAGGGACAGCCATAGCGGAATGCTGGGAATCGATTGCAGAACTTCGATTATTCGTTGAACGATCAAGTCGAAGATACCGCCGTGATAGCCGGCCAGTCCGCCGATGACGATGCCGAGCAGGAAGCTGAAACTGATGCCGATGAGGCCGATTGTCAGTGAAATGCGTGCGCCATAGATCATGCGCGAGAGCACGTCGCGCCCCAGCCTGTCAGTGCCGGCCAGAAAGAGCTGGCCGTTTTCGGCAGGGCAGACGAAATGGCGGTCACCTTCGATCAGGCCCCAGAACTGGTAACTGTCGCCCTTGCAGAAGAAACGGAGCCGCTGAACATCATCCTGTTTGTCGATGTAGTTCCGCTTGAGCGTGTCCATATCCAGCATCATCTGGCGGCCATAGACGAACGGCCCGACGAATTCGCCATTGTGGAACAGGTGCACCTGCTGCGGCGGCGAATAGATGTAGTCCATGTTGCGCGTGTGCAGATTGTAGGGCGCCAGGAACTCGCAGATCAGTATGCCGAAATACAGCACTGCCAGGAATATGCCGGATATGAGGGCAAGCCGGTGCTTGCGGAATTTCCACCACATCAGCCGCAACTGCGACGCCTGAAAGACCTTCGCCTGCCCCGGCGTCATCGCCTCGACCGACTGCAGGTCAAAGGGCGCGCTGGAAATGTAGTGTTGCAGTGGAGCGCCCGGAGCGGGCAGCGGCGAATGCGTGTTCATTTGGTGCTGCCACCCTGCAAACGAATTCGTGGATCAAGCAGCGCCAGCGCCAGGTCGGAAATCAGCACACCGATGACCGTCAGGAAGGCGAGGAACATCAGGAACGACCCCGCCAGATACATATCCTGGCTTTGCAGCGCCTTGATCAGCATCGGCCCGGTCGTTTCCAAAGACAGCACGATCGCCGTGATTTCGGCGCCGGAGATGATGGCCGGCAGGATGGAGCCGATATCGGAAATGAAGAAATTGAGCGCCATGCGCATCGGATATTTGACCAGTGCCTTGAACGGATGAAGGCCTTTGGCACGCGCCGTCACCACATATTGCTTGTGCAGTTCATCGAGCAGATTGGCGCGCAGTCGCCGGATCATGCTTGCCGTGCCCCCGGTGCCGATGATCAAGACCGGGATCCAGAGATGGGCGAGGATCGACTTCGCCTTGGCCCAGCTCATCGGCTCGCCGAGATATTGCTGGTCCATGAGATGGCCGATGGACGTGCCGAACCAGATGTTGGCGAAATACATCAGGATCAGCGCCAGCATGAAATTCGGAATGGCAAGGCCGAGAAGGCCGAAGAAAGTCAGGCCGTAGTCGCCCCAGCTGTATTGATGCGTGGCGGAGTACATGCCGATCGGAAAGGCGATGAGCCAGGTGAAGATGATCGTGACGAAGGAAACCAGCACGGTCAGCCACATTCGGTCCCCGACGACGTCGCGAACCGGCAGCTCATATTCGAAGGAATAGCCGAAATCGCCGTGCAGCATCCCGCCGACCCAGTAGAAGTAGCGAATGACCGGCGGCTGGTCGAAACCATATTCCTTGCGCATCATCTCGATGCGATCGGAATCCACCGCTTCGCCCTGGGCGCGAAGCTCGGCGACATAGCTGTCGAAATAGTCGCCCGGCGGAAGTTCGATGATGGTGAACACCAGCGCCGATATGACCATCAGCGTTGGAACCATCACGGCGATGCGCCAAACAAGATATCGAAGCACGCTCAGGAGCCTCCAAGCCAGAATGTATCCGGCATGTAGACACCGAAATAGGAGGTCGGGTCGTAGCCGTAGAGCGCCTTGTCAGGCAGATTGCGCAGCCGCGAGGACGCCAGAATCGGCTGATGCGTTGCGTTCACCGTGCCGATCGAGAACACCTGATCGGTGTAGATCGACAGCATTGAATTCCAGATTTCGGCGCGCTCCGTGGCTCCGGTCGATCCGTTCCAGCGCTTGAGCAAAGCCATCAACTCGACCACTTCAGGAAGATCGGGCGCCTCGCCCATCTTGCCATGGGACAGATAGTGAGCACCCCAGAGCGGCCACTGCAGCTGGTCGTCGATGGTGGGGGCCAGCTGGTACGGGTTCATGTCGGCGGTCGGCACGCCGTTATCGATGCCCGACCACATCGACATCATGATCTGGCCGCCAAGCGCGCGGCTGCGGAAGATGTCGCGCTGCGAAGTCCGGATGAACAAAGCGATGCCGATCTTGCGCCAGTGATCGGTGATGAGTTCGAGCGCGTCGGTTTCCAGCGTGCTTTCGCCGGCCGTTTCCACGATGATCTGCGCCGGGCGTCCATCGGGAAGTATCCGCACGCCGTCATCGCCACGTGCCTGCAGCCCGACCTCGTCCAGCAGGGCATTGGCCTGGTCGGGATTATGGGCGATCCAGGCTTTCGCGAATTCCGGCCGGTAGAGCGGGCTCTCCGGCAGGACCGTATCGGCACTTTCCTGCGCCAATCCGTAGAACACGGCCAAATTGATCTCGCGCCTGTCCACAGCGAGCGAAAGTGCGCGGCGCACGCGCACGTCACGCAAAAGGCCACGCCACACCTGGTCGGCACAATTCAGATTGGGCAGCAGCGCCAGCCGCGAACCCTGTGTGCGTTTCCACAGATGCATCTTCACCGGGTAGCGCTTCTCCGCGTCCTTCAGGAAGGAGTAATCGGTGAAGTCAATTCCCATCGATTGCAGGTCGCTCTCCCCCGCACCGGTCTTGGCGGAAATGATCGCCGACGAGCTGACATTCATGACAATCCGGTCGACATAGGGCAGTTGCCGGCCATTCTCGTCTGTTCGATGAAAGAACGGGTTGCGCTCGAAGATGAACTGCTCGGCCGGCGGCTTGGTCCGGTTCTGCCAGGGATCGAGCGTCGGCAGTTCCGGGTTCTCCGGGCGATACTGCCGCGACATGCGTATATGCAGGAGCGTCCATTTCTTGGCCCGGTTCTCCTTCATCAGGCCGGCGAGCCGGAATGGATCCTGATATTTCTTGTGGAACTGCTTGAGATAGGCGGCCGGTAGAACGAGCGATATCGGCGCGGCAGCAGCGAGCTTGGGCAGGAAGTCGGGATTGGGCGCATCCCAACTGTAGCGCACCGTCAGCGGATCGACGATCTCGAAGCGTGGCGGCTTGCCGTCCGCCAGCAGGGTCGGGGCGAGCCCGCCTTGCGAAAGCTCATCGTTCAGCCAGACATCTTCCCAGCAATAGCGAAAATCCTCCGGCGTCAGCAGGCTGCCGTCGGACCATTTGTGTCCTTCCCGTATCTTGAAGGTGAAGACGCGATCATCCGCTACGTCGAAACTTTCGAGAATGTCGGCTTGCAGGTTGAGCTTTTCGTCATAGCCGACCAGGCGAGAATACCCGTAGATCGTCATCATCCGGATATCTTTCTGGCTGCCGATGATCGTCCGCAGCGTGCCGCCATACTGGCCGGGCTGCCGGCCCATCGCAGCGAGATTCAGCGCTCGCGGGCTCTTGGGCAGGCGCTCAGCGAGTGCCGGCAGCGCCCTGGCCGTCAGCTGCTGCCGAAGAAATTCCGGCTCCAGATCGCCGGCGCGCGACGTGCCCGGCAGAAATGCCGAAGCCATGAGACCAAGGACGGTGCGCCGGCTGATCAATGGCGTAGCTCGCTGACATCGGCCGAATGTCGGGCCAGCACGAGGTGGCCACCGCCAAGATCGAGTGGTGACAGCTTATCCTCGTCGCCCTCGTCGCGGAATTGCGGTCCCCATGCGCTGGTGTCGGAAGCGCCGCTGAGCTTTAGCGTCTTGAAATCCATCGGCCTGTCGAGATCGGGGAAAGGTACCGCGGCGACCAGCGAGCGCGTGTAGGGGTGGATCGGTTTCCTGAGCAGAATTTCGCGCGGCGCCAGCTCGACGATACGCCCGCCGCACATCACCGCGATGCGGTCTGCCATGTAGTCCACCACCGCCAGATTGTGGGATATGAACAGATAGGTCAGGCCCAGTTCCTTCTGCAGGTCCTTCAGAAGATTCAGGATCTGCGCCTGGACAGAGACATCGAGCGCCGAAACCGGCTCGTCGCAGATCAGGAGTTCGGGCCCCAACGCCAACGCACGCGCGATGCCGATACGCTGACGTTGCCCGCCGGAGAAACTGTGCGGATAGCGCTTTATGAAGCGCGGATCGAGCCCGATTGCCTGCATCAGGCTCTTGACCGTGGCGAGTCGGGACGCGGCATTGCCACGTTGATGGATCTCCAGCGGCTCGCTCAAGATGTTCTCCACCGTCATGCGAGGTGAAAGCGACGAAACCGGGTCCTGGAAGACCATCTGGATTTTCGCGCGCAGCATGCGCAGGGCGTCTTTCTCGGCTTCCAGGACGTCGGTCGGTCCATCGCGGCCGTTGAAGATCACGGAACCGCCGCTGGGGGTGATGGCCCGCATGAGGATCTTGCTGACGGTGGTTTTGCCACAGCCGCTTTCGCCGACCAGACCCAGACACTCACCCCGCCTGATGTCGAAGCTCACGCCGTCCACGGCGCGAACAGAGGTTTGATGACCCCCGCCGAACCATCCGGACTTGCGGATGGTGAAGGTCTTTGTCAGATCCCTCACCGACAGCAGGATGTCGTCCGGCCCCTTCGATGCCGGCGCAGTCTGCTTGCCGAGCAGGTTCTCGACATTCACCGGCACCTCGCGGAGCGCCTTTAGCCTTTCACCAGGCTTCAGGTCGAAATGCGGAACGGCTGCCATCAGGCCCTTCAGGTAAGGGTGGCCCGGCCGGCGGAATATCGCCTCGACAGGCCCCATTTCCATGATCTCGCCATGGTACATGACGACCACCTCGTCGGCGACATTGGCGACCACGCCGAGGTCGTGTGTGATCAGCAGCATCGCCATGTTCAGCTTGGTCTGAAGCCCGCGCAGCAATTGCAGGATTTGCGCCTGGATGGTGACGTCCAACGCCGTCGTCGGCTCGTCGGCGATCAACAAAGCAGGCCGGCAGATAAGCGCCATGGCGATCATGGCGCGTTGCCGCAATCCTCCCGAAAGTTCAAAGGGATACATGTCATAGGCGCGCTTGGGATTGGGAAAGCCGACGAGGCCGAGCATTTCCTCGGTCCGCGCCTTGCGCTCCGCCCGAGCCATGGGCGTATGAATCTGCAGGGATTCGCTGACCTGGTTGCCGATCGTGTGCAGCGGCGACAGCGATGTCATCGGCTCCTGAAAGATCTTGCCGATGCGGCTGCCTCTCAACGCCCGGATTTCGGGTCCGTCACGCGGCATCTGCAGGATATCCTGCGTCGTGCCGGGCTTTTCAGGATCGGAAAACAGGATACGGCCGCGAACATGGGCTGTGTTCGGCAAAATGCCCATCACTGCCTGGCTGAGAACCGATTTTCCGGAACCGGACTCGCCCACAAGCGCGGTAACCTTGCCGGGCAGGACGCGAAGATTTGCACGCCTGACGGCATGCAACGGTCCCCCGATAATGGCAAAAGAGATGCCAAGATCCTCGATCCGCAGCAGATCAACACCCGAATTCATTCTCACACCAGCCCCACTCTGGCGGCCTGCCGGGCGGCAGGCCCAGAAGCAAGACTAGCGCATTGCCAGCCCAGAGCAACTTGGATTCGAAACGAGTTCCCCGGCGAAACCGGCGACCGGACTGCGTACCAGAGGCGTTCGGATCAGATCGTGGCGGTTACTGGAGCTTCCTCGGGTCGCCCGCCGACAGCCGCGAAGCATCGCGATGAAGCAGCATGAGCTGCTCGGCGTCCGATCTTCGGTCGTAAATCGGCTGCAGCGCACCGTCTTCCTCGAGTGCGAGAGCACCCGACAGATCGGGTGAAAGCACCGTCAGCTTCTGCTTGATGCCCGCCAGTTCCTCCTCGCCGAGCGTCAGCCAGCTGTTGGCGCCGCAATAGCCGGCGAAGTCTTTGCTGGCGAGAACGCTGTGCGGATATTTCTTGGTCAGGGTCTGGAGGCGCTGGACCTCGTTTACAGCCGAGCCGAAGACAGAGAATGTGAGCCGGTCGGTAAGCCCGACATTGCCGAACATCACATTGCCGACATGCAGGCCGATGCCAAATTTTATGTCGCCCAATCCCTGCTTCTTTCTGCGCTGATTGAGATCCATCATGCGCGCGCTGGCCTTGTGCGCTGCCGCAAGAGCAGCCTGGCAGGCGATCTCGGACTGCGAGCGGTGCCTTTCGCAAGGGTAGACGGCAATGAAGCCATCCCCTATGAAACTCATGATCTGCCCGCCTTTGCGGTTGAACGGTGCAGCAACGGCGTCGAAAAACTGGTTCAGCGTATCGATATAGACTTCGCGGCCGGAGGTTTCGGCAAGTCTTGACGACCCGCGCATATCGCCCATGACCAGTGCGGCCCGGATTGTATCACCCTCGCCGCGCTTGATCTGGCCGTCGAGCACGCGCTTTCCGGCGTCGCCGCCGAGATAAGTGGTCATCATGTTGTCGGCGAGCTTGGTGAGTACCGCCATCTTGGTTGCGATAGCGAGATGGTTCTGGATGCGCAGCAGCGCCGAAATCATGCTGTCGCTGAAGCCTGCAGCACTGTCGGTGGACCAGGACCCCAACATGCCCTGACTGGTGTTGCCGTTGAAGGGATGGACGAAAGCCATGTAATCGGTGACGCCCATAAGCTTGAGTTCATCGAAAACAGGAAACTCCGACGGCACCGACGTGTTGAACCGGCGCCGCAGATGGTCGAGCTTGTTGCTGAGCAGATGGTAGTATGGGCTGGTCAGGAATCTGTCGGACTGCACGCCGCCCTCCTTGCGGAAGCCTTCCATTTCCATGCCCTGGCCGCGAAGCCAGGTGAAGCCAAGCGCGTCATAAAGCGGATGAAGCATCGAAAAGCTCAAATGCACCCGCTTCAGTGGCAGGCCGGCAGCAGCCAGCCGTTCACAAAAGCCTTTTACCAATGTTTCCAGGTCGTTGCCGGCCAGCGCCGATTGGGTCAGCCAATCGGCAACCTTATCCATAAGAATGGTGGAAATTTCTGCTTGCGCTGTGCTCATACTATCTCGAAACCCGTCGAAGACGAGCCATCTCCTTTGATCCGCCACACCCTCGAAGCCAATGAAGTCGGCTTCGGCGGCAAAAGCCGGCGAAGAATTTCCCGAATGACTGTCCTTGCAGGCAAGGAGCAGGCGTAACTGCATCTATCTCCTGGGGCACATATGTGGCGAGCGTGCCGGCGGAGTGCAATCCCGATCCTGACATCGGGCAAGAAATTCGCTGGCTCAGACGCCGTCAGGCCTTCACCACCGTCTCTCGGGCTAGCCCGAGGCGGCCAAAAACATTGCGTGTGTCGACGATCAGAAGGGCGTGATCAGCGATCGCCTGATAGTCGATCGCGTCGTGGTCGGTTGCAACGACGACAGCATCGAAATCCTTCAAGGCCGCCTCGGTCAATTCGACCGAGCGACGCCCCTTGATCGCCATATGCTCCCGTGTGGTCGGGATCTCGGTAACATGCGGGTCGTGGAATTCCGCCTTGCCGCCCCATTCCTCGATGAGTTCAATGAGCCGCAGTGAGGGGCTTTCGCGGATGTCGGGCACATTCTTCTTATAGGCTAGCCCTATGATGAGAATGCGCGAGCGGCTGAGCGCTTTGCCGCAGCGCCGGTCCAGCGCCTTGGCCAGTTCATCGACCACATGACGCGGCATGGCCGTGTTGATCTCTGCCGCCAGCTCGATGAAGCGGGTCGGCAGTTCGTATTCGCGCGCCTTCCACGTCAGGTAGAAGGGATCGATCGGAACGCAGTGCCCGCCGAGTCCGGGGCCAGGATAGAAAGGCATGTAGCCGAAGGGCTTGGTCTTTGCCGCCTCGATCACCTCCCAGATGTCGATGCCCATCGCACCGAGCACGACCTTCAACTCGTTGACGAGGGCTATATTGACCGAGCGGAAGATGTTTTCCGTCAGCTTGACCGCCTCGGCGGTCGCCGTGGTGGAAACCGGAACGACGGTCTCGACCACGCCCTGGTAGAAAACCTGCACGAGCGTCGCCGCTTCAATGCCGTCGCCTGCCACGACCTTGGGGATCGTCGCGACTTCAAAGCTGCGGTTGCCGGGATCCTCGCGTTCGGGCGAGAAGCCGAGGAAGAAGTCTCTCCTCGACTGCAAGCCGGTTTCTTCCAGTATGGGCTTGATCACGTCGTCGGTGGTGCCGGGATAGGTAGTCGATTCCAGCACGATCAGCTGGCCAAGACGCAGATGCTTCGCGATGGTGCCTGCCGTGTTCCTGACGAAGGAGAGGTCCGGCTCACGGTGTTTCGTCAGCGGTGTCGGAACGCAGATGATAATGACATCGCAGACGGTCAGCTCGGCAAAATCCGCAGTGGCGCGGAACCGTCCGCTCGCCACCTGGCCGGCAAGGGCCGTCGACGTCACCGCCTCAATGTAGGATTGGCCGGTGTTCAGGCTCTCGACCTTCTGGGCTTCGATGTCGAAGCCGGAAACCGGGAAGCCGGCGCGTGCGATCGCAACTGCCAGCGGCAACCCGACATAGCCCAGTCCGATCACGCCGACCTGCGCGGCGCGCGTCGAAATCCGGTTCAGAAGACGGTCATATGTCGATCGTGAGGCGTCCAACAATCTGCTTTCCCGTCAATTCGGACAGGCTGTCCGCTTCCATGGCGAGGCTCACCTCGTCCCAAGAACCATGGCCGAGGCATATTGCGGAGAATCGATTTCCGCAAGCCGTCATCAGACCGGCACCTTCGCCTTCAGGCTTGCGGCAGCCATCGCATAGCCGCCGGCGGCGCCATCGATGAAATGAACGTGATCGCGCTGCAGCGGCGAGGCGACGAGGCATGTCATCAAGGCCGATTTCTGGCGGTGCAGGCCATAGTTGCAGATGCCCGCCTCCTCCGCCTGTCTCAGCCGGTTCTCGATCCGTTGCAACACATCCGCGTCAACGTCGATGGTCATCTTCAAGCCGTCGTCGAACTTCCGGAAATCCGAATTGCTGGCCACGTCGCGTTTGTAGATCTTCGGATCGAAACGGCCGATCGTCCAGCCATATCTATCGGTAACAGCCGTAAGCGTCATCAGGAAGACTATCCACAGCTTCGATAGCCACCGCCATCCTGCCGGCGCCATGGCCCGCGCCTCGACATCGAGGCCGGCGGGCAGAAAACTGTAGTCCGGCCCGTTCACCGGCACCGGGTGGCCATCGCGTTCCTGCCTGCCGGCAAGGGCGATGATGTCGGAAGCCAGAAACTGAAAACCGCGCAAGTCGCGCGACGCCCCTGGTATTGCTATGATCGAGACGATTTCGCCATGCCGGGCTTCGATCGGGTTCCAGCGGCAGGAGAGGCCGGTCAGATCCGGCCGCGTGCCGGCCGGCGCAGGATCTATGCGGTAGCGCCCCGCCTTCATCTCGGCTTCCGCCCAACTGCCGCCACCGCCGGCGAACATGGCATAGAAGACTGCTTCGGAGGCCTGGAACCTCGCCACGCGAACGTCGAGGCCTCGCGCTCTTATATCCTTTATCGGCACGATTGCGGCACGCAAGGTCAGGTCCAGTTCGTCCGCCACCCATCTCTGGACAGCCGCCAGCGCGTTGTGGGTGATCTCCAGCGCCGAGCCGGGAAACGCCACGAGCGCGCCGTCGCCGCCGAAGACAAAGGGAAGATCTTGCCGACCCAGCGCATTGAGCAGCGCCGAAATGACGCTGGCGCCGGCCATATTGACGGTTTTATAGCGCCCAGCCTCGATCGCCTTGGTCGAGCCGACGATGTCGGCGGTGGCCAGCGCCCAGCCATCGGGGAGAGGCCGATAGTTATCGATATCGGCAACGCTTTCGAACTTTGCGAAGACCGGCAAGGAAGCGACAAACGGGTCGGACGCGGCAGCTGTTTCCATGAGCATCAGATAGCACATTCCACGGCTTGAAGGTGAAGTCGATCATGCTTGGAAATTGACTTGCGCAGGCTTTCCGATGATAGGGTCCGACGATGCGAATTGCCTTCTACGCGCCGCTGAAGTCACCCAATCATCCCGTTGTCTCCGGCGACCGCCAGATGGCACGGATGCTGGTCAAAGCGCTGGAGCATGGCGGCCATAGCGTCGAACTGGCATCCGAATTGCGCTTCTATCTACGCCAACCGGAGCCGAAAAGTTTCGATGCGCTCAAGATCGAGGCCCAAGAGGAAGCCGCGCGGCTGACAAAGCTTTGGGATCGTGACGGCAAGCCCGATCTCTGGTTCTCCTATCATCCCTATTACAAGGCGCCCGACCTGATCGGACCCGAGCTGGCGTCGGCCTTTGCTGTCCCCTATGTGACAGCGGAAGCCTCCTATTCTAGGCGGCGCAACGCCGGCTTGTGGGCCGACACGCAAGCGTTGGTGGTGCGAGCCATCGAACAGGCAGCGCTGAACATCTGCTTCACGCAAAGGGATCGCCAGGGACTGACGGACGCTGCTCCTGACGCAGCTTTCGGTATGCTTTCGCCCTTCATCGACACATCGGTATTCAGGGAAATGCCGGCACGGGGTTGTCCGACGCGCCTCGTTACCGTCGCCATGATGCGCCCGGGCGACAAAGTCGAAAGCTATCGCATGCTGGCGCAGGCGCTCGGTTCGATCGGCCACCTGCCCTGGACCATGTCGGTCGTCGGCGACGGGCCTGCCCGTGACGAGGTCAAAGCACAATTCGCCGGCCTGCCCGCCGACCGTATCGAATGGCTCGGCGCGATTGAGCCAGCCGCCGTGCCGGACGTCCTCTACACCGGCGGAATTTACGTCTGGCCGGGTTACGGCGAGGCCTATGGCGTTGCCTATCTTGAAGCACAGGCCGCCGGCCTTCCGGTGGTGGCTCAGGACATCGCCGGCGTGCCGGAGGTCGTGCGCGATGGCCAGACCGGGTTTCTCACCCAGCCGGGCGATGTGGCGGCGTTTGCTTCCGCCATTGAAAGGCTTCTGGCCCGTAACGACGAAAGAACCATCATGGCCGTGGAAGCCAGACGTTTCGTCCTCGACGAACGTTCCCTCGGTGGCGCAGCGGCGCGTCTGGCCGAACTTTTTGCGAAGATTCCGGTCTCATGACATCCGATCCGATCTGGCAGCCCTTGGTGGAAGAACTGGCGCGCTGGCAACGGGCGGACCGCAAGGCAGAGTTCTGGCTGCGTGACGATGACGCCGTGGATCCAACGCCTGCGCTTGATCGGCTGCTCGACCTCACCGGTGAATTCGCGGTTCCGGTCACTCTGGCCGTCATTCCGGCCTTGACCGATGAGAAGCTTGTCGCCCGGCTTGACGAGGCGCCGCATGCCACGGTCGCCATCCATGGCTGGGCGCACCGAAATCATGCGCCCCAGGACCTGAAAAAGCAGGAGCTCGGCGCGCATCGGCCACGCGAGGCGGTGCTGGATGAGCTGGCTCGCGGGCTGACGCACTTAACCAGCCTGCACGGCGCACGTGCCGTTCCGATGCTGGTGCCACCCTGGAACAGGATCGACGCCGGCTTGGTATCCGACCTTGGATCGATAGGATTTGCTGCATTGTCGGTCTATGGGTCGCCGAAGCCGGCTTCACTGGCGGTCATCAACAGCAATGTCGACATCATGGATTGGCATGGCACGCGCGGCTGCCGCGATCATGGCCTATTGGTTCAGGCTATCATCGCGCAATTGCAGCATGCATTCGACGGCGGCGAACCGGTCGGCCTGCTCACCCACCACCTCGTACACGATGAATCGGCCTGGCTTTTCCTCGAACGGCTGTTCACAGTCACCGCACGGACTGAAGCCTGCGCATGGCTTCCGATCAGGACATTGATCGGGCGCAGCGCCGGTAGAGGAAAATAGCTCAGCGCCTTTTGTGCAATGAGACTGGAAATTTGAGCGTCTGGCCATCCCGCGCGGCAAAAGCGCCGGCAAACCTGTCTTTGGCCAGTTTCTCGATCTCGTCCAGTTCCTCGTCGGTGCGCGTCGGATCGTGGTGAAACAGCGCAAGCCCCCGCGCACCGGCCGCCTCACAGAGCCTGACGCCCTGTTGCCATGTCGAGTGCCCGTTACCGCGGCGGCGTTCCATTTCCTCCTCGGTGTAGGTGCAATCGTAAATGACGAGGTCGGCATCTTCGATCAGGCCGAGCACCGCCTGATCGAGTTTGTCCGGCTCGTGCTCAGTGTCGGTGATCACCGCCACGACGCGGCCGCCCCATTCGACCCGGTAGCCTATGCAGCCGCCCGGATGGTTAAGACTGCCGGTTCGGACCACCACCCCTTGGCGCGGCCGAAGCACGTCTCCGGATACGAAATCGTGGCAGTCGAGGCTTGCCTTGCAGATCTCCAATTTCACCGGAAACCACGGCGGCCGCATGAACTTATCGACCATCTGCCGGGTCGTCATGCGTCCTGCAAGATGCCCGGACCAAAGCGTAACCTTGACGCTCCGGTCATAGATCGGCGCAAAAAACGGCAGCCCGATGATGTGATCGTAATGGCAATGGGTGAAAAACAGATCGAAATCCGTTACCCCCGACGCCCGAAGCGCCCCGCCGGCAGGCCGCAGGCCAGAGCCCGCGTCGAACAGAAGCGTGTGCTTGCCGCATCGCATCTCAACGCAGATTGTGTTGCCGCCATAGCGAGAGAATTCTGGCCCCGATACCGAAATGCTGCCGCGCACGCCCCAAAACCTGACCAGGAAAACGTCGTCGTCCATGCTACCCCTTCGCTGTCCCCGTCGCCCATCCTAGCCAAACAACTGCTGCTAGGCGAGACAGGTTTTCTCCGGGTGACCTTCTGAGGCCAGTGCCATCACGACAGCGAGGATTGAGCTCACCTCATTCGTCATTTGGCGCTTCGTGCGTCGATCAGATCGGCGGTCGTATGGCTTAGGCGATCGGCAAGAACCCGCAATATCTCGATGGTCATTTCCGGGTACTCCTTCATGAGCCTCAGGAAATGATCCTTGCTGATTCTCAAGGCTTCCAGCGGACTTGCCGCTCTGACGGTGGCAGTGCGAGAGCTGTTGCACAATATGGCGATCTCGCCAACAATCGAATTTGGCACCATTTCGGCAACTTTTATCGGTCCGCGGTCGGAATCGACCAGAATATCCGCCCTGCCTGAAAGGATGACATAGGCGGCGTCTCCCTCGTCGCCCTGCCGGAAAAGGATCTGGCCGGCGCTGTAGCTCACGCGATCGGATGTGAACGCAAGCAGCTTGAGCTTTGTCGACTCGATGCCAGAAAACAAGGGAATGCGTTGCAGCATTCCAACTTCATCCTTGAGCAGCATTGTCGCAAACCTTCCCAAAATTCGCGTTGCCAGACTAGAACAACGGACGCCCAGATGGAATCAATTCTGTTTCCGGGATGGCGAGGCGAACCACGCGGTGGCGATGTCGGGCGATCGGGCGATACCGCCTGACAAAATGGGCGTCCGCCAGCCGGAAACCCGAAGAGCCGGAGGAATTTGCGGCAAATCCTTCGGGTTTCGGCGCGGATGTAGTCCCGCTACGCCCTTCCCCGAATCCCTTGACCTTGTAGCAAATTCCCACCGGCAGAATGATCCCATCTGAATGTCCGTTGCTCTATGACAGCAGTTCCTTGAAGATACCGTTCCCTGCCACAAGTGTCTCGTGTGTTCCGTCTTCCACCAATTGACCCGAGTCGAAGACGATAACGCGATCGAACATCATCGCCATTGCCGGATTCGTCACGACCCACACAATTGCCGGCGAATGGCCGTCGCACCTGGCTTCCTCGAGCACGTTTCGCAGCACCTTATCCTGCATGCGCTGGTCGAGCGCCGACAGCGGCCGGTTGAGAATGAGAAAATCGGGACGCTTGAGCAGGGCCCGGGCAACATCGAGCTTCTGTCGCTGTCCACCGGTCAGCCGCCTGCCGCCGGAGCCGACGTTGAAGTCCAGGCCGACATCCAGAAGTTCGGCATAAAGCCCCAGTTCGTCAAGAATGTCATAGACGATGGAGCGTATGCGGTCCGGAGCGTCGGGATGGTTGTTGCCCACACGCCCGAACAGGACATTATCCATGACGGTGGCCGCGGCAATGTATTTGGCAGGATCATACCGTTCGACCGCATTTTGCAGTTCGGGCGGCAGGTTTTCATAGAACCGGTTGCGTGCAGCGACGATCTTGCTCATGAGCTCGTCGCTCAGCAGGCCGAAGCGGTGCCGAGGCTCGATGTAGGCAAAGCTCAAGGTGACGATCATGGCGCGATCGTTCTCCGAAACCGCCTCGTGAGGACGGTTCTTGAGCCGTTGCAGCAAGGTTTCGTAGGCGGGTATCTCCTCGGCGCTCATGAAGGCGAGCTGCTGGAAGAACTGGTGATCGGGCGGCAGGTCTGCAAACAACTCGATCGCCTGTTTGGCGATCTCCATGCCCATTTCGTAGAGCGTGAGGTCGAGGCCGGCTTGCCTCAGCACGGAAGCAAAATAGGGATTGGCCGCCAGGGCCCTGTCGGCCAGTTCGGGGCCGGCGGCAGCGCCGAAGAGCAGGTTTTGGCTGATCGTTGCTTCCTTGTTGTAGGCGCCCGGTTCGAAAGGAACGACCAGTCCGCTCAGCCCTTCCTGTTCCAGCCGGGTTCGCAGCGCCGCACGCAGTTCGACGATCCGCCTGGCAAGCTCCGTGTGACGCGTGAGGTCCGCCGAAGAGCGCAAGCCAAGATCCAGAATGTCGCGCGACAGAACAACCGCGTCGAGCACCCGGCGCACGGGTTCAAAGAGGTCGTACGGGCCGGTAGCGCCGGTGGAAGCATAGTCGATCCAGTCGCTGTGGATATCAAGATCCAGATTGCCCGACCGGCGCGCCTCCTCGATGTCCCAGCGGCGCTGGTCTGCTGCGACACCCTCATAAGGCACCGATGTCAGTGGCGCATGCTTCAACCCGTAGAGCAGGTTATCGCGGAGGCTTGCCTGGAACAGGAAAACATCCGACGAGGCATAGGACATGCGCCGGCCGGTCACTGCTTCGGGGAGTTCAAGCAGGTCGTCGGCGCCCGAAGCGACCCTTCCGCTGTTCGGCCAGACCAGCCGCGCGAAGGCTTCTGCAAGTGCGTCCGCTCCACCTGTTGCGGTCCCGACCAGCGCCACCGTCTCACCCGGCTTGACCTGGAGGGAGATGCGGTCGAGGAGCACTGCACCGCCATCGTCTGCTATGGAGAGACTGATCGCTGACAGCGGGTCGATCATCGGAGGGGGATCGTCGGTCGTCAATGCCTCGATTCTCGGCGCGATGATACCCTCGACTGTGAACTGTTCAACGACCTGCTGATATTTGACCTGGACATCCTGCCGATCCTGATCCCAGTCGATCAGTTCCTTCATCGGTCCGGGCAGGTCCTTGTAGGCGCCGATCACGGCCACGAGCTGGCCGACGTCCAGCCGCCCCTGGATGACCAGATACCCGCCGATCATGTAGAACAGAAAGGGCGTGAGCTGCGCGAGAAAATTGTTGAGGAACTTCACCATGAATTTCCATTGGTAAAGATCGAAGCGGATCTTGAAGATGAGCCCGAGCCGGGCAGCTATGTCGGCGCGCTCGTAGTTTGATGTATCGTGGACGTGAATCGCGCCGATGCCGTCGACGATTTCGCCAACCCGGCCCGAAAGCGCGCGCGCCGTCAACTGCCGTTGGCGCCCGAGCACGATCAGCCGCCGCCGCATTCGCGGGATGAGCACGATCTGGATCACCACGATCACGACCGCTATCATTCCCAGCCAGACGTTCTGGATCATGATGAACAGCATGGCCGTCAGCGCCTGGCCGCCGAGCAGTACCGGCTGCAGGAAGGCGTCGCCGATGAAGCCGCCCAGCGGCTCCACCTCGTCCTTCACCATGGTCGCCACTTCGGCGGATTTCACCCGCTTGAAGTAAACCGGCGGAAAACGCAGCACACGGTCGACCAGATCGAAGCGGATACGCCGTAGCATGCGTTCGCCGAGGCGGCCCTTGTAGGTGTTGATGTAGAGTTTGAACAGACCGTTGATGACGACCAGCAAGAGGAACACGAGGCTCAGGGCAAACAGCGTCGCCGTGCGGTCGAGCTGAAAACCGGAGAAGAACTGGACCTCTCCAATGAACGGCAGGTTATAGTGTAGCCTCATGAATGGATGGGTCGCGCCCGGTTGCTCGAAGCCCCTACCTTGGATCGGGCCGTTGACGATCAGCTTCGGCAGGTCGAAGGACATGAAATACGGGATCATCGAAAGCACGACGATCATCAATATCCAGAGCTGCTGCTTCTTGGTGTGCGTCCAGATATAGCGGGCTAGGCTGGGTTCCATATGCGACTGCGGACCCTTCAGTTGGAAGGATGCAGGATGGAAACGCACCTGCTGGCGAATGGCGTGTCGGCGATTTCTTCGTCCCCAACGACAAGCTCGAAGCTGCAGTGCACGGATGACGCCAACGGTCCGGACAGATGCAGCCGGCTCTCTCCGGCACCGGGCGATGGCAAAGCGGCTAGCAGCATAGTTACATCCGCGGATCAAACAGCCTTGCGGGGGGCAAGATTGCGTTGTGTCGCCCGAAATCCCGCCATACAAGACGACTATGATGGATGTCACGCAACCACGCAATGCCGGCATGGACTGGCACGAGCAAGCCTTGGACCTCACGCGGGGAATTGCTGCCTATGTCAACTGCCCTCTCGTGGCAGGGCTGGCGCGCGTCATCACCAAGCATCCGAAGGCCGATATCGCCAACGCCTTCAACCACAAACAGGTCGCCTGCAAGATGTGGGCGCTCGACAGGCTGTTCGAAACCCTCGGCGGCCGGTTCGGGCGCATATGGGTTCTGGGTGGATGGTACGGCGTATTGCCGGCAATGCTTTTCAACGACGCCCGCTTCGACATCGCGGCGGTCGATAGCATCGACATCGATCCCGAAGTCGCGCCGGTCGCCCGGACCCTCAACCGGGAAGCCGGCGACCGGTTCCGGGCGCTGACGGCGGATATGTACGCACTCGACTATGCGGCCGGGCGGCCCGACCTGACGATCAATACGAGCTGCGAACACATCGCCGATCTGCGCGCCTGGCTTGCTCTGCTTCCGCGGGGCGCGAATGTACTGCTGCAATCGAACGATTATTTCAGCGAGCCGACGCACATCAACTGCGTGGCTTCACTTGCGGCCTTCGAAGCAATGGCGGCGCTACGGGAGGTGCGGTTCTCCGGCGAACTGCCGACGAAAAATTATACGCGCTTCATGCTGATCGGAACTGTTTAATGCATCTCGCCCAAAACCTTTCCGAAACCGTGCCCCGCTTTTAGGGACCATGTTCGATACCGCTCGCGCAGGATTTGCGCCGAGCGACGCGCGCCTTCCAGATCGAGACGATGCGCGGATGGCGTCGGTCCCACAAGCGCCTGTTCGATCGCTTGCGCCAAATCTTGAGGCGTTAGGTTCTTTTCCATCAGCACCGTTGCAAGACCGAGTTCTTCGAGCATCAGGGCGCGAACCGTCTGTTCGGTTTCCCCGCCGGCTGCAAATGGAACGAGCAGGGAGCGACAACCCGCGCGCAGGACATCGCAGACCGTGTTGTAACCCGCCTGCGAGACTGACAGGCGGGCGCCGGTCAGCAGGCTGGCGAAATCCTCGCGGAACCTGAAGATGGACAGGCCCGGCGTGGCGTCGCGTGCGATCGCGTCAAACTCGTCTTTCGGCAGGTTTGGGCCGGTGATCAAGCACCATTTCCAAGCGTTGTTGGCTTTCCGTGCCGCTGCGACGGTGGAGCTGACAAGGCTCTTTCCGGCAGCCCCGCCGCCAACCGACACCAGAACGTCGAAGCGCTCGGAGGCCGCGGGCGATGGCGGCGCGGCAACGAGCCCTGTGTAGGTGACCTCGGTCCTAATCGCCCCGGCCAGCGGAAATGTCTTGTCGATGGTTGCGAAAGCCGGATCGCCGTGGACCATGACAAGGTCGAAATGCCTGTTGACGAGATCGACCGTTTCCTCGTTCCGGCCCGGCTTGACGCGCTCCTGAAGGATATCACGGACGGACGTCGCCAGCAGCGGCCTGGGCGACGTCGCGTCGATGGCCTCGATCAGCGGCAAGAGTTCGAAACGCATCTGCCGGCGTCCAAATGGAAACGCCTCGACAATGACGATATCAGGCCTGCAGTCCCGGAATGCCTGCAGCAGCATCTCTGAACGCCATTTCTTGAAATCATCGTCGATGGGTTTGCCCTGCAGGTCGACAAGTCCGGAAAATCCTTCATCACCGGAGGTGACAGGCGGCAGGGTTACAGATTTTACACCCAGTCCCGGAAACCCCGCGATCGGCGCTCCGCCGGTCACCACGGTTACGTCGAACCCGTCATCGACCAAAGCTGCCGCAATGCGGCTGGCGCGCGCGAGATGGCCGATGCCGAGCAGGTGCTGGACATAGAAGAAAGCGCGCAGCCGCTTCATTCGGCGGCCCGCCACTCCCGCTCGAACAGTTCCTTGAGCTGTCCAATGCTTGCCATATGATCGAAATTGGCGCGCACGCGCCGCTCCGCGGCGTCGCCGAGGCGGGCACGCAGCACGGGATCACGGATCAGGCGCTCCAGCGCCTGTGCCAGGGCAATCGGGTTTTCCGTCGGAACCAGCAGCCCGGTTTCATCCGGCGATAAAAGCTCCGGCACGCCGGAAATATCGGTCGACACGCAGGCAAGCCGCTGGCTAGCCGCCTCCACCAGAACATTCGGCAGACCGTCCCGGTCGCCATTTGCGGTGATCCTGCAGGCCAGGGCGAAGATGTCGGCGCGGCGATAGTGCTCAAGCACCTCCTCCTGCGCGAGCGCGCCTTTCCAGGAGACGCGACCATCAAGTCCGAGCTTTTGCGCCAGCGCCTTGAGCCGTTCCAGTTCCTCGCCGGCGCCGATATGCTCGAAACGCCACGCCAAATCACCCGGCAAGAGGGCAAGGGCCTCCAGCAAGGTATCGTAACCTTTCTTTTCAACGGCGCGCCCGACACTCAGAACGATAACCGGTTCGTCCGGCGCCGAGCCGTCATGCTGTTGTCGCGCCTCGCCGAAACTGCCGAAGCGATCAAGGTCGAGCCCATGATAGCTCAGATGCACGGACGAGTTGCCGTTAGCGAGTTTTTTAAGACGGTCGAAGCCGGTTTTCGTGCAAGTGACCGTCCAGCGCGCCGAGGCAAGCTTGCCAGCCAGATCCCAGTCCGCCGAAGTCCAGATGTCCTTGGCATGAGCCGAGCAGCTCCAGGGCAGGCCACGAAGCTCGCTGGCATAGCGCGTCACCGATGCCGGCGTGTGCGCGAAATGTGCGTGCAGCCAGCCCGCGTCTTCGGGCCATTCGGCCGCCAGCACGAGCGCTTGCCCGAAGCGGCGCGCGCGATTGCGCGTAAAGTCGCGGGGGAGATCGGTAGCCAGCGATCCGAGCGCGCGCCAGAAGCCCGGCCGCAGCAGATGAGCAAACAGCGAGCGAAGCACGCGCAGCGGCTCTTCATGCAGATATTCCGGCAGATAATGGACGGGCGCTTTGATCTCGTCATGCACGGGGTGGCGTTTTGCGTCGGTCGGCCGCCTGAGCGCGACGAGTACCAGGTCGAACCCCGCACGCTCTAGACCGAGCAGTTCCTGCGCGATGAAGGTTTCCGACAGCCGCGGATAGCCCTTCAGAACCACGACGATCTTGCGATGTTGCAACTCAGTTCATGCCTTCAACGACCGAAAGGTGATGGCCGGCCCGCCGGTCGAGCAGCTCCGCGACGATTTCGGAAATATGAGGCAGCCCTTCCAGCGTCAGATGCGGATTGCTCTGCGATGGACGGGGCCGGTCCGGCAGCACCTTCAGTGCATCGGCAAACCGCTGGGAATCCTCGGCCTCTTCCGGCAAAAGCATCTCGATGAGGCCGAGTTCGGCCGCGCGCTGTGCTCGGATCAGTTGTTCCTCGCGGGGCTTGACGCGCGGCACGATCAGCGCCGGCTTGTCGAAAGACAGTATCTCGCAATAGGTGTTGTAACCGCCCATCGCCACTACCGCCTTGGCGCCGGCAATCAGATCTTCCATGCGGTTGTCGAACTCGATGATCTTGATACAGGGGATCTTGGACCCCTTCTTGAGCAGCTTGTTGCGCTTGCGCGCCGGCATGTAAGGCCCAAGCACGATCAGCGCCCTATGCTGCAATGGCGAATCCTGCTGATAGGCATCGATGACGTTGTGGATCAGTTCGGCGCCGTCGCCGCCGCCGCCGGTGGTAACGAGGATATAGTCGCCCTCGGGCCGGTGGCCGGGCAACTCGTTCTTCTGCAGGCTCCGTTGCAGGAAGCCGACGAACTTCATCTTTGCCCTGACGGCCAGCGGCACATCCAAGCCGGTCAACGGATCGTAGAAATCCGGCGGACCATAGACCCAGACCTTGTCGTAGAACAGGCCTATCTTGCGCATCACATCCTTGCGTGCCCACTCTGCTTCGAGCAGATGCGGCGCGTCCATCACCTCGCGCAGGCCAAGCACGAGCGTGGTGCCCCGCGTCTTGAGGTAGGACAGCGTGTCCTCGATCTCGCCGCGCAGGCCGAGCGGTTCCTTGTCGACGATGAAGATATCCGGCCGGAAGGTCTCGGCTGTGTGGCGAATGATCGACTGGCGCATCCTTAGCGTCTCATGCAGATCGATATCCTTTTCCAGCGAGGTGTACTCGCCGTTGCGCAACTTGATGACGCTGGGGATCTTCACGAAGTCGACACGGGCGCGGTAGTCGAAGGCGCCAGCGATAGGCGCACCCGAAATGATAAGCACCTGAAGTCCGCGGAAATCCTCGACCAGCGAATGCGCGATCGTCCGGCAGCGCTGCAAGTGGCCGAGCCCGAACGTGTCGTGGCTGTACATAAGAATTCGAGCATTTTCTGCGTGCTGGGTCATTGTTTAACGTCTTTTCGAATTCTCGCCTTGAGGACCATGACAAGGCCGCAGGCTTCGGAACCGTCCTGGCTGTACCGACCTGTTGTGAAACATGACGGCGCAATTTTCAATTTGTATTACCAAAAAACCGCAGATCGCCTAAAGTGTGCCGCGTTTTAAGGGCTTCAGGATTCCCTTTGATTTGAGTTCATGATTCATTGCGGTTGAAAGGAGACCGCGATGGGCAAGCCGCTACCGCTTGAGTTGCGTCGGCGTGGACGAAACCGTAATCACTTGGTGCGACCGCGATCCAACGATACGCTATCCCCTGGCCGCATCCATAGTCTTGCTCTTCAACCGACCAAAGGAGGGTGAACCGCACGAATGGACACCACTCGCGAAGAAGCTGTTGGAGAAAGCACCGGAACCACTCCTCGCTGAACGAGATCGTTCATCGGCTCCTCCCATTAAAGTGGAGCGGCTCACTTACGTCAAAGCTCGAGGGCCGCTTAAAGCTCCTGAACAGTTTGGTCGTGGACGATGCGCCCGCTCTTGCCGAACCGCTGGTCGAGGCAAGAAAGAGGCTACAAGCGAAAATCGACGCTGAACGGCGGAGCGCGCAAGAAGAAGACCGTGCACGTAACAACCGGTTCGAATGAGGACCAATCCGATCGGGCCGATGTAGGTGAACTGGCGATCGGGGTGTCCGCTTCTGGCGACGTCTTCTTTCAGGTAGCTGCAACGGTGATGTCTATGGCCGACATGAGGCACCTTTCTGTCTGTCTGCAGCGGGGCCGGAAGCAGTAGGTCCGCTTGTGGTGCAGGGAAGAACGATAGCAGACGTTAAATCTCAGGATCCGATGTCCTGAGTTGACCCAGGCCAGACCTTTGGCGGTCGCTCGGTTGTCGACTGCTTCGCGCACCTCTGCGGACATTCGAAACCATGATGTTTGACTAGCTTGAGATGCATGCGCTCTAGGGTTCGGCACTGCCAGGCGGCAAATCAGGCCGGGAGCCGCCACATTCGCACACGACCTGCACCACGCAATTCCGTTTCCTCGAGCGGGTCGCAAGCAAATTTTGGTCCGAGCAGTTGGCGGGTTGCATCGGAAATACGGATTTCATCGGGCTCCGCGGACGTTTGAATACGTGAGGCGAGATTAACCGTCTCGCCCCACAGGTCATAGGCGAACCGCCTTTTGCCTATGACGCCGGCGACGATTGGTCCCGAGTGAATTCCAATTCTCAGTCTTATCGGTTCTCCCGCGAAGCGTTCGCGCTTGACCGCCCTCCGCAGTTCAAGTGCATAGTGCGCAAGGGCTTCTGCATGATCGGATCGCGCGGTGGGCAGGCCAGCGACCACCATCACACAATCGCCGATTGTCTTGATCTTTTCGCAGCCATGTCGTTCCGAGAGCCGATCCGCCGCCTTGAAGAAGTAATTTAGAATAGCGAGCGTCGTTACGGCTCCGACGCTCCGCGCTCTTTCCGTAAAACCGACGATGTCGGCAAAAAGCACACTCACCTCCGCGTGGTTGTCTGCAATTTTTTTGTGCGCTTTCAACCGCTCCGCGATCGACGCCGGAAGAATGTTGAGGAGCAGGGATTCGGCGCGCTGGTATTCACGCGACAATCCCTCCTGGCTCTTCCTCAACGCCTCGTTCGTCGATTGTAATTTCTCGTTGAGTTGACGCTCCCTCTCTTGCAGGAGCGTCATTTCATAAGCCTTCTGTTGAAGCCGCTGCTTGTTGTCGCGTTCGGCAGTGGCGTCAAGAAAGAGCAGCCACACGCAGTCGTCGTCGGCAAAAAGATGAAGGTCCGCGACACGCCCGCTGGGCAGTTCGACCATAGCCATATGATATGGAAGTTCCGGGCAAGGCAGCAAACCTTCCATGAATTCAAGCTGATCGGTAACAGGCTTACCGATGCGAAGGGATGAGAGCCCGTAATGTTCAACGTTACCGCCCTTCGCCGCTATGCGAAGCTGGGCGTCAATTTTCACATATGCGATAGAGTGCTCGTTGTAGAAGAAATTGTAAATCCAGTTTCCGACTTCTCTTGGCAATCTATGCATGGTCTATTTGGCAACCATCGAAGCAAGTTGAAGAAACGCATCATCGACATGCTCACCCGAAAGCGCGCTTGTTAGATAGATTTGCCATCCACGTTGCCTCAGTTCGTTAATCTCACTATCCGGTATTACCCACCGATCGGCCAGATCGGATTTGTTGAACAGCAATACAAACGGCATAGCACCGAATTCGGCCTCGACCCGCTCGCGCAGCGTGAGCGCGGCGGCAAGAGTAGCGGCGCGGGTTCCATCGACGACAAGCACGAGCCCTGTCGCACCTCGCACATGGCTGACGCGGAATGAGCCGATATCGTCTTCGCCGGCCAAATCCCACAAAATCAGATCCACTGTTTTGTCCGGGAGTGCGACACTCTTCTTGTCGATTTTCACTCCCACCGTGGTCAAGTAGGTTTCTGAAAAGATGCTTTTCACAAACCTGCGAACCAGACTCGTCTTTCCGACAGAGAACCCGCCCAACATACAGATCTTTTTTTGCAACATCTTGGGCTCCGCCTAGTCCAGGTTTACCGTAACCGAAACCCGGCGATTGGTGGAGCTACCAGTTTGACTATTTTCAGGCACCGCCGGTTCAAAGGTGCCCGCGCCCCGAACCAGCAGCAGTTCCGGAGCGACGCCGCGCTTGTTGAGAAGCGCACGAACTGTCTCGGCGCGGGCGGCGCTGATCGACGCGTTGGCCGTCTCACGGCCGGTGGTGTCCGAATGGCCGGTCAACATGAACCGCGCTGTTACGCCTGACTTGCGGGCATTTTGGGCGAATTCCTTTATTTGATCCGCCAATCTGTCGAGAACCGGCGTCTGCTCTGGTCCCGGCACAACTTTGCCGGAAGAGAAGAAAATATCGGTCGTCTGGATGGCCTCTCTCAAATGATTGAGTTCTGCAAGGTCCAGCTCACGCAGCTGCGAGACATCCAGAACCACTCCGTCCGCCGAAAGTTGTTCGGCGGCGGCCTGCGCCCGGTTGATCCAGGTGGCAGGAGCCTCACCCACGACAACGATGCGACCCTGGATGATCGAAAGCCGGACCGATTTCGGCGGGGTCAGCGACGCCGTCAGTCGCTTCACCACGAACTTCGGATCAAGGCTCTGATAGAATTGCCACTGTGAATGAACGCGGGCAGGATCAACCTCCGTTCCGGACAGCAGAGCTTGCGGGTCGGCGGCAAGCGGGTCTCTCAGGCCGGAAATGTAGAAATGTCCGCCCCTCGCCGTTTGTTGGGCGACGATGATTCCCGGTTGGGCCTCAAGTCGCGACACATAATACTGCCAGTGCTCCGCCGCGCGTGCTTCGGGGCTCACATCACGAACCTTGGAGATGTCGAATTCCGGTCCGCCTGCCGAAAGCTGTCGGGCCGCTGCGCGCGCCCGATCTATCCAGGTGTCGGGCGCCTCGCCCTCGGCAACGATGCGATCATTGACGATCGAAAGTCGTACTGTATCCGGCGGATACAGCGACGCCGTCAGCCGCTTCAACACGAACTCCGGCTCAAGGCTCTGATAGAATTGCCACTGTGAATGAACCCGGGCGGGATCGACCTGCGTTCCAGACAACAGCGACTGCGGGTCGGCGCCAAGCGGGTCTCTCAGGCCGGCAATATAGAATTGGCCGTCGCGTATCTTTTGTTGTGCAACGATGATGCCCGGCTGGGTCCCCAGCCGCGACACATAGGCCTGCCAGCG
The DNA here is from genome assembly GCF_004919685.1 of Mesorhizobium norvegicum. Lineage (GTDB taxonomy): Bacteria > Pseudomonadota > Alphaproteobacteria > Rhizobiales > Rhizobiaceae > Mesorhizobium > Mesorhizobium norvegicum. Next base: position 157,156 of record NZ_SMYZ01000012.1, on the reverse strand, counting down.
CTCCGCCTCGAGTACTTCGGGGCTTACGTCACGAACCCTGGAGATATCGAAGACCGGCCCGCCTGCCGAAAGCTGCTGGGCCGCAGCGCGCGCCCGATCTATCCAGGTGTCGGGAGCCTCACCCTCGGCAACGATGCGATCATTGTCGATCGATAGTCGTACTGAATCCGGCGGAGCCAGCGACGCCGTCAGCCGCTTCAGCACGAACTCCAGTTCAAGGCTCTGATAGAATTGCCATTGCGAATGAACGCGGGCGGGATCGACCTGCGTTCCAGACAACAGCGACTGCGGGTCGGCGGCAAGCGGGTCTCTCAGGCCGGCAACATAGAATTGGCCATCGCGTACCTGTTGTTCGGCAACGATGATGCCCGGCTGAGCCTCCAGTCGCGACACGTAAGCCTGCCAGCGCGACACATAAGCCTGCCAGCGCTGCCCGGATTGCCAGGAAAGAAAGAACCAACCGCCTGCCAGAATCAAAAACAGCAGGGCCACAGCCGCCACCAGCCACGGAAATCCCTCGTTTGACTCCTCCTGCTTCTGCTCGACGCAGGTCTGCAATTGCGCCTCTACGCCGGCCAATTGCGAACTGTCGCCGTCAAACTCCACTAAAGCCTGGGAGCATTCCTCATGGATGCGAAGCAATACATCGCGAACTATTTCATGCAATTCCTCTGGAGGATTTCCCCGGATCACCGAAACCAGGGTCGCAAACGGTCCAACTTCCGACCAGAGACGAAGGTCGCCAAAACGGATAGTGTCCAGGCCGCTCTGCTCTTTCTCGTTAAATGAGTCTTTCACAAAATCTTGAATTGCACTAAGCATCGAAGAAATGAGCTGAGGATCTTCGCTCGTCGCATTATCGGCAGTTACGTGCGCTATCAAAAGCCCGGAATTACGGTTAATGAGAAAGGCATGCTCTACACGATAGATAAGAGAATGCTTTAGAACAACTTCTGAGAAGCTTGCACCTGTCCTCCAAGCTTCAAATCTCCACTTGAGCCCATGCCAGGTGAATATGTGTCTTAAAGTTTCATTCAGCGACTGAAAGGTCTGGTCGATCTTTTCCCCGATCGACTTGCGAATTGCCGGCAGAAACACCGGGTATAATATATCCGTCAGCGTGCGCGGGCTCTTCTGGATTGACCGCTGCACAGCCCTTTCGACAGCGGGCGCAAGCGCCTCGCCGAGCTGCGCATGAGGCGCTCGTGCGGCCGCACTGGGAAGAATGTCGCCCACGGCTGCCGCAAGCTGCTCCGGTTCGTCCAGCAGATGCGTAACTCGTGAAAGCTCCGAGATTTCGCGACTGACCAGCAACTGGCGCAGCGTTTCCATGCGAGGATCGGCGGTTGGAACTGCCTCGAAACGCGCACGGTAGTCCGGATCAACGTTCCGGGCAATTTCGATCAAAAGACGAGCCAGAGCCTCGCGATCAATCTCTGTATCGTTCGAGGCTGTTCTTTGCGGAAGGCTGACTGGGTCGACGGTTGACGTCAAGGTCCCATCAACTCACTTTCCAGCTACGGTCCGAGTTGCTCTTGCTGCCGACAGGATCCTGATTCAGACATTTTGCAACCTCGACAAACAGGCCGGCCAAAAGATTTCGGTCGGTCTTGACGTTGCTGAGATCGGCAAACATCTTCTCAATCAGCATCTGAACGCCTTCATTCTTTTGCTTGATTTCCTCACGCAGCAAATGATCGTTTCGATTTATCCGGTCCGAAACGTCGCGCTCAAGTGCGCTCAATTGATCCGACAACGCGCGCACCTGCTTTTCAAGGGCCTGATTTTGCTCGCGAAGATTCCGGTCAATCTCCTTGTCGGCATCGGCTCGTGAGTCTTTTTCGCTCCGCAATTGCCCCGCAAGCGAATCGATCTGCTTCTTTGCATTCGACTCGTACATTTCGAGATTGCGCTTGGCCTCGGATTCGACATCCTTGAAGCGCTGCAACACCCGTTCTTCAAGCTTGGAAAAACGGCGGTCATAGTCCTGCATCTGGTTGCCGAACAGCAGATCACGTATCTTGTCGACACCTACAGCGTCGCCGGCGCCTCCGTTTTCGCGAGCCTGAACTCCCATGAAGTTCAGCCCGTTTCCTTCTGCGTTACCTATCAGATTTGCGTCCGCCTTCTTTTCCGAAGAAACGGTATTCGAAGATTCCTTTGCCATGCTCTAGCCCTTCCATTTGAACACCTGCCAAGGTGCAAAACCCCATAAAAAACAGAGCATGTCAGCAAAATACCCGGCTCGCAAGCGGGTATCTCTTGACTTAGGCTGATTCGTGAGGCAGCCGAGTGCTACATCGCCGATTCAGCAATGGAATTTTGGGGCGATGCCATCTTAGTTGTGACGACCCAAAAGGGCGGACAGCTATGACCAAACCAAGCCAGACCAAAAACCGGCATGATCGACTTCGCGGCGTCAACAAACGGTTCGGCGCGCTGAATGTGCTGAAGGACATCACGCTCAGCGTCGAACCGCGCGAGGTGGTCGTCGTCTGCGGCCCGAGGGGCTCGGGCAAGAGCACCTTGATCCGCTGCATCAACGGGCTGGAGACGATCCGCGACGGCGATCCGGTGGTCGACGGCCAGTACGGTCAAGCCCTCGGTGCGCCGCGCCGCTCGAGCGCGGTCTTGCGGATGATTTCCGCGATCTCAGGGCTGCTGCCGCACAGCATCTGGAAATCCGCCGAGTGCAGCGACAGGAGTGAGACCACCGTTGCGGCGCTGACGGTCGCCGAACGCGGTTCGCCGCTGATCAACGCCATCTCGCCGAAGAAGGCGCCAGGGCCAAGCTCCACCGGGTTCGGTATCGCGACGCTGACGCGCCCCTCCACGACGAAGAACATCTGATCACCGGGCTCGCCAACGCGGCAGATCACGGCGCCCGCCGGCACCGTGCGAGGTCTTAACGCGCGCACGATCTCGACTAGCACGGCCGGGCCGAGCTTCTGAAACAACGGCACGGCGGCGACCAATTGCCAATTACGGACGAAATCCCCGCGACGGACTTCTTGATAGAAGCCGGTGGCAAGAATGCCAGCCCAGAGCCCGAAGATGCCGATGCCGCTCATCATGACCGCCCCGGCAAGGACGCGGCCGGCGAAGCTTGCCGGAATAGCATCGCCATAGCCGGTGGTGGACAGCGTGACCACCGCCCACCACATTGCCTGGGGGATGCTGCCGAACTTTTCTGGTTGGATGTCGCGCTCGGTGACATAGGCCGCGAGCGCGACACCGAACAGAACGACGCCGAAGACCGTGGTGACGCCGATCAGGTTGCGCGCTTCGTTGGCCAGGATCCTGCCCAGCAGCGGGAAGAAAGTCGAGTCGCGTAGCGGTTTCAGCAGCCAGACAGCACAGTAGAGGCTCCGGTCGGGCGTGCCGACGAGCAGAAATGCGGCGAGTGGAACCAAGACCGCGAGCACATCGATGGCGATTTCGGGCGTCCTGTTCCGTACGTCTTCCGCCCGGCGCTTGAGCAGCGTCGCGGCCATCTGCAGGAGATAGGCGCCCCAAATGACAGCGAGCAGGGCAGCCAGAGCCACTCTGCTTCGTCCGGACATGTCCGGTATCGTGAGGGCAGCCACCGCCAGAAGCCCAGGCGCAGCCAGCACCGCGTTGAGCGGCGCGTAAATTCTTAAGAAAGGCAGTACCGACATTCTATGCCCACCAGCGGCTACTATCCTCCAAAATAGGATGTCTTCAAGGCAAGCGTAAAGGTGCTTACTGTCGCTGCGATGTGCATCACCAACGGGTGAACTCAGATGTCCGGGATTGCTTCTTGACCGGACGTGAACAGACAGGCCACAACCGACCAGAATGACCCGATCCGGACAATTGCATGCAATAGCGACGGAAAACTGAAATATCGGAACGTCGCTTCACTCGAGCCCGATCCACACAAAGCCGTCCTGCTTTCGGCAGGGATATACGATCAGTTTTGCGCGGTTTTTCGAAATGTTACCCGCGAATTCATAGCCCGGCGCGGTACCATCCTGCTGCAGCTGCGCCCACTCCCTGATTTCGCCGGTAGACAGGTCGAAACAACTCTGATGCCAGCGGCAGACCAAGCCAAGATCTGCGGTGATCGTGCTCTCCATGTGCGGGAGCTTCAGCTTTTCGGCCTGAGCGGAACTTCGGCGTTCGTAGAGCGGCAGATGAAGATGCGGGCAGGCATTGTTGAAGGCGCAATAGTTGTCGGATCCGCGAACGACGACGATATCGTAATCTTCAAAATCGAGAATCCGACGTTCGTAGGGCTGAAGCTCGTCTTCGGAAAAAGCGCGAACCCACCTCCTGCCGCCGTGACGGATGGTTTCGCGAAGCCCCTTGGCATTCAGCTCGGCGTCAATTTCGGGCTTCAGCCTGACGATTTCGAACAGGCTTGTGCGCTCGCCGGTACCGCGAAGGCGTACCCTGACGAAGTCGCCGATTTCCACCTTTTCGGCGATCTGGTCGCGGAGGGCCTCGGATATCAGCAGGCGCGTACCGGCATCTTTATTGGCGGACTCGACCCGGCTGGCCAGATTTACAACGTCGCCGATGGCCGTGAGACGTTCGTGTCCAGCAAAACCCAATGTGCCGATGACGGCTTCGCCATAGTTGAGCCCGATGCGAATATCGAAATCGATGCCATACATCGAGGCAAAGAACGGCTTCAGACGATCGACTGTGGCGAGGGTCTGAAGTGCGGCGTTCACGGCGCGGAGCGGAGCGTCTGGCTGGTCGTCGATACCGAATATCGCCATGAGCCCATCGCCGATCAGTTTGTCGATGAAACCGCCATTCTGCTCGATGATGTCGCCGACCTGGGCGAAGTAGCGATTGAGCAGATACATCACGTCGTAGGGGCAAAGCCGCTCCGACAGCGCTGTGAAATCTACAATGTCGCTGAAGAAGACCGCAACATGCCTTGCTTCGCCGCAACGCGTCGCGGCAGAAGCACCAAGCTGGCTGGTGATCATCATGTCGGTTTCGTCTAGCACCAGGCGTCGGACGCGAAGCTCGCCTTTCGGCTTGAGCTGACAGGCCAGCCGAACCTCATCGGCCAATCTCAACCGGTTCGCCATCAGGGTTTCGTCCGGATTCCGGTCCGGGCAAGCCTCAATGCCGTCGAGAACCCAAACGCGGCATGTCGAGCATTTCGCCCTGCCGCCGCATGCGTGGGCAAATGGCACGCCCGATCTGAGAGCCGCCTCAAGCAACGTCTCATCTGCGGCCACGTCGAAATCCACTCTGTCGGGTAAAGCGGTTACTTTGGTCATATCACCGAACACAGGTCCGTCGCGTTGACTGGCTTGCCAGTGTAGCACCAATCGGCTCAGGCAATAGAATCGTGCAAAATTCAGGCGCCGACGAAGCCGGAATGGTTTCGTCGCGGGGACCGGACCATAAGACCGCTTGCATCGGCAACCTCTGCCGGCTGGCACCGGCGGAAAAAAGGAAACAATCCCCGGCTCTTAAGTTATCACCGAAAGGCTCGCCGAGGTCGGCTGCAACACGCCGGGGAACGGCCCGATTACTGGGTTTGGTCTAAAAAGTCAGCTCTGCGCCAATTGCGACTTGCTCTTCTGGGTGGCACTGACGAGTGGCGTCTTGCCGGAGAGCGGCGTTTGGTGCGTCCGACCTCGGGCCGCGAGCTCTGATGAGCTCGGTAGCATTCGCGGACGGATCATCCCAGCAAAGCAACAGGCCCGGGCGCCGCCAAGCGCCGAGGCTGTCCATCGCGGGTGATGCGGGCTCAGTTCTTGCCGGCGGCCGCCTGTTCGATGAGCTTGGCGACAGCTGCGGGGTTGGAGACATAGACCGCGTGGCTGCCGGGGACCTCAACCGTCGTCGCCTGCGCGCGGGTTGCCATCTGGCGCTGCGCCGGTGGGGGGATCATCCGGTCATCCGTGGCGACCAGATACCACGAGGGCTTCACCTTCCAGGCCGGAGCGGTGACCTTGCCTTCGAGCGCTGCCACACCCCAAGGCACCTGCGAATCCGCCATGAAGGAGGCGAGCGAGGGACGGACATCGGCGGCGAACGAGGCCGCGAACTTCTCCTTGTCGAGCATCAGGAAGCCGTCGACGGGCGGCAGGATCGGCGGCACCGACGCTCCGGGCGGCGGGTTGGCGATCAGGCTCGAGACCGATTCGCCGGCATCCGGCGCGAAGGCTGCGATATAGACGACACCTGCCACCTTCGGATCGGTGCCGGCTTCCGACACCACCACGCCGCCATAGGAGTGGCCGACCAGGATGACGTTGCCGGGAGCGGCGGCGATGGCGCGCCTGGTGACAGCGACATCGTCGGCGAGCGAGGTGGTCGGGTTCTGGACGATGGTCACGTCATAGCCGTCCTTCTTGAGGATCTGGTAGACGCCGTCCCAGCCGGAGCCATCGACGAAGCCGCCATGGACGAGGACGACGGATTTTGCTGCTGTGTTCGACATTTGAGTTCTCCTTTTCAAAGTGTTGTTTGCGTTGGTTGCAGGAGGACTATGCGCCAGGGCCGGCGGGCTCGCTTTGAGGCGACCTTCAGGACCTCTTGATTTTACCTTGAGATCACTTTGATTTTGCGTCGACGACACGGCTACAGTGTTGAGAGTCGCTATTTCCCGCGCGATCTGGAGCCAGCAAGTTGCCGTATCTCTTCGAGGATTTTGCCCTGGACGGCGATCGGCGCGAACTGCGCCGCGGCAGCGACCTGATTTCCATCGAGCCGCAGGTGTTCGACCTGCTGCAATATCTGATCCGCAATCGCGAGCGGGTGGTCAGCAAGGACGATTTGATCGACGCGGTCTGGCAGGGGCGTATCGTCTCGGACGCCACGCTCGCCAGCCGCATCAACGCAGCGCGCAATGCGCTGCACGACAATGGCGAGGAGCAGCGTCTGATCCGCACCATCCTGCGCAGGGGCCTTCGCTTCGTCGGCGCCGTGCGCGAGGAGGCCGGGGCCACGGCAGCGGCGGAGCAACCGAAGCCTGGCTCGGGCATTCCCGCCCGTCCGTCCATTGCCGTGCTGCCCTTCGTGAACCTGAGCGGCGATCCGGAGCAGGATTATTTTGCCGACGGCATGGTGGAGGACATCATCACCGGTCTTTCGCGGATCCGCTGGCTGTTCATTATCGCGCGAAATTCAAGCTTCACCTACAAGGGCCGCGCGGTGGATGTGAAGCAGGTCGGACACGAGCTCGGCGTGCGCTATGTGCTGGAAGGCAGCGTGCGCAAGGTGGGAAGCCGTGTGCGCATCACCGGCCAGCTCATCGACGCGGAGGACGGCAGCCATCTGTGGGCCGAGCGCTACGACCGCGACCTGACCGATGTGTTCGCGCTGCAGGACGAGATCACCATCAGCGTGGTCGCGGCAATAGAACCCAATCTGCGCCGGGCCGAGATCGAACGTGTCAAGCGCCAGCGCCCCGACAGTCTCGACGCCTATGATCTGCTGCTGCGCGCACTGCCCGATGTCTACACCTTCATGCCGCAGGGCGCAGCCAAGGCCCTGCCGCTGCTGGACCAGGCGCTCGCCATCGAGCCGACTTATGCCCTTGCCCATGGCTTTGCCGCCTGGGCGCATCAGTCGCTGTTCGTGCGCGGCGGCATGAAACCGGAGAATCGGGAACGATCGATCCGCCATGCCCATGCGGCGATCGAGCATGGCTCGGGCGACGCCATGGCGCTCGCTCTGGCCGGGTTCACGATCGGCATCGTGGAGCATGATCGCAGGCTGGCCGACGAGGCGTTTGCGCAGGCTTTGACGCTCAGCGCGTCCTGCGCCTTCGTCTATGCCTTCGGCTGCGTGTCGGTGGCTTATGGCGGCGACGCTGCCCGGGCGATCGACTGGGGCGAACAGGCGCTACGGCTGAACCCCCTCGACGCCATGAGCTGCGTGCCGCAAGGCATGATCGGATTCGGCAATTTTCTCACCGGCCGGCACGAGCAGGCCGTCATATCAGGCCGACGGGCGGTGGAGATGAACCCCGGGTTCAGCATGCTGCACGGATGGCTGGCCGCGCCGCTGGCCAGGCTCGGGCGGCTCGACGAGGCAAAAGCGGCGGGAGCGCGGCTTTTGTCGCTCGACCCGCACTTCACCATCGGCCGCTGGTCCGCCGCCGTAGGACTTGCGCCTGAAATCATCGATGACGTCACCGACGCCATGCGCATCGCAGGCTTGCCGGCGTAGAAGGCCGCGCAATCCCGCATTCGCTGGGCGAAATCACTTTGCGCACATTAGGCCGCCGGCGGATTTGATTTGCTTGGTGATCCCCCAACCTTAGGGCAAACTGCCTGCCGGGGCGTCAGGAGGAGAAATGAGAGCACGCGCAGCAACGCTCGGGGATCTGGAGGATGTCTTTCGCGGTCTGTCCAAACGGATGTCGGACGAATACGTGGCCGCCGGCAAGGACAGCAAGGTCGCCTACGACAATCTGATGATGAATTTTAAGGAAGGCCGTGCTCACGCGCTTGTCGAGGGCGACAAGGCCGTGGCGATCGTCGCCTGGCATGAGAACAGCGATGCCGCCGACACGCTGTTTGCCGCGCAGGAGGATTTCTTCCGTGCCGCCACCGTTCGCTTCTGCAAGCGGCATATCCGGCACATCCAGGCACTCGCCGGCAACCTCCCCATCCACTCGCGCAGCTGGCTCCAGGGGCCGGATGTCGCAAGATGGTTCGGAGTCATCGGCTATGTCGAGCGCGGCCAGGAGAACGGCGCCACCCTGTTCGAGCTGCCGCCGGCTCGCATCGGCTAAGGAACCTTGGCTGGTGAAGGTCTTCACCCTGGCCGCAAACGCCGCCTCCACCTCGCCATCGCCCACATAAGTTCGTCGATGCGGGTCACCGTCTTCGGCTCCAGGCGGCTTTGCTCGGTGGCCTTCTGGACTGCCTCTGCAAGCGGCTTGCGCCAGGCGCCGATTGGCGGGATGTTATAGGAGGGCAACCGGGGGGCAAACCGGCACGCCGAGATCGATATGGCTGCTGGAAAATGTCACGAGCTTGTTTCGCCTTTCTTGCCTTTGTTGCCTTTGTTGCCTTGGTGAGGCCGGTAGAGGCCGGCGAGTGGATGTCTCATCTGCTTGACCGCTCAAGCCTGGCGACCGCCTATTTTCGCCAAGCGGATCTTGTGACCGCATACACGACCGCAATGGCGCGCTTCCGTCTGCAGCTTGCGGGGCGTGCCGGCGAAACCTACCTTGCGGTCCCTCTCGAACCCCTGCTTTTGCGGGCGGAATTCCGTGCGCGGACATGGCGCTCGGCGGACGGTAGCCTGTTGCAAGGCTTCGCAGGCAAGGGCGGCTTCCGGCTGACTATCGGGAACTGCCTGGCGCGCATCTGCGCTGCCAGCGAATGCAGCGATGCCGGTTGGCCGGTTTACGCCTGCAGCGACGGAGGCAAGCGCAAGATGTCCGTCACGGACTTTGTGACGGCAAACTTCGGCGGCGTCTCCTACCGTCGATTGAGCGCCTCCCCTTCACAGGAATGACAGCGCGAGGCGCCGACCACCTTGCTGCAGCGTTCAGCAAAGGGCGGTATCCTTCCCCCTTACCGCAAACGCCGCCTGAACCGCGCGATTGACGGTGACCGGCAGGATCGACATGTGGTTCTCGCCAGCATGCAGTTCGAAGCTCGCGCGCACGCCTGGGAAAGCATCAAGCCGCTCCGCCATTGCCCGCGCGAATTCGTCGGTGCGTGTCACCTTCTTCTGCTGCAGGCGCTTTTCCTCGTCCTCGGCGCCAATCTGGAACGGCGCCAGCTTCTCTGTCTCGTATTCGCCGGCCGACAGGATCATGGTCGCCGTCAGGCCGTCGGGAATGGCGGCCTCGAAGGCTTCGAGAAAGCGGTCGATGGCGCGATCCTCCCAATAGATGGCGGGGCTCGCCGCGATCCAGGTCTGGAAGGCAGAAGGCCGCGTGAACAGGGCATAGAGCGCAAACAGGCCACCGAAGGAATGGCCGTAAAGCGCCTGGCGGCTCGCATCGACCGTGACCCGACTGGCGACCCATGGCTTCAGCTCGTCCTCGATGAAGGCAAGGAATTCCCCTGCCCCGCCGGTCCGGACATCCGGGGTGCCATCATAAAAAGGCGGATAGGTCTTGCCCGGCGGCGGGCCGAGATCCCATGACCTGCGCAGCGGGTCATAGGCGCCCTCGACCGGGTAGCCGATGGCGACGATAACGCCCCAGCCGACATTGGTGCCCGTGGGATAGAAGGCCTGCGCGCGCATGGCGTCGACCGCTGTGCCGATGACGGCGTTGCCGTCGGTCATGTAGAGCACCGGCCAGCCGGCCTCGGGCGCTGGCCTGGACGGCACATGCAGGAATATCCGCCAGGGCGCGCCGCCATGCGCCGGGACAAGGTCGTGGACCGTCGTGTCGGCGATCAGGGCTGGCATCGACTTGGACATGGATATCTCCACAATATCCCCACAGGGGCAAAAAGGTCAGCGGCGGCGCAGCAGCCACATCAGGACCGGTCCGCCAATCAGCGTGGCGACGAGACCGGCCGGGATCTGGCGCGGGAAGATGGCGGTGCGGCCGATCCAGTCGGCGGCGACCATGATCAGCGCGCCGGCGAGCACCGCGCCAATGGCCTGCGGCAGCGCACGGGACAGGCCAAGGCGACGGGCAAGATGCGGCGCCATCAGGCCGATGAAGGTCAGTGGACCGACGATCAGCGTCGAGGCGGCGGTGAGTGCCGCGACCACCAGCAGCACGAGAAGCCGCGTCATTTTCAGGTTTATGCCAAGGCCTTGAACCGCGGCGGGCCCGAGCGGCAGGATGTCGAGCCAGCGCATGAAGAGAGGCGCGAGCGCGAAGAGGCAGACGGCAATGCCGCCGGTCAGCAGGGCAGCGCCGACATCGACGCCATAGGTCGAGCCGGTGAGCCAGTTGAGCAGCAGCATGGCGCGAGGATCGCCGGTGGCGGTAAGCACCAGGATCAGCGCGTCGAACAAGGCGGTCAGGGCGACGCCGGCGAGCAACAGCCGCTCCGGCGCATAGGCGGCACGGCGGCCAATCGCCAGCGTCACCAGCAAAGCGGCGAAGGCGCCGATGGTTGCCGCCGCGGTCTGCAGCGGACGGCCTGCATCGGAGATAGAGAACAACGCCACCATCATGCCGAGCGCGGCACCGGCGCTGATGCCCAGCACTTCGGGACTGGCCATCGGATTGCCGGTCAGCCGCTGCATCATCAGCCCGGCGAGCGCCAGCATGGCGCCGGCGCTCAGCGCTGCAAGCACGCGGGGCCACCGCCACGCCAGCAGGGGCCGCAGCTCGTCGCCGAAAGCGAAGGTCCAGCCATGCGGGCCCGGTCCATAGAGCAAGGCCAGGCCCAGCAGCAAAAGCAAAGCCAGGCCGATCGCCGCCATTAGGAGGCCGGGCCGGCTTGCGCGTGGCAGGCGCTCGGCCGTCAAAGCCGGGCTTTCCAACCCAAGCGCAAGGCGCGGCAGCAGCCAGAGCAGCAGCGGCGCACCGAGAAGTGCGGTGATCGCTCCGGTCGGCAGTAGGTCGCCTTGCGGTCCGGTGGCGATCTGCACGGCCTGATCAGCGGCCCACAGCAATGCGCCGCCGATCAGCGGCGCCATCACCAGCTGCTGGCCCAGCCGTCGGGCGCCGCCGATGCGCGCAAGCGTCGCTGCGGCCAGGCCGACGAAACCGATGACGCCAACAGCGGCAACGACAAAGGCGATCAGCGTGACGGCGGCTGCCAGTCCGGCGAAGCGATAGGCGCCGAGCGGCACGCCAAGGCTGCGCGCGCCCTCATCGTCGAGGCCAAGCAAGGTCAGCGGCCGCACCATGAGGAAGATCGCCAGCGCAGCAGTGCCGATGCGTGGCAAAAGCCACAGCGTCGTCGACCAGTCCTGCTGGCCGAGCGAACCGGCGCCCCAGATGAACAGGCTGGCCAGCCATTCATGCCGCAGCACAATGAGAGCGGCGCCAATGGCGCCGGCATAGAGGCTGACGACCAGCCCCGCCAGCACGACCGAAAGCGGCGACAGGCCCTTGTGCCAGGACAAAGCGAAGACCGCGGCAAGGGCCATGAATGCGCCGGCCAGCGCCACCCACTCGCGGCCGAAGGCAAGCAGGGATGGCGACAGAAGCGTCGCCAGCGCCAGCGCCAGATAGGCACCGGCCGAGACGCCGACCGTTTCGGGCGAGGCGAGCGGATTGCGCAGAACCTGTTGCAGCACGGTTCCGGCAAGTCCGAGCGCCGCACCACACAAAAGGCTGACGGCAAGCCTGGGCAGGAAGGCGTAGTGGACGAGCACCTGCCGCATGTCGGCGATGTCGGGGGCGGCGAGCGATTGGAGCCAGAGCGCCGATGGCAGCTGCACGGTGAGGTTCGAGACGGTTGCCGCTATCGCCGCCGCGAGCAGCATCGCGCAAAGCAGGATCGCGCCTACCGGCTGATTGCCAAGAAAGCTCCATGGGGAGGCCCGGCCGGCCAACGCAGGCTTTCCCCCTTGGGCAATGGCCGCAGCATCCTCAGCCACGGGCGGCCCCCACAGTCATCGCCGACGCGAGGACCCGAGCAAAACGGGTGGCGGACGGAAGCGCTCCGAACATATGGACGGCGGGAAGGCGCATGATCGAGCGGTTGCGCACGAAAGGCATGGCGTTCCAAACCGGACTTTCGGTCAGCGTGCCGCCCGCGCCCTCGGGCAAGGGTTCCAGATAGGCGAGGCGCGCGTCGCTGGATGTCGCCAAGCCGTCGATGCCGACGGTCGAAAATCCCCAATAGTTGGTCTCGGCCGTCCAGGCGTTGGCGAGCCCGATGCGGTCGAACACCTCCTGAAACAGGCTTTTTCTGCCGTAGACGCGCACATTGCGCGGGTCCATGAAGCTGACGGCATAGATCGGCCGCGCCGAAAGCGGCGCCAGCTGCTGGCGAGCTTCTGAAAAACACGCATCCGTCGCCGCGATCAGTGCCTCGCCTTCGCTTTCCTTGCCGACAAGCCTGGCAAGCTGGCGGGTTGCCTCGAGGGCGCGCTGATAGGGTTGCCCGGCCTCGGTATAGAGCCCGATCGTCGTCACCGGCGCCACGCGTTCGAGCAGCGGCTTGATGCCGTCGAGATACGGCATGGACAGGATGATGTCGGGCTTGAGCTGCTGCAGCAATTCGAGATTGGGTTCGAGCAGCGTGCCGACATCGGCGATCTCAGCCGGCAGCGGCGGTTCGACCACCCAGGTCTCCCAGATGTCGCGACCGGCAATGGCGACCGGGCTGACGCCGAGCATGAGCAAGGTCTCGGCCAGCCCGTCATCCAGGCAGACGATGCGCAGCGGCTTCGCCGCGGCAGATGGCGATGCAATTGCAGCGAAGGGCAGAGCGAAAAGCCCTAGCACACCGCGCCGTGTGATCCGATCGCGCAGACGGTCAGCCCTGTGGGATTCAAGGGCTGCCATCACCGCGCGGCGCCTGCGCGGAAAGCCGGCTGGGCGTGGATTTCAGGCACGGTTTTTCTCCAACACGACGCGGTTCAAAAAATCTGGCTGTCGGCAGCCGATGGCCGGTTGACTATGAAACATGACTTTAATAGTCAAGATTGAAGATGACTAAATGAGTCAACAATTTGAAATTAGCGCAGGGCGGAACACCCCTGCGCGCATTACAGGCATGAGGGGTATCGAGATGGGGTTGAGTGCATATCGTGCGGCGCGTCGGCGAAGCCGGGCCCAGGGCCTCGTGGTCGCATCGCTTTCGACCCTGCTTTGCACCCAGGCCCTTGCGCAGGAAACCGCGACCGAACTCAACCCGATCAATGTCGAGGGACAGAGCGACAGCCCGGTCGGACCGGATGACGGCTACATCGCCAAGAACACCACCACCGGCTCGAAGACCGACACGCCGCTGAAGGAAATTCCGCGCTCGATTTCGGTGGTGACCCGCAAGCAGCTCGACGACCGCCAGCCAGGGCAGCTTGAGGACGCCTTGTCCTATCTTGCCGGCGTCACCATTTCGCCATGGGGCATCGACGATCGCTTCGACCAATGCCTGATTCGTGGGTTTGACCTCTGCACGTCGGCGATCTATCGCGACGGGCTGCCGCAGAAGGTGGTCGACTTCTCAGGCTTCAAGATCGAGCCCTACGGGCTGGAGCGAATCGAGGTGCTGAAGGGACCGTCCTCGGTGCTCTACGGCGAGAACGAGGCTGGCGGCATGGTCAATGCCGTCACCAAGCGGCCGACGGACAAGCCGATCTATGACGGCTTCCTCAGCTATGGCAGCTTCAACACGGTCGAGGCCGGGCTGGATATAGGCGGCCCGATCGACGATGCCGGCGTGTGGTCCTACCGGCTGACCGGTCTGGTTCGCAACGGTGAGCTCGAAACCGACTATTCCCGCAACGACCGTATCTTCGTCGCGCCGGCGCTGAAGTGGCAGCCGGATGCGCAGACCTCGCTGACCATCCTGGCCAACTACCAGTGGGACAGGCTGACGCCGATTCAATTCCTGCCGGCGCAGTATGGCAATCTGCCGCGCAATTTCTTCACCGGCTCGCCCGACTTCGACCGTTTCGATGCCAACCATGGTTCGATCGGCTACCAGTTCAGCCATGAGTTCGACGACCATTGGACGGTGCGGCAAAATCTGCGCTACTCGCAGCAGGACACCGACTACCGGCAGCTCTATTATGGCGAATGGCTTGGCGGCCCGGACATGATCGACGATCATACGATGTCGCGCACCCTGTTCACGGTGGACGAGACCGCAAGGCTGTTCAACGTCGACAACCAGGCCGAATACAAGGCTGACTTCGGTGCTATCGAAAACAAGCTGTTGTTCGGTCTCGACTACAGCAGACAGTCGGTCGACGGGCGCAACGGCTACGGCGAGGGTCCGCCGCTGGACACCCAGAACCCGGACTATTCGATCCCGGTCACGCCGCCGAGCCTCATCATTACGGATCGCGTGGAGACGATCGGCCAGGTCGGTCTCTATGCACAAAACCAGTCCAAGATCGCCGACCACTGGGTCCTGACCGTCGGCGGCCGGCAGGCCTGGATCGACCACACCAATTTCGACCGACTCGACGATACAGGCAGCTACGATCAGAAGGACCATGCCTTCACCGGCAATATCGGCATCGGCTATCTCTTCGACAACGGGCTGACGCCCTATGCCAGCTATGCCGAATCCTTCACCACCAATATCGGCCCGACCCAGTCCGGAGACGCGCTGCTGCCTTCGCTGGGGAAGCAGTACGAAGTGGGCGTGAAATACGAGCCGACCTTCTTCCCCGGCTTCATCACCGCTTCACTTTTCGACCTGCGCAAGACCAATGTGCCGACGGCAGCAGCCAATCCCGTCTACCAGGTGCAGACCGGAGAAGTCCGCCATCGTGGCCTCGAGATCGAGGCCAACGCAGATCTGGCTTCCGGTCTCAGCATGATTGCGGCCTACACCTATCTCGACGCGAAGATAACCAGCGATGCCGCCGCCATCATCGGCAACCGCCCGGCCAGGGTGCCGGAACACCAGGCATCGCTGTGGGCCAATTATGAGGTTGGCAGCGGCGTGCTCGAGGGCCTGAGCGTCGGCGCCGGCGTGCGCTATATCGGCGCAAGCTTCGGCGACAATGCGAACACAGTGAACGTGCCTGGCCACACGCTGGTCGACGCGGCATTGCGCTACAAGAAGAACGGCTGGCAGGCGGCTCTCAATGTCTCCAACCTGTTCGACAAGACCTACTATTCGACTTGCTATGAAGCCGGCAGCAATGCCGACCTCAGCTGCATCTATGGCGAAGGCCGCGTCATCAAGGGCAGCCTCAGCATGAAGTTCTGATGCATGCCAGCCAGCCTGCCTCGACTGGCAGTGATCTGGCATGCATCGAACAGCCACTTGAAGCGCGCCGCATGAACCCGTGACGATGCGACGCGTCCAGGGCCGCGATCCGGCGCGACCCTGTTTCCCCATCCGCGCTGGGGCGATTCGGCCCCGTCATGGTGCTGTGCGGCGTCACCCCCACCGAAAATCGCTGCCCGCGAAGCCCAAGCCGCGCCCCGCATCATTTTTCCTCCACGAATGCATTCCATGATAGAGGGGGCCACGGTCGCCTTCGGGCGGCCGTGTCCTGGATTGCCTGAGACCAAAAGACGGCCAGGGCACGAATCAAAAAAGCCGGCGGCAAGCCGACGCCTGAAGACGTCAAAGACCGGTCGAACGCATCAAGGCAGCGCGATCGGGTTGCGCTCGGCAAGGCTTGATGATTTGTTGCCGCTATACGGAGAACGAATGATGCGAGAGCCTGCCGGTCAAGACGAGTATGGGTCGACGAACCCCTTCGATCCGGACGACCTGCCGACGTTGAACGCGATAGGTCCGAGCATGGGAAGCGGCAACGATTTCGAGAAATACGCCGTTGCCGTGATCATCGTGTTCGGCGCGCTGATCATTGGCGGGCTGATGGCCGCATCGATGGTCTTCGGGCACCGCAACGGCTTCCTCTTCGCGCTTGGCGGCGCCACGTCTGCCTGGATATCCGGAAACGCGCTGCTGCTCGACCGGCCGCGCATCTATGCGCTGTTCGTCGGCATTGCCGCCTTGATGCTGGTTGCGTCCACCATCACGCTGGTGTTGTGAACCAGAAGACAGAAAGTCCAGCACTGGCCTTCTAAGCCGGTGCTCGATTCAAGAGATCGCACGATCCTTCCTAATTCGCCTAATATCCGAGCGCCTCGCCAGAGGACGCGCGGCTGTCGATGGCGCCGTTGTAGCGGGCGCCGCCACCCTTCTCGATTTCCGCCAGGCTCTTGCCGCCGACCAGGATGCCGGCCGCCTGGCCCCAGGTCTGGTCAGCGAGATCGAGATGATAGCCCATGCCGGCCAGCAGCTTTTCGGTATCCGGCGACAGGCCGAACGGCTCGATATAGACCGTATCGGGCAGCCATTGGTGATGGATGCGCGGCGCGTCGATGGCCTCCTGGATGTTCATGCCGTGGTCGATGACGTTGACGATGGCTTCCAGCGTGATGGTGATGATGCGCGAGCCGCCGGGGCTGCCGATGACCATGAACGGCTTGCCGTCCTTGGCCACCACGGTCGGGCTCATCGACGACAGCGGCGTCTTCTTCGGCTGGATGGCGTTGGCCTCGCCCTGGACCAGGCCATAGAGGTTGGGCACACCGGGCTTCTGGGTGAAATCGTCCATCTCGTTGTTGAGCAGGATGCCGGTGCCATCGGCGACGACGCCGGCGCCAAAGGAGCCGTTCAGCGTATAGGTGACCGCGACCGCATTGCCGTCATTGTCGATGATCGAATAGTGCGTCGTCTCCTTGCTCTCGCCAAAGCCCTTCGGCATCAAGTCCTGCGACACGCCGGCCCGGAACGGATCGATCTTGTCGCGGATATCCTTGGCGTAGGCCTTATCAAGCAGTTTCGAGACCGGGTTGTCGACGAAATCAGGATCGCCGAGCGCGGAATTGCGGTCGACATAGGCGTAGCGCATCGCCTCGACCATGACATGGACGGTCTCCGCCGATCCCTCGCCGAGATAGGACAAGGGATAGCCTTCCAGCACGTTGAGGATTTCGCAGATGATGACGCCGCCGGAGCTGGGCGGTGGCGAGGAAGTGATCTCGTAGCCGCGATAATTACAGGTCACGGGCTTCAGTTCACGGACCGCATATTGCTCGAAATCCGGCTTGGCCAGAATGCCGCCCTTGGCGCCGCTCGCCTTGACGATGGCATCGGCGATGGCGCCCTTGTAGAAGGCATCCGGGCCTTTTTCCGAAATGGCGACGAGCGAGGCGGCGAGGTCCGGCTGGGCCAGGCGCTCGCCGATGCCATAGGGCTTGCCATCGGGTTTCAAGAAGATGGCGGCAGCCGCGGGATCCTTCGCCAGCCGGTCGGCGCTGCCGGCAAAAGAGGCGGCGTCACCCTGCTTGAGGATGAATCCATCCTTGGCATAGGCGATCGCCGGCGCCATCAGATCCTGTCGGGACAATTTGCCGTATTTTTCGCGCGCCATCTCTAAGCCGGCGACGGAACCGGGCACCCCGACCGCGAGATAGCCGTTGAGGCTGGCGCCCTTCACCGGGTTGCCGTCCTTGTCGAGATACATGGTCTTGGTCGCCGCCAGCGGCGCGCGTTCGCGGAAATCGAGGAAGGTCGATTTGCCGTCCTTGAAACGGATGGTCATGAAGCCGCCGCCGCCGATATTGCCGGCATTGGGGTAGACGACGGCGAGCGCATAGCCGACGGCAACCGCCGCATCGACAGCATTACCGCCCTTCTTCAAGACCTCGATGCCCACTTCCGACGCCAGGTGCTGGGCCGTCACCACCATGCCGTGCTCGCCCTTGGCTGGCGCCGGCGAGGCGGCGAAGACACTCGTCAACGGCGCCAGGACGAAGGTGATGGAAAGACTGGCGGCGATCAGCGTCCGACGGTTGAGTGGCATGGCGGTTCTCCTGGCGGGGGGACGCCTAGAAGACCGTGTTGGACGGATCGAGTCCACTAACAATTAAAGGAGCGTGAGAAAGAGCCCCCTCACCCGGATTGCCAACCGAACTGCAAAGGGCAATTCGGGGCAATCCGACCTCTCCCCGAGAGGAGAGGAGGTCACCGACGTTGACGCGCGGCTCTTCTCCCCTCGGGGAGAAGGTGGCCGCGAAGCGGCCGGATGAGGGGGACTGGCTCGGCCTTAGACAATCCCGCCGCTCCCGCCGGCGACCGCGGGGCGTTCCGCCGCGACCTTGGCGCGGTAACCCGCCGCCCGATAGGCCGCGACCGGGTCGATAGCGCCGCCGGTCTTCAGCCGCGCCATGGCCAGGATCGGCTCGACATCGGTGCGGTAGGCGGCTTTCAGCGTCTGCGTAGCCATCAGCGCGTCGTTGCTGTCCTGGTAGCCTTCCAGCGCCTTGCGGTCGACCAGCAGCGCCTGCGCATAGGCGCGCTGCACCTCGACCGCCGACAGCATCAGGCTTTCTATCGGATCGGTGACGTTGTGGCTCTGGTCGAGCATATGGGCCGGATCGAAACCCTTGGCGCCGGAAAGTTCGGCATCGACCAGTTCGTTGAAGACAAGAAACAGCCGGTAGGGGTCGATCGAACCGGCATCGAGATCGTCGTCGCCATATTTCGAATCGTTGAAATGGAAGCCGCCGAGTTTCTTGAACTGGATCAGCCGGGAGACGATCATCTCGATGTTGACGTTGGGCGCATGGTGGCCGAGGTCGACCAGGCAGAACGCCTTGTCGCCCAACTCCCTGGCGATCATGTAGTTGGTGCCCCAGTCCTGCACGACGGTGGAATAGAAGGCCGGCTCGTACATCTTGTGCTCGCTGAACAGCTTCCAGCCGTCCGGCAGTCCGGCATAGACCTCTTTCATGGCGTCGAGATAGCGCTCGAACGCCCTGGCGAAATTGACCTGGCCTGGAAAATTCGAACCGTCGCCGATCCACACCGTCAGCGCCTTGGAGCCGAGCGTCTTGCCGATCTCGATGCATTCGAGATTGTGCTCGACCGCTTGCCGGCGCGTGCCGGCGTCGGCATGCGACAGCGAGCCGAATTTGTAGGAAAGCGCCTGGTCCTTGGCGTCCGAGAAGGTGTTGGAATTCATGGCGTCGAAGCCGAGGCCGAAGCGCGAGGCTGCCTGCTTCAGCCGGTTCGGGTCGGCCTTGTCCCACGGAATGTGCAGGGACACGGTCGGCGTCGCCTGCGTCAATTGCTGGATGACGGCAGAGTCCTCGATCTTGTCGAAGATATCGCGCGGCTCGCCGGCACCAGGAAAACGGGCAAAGCGTGTACCGCCGGTGCCGACGCCCCAGGACGGGATCGCCACCGCGAATTTCTCGACCTTGTCACGGATGGCGTCGATGGCGATGCCACGACGGTCGAGGCGCTCGCCGAGCGAGGCATAGTCGCGCTCGAGGTTGGCCTTGCGCGCGGCGTTGTCCTTGTCGACGAGGTCGGCGGAGATGATGGTTTCGGACAAACTGCTATTCCTCCCAAATGCGTTCCGTCAGCGCTGCCCCTCATCCGGCCCTTCGGGCCACCTTCTCCCCGTGAACGGGGAGAAGGAAGAAGGCCTAGCGCGTAAAACTCTGCGCGTTGCCCGCGTCGACATTGATGATGTTGCCGGTCGACTTGGCCGACATGTCGGAGGCGAAGAAATAGATCGCTTCGGCGATGTCTTCGGGGAAGACCGAACGCTTCAGCATCGAACGCGAGCGATAATGCTCCTCCAGATCGTCGGTCGACATCTTGTAGGCAGCGGCGCGCTGTTCCTTCCACTCGCCGGTCCAGATCTTCGAGCCGCGCAGCACAGCGTCCGGGTTGACGACATTGACCCTGATCTGCGCTTCCGCGCCCTCCAACGCCAGGCAGCGGGCGAGATGGATCTCGGCGGCCTTGGCGGTGCAATAGGCAGCGGCGTTGGGCGAGGCGGCAAGGCCATTCTTGGACGCGACGAAGACGACGTTGCCGCCGATCTTCTGCACCCGGAACAGCCGGAACGCTTCCCGCGAGACCAGGAAATAACCGGTCGACAGGATATCCATGTTCTTGTTCCACAGCGCCAGCGTCGTCTCCTCGATCGGCGCCGAGGAGGCAAGGCCAGCGTTCGACACCAGAATGTCGATGCCGCCGAACTCGACCGCTGTCTCGGCGAAGCCGGAGATAACCTGGTCCTCCGAGGTGACGTTGATCAGCACCGGGCGGACGAAATCCTTGCCATAGGCTTTGGCCAGTTCGTCATTGGCGCTGGCCAGCGCTGTTTCGTCGATGTCGGCCAGCACAACGCAGGCGCCTTCGCGCAGCAGCCGGTTGGCCGTCGCGCGGCCGATGCCGCCGGCGCCGCCGGTGACCAGCGCGATCTGGCCGGCAAGCGATTTCGGCTTCGGCATGCGCTGCAACTTCAGGTCCTCGAGCAGCCAGTATTCGATGTCGAAGGCTTCCTGTGCGGGCAGGCCGACATAGGACGAGACGGTGGAGGCGCCGCGCATGACGTTGATGGCGTTGACATAGAATTCGCCCGAAATACGCGCCGTCGCCTTGTCGCCGGCGAAGGTGAACATGCCGACGCCGGGCATCAGATAGACAACGGCATTGGGGTCGCGGATGGCTGGCGAGTCCGCATGCTTGCAGCTGTCGTAATAGGCCTGGTAGCCGACACGATAGGCCGCGACATCGTCGGCAAGCCGCGCGATGACCGCATCGACATCGGGTTTTGCCGGATCGAACTCGATGACCAGCGGGCGGATCTTGGTGCGCAGGAAATGGTCAGGGCACGAGGTCCCGAGTGCCGCCAGCGGCCGCAAATCCCTGGAGTTGACGAATTCGAGCACGGCGGCGGAATCATCGAAATGGCCTGTTTTGTGGCTCTTTTCCGAGATCAGTCCGCGGATCCTGGGCATCAGCTTGACGGCGATGGCGCGGCGCTCGGTGGCATCGAGCGACTTAACCACTTCACCGCCGAAGATGGCCAGGCCCTCGGAGCGGCGCTCGAACCATTCGATCGCCTGGTTGATCACCGAGATCGTCGTCTCGTAGCATTCCCTGGGGGTGTCGCCCCAGGTGAACAGGCCGTGGCTTTCCAGGATGACGCCCTTGGCACTGGGATGTTCGAGGCAGAATTTCTCCAGCCACAGGCCGAGTTCGAAGCCCGGACGCTTCCATGGCAGCCACCCGATGGCGTCGCCGAAGATCTCCTTGGTCAGCGCCTTGGAATCCTTGGCGGCGGCAATGGCGATGATGGCATCGGGATGCATGTGATCGACAAAAGGCTTCGGCACGAAGGCATGCAGCGGCGTGTCGATCGAGGCCGCGCGCGGATTGAGGTTGAAGGTGCAGTGCGGCAGGAAGCCGACCATTTCGTCTTCGTGCTCAACGCCGCGATAAAGGCCTTTGAGCGCGCGCAGCTTGTCCATGTAGAGCGTGGCGAAGCCGTCGAGCTTGATCGAAGCACTGTCGCCGCCGGACCCCTTGACCCAGAGCACTTCGACGGCCTCGCCGGTGAGCGGGTCTTTCTGCCAGATCTTCGATGAGGTGTTGCCGCCGCCATAGTTGGTGACGCGCTTGTCCGAGCCGAGCGTGTTCGAGCGATAGACCAGAAGTTCCGGCTCGCTCATCCCTTTGGCCTTCGCATCATCCCACAAATTGGCGAGGCGCGCGCCGGTGCGCTTGTCGAGCATAGGTATCCTCCCTGGGACGCAAAAATCCGCAGTCCATTTTGGCGGGAATGTCTACGCAAGCAGCCGGCTTGTCAATCATAAACGATCAAGATCGATCATATTGCACTGCACAATGAAATTATATGATCGGAAATGATTGACATTGCGCGTTTTGGGTGCCTAGATGCTCGGGCAGGGAGGAACCATGCACGAAAAAGAGCGCCACAGGATCATTCTGTCCGCCGTCCAGGAAAAGCCTGTTGTGACGGTGCAGGAGATGGTCGATCTGACGGAGTCCTCCGAGGCGACGATCCGGCGCGATATCGCGGCTCTTCACGTGCAAAAGCGCCTGCGCCGGGTGCGCGGCGGTGCCGAAGCAATCTCGCCGCCACAGTTCATCGGGCTGGCCGGCCGGCCCTTTTCCGTCAACGAAACGATCAACGCCTCGCAAAAGCGGGCGATCGCACGAGAAGCGGTCGAGCTTTGTGGGGATGGCGAGCCGATCATCATCAATGGCGGCACCACCACCTTCCAGATGGTGCATTTCCTGACCGGCCGCCGCATGCCGATCTTCACCAATTCGTTTCCGATCGCCGAGCACCTGCTCAAGCACTCCAAGAACACGGTGATGCTGTCTGGCGGCACGATCTACCGCGAGCAGAACATCATCCTGTCGCCCTTCGACAATGACGTGACGCGCAATTTCTATGCGCGCCGCATGTTCATGGGCGCTCAAGGGCTGGGGCCGCTCGGCCTGATGGAAGGCGACCCGCTGCTGATCCAGGCGGAGCAGAAACTGATCGACCAGGCCGACGAGTTGGTGGTGCTGGTCGATTCCTCGAAATTCCGCAAACGCTCGAGCCTGATCCTGTGCGGCCTGTCGCGCATCGCCACGGTCATCACCGATGACGGCATCGAGGATCGCGAAGCCAAGATGTTGGAGACCGCAGGCGTGACGCTGATCGTCGCCCGCAAGTCGGCAAAGGAAGAATCTTCACTGCAGGCCTGAGACACCCTCACACCAGCAGCGGCGATGGAATGCAACGCTCAAGGGAGGATATTCGATGAGCTTTTTGAAGAAACTGATGGTAACGGCGGCGTTCTCTGCCGCCATGTTCGTGAATGCAGCCTATGCCGAAAACGTCAAGATCGCGCTGGTGGTGAAGTCGCTCGGCAATGGCTTCTTCGATGCCGCCAACAAGGGCGCCGAAGAGGCGGCCAAGGAACTCGGCGATGTCGACATCATCTACACCGGCCCGACCAAGGCGACCGCCGAAGCGCAGATCGAAGTGGTCAATTCGCTGATCGCCCAGAAGGTCAACGCAATCGCCATTTCGGCCAATGACGCCGACGCGCTGGTGCCGGTGCTGAAGAAGGCCATGGAGCGCGGCATCACCGTCATCTCGTGGGATTCGGGCGTCGCCAAGGAAGGCCGCCAGCTTCACCTCAACCCGTCCGACACCGGCCTGATCGGCGAGACCATCATCAAGCTCGCCGCCGACTACCTGCCGGAAGGCGGCGACGTCGCCATCCTGTCGGCCTCCTCGACCGCCACCAACCAGAACGCCTGGATTGATGCAGCCAAGAAGATCCTGCCGGAGAAATTCCCCAAGATCAAACTCGTCGCCACCGTCTATGGCGATGACGATTCGGCCAAGAGCACCGACGAAGCCAAGGGCCTGCTGAAGTCCTATCCGAACCTCAAGGCGATCATCGCGCCGACCACCGTCGGCGTCGTCGCCGCCGCCCAGGTCGTCACCGACGAAAACCTGATCGGCAAGGTCAATGTCACCGGTCTCGCGCTGCCGTCCGAGTTCAAGAAGTTCATCGACAACGGTGCCAGCCAGGCGGTTGCACTGTGGAATCCGATCGATCTCGGCTACTCCGCCGTCTACCTCGCCCATGATCTGGCGGTGAAGAAGGAAGAGGCGAAGCCCGGTGCCACACTGTCGATCGGCCGCGTCGGCAAGGTGACGCTCGACGACACCAATTCGGCTGCGATGGCTCCGCCCTTCCAGTTCGACAAGTCGAACATCGAGAAGTTCTCCAAGATCTATTGATCTGGAGCCCTCTAGAGTTGTCGCGGCGGGGCTCACGTCCCGCCGCGACTTTAAACGGACCTTGTTTCAGGGCTTGATACGACTATGGACACGACAGCCCAACCCGGCACGGTGAAGGAGCGGCCTCTGGCCTCGGCTCCACGCCTGACGCTGTCCGGCATCACCAAGAGCTTTCCCGGCGTGCGCGCGCTGCACAATGTCAGCCTGTCGCTCTATCCGGGCCAGGTGACCGCGTTGATCGGCGAGAACGGCGCCGGCAAGTCGACGCTGGTCAAGATCATGACCGGCATCTACCAGCCTGATGCGGGCACAATCAGCATCGACGGCCAAGCCGTCACCCTGCCCAGCGCGCACGCCGCCTTTGGCTATGGCGTCACCGCCATCCACCAGGAAACCGTGCTGTTCGACGATTTGACGGTCGCCGAGAACATCTTTCTCGGCCACGCGCCGCACACGCGTTTCGGCACCATCGACTGGCGCACGATGCGCAAGAATGCGCGCGAAGTGCTCGACACCATGCATGCCGGCCATATCGACGCCGACGCGCGGCTGAAGGACCTCGGCATCGCCAACAAGCATCTGGTCGCCGTTGCGCGCGCCATGTCGATCGACGCGCAGATCGTCATCATGGACGAGCCGACCGCCGCGCTTTCGATGAAGGAGATCGAGGAGCTTTTCCTGCTCATCGAGTTCCTCAAGAGCGAAGGCAAGGCTATCCTGTTCATCAGCCACAAGTTCGACGAGATCTACCGCATCGCCGACCGCTACACGGTGTTCCGCGACGGCGAGATGGTCGGTGAAGGCCTGATCAAGGATGCCGGCCAGAGCCAGATCGTGCGCCTGATGGTCGGCCGCGCGGTCGACCACATCTTCCCGCAGCGCAAGGCCGAGATCGGCGCGCCTGTGCTCTCCGTCTCCGGCCTGTCGCACCCGACCGAGTTCAACGACATCGGCTTCGAATTGCACAAGGGCGAAATCCTCGGCTTCTACGGCCTTGTCGGCGCCGGGCGCAGCGAGGTGATGCAGGCAATATCGGGCATCACCCGCATATCAGCCGGCACGATTACCTTGGAAGGCAAGACGATCGCGCCGAAATCGGCGGCGGATTCGATCGATGCCGGCATCGTCTACGTGCCGGAGGAGCGCGGCAAGCAGGGCGTGGTGATCGGCCTGCCGATCTTCCAGAACGTTTCGCTGCCTTCACTCAAGCGCACCTCGAAATCCGGCCTGCTGCGGCTGGCGGAAGAGTTCGATCTGGCCCGCTCCTACACCGAGCGGCTCGACCTGCGCGCCTCCTCACTCAGTCAGGATGTCGGTACGCTGTCTGGCGGCAACCAGCAGAAGATCGTCATCGCCAAATGGCTGGCGACCGCGCCCAAGGTCATCATCCTGGACGAGCCGACCAAGGGCATCGACATCGGCTCCAAGGCCGCCGTGCACGGCTTCATGGCCGAGTTGGTGGCGCAAGGCCTGTCGGTGATCATGGTGTCGTCGGAACTGCCTGAAATCCTCGGCATGTCCGACCGCGTCGTGGTCATGCGCGAAGGCCTCGTTGTGGCGGTCTACGACAACAAGGGGCTGGACGCCGAGACGCTGGTCAGGACGGCAGCGGGGATCGTGGCATGAAGGCTTTCCTCAAATACCGCGAAATCTGGCTGTTCGCAGCCATCGTCGTGCTGATCGGGCTGATCTCGACGCGCTTCCCGGCCTTTGCCGACCCCGGCAATCTGCGCCAGGTGTTCAACGACACCTCGATCCTGATGATCCTGGCGCTAGGCCAGATGGTTGTCATCCTGACCCGGTCGATCGACCTGTCGATGGCGTCCAACCTCTGCTTCACCGGCATGGTGGTGGCGATGCTGAACGCCGCGCATCCGGCGATCCCGATCCCGCTGCTGATCGTTATCGCACTGTTGGTCGGGCTGGTGCTCGGCGCCATCAACGGCCTTTTGGTCTGGCGGCTGAACATCCCCTCGATCGTGGTGACGTTGGGCACGCTGACCATCTATCGCGGCGCCACCTTCGTCCTGTCCGGCGGCGCCTGGGTCAACGCTGACAAGATGAGCGCTGACTTCATCGGCTTTCAGCGCGCCGCCTTCCTCGGCATTCCGGTGCTGTCCTGGATCGCCATCCTGGTCATTGCGCTGTTCTTCATCTTGATGACACGCACCGCGCTCGGCCGCTCGATCTATGCCATCGGCGTCAACCCGACGGCATCGGTCTATGCCGGCATCGATGTCGGCCGGACGAAGTTCATCGTCTTCTGCATCTCCGGCATGATCGGCGGCCTTTCCGGCTATCTCTGGATCTCGCGTTACGTGATCGCCTCGGTCGAGGTCGCCAACGGCTATGAGCTCAACATCATCGCCGCCTGTGTCATCGGCGGTATCTCGATCGCCGGCGGCATCGGTTCGGTCGGCGGCGCGGTGTTAGGGGCGCTGTTCCTCGGTATCATCTCCAACGCGCTGCCGGTCATCAACATCTCGCCCTTCTGGCAGATGGCGATTTCGGGCAGCGCCATCATTCTGGCCGTGGTGCTCAATGCGCGCGGCGAACGTCAGCAGGGCCGCATCATCCTCAGAAAGGTGGAGGCGGTGACATGACCGACATCCCTGCCCCGCGCCACATTCCCGACCGGCTCGACAAGCCGTTCCGTTCGGCGATCTTTTCCTGGGAAGCGCTGCTGGTCGTCGTGGCCGTGGCCATCTTCGCCATCAACAGCTTCGCCTCGCCCTATTTCCTCGACCCGTACTCGCTGTCCGATCTCACCTTCAATTTCACCGAGAAGGGCCTGATCGCCTTCGCCATGGCGCTGCTGATCATTTCGGGCGAGATCGACCTGTCGGTGGCGGCCATCATCGCGCTGGCGTCGACGATGATGGGCATGGCGGTGCAGGCCGGCGCCGGCACGCCGGTGCTGGTGCTGATCGGCATCGTCGTCGGGCTTGGTTGCGGCGCCTTCAATGGGTTGCTGGTGACAAGGCTCGGCCTGCCGTCGATTGTGGTCACCATCGGCACGATGAGCCTGTTTCGCGGCATCGCCTTCATCATCCTCGGCGACCAGGCCTACAAGGGCTACCCCTCAAGCTTCGCCTTTTTCGGCCAGGGCTATGTCTGGTGGGTGGTGTCGTTCGAACTGGTGCTCTTCCTCATTGCGGCTGTCGTTTACCGGTTCCTGCTGCACCGTACGAGTTTCGGCCGCCGCGTCTTTGCCATCGGCAACAACCCGGTCGCAGCACAATTTTCCGGCGTGCGCGTCGGCCGCACCAAGTTCATCCTGTTTTGCCTGACCGGGCTGATGTCGGGCATCGCCTCGGTGCTGATCACCTCGCGCCTCGGTTCGACCCGGCCGTCGATCGCGCAGGGCTATGAGTTGGAAGTCATCACCATGGTGGTGCTCGGCGGCGTCAGCATTCTCGGCGGCGCAGGCAGCATTCTGGGCGTCGTGCTCGCCGCCTTCATCATGGGGCTGGTGACCTTCGGGCTTGGCCTGCTCAATGTGCCCGGCATCGTCATGTCGATCTTCATCGGCCTGCTGCTGATCATCGTCATCGCGCTGCCGATCGTCTGGCGGCGGCTGCGCGGAGGGCGCTGATGCCTGAGAAATACGCGTTCAAGATGAAGCTGAAGCCCGGCATGAAGGTCGAGTACAAGCGGCGTCACGACGAGATCTGGCCGGCGCTGGTATCACTGCTGAAGCAGGCCGGCGTCTCCGATTACTCCATCCACCTCGACGAGGAGACCAATATCCTGTTCGGCGTGCTGTGGCGGCGAGACGACCACGGCATGGACGAACTGCCCAAGCATCCGGTGATGCAGCGCTGGTGGGCACACATGGCCGACATCATGGAAACCAAGCCGGACAACGAGCCGGTGGCCGTGCCGTTGGAAACCGTGTTCCATATGGCATGAGTGCGATGCGCCACGTCGCCGTAATCGACATCGGCAAGACCAACGCCAAGGTGGCTCTGGTCGACCTCGCGACGTTGAGCGAGGTCGCGCTGCGCCGGACGGCCAATGCGCCGGTGCGGCAGGCGCCCTACCCGCATCACGATGTCGGGGCACTTTGGACGTTCATCCTCAACAGCCTTGCCAGCCTCAACCGCGAACAGCGCATCGACGCCATATCGATCACCACCCATGGCGCGACGGGCGCACTGGTCGACGCCGCGAGCGAGCTGGTGCTGCCGGTGCTCGACTATGAATTCGACGGCCCCGACAGGCTGGCGGCGGATTATGAAGCGATCCGCCCACCTTTCGCCGAGACCGGCACGCCGCGCCTGCCGCTCGGCCTCAATCTCGGAGCGCAATTCTTCTGGCAGCAGAAGAACTTCCCGGCGGAATTCGCCAGGGCTGCCGCGATGCTGATGTACCCGCAATACTGGGCCTTGCGCCTGACCGGCATCGCCGCCAACGAGGTGACTTCGCTCGGCTGCCACACCGATCTGTGGAACCCGTGGACGGCGGATTTTTCATCATTGGTCGACAGCCTGGACTGGCGCGGCCTGATGGCGCCGGTGCGGCCGGCCAGCGATCGCCTCGGCCCGATCCTGCCCATCGTTGCGGCGCGAACCGGACTCGATCCGCAAACGCCGGTCTTCTGCGGCCTGCATGATTCCAACGCGTCGCTGCTGCCGCATCTGCTGTCCGACAAGCCGCCTTTCTCTGTCGTCTCGACCGGTACCTGGGTGGTGTCGATGGCGGTTGGCGGCAAACAGATTGCGCTGGATGCCGCGCGCGACACGCTGGTCAATGTCAACGCACTCGGCAATCCTGTTCCCTCGGCGCGCTTCATGGGTGGCCGCGAGTTTTCCGTGCTGACGAAGGACCAGCCGGAGCAGTGGGCCGAAGCCGATGTCGGCGCCGTGCTGGCGCGACAGATGCTGCTGCTGCCGTCGACCCAGCAAGGCTCGGGGCCGTTCCCGCATCAGACTGCGACATGGCTCAACGCTGACAACATGAACAATGGTCAGCGCTTTGCTGCCATCTCGTTCTATCTGGCGCTGATGACGGCGACCTGCCTCGACCTGATCGGCGCCGACGGCCCGACCACTGTCGAAGGCCCCTTTGCCCGCAACCGGCTCTTTGTCGGCATGCTGGCAGCCAGCACGGCACGCGCCGTTGTTGCGTCCGAAGCCGCCACCGGCACCAGCATCGGCGCCGCATTGCTGGCGACCGATCAACTGATGGCGCAGGGCAAAGGCGAAAAAATGGAGCCTCCGACCGACCCGGTGTGGGTCGACTATGTCAGTGCCTGGCGCGCGGCAGTCAAAGTGCAGGGATAGGGTCTGTCTGTTTGAGCATGATCTCCAGCGAAAACCGGAACCCACTTTTCGGGATCATGCTCAGCTACAAGATCCGCTTGCCGAAAACCGACATGACGAAATTGATCACGTCGATGCCGATGCGAGGCTCCAGGCCTGCGGTCAGGCCCGAAACATCCATGGACAGCAGCCCGCCCGAGAGCGCGATCGCCTCCATCGCCTGATGCGTTTCACGCACGGTCAGCCCGCCGGAACCCGCAGCCCAGCCTGCGAATTCGGTTGCGGTCGGCGAGTAACTGACGTGAAAACCTTGCGTGCCTGATGTGGCGATGCGGATCGCTTCATGCATCAGGTCGCGCATGCCCATGGCATCGATATCGGTCATGGTGAAGGCTGACACGCGCGAATCCTTCAGCACCCGCGCCTCGGCCGGGTCGGCATGGCGCAAGCCAACAATGACGACATTCTCCGGCGACAGCTGCGGCTGCAGCGCACCCGCTTTGTGGTCGAGGCCGAGGGTACGCGCCAGGACCGAGCCTTCCGGCAGGTCGATGCCGTCCTCGTCCTCGGGCATCAGGGCGGCTATGGAATCGATCCAGATCAGGCCGAAGGAATGCGTCGCGCGCGCCGTTGCGGTCAGCGCCTTGTGAGCGATGCGACGGTCGGCGCCGGCAGTCAGCCGGATCAGCCCCGATGGCGGCCGTTCGACATCGGCCAACTCGACGACGTCGAAATTCATCGCTTCCAGCCGCGCGCCGGTGCCTTCCCGAGCCAGGATGCCGGCAGCCCCCTGCTCGGCCGTGATCTGCACCATCTTGCGGCCGGAAAAGTCCTCGACGTCGTGCATCGGGGCCTTCTCGACGTATTCCGAAGTCATCGCCAGCAGCATGGCGCCATAGCTCATGCGGAAGGCGACGCGGTCGCCGACGGCCGGCGGCGGATCGGCATCGGCGACGTCGAGCAGCAGATGGTCGCTGGAGGCGCCGAGCACCCGTATCCCCTTGGCGATCGGCGTCAGCCCCTCGACCAGCACGTCCTCGCGGCCGATATTGGCAATGGCGCGCAGCCTGTCGCCCTCGTCGGGGAAGACCGGCTGGTTGCCGAAGGCGTCGTAGCCCGATTGGCCGATCGGCCGTGACGGCTTGAGCTTGACCTCGATAATGTCGCTGGTCAGCCGGCAGGCATCGGGTTCGAGCTCGGCCCACGGCGTGTCGCGGAAGGTCTCGACGCCGCCCTGCAGGATCGCTTCGCCGACCCGCAGATTGTTGATGCCGGCCGGCAGTCTGCCTTCGAGCAGCAGAGGCAGCGACGACGAGGCGCCGCCGGAAATCCAGTCGAGGCTTTTGCCGGACAGGCGCTCGGTCTTGTAGGCATGGGCGACGAGTTGCCCGAGATTTTCCGGCGTCGGCATGATGGCACCGAAGCAGCCGAGATTGGTGCCGATGCCGGCAATGCGCACGCCCTTGAATTCCTGGATCTGTTCGACCGTCGGAATAAGATCGTTTGGCCAGATGCCTTCGCGGAGATCGCCGAGATCGATCATCAGCATGATGTCGTGGACGCGGCCCATGCGCTCGGCGATGCGCGAAATCTCGCGGATGGTGGCGAGTTCCGACTGCAGGCTGATGTCGACGGTGCGCACCACCTCCTCGACACGCGCCATCGGCGGACTGCGCAGCAGCATGATCGGCGCGTTGATGCCGCTGTCGCGCAGCCGGCGAATGTTCTCGAAGCGCGATTCGGCGATGCCGGCGACACCGCCGCGCAACATGGCGCGCGCCACTTGCGGCATACCGCAGGTGCCCTTGGTGACGCCGAACACCTTGATGCCCGACAGCGCGCAGCGCTCGACGATCGTGCGCGCATTGCGCTCGATGCGGCCAAGGTCGATGGCGACTTGCGGTCCCGACATCTCTAGCCCCTGTAGACCAGCCCTTGCGGGTCGATCTCCGGCTTGCGGCCGGCGACGAGGTCGGCAAGGAATTTGCCGGAGCCGCAGGCCATGGTCCAGCCGACATGGCCGTGCCCGGTGTCGAGATAGAGATTCTCACAGCGCGCCTGGCCGATGACCGGCACCGAGTTAGGCATCATCGGCCGCAGGCCCGCCCACAGCTCGGCCTTCCTCTCGTCGAAGGCACCGGGGAACAGATCCTTGCCGGTCCTGAACATGGCAGCGAAGTCGCTGGGCTTGTGGCTGCGGTCGAAGCCGGTGAATTCGGCGGTCGAGGCGAGCCGCAGCCGGTTGCCAAGCCTGGAATAGGCGATCAGCTGGTCCTCATCGGCGCCGCCCATGGTCGGGCCTTTGCTCTCGTCCTCCAGCGGAATGGTCGCGGTATAACCCTTCACCGGATAGACAGGCAGGTCGATGCCGTAGCGGCGGCCGAGCAGGCCGCTTTCCGGCCCCATCGAGATGACCACGGCATCGCCCGAAACCGGTCCGGCCGAAGTCATCACCGCGCGCACCCGATCGCCCTCGATGTCGAGGCCCTCCACCGTCGTACCGTAGAGAAACCTCACGCCGAGTTTTTCGGCCGAGTGGGCCGCGAGTTTTTCCACGAACTGCCGGGAATCGCCGGTCTGGTCGATCGGCGAATAGACGCCGCCGGCGATCTTTTCCTTCACGCCGGCAAGACCCGGTTCAAGCTCGATCAGCCGCTCGCGGCCGACAATCTCGATCGGCAGGCCGTGCTCGGCCAGGTAGCGATAATTGTCGGTGCCAGTGTCGAGGCTGTGCTGCGAGCGGAAGAAATAGAGGATGCCCTTCTTGCGCTCATCATAGCCGATGCCAGTTTCGGCCGAGATGGCGTTGATGCAGTCGCGCGAATAGAGCGCCAGGCGCAGCTTGACCCGGCTGTTGGCGCGCAGGCGCTCTTTCGTGCATTGGCGCAAGAAGCGCAGGCTCCAGGCGAGGAAGTACGGATCGAAGCGCAGCCGGACCTTGATGCCGAGATCATGGTTGTAGAGCGCGCGCAGGAAGGTCTTCAGCGCCGCCGGCGAAGCCCAGGCGGTGGCATCGCCTGGCGACACCAGACCGGCGTTGGACTGGCTGGTGCCGCGTGCCGGCGCCGCATGGCGCTCGATCACGGTGACCTCGTGGCCGTCGCTCGCCAGATAATAGGCGGCCGCCGTACCGACGACACCGGCCCCGAGCACCGTTATCTTCATGCCATCCCCCAAAGCTCGACGCGGCGCGGCGCCTCCACGCCGTGCCGCGAACGCCTTCAATAGCGCTTCGCCGCGTGCCTTGCGAGCCCTTGGGAGAACCCGGCTCAGCCCCGCGCCGAGTTCTTGCCGGTCAGGATACGCTCCCAGGCGAGCGCGTCGGCAACGATCTGGTCGAGATCGTCGCGTTGCGGGGTCCAGCCGAGTTCGGCGCGGGCGAGATCCGAATTGGCAACCACCGCCGCGGCATCGCCAGGGCGACGATCGCCCATCTTCACCTCGAAATCATGGCCGAAGGCGCGGCGCACGCTGTCGATGACCTCGAGCACCGAGTAGCCATGGCTGTAGCCGCAATTGGCGACGAGGCTTTGTCCCCCGGCGCGCAGCCGCTGCAAGGCCAGGCGATGCGCCGCCGCCAGGTCGCTGACATGGATGTAGTCGCGCATGCAGGTGCCGTCCGGCGTCGGATAGTCGGTGCCGAACACTTGCATGAACGGCCGCTTGCCGAGCGCGGTCTCGCAGGCGACCTTGATCAGATGGGTGGCGCCCGGCGTCGACTGGCCGGTGCGGCCCTTTGGGTCGGCGCCGGCGACGTTGAAGTAGCGTAGTGCCGTATAGCGCAACCCATGCGCGATCGCCGCATCACGCAGCATCCATTCGCTCATCAGCTTAGACAGGCCGTAGGGCGATTCCGGCGCTAGGCGGGCATCCTCGCGCACCGGCTCCAGTCCGGCGCCGCCATAGACGGCCGCCGTCGAGGAGAAGATGAAATTGGGCACGCCCTCTCGGACCGCGGTCTCGATCAGCGTGCGCGTCTTGCTGGTGTTGTTTTCATAATAGCCGAGCGGATCGGCCATCGATTCCGGGACCACGATCGAACCAGCGAAGTGGATGATCGCGTCGACCTTGTTGTCCCTGATGATCGAACCGACCAATTCCCTGTCGGCGACATCGCCGACGACCAGCTTTGCCTCCGGCGCCACCGCCCATTCGAAGCCGGTCGAAAGACGGTCGAGAACGACCACGCTTTCGCCGGCATCCAGCAGCTCCCAGACCATATGGCTGCCGATATAACCGGCGCCGCCTGTTACCAAAACTGTCATCCGCGACCTCGCATCTCAAGATTTATCGGAAACTGTCTCAACCCCCGCCTTACTGGAAAGCCTGCCGCCTGGCCATTAGAACTCGTGGTAACCGGCATTGTCGGCATGTGGCATCGTCCTGAAACAAAATTGATCCACATCAAGGGAATAGGCCACGATCCGTGGTCGTTAGGAACAGGTCCGGGGCGTGGCATTTTGACCAAAAAGGCCCGGTGGACGACCAATAGGGCAATGATTATGATCCCGCGCAAAATTGGGAAGTCGACATGAACTATCAGCGGTTCTTCGAAGAAGCGATCGACCAGCTCCATGCCGAGCGTCGCTATCGCGTTTTCGCCGATCTCGAGCGCATCGCGGGTAAGTTTCCGCGCGCCATATGGCGTTCCAATGGCCGCGCTGAGGAAATCACCGTCTGGTGCTCCAACGACTATCTCGGCATGGGCCAGCATCCCGACGTCATCGCCGCTTTCCAGAACGCGGCCGGCAAGATGGGTTCGGGCGCCGGCGGCACCCGCAACATTTCCGGCACCAGCAACCCGCTGGTCGAGCTCGAACTGGAGCTTGCCGACCTGCACGACAAGGAAGCGGCACTCGTCTTCACCTCCGGCTTTGTCTCCAATGAAGCCTCGATTTCGACCATCGCTCGGCTTTTGCCCAACTGCCTG
Source organism: Mesorhizobium norvegicum (assembly GCF_004919685.1). GTDB lineage: Bacteria > Pseudomonadota > Alphaproteobacteria > Rhizobiales > Rhizobiaceae > Mesorhizobium > Mesorhizobium norvegicum. Next base: position 122,800 of record NZ_SMYZ01000012.1, on the reverse strand, counting down.
ATCATCTCGGACGAGTTGAACCACGCCTCGATGATCGAAGGCGTGCGGCGCTCCGGTGCGGAAAAGAAGATCTTCCGCCACAATGATGTCGCGCATCTGGAAAGCCTGCTGCAGGCGGCTGGCCGCGAACGCGCCAAGCTGATCGTCTTCGAAAGCGTCTATTCGATGGATGGCGACATCGCGCCGATCAGGCAGATCGTCGAGCTCGCCGAACGCTACAACGCCATGACCTATATCGACGAGGTCCATGCCGTCGGCATGTACGGGCCGCGCGGCGGCGGCATTACCGAACGCGAGGGCCTGGCCGACCGCATCGATATCATCGAAGGCACGCTGGCCAAGGCGTTCGGCACGCTGGGCGGCTACATCACCGGCACCAGTGCGGTGATCGACGCCGTGCGCTCCTATGCGCCAGGCTTCATCTTCACCACGGCGCTGCCGCCGGCGATCGCCGCCGCGTCGACCACGTCGATCCGCCATCTCAAGCGCTCGCAGGCCGAGCGCGACGCACAGCAGCAGCAGGCGACGCGAACCAAGCAGATCCTCTCGGCCGCCGGCCTGCCGGTGATGGACTCGCCGACCCATATCGTACCGCTGCTGGTCGGCGATCCGGAGGCCTGCAAAATGGCCAGCGACCGATTGCTCGGCGTGCACGGCATCTACATCCAGCCGATCAACTACCCGACCGTGCCGCGCGGCACGGAACGTCTGCGCATCACGCCGACGCCGTTCCACTCCGATGCACTGATCGCGGAGTTGCAGGACGCGCTGGTCGAGACCTGGGATGCGCTCGGCATTCCCTATGGCTCCGCCGGCCGGCCATCTGTGGCCAAGAGCGACCGGATCATTCCCCTGCTGGTGCCCAAGTCAGGCGGCTGAAGCCGTTTGAAACTCTACTCCGGCGGCCATCTGACACGGTTTTCTGCGCTTCCGGTCAATTCGGGCTCCGTCAGCGGCTCAGGCGTTCTTCATCCACGTCGCCAGCCGGTGCGCCGCTTCCTCGATCTGGTCGAGGCGGCGGTGGAAGCACAGCCTGAGGAAGGCTTCGCCGCCGGGACCGAAGGCCGTACCGGGAGCCAGGCCGACATTGGCCTTGTCGACGATGTCGAAGGCAGCCGCGCGTGAATCGGTGATGCCGTCGACCGTGAAGAAAAGATAGAACGCGCCTTGCGGCACGGTGAACCGGGCGCGGCCTGTGGCGCCGAGAATGCCGCAGACCAGATCGCGTGCCTTGCGCGCCCGTTCCACCTGTTCGGCAACGAAGCCATCACCCTCATCAAGCGCTGCGACGGCGCCGCGTTGCATGAACTGGGCGACGCCGGAGTTGGAATACTGGATCAGGTTCTCGAACACCTGCTGCAAGGCGGGATGCGTCTTGATCCAGCCGACGCGCCAGCCGGTCATCGCCCAGTTCTTGGAAAAACTGTTGACGAACAGGATGCGGTCTTCCGCCGTGGCGATGTCGAGGAAGGACGGCGCACGGCCATGGCTGTAGTGGAACAGCGAATAGATCTCGTCGGCGATGATCCAGAGATTTTTCGCGCGCGCAAGATCGAGGATCGCCTGCAAGGTTTCATGATCGGCGGTCCAGCCGGTCGGGTTCGACGGCGTGTTGATGAACAGCGCTTTTGTGCGCGGCGTGATCGCCGCCGCAATCTTCTCGACGTCGCAGGACCAGCCATTGCCGGAATGATCGAGCGTGACCGCTACCGGAACGGCTCCCGATATCGCCGCGGCAGCATCAAAGTTCGGCCAGGCCGGCGACAGATAGACAACCTCGTCGCCGGCACCGGCGAGCGCGTCGAGCGCCAGCTGGATGGCGTGCATGCCGGACCCGGTGACGATGAACTGCTCCTCGGGGAAGGTCTCGCCGAAATGCCTGGCATAGTAGCGGGAAAGCGCCTGCCTGAGATCGGGGATGCCCTTCTGCCAGGTGTAGAACGTCTCGCCGCCGGCCAGCGCCTTCGACGCGGCATCGGTGATGAATGAAGGCGTTGGCAAATCGCCCTCACCGGCCCAGAGCGGGATCATGCCCTCGCGCAGCCGGCCGTAGTTGACGACGGCGACAATGCCGCTTTCGGGCGCGGCGCGGGCCTCCGTGCGCAAGCTGTCGATGAGGGTCATGGGCGGGTCCGTTCCGATCTCGGGCGTTTATCAGCGCTCCTTACCAGATGCGAAAACAGAAAACCCCGGCCGCGAACGACCGGGGTTTTGGTCCAGAAGAACCTGATCAGTCTATCTCTTGGCGAGCAGGTCGCGAATTTCGGTGAGCAGCGCGACGTCGGCTGGCGGCGGAGCGGCTGGTGCAGCCGGCTTCTCGCGCTCAAGCCGCTTGCGCATGTTGTTCACTGCCTTGACCATCAGGAAGATGATGAAAGCGAGGATGATGAAGTTCAGCGCCACGGTGATGAAGCTGCCATAGGCGAAAACAGCGCCTTGCTTTTTGGCGTCCGCCAGCGAGGTGGCGTTGACGGCCGAGGAGAGCCCCAGGAAATAGTTGTTGAAGTCCAAGCCGCCGAAAATCGCACCGACGATCGGCATAATGATGTCGTTGACAAGAGAATCTACGATCTTGCCGAAGGCCGCGCCGATGATGACGCCGACCGCAAGGTCCATCACATTGCCCTTGGAAATGAATTCCTGGAATTCTTTCAGCATTCGACCCTCCTTGTCATGACCGGCCGAGCTGCCGTTTCCGTCCTTGCGGGCATCGACCTGAGGCAACATAACAAAAACCTCCGGTTGCAACATCGGCAAAAAGGAGAAAGCAACCGGTTTCTCCTTACCCTGCGGCAGTCCCGGAAATCACGGCCTTCATGCACCCAAAGCCGTGATGGACTCGGAAGCCAAGCTGTGATTGCGTCTGGGCAAGCCGGGTTGAAATTCGGCACAGGGAGGATCTTGCCGGCGTGCAGGGCTTGTTCATCGTCATCATCGCGATCGCCTATGTGACGCTGCTGTTCGCCATCGCCAGCCTGGGCGACCGCCGCTCGGCCATTTCAGGGCCGAGCCGAGCCCGGCCCTTCATCTACGCGCTCAGCCTCGCGATCTACTGCACGTCCTGGACCTTCTTCGGCTCGGTCGGCCTCTCTTCCGAACGCGGCCTCGAATTCCTGGGTATCTATACCGGCCCGGTGCTGGTCTTCGTGTTCGGCTTTCCGCTGCTCAACCGCATCGTGCGGCTGGCCAAGACGGAGAAGATCACCTCGATCGCCGACTTCCTCGGCGCACGCTATGGCAAGAGTTTTACTGTCGCGGCGATCGCCACGCTGATCGCCACCATTGGCGCGGTCCCCTATATCGCGCTGCAGTTGAAGGCGATTTCCGGCTCGGTCAGCCTGATGGTCGAGCACTATACGGGATCGCCGCCCTCCTTCGATCCCTTCGTCAGCGACATCTCGCTGGTCGTCGCCATGCTGCTGGCGCTGTTTGCGGTGCTGTTCGGCACACGCCACGCCGACGCCACAGAACACCAGGACGGGCTGGTGCTGGCGGTGGCCGTCGAAACCGTGGTCAAGCTTGCCGCCTTCCTGGCCATCGGCCTGATGGTCACCTTCCTGATCTTCGGCGGTCCGGGCGATATGTTCGACAAGCTCGCCCAGAATGCACAGGTTCGGCAGGCGATGAGCTACAACACCTCGCTCGCCACCTGGCTGGTGCTGACTTGCCTGAGCGGCTTTGCCATCATCATGCTGCCGCGGCAGTTCTACGTCACCATCGTCGAGAACCGTGGCGAGGCCGAACTGCGCACCGCGACATGGGTGTTTCCGCTCTACCTCGTGGCGATCAATCTGTTCGTGCTGCCGATCGCGTTTGCCGGCCTGTCGCTGGTCGGCACCGGGACCAGCAGCGATCTCTACGTGCTGTCGCTGCCCTTGTTCAGCGGCCATGACGTGCTGGCGATGGCGGCCTTCATCGGCGGGCTGTCGGCGGCGACGGCGATGGTGATCGTCGAGAGCGTGGCGCTGTCGATCATGATCTCCAACGACCTCGTCATTCCGCTGTTCGTGCGCCGCCTGCTCAAGACCTCGACCTCCGAGAACGAAGACTGGTCGACGCTCATCCTCAATGTGCGGCGCGGGGCGATCTTCATCCTGCTGTTCATCGCCTTCCTTTATTACCGCGAGAGCACCAACAGCGCGCGCCTGTCGTCGATCGGCCTGATGTCGTTCGCCGCCATCGCGCAGTTTGCGCCGGCGCTGATCGGCGGGCTGATCTGGCGCGGCGCCAATGGCCGGGGTGCCGCACTTGGCATGGTCGCCGGCATCCTCGTCTGGGGCTACACGCTGCTGTTTCCATCGCTTGCCGCACCCGATACCGGCATCATCGTGCACGGGCTGTTCGGCTTCGAAGCGTTGCGGCCGCAGGCCCTGTTCGGCACCGTGGCCGAACCGCTCAATCACGGCGTGTTGTGGAGCCTGTCGATCAACGCGGTGTTCTTTGTGCTGGGTTCCCTCTCGCGCGCATCGGTGCCGCTGGAGCGCATCCAGGCGTCGATCTTCGTGCCGCGCGATGCCGGCCCGATGCCCAGCCTGCGCCGCTTCCGCACCGCCATCACCGTCAACGACCTCAAGGACACGATCGGTCGCTATCTTGGCGTCGAGCGCACCGAGCGCTCCTTCCAGTCTTTCGAAAAGACCAACGGAACATCGCTGCACGGCAACGAGCAGGCGAGCATGGACGTCATCCGCTTTTCCGAGCAATTGCTGGCCAGCGCCGTCGGCTCCTCCTCGGCGCGGCTGATCCTGTCGCTGCTGTTTCGGCGCCACGACCGCGAATCCAGGGATGCCTTCCGCTTGCTCGACGACGCCACCGAGGCGCTGCAGCATAACCGCGACCTGCTGCAGATCGCGCTCGACCAGATGGAACAAGGCATCACCGTCTTCGACCGCGATTTCCGCCTGATCTGCTGGAACCGCCAGTACCGGGCCCTGTTCGACCTGCCCGACGAGATGGGCCAGGTCGGTGTATCGCTCGACAGCATCCTGCGCCATCTCTCGGAGCGCGGCGACATTCCGGCGGAGCAGCGCGTGGCCATGCTCAACCGGCTGACCAGCTTCGTCAGCCCGTGGCAGATGGAGCTGAAAACCAGCGGCCGCATCCTGGAACTGCGGTCCAACCCGATGCCGGACGGCGGCATCGTCGCCACCTATGCCGACATTTCCGGACGCGTCGAACAAGACCTGGCACTGAAACGCGCCAATGAATCGCTGGAGCAGCGCGTCAAGACCCGCACCATCGAACTGACCCGCGTCAACGAGGAGCTGGCGCAGGCGCAGATGCTGGCCGAGGAGGCCAATCTCGGCAAGACGCGCTTCCTCGCCGCCGCCGGCCACGACATCCTGCAGCCGCTGAACGCCGCCCGGCTCTATTGCTCGTCGCTGATCGAGAAGGCCGGCAAGGGGCCGGCCGGCAAGGCAGCGGTCAACATCGAATCCTCGCTGGAATCGGTCGAGACCATTCTCGGCGCCGTGCTCGACATCTCCCGCCTCGACGCCGGTGCGATGAAGCCGGACGACACCGCCTTCAACCTCGACGGATTGCTGCGCCAGATCGGCAACGACTTCCGACCGCTGGCCGCTGAAAAGAAACTCGAGCTGACGATCATGCCGTCATCGCTGACCGTGACCACGGACCGCAACCTGTTGCGGCGCCTGATCCAAAACCTCGTCTCCAACGCCATCAAATATACGCGCCACGGCCGCGTTCTGGTTGGCGTCAGGCGGCGCGGCGAACTGGCCGAGATCCAGGTGATCGACACCGGCATCGGCATCGCCGGCGACAAGCTGAACACGGTCTTTCACGAATTCACCCGGCTGGACGAAGGCGCGCGCGAGGCCGAGGGCCTCGGTCTCGGCCTCTCCATCGTCGACCGCATCGCCCGGGTTTTGCGCCTGGAGATCCGGATCTTTTCCAATCCGGGCAAGGGCACGCGCTTTTCCGTCATCCTGCCCGTGGCGGCCGTGCAGGAGCCGCGGCGCGAGATCGAAACCAAAACCCCGGCCCGCGCGACAGCCTCGCTGGCCGGGCTGCACGTTCTGTGCATCGACAACGACGCCCGCATCCTCGAAGGCATGCGGCTCCTGCTCGAAGGCTGGGGCTGCAACGTCGACACCGTGTCCGGCTCGAGGGATCTGGAGAGCACCGCGATGCACCGCCCGGACATCGTCCTTGCCGACTACCATCTCGACGGCGAAACCGGTCTCGATATCATCGTCAGGCTGCGCGCGATCCATGGCGACAATCTGCCGGCCGTGCTGGTCACCGCCGACCGCTCCAACGAGGTGCGCACGGCCGCGGGCGGGCTCGAGATTGCGGTGATCAACAAGCCGCTCAAACCGGCGGTGCTGCGCTCGATGATGGCCAGGGTCAGGCCGCTGGCATCGGCGGCCGAATAACATCCGGCGCCTGGCGTTGCCGGCGCGACCGGCGGTCACGACTGGCTGTCGACCATCTGGGAATTGCGGAACCGGGGCCGCCCGGCATTGCCCGCCACGGGCGGACGATGCTCGCGAAAGGCCATTGCAAGCGTCCTCAGCGCCTCCCGGGACTTGGCGTCCGTGAGCGTAGAAAGCAGCACGATCTCGGAGGGCGGCAGCGCCGGCAGCCCGAACTTCCGGCTGACCTCGATGGTGCCGGACGGGGCAAGCCGGCAGGAAAACACCGAGACTGCGAGGCCGGCCGAGACGGCTTCGGCAACGGCGAAGGAGCCGCAGCCAAGGAACACTTCCGTCCACGGTATTCCAACAGCATCGAGCGCGCGGGTCGTGATGTTGCGGATACCGCAGGATGGCGAGGATGCTGCCAGGCGCAGCGGCTCGTCGGCCCGGTAGACGAAGTCCGGGGCGGCGTACCAGCCGAAATGTTCGGGTGCCAGCACTTCACCATCGCGCCGGTCATCCTCCCGGCGGATGATCGCGGCATCGATCTCACCACGATCGAAGGCGTCCAGCAGGTCGCGCGAATCGTCAAGCCGCACCTCGATGGTGAGCGCCGGGTCATGCGCATTGAGCCGTGCCAGCAATGTCGGGACTTCCGCGCCTCCGACATGGGTGGCGATGCCCAGTGTGAAGCGGCGGCGCACCGAAGACAGGCTGGCAATGGCGCGGTCGTGCGCGGCGAGGAAGTCGCGCGCGGGCTGAAGAAACACCGCGCCCTGCGCCGACAAGCGCACCAGCCGAGGTGTGCGCTCGATCAATTTCTGGCCGACGCGCTCTTCCAGCCGCTTCAGCTTCACGCTGATCGCCCCTTGCGTGCTGCCAAGAGCCTCGGCCGCGCGCGTGAAGCTTTGAAGATCGGCGATGGCAACGAATGTTTTCACAGCATCTACGTCCAGCGTCATGTCAGCTATCCGCACTTGTTGTCTCTGAAATAGCCAGCCATGCAATTCTAAAATGATCAAGCCTCGCCTACCCTGGGCCATACGCGCGCCGGGCGAGCTGCGATGGATTCGCCGATTGCCGCCAAATACGTTCGAAAGGTTGAACCATGCCCACTGTACTGACCCGCCGAGGCATCATCGTTCTGTTTGCCGCCTGCCTGGCGTGCCTGATGTTCGGTCTGGAGATTTCAAGCGTTCCCACGATCCTGCCGACACTGGAGCAGGTGCTGCACGCCGACTTCAAGCAACTGCAATGGGTGATGAACGCCTATACGATCGCGGTCACGACGGTGCTGATGGCGGTCGGCACGATTGCCGATCGTTACGGGCGCAAGCGTGTCTTTCTGGTCGCCATCGCCGCCTTCGGCCTGACATCACTGATCTGCGGCGTCGCCGAAAGCGTCTCCACGCTCATCGTCGCCCGGTTTCTGCAAGGCCTGAGCGGCGGTGCGATGCTGATCTGCCAGCTTGCCGTGCTGTCGCATGAATTCAGGGAAGGACGCGAACGCGCCGTCGCATGGGGCTGGTGGGGCGTCATCTTCGGCACCGGCCTCGGCTTCGGCCCCATCATCGGCGGCGGTATCGTCGCGGTCTCGAGCTGGCAATGGGTGTTTCTTGTCCACGTGCCGGTTGCGGCGCTGGCATTCGTGCTCGCTCTGATGGGCGTCCACGAATCGAAGGACCCGCTGGCGGGCAAGCTCGACATAGCGGGCATCCTGACGCTGTCGCCGTCGGTCTTCTGTCTCGTCTTCTACATCATCCAGGGGCCGGATCTGGGTTTCTCCAGCCCAACCGCGCTGGCGATCCTCGGTATCTCGATAGCGAGCTTCATCGCCTTCCTCATTGCCGAGAAGGTCAGCCGGCGGCCGATGTTCGACTTCTCGGTCTTCCGGATCCGGCCCTTTTCCGGCGCCATCGTCGGCTCGGCGGCGATGAACCTCAGCTATTGGCCTTTCATGATCTACCTGCCGATCTGGTTCCACGCCGGGCTCGGCTATGACACCGTCTCGACCGGCCTTGCCCTGCTTGCCTACACGCTGCCGACGCTTGTGCTGCCGCCCTTGGCAGAGCGCTTTTCGCTGCGCTATCGGCCCGGCATCATCATTCCGGCGGGCCTCGTCATCATCGGCGTCGGGTTCATCGTGATGAAGTTCGGCAGTGCCGCCGCGCGGCCGGATTGGCTGACGATGCTGCCCGGCTGCCTGATCGCCGGGACGGGTCTGGGAATAGCCAACACACCTGTCACCAACACAACGACGGGTTCCGTTTCGAGCGACCGCGCCGGCATGGCCTCCGGCATCGACATGAGCGCTCGCATGGTTTCATTGGCGCTGAACATCGCGGTGATGGGCTTCATCCTGGCCAGCGGTGTGCTGGCGCATCTGGGGGAAGCGCTGCCTGACCTCGACGCCGCCCGATTGCGTCTCCTCGCCGAAGCGATCGCTGCTGGAAATCCCATCTCCGGGCTCGCCGGGACCGTCGCCCAGGATGCGCTGCGCAACGGCTTTGGCTGGGTCATGCTCTATGGCGCGATCGGCGTCTGGATCATGGCCGCCATCAGTTTCGCGAGCTTCAACGCCAGGCCGATGCGGCGGACGGAGGTTCAGTGCTCCGATTGAACACTGTTCTGATTGAACAGGGGCGCCCTGGGGATCAGCTTGTCGGCTGCAGCGGGTCGCTGCCGATCTTGGACAGGAGGATCACCGCCTGGGTGCGGCTGTCGACGCCGAGCTTCTGCAGGATGGCGGAGACATGCGCCTTGATGGTGGCCTCGGAGACGCCGAGCTCATAGGCGATCTGCTTGTTGAGCAGGCCCTCGGCCAGCATGCCGAGCACCCGGGTCTGCTGCGGTGTCAGCGCCTGCAGGCGCTTGATCAGGTCGGATATTTCGGGATCGCGCTCGACGCCGAGATCGACGCCGACCGGTGCTGCAATGTCACCGGCAAGCACCGATTGCACGGCGCTGCGGATCTCTTCCATGCTGGCCGATTTGGAGATGAAGCCGGAAGCGCCTAGATCGAGCGCCCGCCTGATGGTCGCCGGATCGTCATGCGCCGACACCACGACCAGCGGCACCGCCGGATGGATGCCACGCAGCGAGATCAGGCCGGAGAGGCCGCTGGCGCCCGGCATCGACAGGTCGAGCAGCACCAGATCGATATCCTCGTTGGCCACCACCAGCGCCTTGGCGCTTTCGAAATCGCCGGCCTCGTGGATGGCGGCGACATTGCCGATGCCGGCGAGCGCTTCACGCAGCGCGCCGCGAAACAGCGGGTGATCGTCGGCGATGACGAAAGAATAGCCCGACGGCAAATGTCCCTCCCCGAATCCCCCGATGATTTTTGCTTTTTTCGGGATCAGTTGGACGATTATGAGGGGCTGCGCGCTGTTTTCAAGCGGCAAAGCCAGCGCGCCGCGTTTTCCCTACTTTGGACGCTCAGGTCTTCTGCGAATTGAGCTGGGCGCCGTTGTCCTTGTCCATATCCTTGACGATGCCCATGAAGCCGCGCAGGAAGCGTTCCATATAGCTCATCGTCTTGTTGAAATCCTCCTCGCTCGGCAATTTCGATTCGAGGCGGGTGGAGAGCGAATTCTCGAGCTTGGTGACGCGCTCGTCCATCGCCTTCATCGAGGTCTGCAAGCGGTCGACCTCATCCTGGAAAGCAGCGCGTTCGTCGGCCGCCATCTTGCAGACGAGCTGGCCCGAGCGCTCCTCGCAGATCGACATGGCGCCGGTCTGCGTATCCATGCGGACATAGCCGTTGTCAGACTTTTCCAGCCGGTAGCGGTCGGTTTCTTCCGAATATGCTGAAGCCGCGACCAGCGAAACGAGCGCGGCGGGGATCAAGATGTGCTGCAGACGCATGTTGTCCTCCATGGCCAAGGCCTGAAATATCGCATGTTTGCGCCGGAAATGGGGAAGACCCTTGGCGTGGCCTTTCCCGCGTGGCTGGTTCGGAATCTTTTTGACGCAATTCCGGACGTAAAACCGTTTCACACTTTTCCTGGAATTGCTCTATAGCGCAACCATGTCTCCGATTATCTACAAGATAACCCCGCAGGCGCCCTGGCGCGAGGCCGAAACGCATGGCCGCTTCACCGGCGCGCCGATCGATGTCGCCGACGGCTTCATCCATTTCTCCACGGCGGCGCAGGTCAAGGAAACGGCGGCAAAGCACTTTGCCGGCCAGACCGACCTTCTGCTGGTCGCCATCGACGGGACCAGCCTGGGCGCCGCGTTGAAATACGAGGTCTCGCGCGGCGGCGCGCTGTTTCCGCATCTTTATGGTCCGCTCGACCTCAAGGCCGTGCTGTGGGTCCGGCCACTGCCGCTTGGCGCCGATGGTGTGCATCAGTTTCCGGCACTGGAGGCCGAATGAGCGTGCTCGACCGGCTTGGCCAGAAGCTGCTGTTCACCTTCGACCCGGAAACCGCGCATGGCCTATCGATCGCGGCGCTGCGATGCGGCCTGCCGGTCGGCGCGCGGACGACGCGCGACGCGCGGCTGAGGGTGACGGTCTGCGGCCTCGAGTTTCCGAATCCGCTCGGCATGGCTGCGGGCTACGACAAGAACGCCGAGGTGCCCGACGCGCTGCTTGGCCTGGGTTTCGGCTTTGCCGAGGTCGGCACGATCACGCCGCTGCCGCAGGCCGGCAATCCGAAGCCGCGCATTTTCCGGCTGACGGCGGATGAAGCGGTGATCAACCGGCTGGGCTTCAACAATGAAGGCCACGCGGCCGCCGAAAAGCGCCTGGCCGCACGCAAGGGGCGCACCGGCATCGTTGGCGTCAACATCGGCGCCAACAAGGACAGCACCGACCGCGTCAGTGACTATGAGCGCGGTGTCTCCCGGTTTGCGCAATACGCCAGATATCTCACCGTCAACATCTCCTCGCCCAACACGCCGGGCCTGCGCAACATGCAGGCGCGCGAACAGCTCGGCGAACTTTTGTCGCGTGTCATGGCCGCGCGCGCTGCGGCACCAGCGCAGCCGCCCGTCTTCCTCAAGATCGCACCGGATCTGGTCGAGGCCGAGCTGGAGGACATCGCCGCCGAGGTCACCGAGAAGCGGATCGACGGCGTCATCGTCTCCAACACCACCATCTCCCGACCGACGCTGCGCAGCGCCAACACCGCTCGCGAGACCGGCGGACTCTCCGGCAAGCCGTTGTTCGAACGCTCGACCACCGTGCTGGCGAAGATGCGCAAGCTGCTCGGGCCGGAGCTTGCCATCATCGGTGTCGGCGGCGTCGATTCCACCGACACGGCACTGGAAAAGATCCGCGCGGGTGCTGATCTCGTCCAGCTCTACACCAGCATGATCTATGCCGGACCGGCACTGCCGGGCCGGATTGTCGCCGGGATGGCACGCTTTGCCGACACGGAACGGCTCAGATCCATTCGCGAGTTGCGCGACAGCCATCTCGATCAATGGGCAATGAGGCCGCTCAGCTGAACGCTGTCCGCATCCGCAGCCGCAGGATCGTCAGCAGGCTGAAGCCGCGCGCGAGCAGAAAAATGTGCAACGCCGCCCAAAGTCCATTGTTGCCGAAGGCCGGCGCAAGGGTCAGCAGCGCGGCCGCGAAAACGAGGAACGACATCAGCATCATGTTGCGCATGTCGCGCGACCAGGTCGCGCCGATGAAGACGCCATCCATTTGAAACGCCAGCACACCGCTCAGCGCGGTGAATGCCGCCCATGGCAGGTAGATGTCGGCCACTGAACGGACTTCCTCCGATGTCGTCACAAGAGCAACCAGATTGGCGCCACCAAACAGCAGCACCAGCGTCGCGCCCCCCGCCAGCCCGAAGCCCCAGAACAGCGTCAGCCGCACGGCCTGTCGGAACGGCGCGGCGGCACGCGCGCCGACGGCACGGCCCGCCAGCTGTTCAGCAGCGGTGGCGAAGCCATCGAGGAAATAGCCGGCGACGAGAAAGAAATTCATCAGCACGGCGTTGGCGGCCAGCGTCACCGTGCCGAACTGCGCGCCCTGGCGGGTGAACAGCGCGAAGGCGGCGAGCAGCGAGAACGAGCGGATCATGATGTCGCGGTTAAGCGACAGCATGTGCAGGAAGGCGGCCATGTCGAGCAGGCGATGGCGCGGCAAAGGCGGCGTTGCGCGGAACCGGCGGATCACGATCGCCAGGCCGAGCAGCATGGCAAGGAACTCGCCGGTGACGGTCGCCCAGGCGACGCCGGCAACGCCCCAGCCAAGCTCCAATCCAAGCAGAAAGCAGAGCGCGATGTTGATGCCATTCAGCACCAGCTGCAGCATCAGCCCGAGCCCGCCCTCGCCGCGTCCCAGAACGTAGCCAAGGATGGCGTAGTTGATCAGCGAGAAGGGCGCAGCGAGCAGCCTGATGCGGATATAGACGCCCATCGCCTCGCTGACGCGCGGTTCGGCGCCCATGAACTTTTGCCCGGCGATGGCGACCAGCGGCGCAAGGGCCGCAAGCACGATGCCGGCGACGACAGCGATCAGCACGGCGCGCCAGAACACCGCCTGTTCCTCAAGGGCATCGCCGCGTCCGAACGCCTGGGCGACGAGGCCGGTGGTGCCCGAACGCAGGAAATTGAAGGTGGTGAAGACGACGTCGAAGACCAGCGCGCCCGCCGCCAGGCCGCCGAGCAGGGCGGCATCGCCGAACTGACCGACGACAGCCGTGTCGACGAGGCCGAGCATGGGCGTCGTCAGATAGGCAAGCGTCATCGGCACGGCGATGGCGAGCACGGAACGGTTGGTGACGACAAAAGATCCGGGGTCGATTGAGGATCTGGCGTCGGCTGAGGTTGCACCCTTGTCCAAGGATTGCTGCCTTGCTGATTGCGGCTTGATCGAACAGCCGATGTGCCCCATTTTCCGGCCACCGCGCAATCATTCTTCCCGCGAGGGCCAACCGAAATCCCCGGTCTGGCGCGAGGCCGCCGGATCCAGTTCATGCCCCTGCAGATCGTCCATCATCCCGACTACGACGCCGGCTTCGCCACCAACCATCGCTTTCCGATGAGTAAATATCCGCTGCTGATGGACGCCTTGCACGCACGCGGACTGGCTGGACGCGACGCGCTCAACACCGCCGAACCGGCGCCGGCGTCATGGCTGAAACTTGCCCATGCGGCGGACTATGTCGACCAGGTCATCAGCTGTTCGGTGCCCGAAAAGATCGAACGCGAGATCGGCTTTCCGGTGAGCCCGCGTGTCTCGCTGCGCGCGCAGCTTGCCACCGGCGGCACTGTGCTGGCGGCGCGGCTCGCCTTGCGCCACGGCATCGCCTGCAACGCCGCCGGCGGCAGCCATCATGCACGGCGCGCGCAAGGTGCGGGCTTCTGCACCTTCAATGATGTCGCCGTTGCCGCGCTGGTCCTGCTCGCAGAAGGCGCGGCCCGAAACATCCTGGTCGTCGACCTCGACGTGCATCAAGGCGACGGCACGGCGGATATTCTCGCTGATGATTCGCGCGTGTTCACCTTTTCCATGCATGGCGACCGCAACTACCCCGTGCGCAAGATCGCCTCCGACCTCGATGTCGCGCTGCCCGATGGCACGGGTGACGCCGCTTATCTCGAAAGGCTCGGTGGTATCTTGCCGGAGCTGGCCACCCAAGCGCGTTGGGACATCGTGTTCTACAATGCCGGTGTCGACGTCCATGCCGAGGACCGGCTTGGCAGGCTCTCGCTATCGGATGACGGCCTGCGCGCCCGCGACGACATGGTGATCCGCCACTTTCGCGCGCAGGGCATTCCGGTCTGCGGCGTCATCGGCGGTGGCTACTCCACCGATGTGCCCGCGCTTGCCGCGCGCCACGCCATCCTGTTCGAGGTGGCCTCGGGCTACACCTGATAGCTACTTCCTGTAGTTGGCGAGCCTGAGCAGGATGAAAGCCGGGACGACGATCGCAGCACCGAGCAGGATGTAGCCGAGGAAGCGGTCGATGGCGTGGAAGCCGAGATTCCACAGGTCGACGAAGAACTTCTGAATGCCGTAGAACACATCCATCGGCGACCAGCCGAAGGCATGCATGACGAGGCCGACGAGGAACGACACCACCACCAGCTTCAGGATCACCCTGAGCGGCGAGTCGCCGAGAAAGCGCGTCAGTGCGGACAAGGCCCGTCTCCAGATTGAGGTACCCAGACTCGAGGGCGTCGGCCCAGACATACGCACTTGGCTTGCCGGCTTCAAGCCGACAGTTTTACGGGATGCCAAAGGCCTCCACCAAGCGATTGCATGGCAAGGTTGTGCTGCCGACCTGACCAAATCCGCGCCAGACTGTTAAATTTGCGTAAACAGCATCGCTTCAATTTGTTGAAAATAAAGCGAAAAATCTTCATTTTTCGATTTCCCGCAATGTGCGTGCAATTTTCGCCTGCGAAACAGTCGGCGTCTTTCAGGTGATTGGCCGCGCGGACGCTCTGACCCCCCTACCACAGCTGGCGAAAGCCAGTCCCAGGACCGCGCAACCATCCCTGAAAGACACCAAATCGGAGTTCGACCGCCCCAACGGTCGAGCTCCTCGGGAATTAACCTGCGTATCGATTGCCGGATGCGCGCGTGTGTTGGAGTAATGCAGTGTTCTCTCAAGCAAAGATCATCCTGACGGCAAGTGCCCTTGCCGTGTGCCTCCTCGGGCCGGCGATGGCCGCCGACCTTGCGCCCGCCTACAATGATCCCCCTGCTTTCCAGTGGAGCGGCGCCTATGTCGGCGTGCATGGCGGCACGGCGTTCACCGGGATGCCGAACCCGTTTGCCGGCAGGAATGGCCTCAGCGGCGGCGTTCAGGCCGGCTACAACCAGCAGATGGGTCCAGCGGTTCTCGGTGCCGAGATCGAAGGTTCCTATCTGGGCGGCGCCGAGCACGACGTCGAGGGCGGCAAGATCAAGGAAAAGTGGCGCGGTGCCGCCAAGGCCAAAGCCGGCTTGAGCTTCGACCAGACGCTGCTGTTTGGAACTGGGGGCGTCGCCCTGACCAAATTCGACAAGGGCGACAAGGTGAACAGTATCGACGGGTGGAAACTCGGCTATCTGGTCGGCGCCGGTATCGAGCAAGGTTTTGCCGGCGGCCTCTCGGCCAAGGTCGAATATGACTATGTGCGCACACCCGGTGTCGAAACGACATCGGCCTTCGGCAAATCCAAGGCGACCATCGGCAGCCACGAACTGAAGGCCGGCATCAACTATCGGTTCTAGGGCAGGCCACGGGTTCGGCTGAATCCAGCCGTCTTGCAGTCTATTCGAACAGCGCGGTGCCCAGAGATAATGGGTGCCGCGCAATTGCGTGCCTGCCTCAGCACCGGCATCGACGCGCATCGGCAGACCACACCAGATTCTGCGTAATGTCGATGCAATCTTCACACCCTAGGTGCGGATGACCTTGATGATGGGAATCAGATATGTCCAAACGCAGCGCAAACCATCTTGTGTGGATCTCGAAGGCGTTCTTCGTCGCAATCGTGCTGGCGCTGGCGGGATGCGCCTCCGACATCATGAAGAACTACATCGGGCAACCGGTCGAATCGGTCATTCTGGACTACGGTCCGCCAACCGCCGTCGTTGATCTCGACCAAGGCGAGCGAGCCTATCAGTGGCGCAAGATTTCCACCAGCGCGGTCTCCGGGACCTCCAGCGGCGAGGTGCGCCATACAAAACACGGAACCGTCTACGAAGAGACCGAAACGCCTGGCTATATCGAGCGCCAGGAATGCTTTTATACGTTCTACGCCCGCGCCTCGGGCGGCCGATGGTTCATCACCAATTTTCGTCAACCGAAGCTGGAATGCGAATGATTTGCCACAGCCTGCCGGCTGCCCGTGACGGAGAGTGCGCATGCGCATCCTGCTGATCGAGGACGAACCGGAAATGGCCTCGGTGCTGAAGACGGCGCTCGAGCGCCAGGACATCATCGTCGACCATGCCGCGACACTGGCGGATGCTGAAGCCGTGGCGCGGCTCGGCTATCATGACGCCGTGGTGCTGGACCGCCGCCTGCCGGATGGCGATGGTCTCAGCCTGATCCCGCGCCTGCGGGCCCTGCATCTGGACGTGCCGGTGATCGCGCTGACGGCGCTCAGCGGTCTCGAAGACCGGGTAGCCGGGCTCGATGCCGGCGCCGACGACTACATGGTCAAGCCGTTCGCCACGGTGGAACTGGTTGCCAGGCTCAATGCCTTGCACAGGCGTTCGTTCACCTCGCGCGCCAACCAGACGGTGGTCGGCCGCCTCACCTACGATTTCCGTCATCGCGAGGCGCTTGTCGAGGACCAGGCACTGGAGTTGCCGCGGCGCGAACGGCTGGTGCTCGAAACGCTCCTCCGCAGGCCGGGCCGGACCATCATGCGCGGCGCCCTGGAAGAAGCCGTCTACGCCCTCGACGACGAGATCGGATCCAATGCACTGGATGCGCACATTTCGCGGCTGCGCCGCAAGCTTGACGATGTCGCTGCCGGCATCGAGATCAGGGCGATCCGCAACCTCGGCTATCTCCTGCGGGTGGCTTCGTGAAAAAGCCGCGCACACGCTCGCTTCAATGGGTGCTGGTGCGGCGGCTGATCCTGCTGCAGGCGGCGACGCTCCTCATCTTCATCGTGCTTTGCGCGGCCGCGCTATGGATCGCCGATCCACGGCTTCTTGTCGACAACGAGGCTGCCGTTGCAGCCATCAAGGATGCCGTCGATCGCGACGGCAATGGCAAATTGACCGTCCATGAGACCGACGAGTTGCGTTCGTTTCGTGAGGGTTTCCCCAATGTCTGGTACATCATCCGCGACGGCAGCGGCCAGAGCGTCCGCTTCGGCATCATACCTGACGTCTACGCCAGGGATTTTGGCGATCTGCTGGGTGCGGCCGATCATGCCACCATCGGGTTTTCCGAAGATGATTTGAGGCCGGAGGCCTATCTCGAAAGGGTTTCGACCAAGGCCGGCACGGTTCAGATCATCGCTGCGACACGGTCGTCACGCAACGAGACCGACGGCCTTGAAGTCAACATTTCAGCCACCGTCGACGTCGCCAGGAATCCCGACGGCAGCCGGAACTGGGAGAAGGCGCTTCCCGCGCTCGCGGTCATCATCGTCATCCTGCTGTTGCCGATTGTCCTCGTCATGGGAGCCACGACCCTGGTGACGACGCCTGCCGTCGTGCGCCGTTCCTTTGCCGGCCTTGTCGACACCGTCCAGCAGGCCGCGCGCATCGACATCGGCACCCGTGCGATGCAGTTGCCGGTCAAGAATGTGCCGCAGGAGATCGCACCGCTGGTGCATGCCTTCAACCAGACGCTGGCGCGCCTCGCCCAAGGCTATGACCGGCACAATCGCTTCCTCACCGACGCGGCCCATGAACTGCGCACGCCGATTGCCATCTTGCGCACACGCGCCGAACTGCTGAAGCAGGAGCCGCAAAGTGCACGCCTGCTGCATGACATCGAGCGCCTGTCGCATCTTGCGCAGCAGCTGCTCGACCACCAGTTGCTTGACCGCCCCGCGGACCAGCGCCAGATCATCGATCTCTGCGACCTTGTCAGCCGGGTCGCCGCCGACTTCGCCCCGCTCGCCATCGAAGCAGGCTACGATCTTGCCTTCGAGCCGCCAGCCGGCAAGGTCCATGTCGAGGTCAACGTCCTGCAGATCGAGCGGGCGCTTGCAAATCTCGTGCGCAATGCCATCGACCATGGCAGCGGCTCCGGCACGATCACCATAGCCGTCGACGAGACCGGCGGCGTCGAAGTCCACGACGAAGGCCCGGGCATTCCGGCGGATGAGCACGAGAACGTCTTCGAACCTTTCTACCGCTTGCAGCCGCAATCGCGCGGGGCGGGTCTGGGATTGAACCTTGCCCGGCAGATCGCGCTGCTGCATGACGGCACCATTCGGATATTGGCGGGGTCTTGGCAAGGCGCCCGCATCCGCATGGCACTGCCGGTTCGTTCCGTGACCGCTGTCAGCGGAAAAGACGGCTAACCGCGGCCGCGGCCGATCCCGCTGGCTTATCTGTTTTCTAACCAATTGCCGCTATTCCCAATCGAATAGCGGGAGCAAGGCTTTTGGTGGAGACGGAGAAAAACACCGCGCGACGCGCCGTCATGCTGTCGGTGGTCGTCCCATGCTACAACGAGTTGGCCGGGGTGGCCGAACTGCATCGGCGGGTAACGGCCGCATGCCTGGAACAAGGCCCTTCCTACGAGATCGTCCTTGTCATCGATGGCGCGACCGACGGCACGCGCGAGGCCATTTTCCAGCTGGCCGAAAAGGACAACCACGTCGTCGCCATCGATCTTGCCCGCAACTATGGCCACCAGATCGCGTTAAGCGCGGGACTCGAATTCTGCCGCGGCCAGCGCATTCTCATTCTCGATGCCGACCTGCAGGATCCGCCTGAGCTGCTCGGCGCGATGATGACGAAGATGAACGAAGGCTTCGATGTCGTTTACGGCCAGAGGCTGACGCGCGACGGCGAAAGCTGGTTCAAGCTCGCTTCCGCCTCGATGTTCTATCGCTTGCTGCGCCGGTTGGTCGACGTCGATATCGCCCCGAATACCGGCGATTTCCGGCTGATGAGCCGCCGCGCGCTCGACCATCTGAACGCGATGCCCGAACGCTATAGGTTCATTCGCGGCATGGTGAGCTGGATCGGGCTGAAACAGGTGGCTTTCCCGTATGAAAGGCACCGTCGCTTTGCCGGCACCACCCATTATCCGCTGAAGAAAATGGTTCTTCTGGCGGTCGATGCGATGACCAGCTTCTCCATCGTCCCCTTGCGGTTCGCCTCGTTGCTCGGAATGATGTTCGGACTTCTGGGGCTGGTCGTGCTGGGCTATACTCTGTTCGAATGGTCGGTCGGAAACGTGTTGCCCGGCTGGACCAGCCTTGCTGCGATCATGCTGATCCTCGGCAGCGTCCAGCTTATGGTGCTTGGCATCTTCGGCGAGTATCTCGGACGCATGTACATGGAGACAAAGCGGCGGCCGCTCTATTTCGTCAACGAGATCGTTTCGCGCAACCGGGCAGCCAGAGACAAGGATCTGCCGGTCCATCGTTTGCAGAAGATCGCAAAGAGAGCCGCACGTGCTTGAGGCCGAGTTCGACCAGTTTGCGCGCGAGTACCAGGAGCAGCATGCCGCCAGCATAAGGCTGAGCGGCGAAACGCCGGACTTCTTCGCCAGGTACAAGATCGACGACGTCGCCGCGACGCTGCGGCGGGCCGGCGTGAAACCGCGACGGATACTCGATTTCGGCGCCGGTGTCGGCAATTCGCTCGGCCACATGCGCAACGCGTTTCCCGACGCAGAGATCACCTTGCTCGATCCGTCGCGGGAATCGCTCGACATCGCCAGCAAGCGCTTTCCCGGCCAGGCCGCCTTCACGCATTTCGACGGCAAGACAATTCCTTTTGCCGATGGCAGCTTCGACCTGGCCTTCGCGGCTTGCGTCTTCCACCACATTCCCGAGGACCTGCAGATCGGACTGCTCGCGGAGATCGGCCGGGTACTGGCCGATGGCGGCAGCTTCTTCCTTTTCGAGCACAATCCGTGGAACCCGCTGACCACGCATGCGGTGAGAAACTGCGCCTTCGACGAAAACGCGGTTTTGATAAATTCCCGCGAGATGCGCAGGCGTATGGCCGAGGCGGGCCTTGCCGACACAAGGGTCATCTACCGGATTTTCTTTCCTCGGCTGCTTGCGCGGCTGAGGCCGTTCGAGCGTTTCCTCACCAAGATTCCTGTCGGAGCCCAATATTTTGCGCATGCGGTCAAGCCTGCCGTTTGACTTTCCCAGGATGCTGCGATTTGGCGCCGTCGGTCTGTTGAACACGGCGTCGGGGTACGCGGTCATTCTGGCCGGGCTTGCGCTCGGCCTTAACGACATCCTCGCCAACGCCACGGGCTATGTCACCGGCCTTGTCCTCGGCTTCTTCCGCAACCGCCAATGGACCTTCACACGGGCTGATGGCTTCCGGTTAGGAACCCTGTTTCGATATGGGGGCATCTTCTTGGTCGCCTACAACGTCAATCTGGCGGTCGCGATCGCCGTTCGCTCAGCAGGCATTACCGAAAGCTCCCTGGTTCACCTGGAAGCGATCTGCGTCTATTCGGTCGTTTTCTGTCTCGGTTCGGCTCACTTCGTGTTTGTCGGACGTGAAAGTCGCGCAGACGACAAAGCAGAGGGGAACGTTCGGGTGAACGATGAGCTTTGGCGGGCGCCGAGCAGTCGAATTCCATGAACCAAACTATCATCGCAAACAATCAGAGGCGGCGCGCTATGGACAACGCCCAGGCCGGTGTGGAAGCCGCAACGCACGACGAGCGGACCCGCCTGATATTCTGCCTGTTCACGGCTTGGGCGATGGCGGCGATACTGACTGCAAAAGCCGGTTCCACGCTGCAGGATCCAGACAGCTGGTGGCAAGTGAAGGTCGGGCTGGATTTGCTGGCAAACCGGACATTTCCGACAGTCGACCCTTATTCCTACACGTTTGCCGGCCAGCCATGGATTGCCAAGGAATGGCTGGGGCAGGTCGTGCTGGCTCTTGCCTACCGGGCAGGAGGCTGGAACGGGGTGGTCACCGTTATCATCGCTTCGATTTCCCTGACGGTTTTCCTGATGGGGTGGTTTCTCAGCGCCTGGCTGAAGCCGATCCTGGCCACTATACTGGCCTTCGCCGCGGTGTTCCTGATCATGTCGATCTTCACGGCGCGTCCGCATGTCTTGACCTTCCCGATCATCGTCATCTGGACGGAGATGCTCTTTCGTGCGGCAAGGGAAGAACGGGCGCCGCCCTGGTGGCTGCTCGTGCTGGTCGTTTTGTGGGCGAACCTGCACGCCACCTTCACCCTGAGCTTCATCATCGCGGCTTTCGCCGGTCTCGATCTGCTGGCGCGCACAGGCCTGTCGAAACCAGCCCTCCTGGCGAAATGGATCGCATTCGGTCTGCTTTGCCCGCTGGTCAGCCTGATCCACCCCTATGGCGTCCAGGCCATCCTGGCGACGCTCGCCGTGGCTTACGGCAATGAGGCTGTGCCGCTGATCATGGAATGGAAAGCATTCAATCAGCCGGAGAACTCCGTCCAGGAAGTGGCGATGCTGCTGGGGCTTTTCGGGCTTCTGGTATCACGGTTGCGAATTGGCTGGGCCAAGGCTTTGTTCGTCGTCTTCACCTTGCATGTCTATCTCGCTCATGTGCGTTTCGTGTATCTGTTCTTCCTGCTGGTTCCCTTGGTGATCGCAGTCGAGGTCGCGCAGCAATACCCCTCGCTTTCAGCCACCGCATGGCTGGCGCAAAAGCGCGACGGACTGGAAAAATTCTTCGCCAGGCGATTCTACGCGATCTGCGGCGCGGCGGCCGTCTTGACGGTCAGTGGGGTCGCCGTGCTCGGCAGTATCCATCAGGTCGCGCCGAGCCCGAAGACGTCGGCCAGCGGGGCGCTGGCCTTCGCTGAAAGCCATCATCTGTCCGGCAATGTGATGAATTCCTACAATTTCGGCGGGACGCTGATCTTCCACGGGATCAAGACCTATATCGACGGACGGACGGACCAGCTGTTCCTGGGCGGTTTCACAAAGGCCGATGACGAGACGGGCCAGAGCAACGGCAAGCCGCTTCTCGAAGCCCGGTTGAAGAAATACGCAATCGGCTGGGCGCTGCTGGCCTCCGGCGACAACCGCATCCCCTTCTTCGACCAGCTGGGCTGGAAGCGGGCCTATGCGGACGACTACGCGGTGATCTACCTGCCCGGCACCTGACCCTGCCGCGCCGGTGCGAAGTGCCGGGCATCCAAAATGAGAGCCTCGCTCCGCCGCGCTGCCGGTCAAAGGAAAAGATTGTTGGGAACATCACTTCAGCCCTGGCTAATTCATGTTAGTGCTGACGGCTGGTGATTCCGCAAGACTGGCATTCACAGGGGGGAACGGGGTTATGACAAAGCGACGCGCGACAAAATTTTCCAAGGCCGTTTTCAGTCTGGCCTGGGCGCTGCATCTGGCGGCAGTTCCGATTTCCTACTCGACCAACGCCTACGCGCTCAGCGGCGATGTCAAACTGCCCACGCCTTATGTTTCCAGGGCGATCGAAGCGGTTCTGCTGCCAATCAACGACACGGTGCGCAAGGAATTCAAACTCAAGCCACACGCCCACGGCGTCCTCGTGTTGTCGGTGAAGCCTGGTGGTGCCGGCGAAAAGCAAGGCATCAAGCCGGGCGACGTGATTGCCAAGGTCCACGGCCACAAGATCCACAAGCCGATCGATGTCGATACGGTGGTCTACTATTGGGCGAAAGCAGGCAAATCCGACTTCCGGTTCGATTGCTATCGCGACGGCAAGTCCTACAATTCCAATAGCACCATCACGCTGAGCAGCTACGAAACCGCCATCGATGTCGTCACTGTCGCGACATGGACAAGCTGGTCCGTTGCAACGACCTTCAGCTATTCCGAGTTCTACAGCGAATACAGCCAGGAGATGACGGCGAGCTACGAATCATCCGAGACGACTGTGGAGGCCACCGCATCATCGGAGGAATTCACCTCGGAGGCCAACAGTGAGGCTACCGACGAGAGTTCGGACAGCAAAGCGGATGCGACAACTGACGGCGCGAGCGACCAGGCGACAGAGCCGAGCGATCAGCCGGAGGCTTCCGGAACCGACGACACCGATGCTTCCGCCGCGGAAGACAATTCCGACGGCGGTGACGACGGCGACGCTGCCGACGACAGTTCCGGCGGCGATGATTCCGGCGGTGGCGATGACGGCGGCGGTGGCGACGATGGCGGTGACGACAACTAGTCTCCCAGCCGGCTGAGTGCCGAATCGGCAGACACAATCAGCCTTTGGTTTGGGTGGCTTTGCGATTGCCCGAGCCTATGCCGTCATGATAACGAGAACACGCGCGGGTATGATGTAATGGTAGCTTGTCAGCTTCCCAAGCTGAACGCGAGGGTTCGATTCCCTCTACCCGCTCCAGTCTAGGGCGCCAGAAACAATCTCAGCGCCTGCTTGTTCGTCGAACAAAACCGAGCAGCCTCGCGCAAGCGCCACCGTCGCGAGGGCGTTTGCCACTGCGTCATCCGATGAAACGAAATCGCCGGTCAGTACCCGCAATTCTTCCACGCTTTCAGCCATGGACACGAAATTCCCGACCGATCGATCGTGCTTGCAGGCTTCGACCACGTAAAGCAGATCGATGATTTCGAAGCTGCACATGTTCAGTCTCCAGAAGAAATCGTCCCTTGCAAGATCATGAACGCATCGGCAGGAAACAATGTTCCCGGCTCGCTTCCGCTAGCCTCGGCCTGGCGGCTCTTTCATGTGCTTTGCGCGCCCGATCGAACTCGACGCCAGACAACCCTACCCGAGCCACCCATCAACCCACTTCCCGCAGAATGAAATCATGCAGCATCTTGGCGGCCGGCGACAGAACGCGGTTCTTCACCGTGATCAGGCTGTAGGGCCTGACCTCGATGTCGAATTCGGTCTGGACGACATCGATGGCGCCGGCCAGCCCGTCGGGGTTCTGGATGAATTTCGCCACCTGGACCGAGACCGGCGCAATGGCATCGGACTGCGCAACCATGACCAGGGTCAGAAGCAGTGAGCTGGTGTTGAGGATGCGGTCCGGCAAAGCGATGTTGCGGTTGAGGAAATTGCTCTCCATCGCCTGGCGCAAGGGCGAGCCGCCCGACTGGAAGACCCAGTCATAGGCGGCGGTCTCTTCCAGCCGCACCGCCTTTCCCTTGGTGAGCGGATGGCCGCGGCGCACGATCAGGCACGCCTTCTCGACGCCGATGACGCGCGACTCGAACAGCCGCGGATTGAGGTCGTCGGGGATGCGCGCGATGATGAAATCATGGCGCGTGGCGATCAGCTCGCGCGCCAGCACGTTGGAGGTCTCGACCTGCATGGTGATCTCGATGCGCGGATAGATGCGGCGGATTTCGCGAATTGCCGGCACCGCCAGCTCGATCGCAGGCGCCGTCACGGCACCGAGGAAAACCGAACCACCCTTGCCCGCCTTGAGCTCGGAAATCTCGCGGTCGACCTCGCGCATCTCCAAGAGGATCGAGCGCGCGCGCCTGGCCAAAGCCTTGCCGTAGGGCGTCAAGGTGATCCCGCGCGGCAATCTTTCACACAGCTTGACCTCCAGCACCGCCTCCATCTCGCTGATCATGCGCGAGGCCGCCGGCTGCGAAATGTTCATCACCTGCGCCGCCGCGCTGACCCGGCCATGATCGTCGAGCGCGACGATCATGCGCATGTGACGCAGGCTGAGCCCGCTGCGCAGCAGGGTTTCGCCATCGCCTGGCGTCTCTCTGTAACCATTTGAAACTGCAGTCGCATTCCCTAGCGCAGCCATTACTTTCCCCTCTCTTCTGCTCGCCGACGGGCGGCATTGGGATCAGCCCGTCACACCGCAATAACATATACCAACCATGATATAGCAACCATCAAAGATCGCATTTGACAGTTATGGCAAAGAGCCACACCCTTCGCGCGTTCCGAGACGTGACGGTCGCTGACGAGAAAAATCGTATCGATTGAAATCAGCGCCTCGGGGCCATGGGAGGATACCGGAGATCGATATGACGGCAGCAGTGCCTTGGCGCTTCTGCACGATTGCGCGGCCCGCGACCCCCGGGGTGCCGCGTCCATCAACCAGGGAGAGTTAAAGTGAAAATCATCAAGACACTGGCCGCCGTCGCGGCCCTTGGCATCGCTGCCATGACCTACTCGGCGCACGCAGCCGACAAGGGTCTTGTCGGCGTGCTGATGCCGACCAAGACCTCGCAGCGCTGGATCAATGACGGTGACGCCGTCAAGTCCCAGCTCGAGGCTCTCGGCTACACCGTCGACCTGCAATATGCGCAGGACGACATCCCCAACCAGCTCAGCCAGCTGGAAAACGAAATCACCAAGGGCCCGAAGGCGCTGATCATCGCTTCGATCGACGGCACCACCCTGTCGGATGCGCTGCAGAAGGCCGCTGACGCCGGTGTCGTCGTCGTCGCCTATGACCGCCTGATCAAGAAGACCGCCAATGTCGACTACTACACCACCTTCGACAATTTCGGCGTCGGCGTCATCCAGGCGAATTCGCTGGTCAAGGGCCTCAAGGAGCGCTTCCCGAACACCAAGCCGTGGAACGTCGAACTGTTCGGCGGCTCGCCCGACGACAACAACGCCTTCTTCTTCTACAATGGTGCGATTTCCGTGCTGCAGCCGCTGATCGACGACGGCTCGATCAAGATCAAGTCCGGCCAGACCGGCATGGACAAGGTCGGCACGCTGCGCTGGCTGGCGGCCACCGCCCAGGCGCGCATGGACAATCTGCTGTCGGCCAACTATTCGGACGGCAGCCGCGTCGATGGCGTTCTGTCGCCCTATGACGGCCTGTCGCGCGGCATCACCGCCTCGCTGCGCGCCGTCGGCTACGGCACGGACGCCCAGCCCTGGCCGGTCGTGACCGGTCAGGACGCCGAGACCGCCTCGGTCAAGCTGATCATCTCGGGCGAGCAGTACTCGACCGTGTTCAAGGACACCCGCGAACTGGCCAAGTCGACCGTTGAGCTCGTCGACAAGGTGCTCTCGGGTGGCAAGCCGGATGGCCTCGACACCAAGACCTACAACAACGATGTCAAGGTCGTTCCCTCGATCCTCTTGACGCCGCATGAGGTCGACAAGTCGAACTACCAGGCACTGGTCGTCGACTCCGGCTACATCAAGGCCGACGAGCTGAAGTAACCCCGGTTACAAAGTCAGGGGTCCTGCGCAACGCAGGGCCCCTTTTCGTTCACCAGCGAGCCCGGTATTGTTACCGACCTCGCCGGCAGTGTTTGCCGACCTCTCAAGGAGCGGTAGTTCCCATGGCCTCGACGATTTTGGAGATGCGCGACATCACCAAGACGTTCCCCGGCGTGAAGGCGCTGTCGAACGTCAACCTCAGCGTCGAGGAGGGCGAGATCCATGCCGTGGTCGGCGAGAACGGCGCCGGCAAGTCGACGCTGATGAAGGTGCTCTCGGGCGTCTATCCCACAGGCACCTATGACGGCCAGATCATCTTTCAGGGCCAGGAATGCCATTTCAAAGGCATCCATGACAGCGAACACAAGGGCATCGTCATCATCCACCAGGAGCTTGCCCTGGTGCCGATGCTGTCGATTGCCGAAAACATCTTCCTCGGCAACGAGCACGCCAGATACGGCGTCATCGACTGGAATGCCAACGAAGCGCGCACCAGCGCCCTGTTGAAGAAGGTGGGCCTCAAGGAGGACCCCAAGACGCTGATCACCAATATCGGCGTCGGCAAGCAGCAGCTGGTCGAGATCGCCAAGGCGCTGAGCAAGGAAGTCAAGCTGCTGATTCTCGACGAGCCGACGGCGTCGCTCAGCGAAAAGGACAGCCAGGCGCTGCTCGACCTTCTGCTCGAATTCAAGCGGCAAGGCATGACCTCGATCCTGATCTCGCACAAGCTCAACGAGGTGAACCGGGTCGCCGACAAGGTCACCGTCATCCGTGACGGGCGCACCATCGAGACACTGGCCAAGAAGGACATCTCGGAAGACCGCATCATCACCTCGATGGTCGGCCGTTCACTCGACGACCGCTATCCGCCGCGCGAGCCTGATATCGGCGAGGTCGTGTTCGAAGTGAAGAACTGGTCGGTCTATCACCCGCTCCATGCCGACCGGCAGGTGATCAAGGGCATCGACATCAATGTGCGCAAGGGCGAGGTTGTGGGCATTGCCGGGCTGATGGGGGCCGGCCGCACCGAATTCGCCATGAGCATCTTCGGACGCTCCTATGGCCGCCGCATCACGGGCGAGGTGCTGCTCAAGGGCAAGCCGATCGATGTCTCCTCGGTGAGCAGGGCGGTCGAACACGGAATCGCCTACGTGACCGAGGATCGCAAGACCTACGGCCTCAACCTCATCGACCATATCAAGCACAACATCACGCTGGCCAATCTTAGCGGCGTGTCGCGCCATAGCGTGATCGACGACATGCGCGAGCTCGCCGTTGCCAACGACTATCGCAAGAAGACCAATATCCGCGCTTCCAGCGTCTATCAGATGACCGGCAATCTTTCCGGCGGCAACCAGCAGAAGGTGGTGCTGTCGAAATGGCTGTTCGCCGACCCGGAAGTGCTGATCCTCGACGAGCCGACACGCGGCATCGATGTCGGCGCCAAGTACGAAATCTACACGATCATCGCCCGGCTCGCCGCCGAAGGTAAGGCGATCGTGGTCATTTCGTCGGAAATGCCAGAACTGCTCGGCATCACCGACCGCATCTACGTCATGAACGAAGGGCGCATGGTGGGCGAAATGCCCGCGGCGGAAGCAAGCCAGGAAAAAATAATGCGCGCCATCGTTCGGGGAGAAGGAAAAGCAGCATGAGCACCGAAATCGCCCCCGCCCCGCAGGGCAACGTCGCCGAAGAACAGCGCCCGCGCATCGCCGTCTCGGCGCTAACGACGAACCTGCGCGAATACGGCCTGATTATCGCGCTGATCGTCATCATGCTGTTCTTCCAGTTCACCACGTCGGGAACGCTGTTCAAGCCGGTCAACCTCAGCAACCTGGTGCAGCAGAACTCGTTCATCATCGTGATGGCGCTGGGCATGCTGCTGGTGATCGTTTCCGGCTATATCGACCTCAGCGTCGGATCGGTCGCCGGTTTCATCGGCGCGCTGGCGGCAAACATGATGGTCATCTGGCAGCTCGGACCGCTCAGCAATCCGCTGGTGGTTTCGATCGTCTGCCTGATCGTGGGCGGCCTGATCGGCGCGGCGCAAGGCTATTGGATCGCCTATCACCGAATACCGAGCTTCATCGTGACGCTGGCGGGCATGCTGATCTTCCGCGGCATCTGCCAGGCGCTGCTGGGCGGCGGATCCTCAGTCGGTCCGCTTCCGGACGACTTCAAAATGCTCAGCTCCGGCTTCATCCCGGATGTGATCGGCCCGCTGACGCTGATCCCGCCGACGGTGAACGCGGCTGGCAAGACCATCATGGGCAGCGGCCTGACACTGCACATGACGACGATCGTGCTCGGTCTGATCGCCGTGCTGGCCTATGCCTATTTCGGGGTGAGGACGCGACGCAAGCGCGAACGCCATGGCTATGAGGCCGAGCCCTTCCCTCTGTTCATCATCAAGACGCTGGTCGCCAGCGCGCTGGCGCTGTTCCTGGTTTATGAGTTCGCCAGCTACAGGGGCCTGCCGGTGGTGCTTCTCGTCATGGGCGTGCTGATCTCGCTGTTCGTCTTCGTCACCAAGCGCATGACCATCGGCCGCCGTATCTACGCCATGGGCGGTAACGCCAAGGCGGCGCAACTGTCGGGCATCAACACCGAGCGACTGACGCTGATGGTGTTCATCAATATGGGCGTGCTGTCGGCGCTCGGCGGCCTGATCATCGCGGCGCGCCTCGGCCAGGCCGTGCCGGCGGCGGGCCTCGGCTCCGAGCTCGACGTCATCGCTGCCGTCTTCATCGGCGGCGCCTCGGCGATGGGCGGCGTCGGCCAGGTCATCGGCGCGGTGGTCGGCGGCTTTATCATGGGCGTCATGAACAACGGCATGTCGATCATGGGCGTCAATGTCGACTGGCAGCAGGTGGTCAAAGGCCTGGTGCTGCTCGGCGCCGTGATCTTCGACGTCTACAACAAGAACAAGGCTTGAACAGGCTTTAGGCGAGGCAAGCAGGAGGCATACGATCGCGGCGCTGCCGGCAGACCCGCCGGCGTAAAGAAGTCCCCTGAGGGACCAGGCCCGCGAGCGCAATCCGAACGGAGACTATCAACCGTGGCATGGACGACGTCCCGGCCGCGCTGAGCAAGGTTTGCCGTTTTGGCAACCTGCCAAGGCAAATGAGAGAGGATTCATCATGCTGATCTCCCAGATCCTTGACGACGCCGAGACCATCCGCGTCGTCGCCCGCAATGGCGGCAAGACCCGGATCATCAACGGCGCCCGCAGCGTCTATTCGCTAGCGATGGAGGCAGCCCGCACCGGCGTCGGCCTCGTCGCGCTGATCGAACGCAAGGGGCTTGGCGAGACGGTCGATCTCGAGGCGGCCTACAAGAAGGGGCGGCTGCTGTCGCCGATCAACCACCCCGACCCGGCGCATCTGCACCTGACCGGCACCGGGCTGACGCATCTCGGCTCAGCTGCGACACGCGATTCCATGCACAAGAAGCTCAGCGCCGATGGCGAGGAGCAGCTGACCGATTCCATGAAGATGTTCCGCATGGGGCTGGAGGGCGGCAAGCCCGCGACAGGCCAGATCGGCGTGCAGCCGGAATGGTTCTACAAGGGCAACGGCACGATGGCGGTGGCACCAGGTGCCGCACTCCTGTCACCGGCTTTCGCCAAGGATGCCGGCGAAGAGCCCGAGGTGGCCGGCATCTATGTCATCGGCGATGACGGCGCGCCGTTCCGCGTCGGCTTCACGCTGTCGAACGAGTTCTCCGACCACGTCACCGAGCGCGTGAACTATCTGTTCCTCGCCCATTCCAAGCTGCGCAACGCCTCGTTCGGCCCGGAGATCCTGATCGGCGACCTGCCTTCCGATATCAGGGGCACCTCGCGCATCGTGCGTGACAGCGAGGTGCTGTGGGAAAAGCCGTTCCTGTCCGGGGAAGCGAACATGTCGCACACCATCGCCAATCTCGAACATCATCACTTCAAATATGCAGCCTTCCGCCAGCCGGGCGACGTGCATGTGCACATGTTCGGCACGGCGACGCTGTCCTTCGCCGACGGCATCAAGACCGAGGCCGGCGACGTGTTCGAGATCGAGGCCAAGGATTTCGGCCTGCCGCTGCGCAATCCGCTTGAGATCGAACAGCCGGTGAAGGTGGCCGTGAAGGCGCTTTGAGGGCGTAATCTCCCCCCTTGTGGGGGAGATGGCCGGCAGGCCAGAGGGGGGCGCTGTCCCTCCGGCGTCTCAATCGACTAACTTTGAGTGCAGGGTATTCTTGGCTGCTGGGAGGGAGAGGCTGGCGATCCTTCGCGCCCCCCTCTGCCCTGCCGGGCATCTCCCCCACGAGGGGGGAGATTGGCAACTCCAACCTCAATAAATATCAAAGTCGAAATACTTGGCCTGGATCTTCTTGTAGGTGCCGTCGGCGACGATGGCGTCGATGGCCGCGTTGAGCTTGTCGCGCAGTGCGGTGTCTTCCAGGCGGACGGCAATGCCGGCTTGCGTTTCCGTACCCTTGACGTCGCCGATTAATTTGCAGCAGCCGTCGCTAGCCTTCTTCAACCAGTCCATCAGCACGAACTTGTCCGAGATAACGGCATCAAGCCTGCCGTTGGTCAGGTCGGTGATCGCCTCTTCCTGGGTTGGGTAGAGTTTTGCCTCCGCACCCGCCTTGCCATAGGTATTCTGGGCATAGTCGGCCTGCGTGGTCGAAGCCTGGGCGCCGACCGTCTTGCCGGCCAGGGCTGCCGGTTCGGTCGAGGTGAGATCGCTGTCCTTCGGCGCCACCAGAGCGAGCGGTGTCGTATAGTATTTGTTGGTGAAGGCGACCTGTTTCTTGCGCTCCTCGGTGATGCTCATCGAAGCGATGATGGCATCGAATTTCTTGGCCTGCAGGGCGGGAATGATGCCGTCCCAGTCCTGGGTGACGATTTCGCATTCGACCTTCATCTGCGCGCACAGCGCATTGGCGATGTCGATATCGAAGCCCTCGACCTTGCCGTCCGCCGTAATGGTGTTGAACGGCGGATAGGCGCCCTCGGTGCCGATCTTGATCTTTTCCTGCGCCTGCGACAGCGAGCCGGCCGCCAGCACCAGCATGGCAGCGCCTGCTGCCGATATGATCCATTTCGAAATCTGCATTTTCTTGGTTCCCCTTGAAGCTTGACGACCAGCAAGGCAGCCAAGCATGGCGAGCCAGTGCAGGCAAGTATTTTGCCTGACGGTGATAGACGCTCAGCGCGCGGCGCGAAAATGCTTGGACAGCTTTAGGCCCTGCGCCTGGTAGTTGGAGCCGAGATCGGTGCCGTAGAGCGCCTGCGGCCGCTTCAGCATGTGCTCGTAAACCAGCCGGCCGACGATCTGGCCATGGTCGAGGATGAACGGCACTTCGTGGCTGCGCACTTCGAGCACAGCCCGGCTGCCGGTGCCACCGGACGCGGAATGGCCAAAGCCCGGATCGAAGAAGCCGGCATAGTGGACGCGGAACTCGCCGACCAGCGGATCGAAGGGCGTCATCTCGGCGGCATAGAGCGGCGGTACATGCACCGCCTCCTGGCTGACGAGGATGTAGAACTCGTCGGGATCGAGCACCAGCTCGCCGGCGCCGCTCTTGTGGATCGGCTCCCAGAAGTCGACGACCTCCTGTGCGGCGCGCTTGTCGACATCGACGAGACCGGTGTGATGCTTGCCGCGGTAGCCGACCAGGCCGTTTTGATCGCCGTTGAGGTCGATCGACAGCGCGATGCCGCCGCCGGAAATGTTCGGCGGCTCGGTGGCGACCAGCATCTGCGCGCGATGCAACTCATGCAGCTCGGCTTCCGAGAGCAGCGCATTGCCGGAGCGGAAACGGATCTGCGACAGACGCGAACCGGTGCGAGCGACGATCGGGAACGTACGCGGGCTGACCTCCAGATAGAGTGGGCCATGATAGCCGGCGGCGATCTTGTCGAACTCGTGGCCGCGATCGGTCATGACGCGGGTGAAGATGTCGAGCCGCCCGGTCGAACTCTTCGGATTGGCTGAAGCCGAAATGTCCGCCGGTAATGCCAGGCTTTCAAGCAAGGGCACGATATAGACGCAGCCGGTCTCCAGCACCGCGCCCTCGGCCAGATCGATTTCGTGCAGCTGCAGCCGGTCGAGCTTTTCCGAAACCTTGTGGTTGGGGCCCGGCAGGAAGGAAGCACGCACCCGCCAGGCCTTGTCGCCGAGCCTGAGATCAAGACTGGCCGGCTGGATCTGGTCGGCATCAAGCGCACGCGTCGACTTCAGCGCGCCGGACTGGAACAGCGCCGAGATGTCCTGATCGGGAAGAATGCCTGTCTGCCGCAAGGCTCCGCTCCTTAGCCGCTGGTACAAACCTCTTAATCAAGCCGGCAATTGACGCAAGCGTGGCGCGGGTCTAAAGGGTCGTTATCCCGTGGTGATTTGGCCGGTCGGCTTGCAGCCACGTTAAACAAGTCGCTAAAGGACCGTCGGGCCGCAAGGCCCTATGGACCGGTTGCGACTTTCGCGGCCGGTTTTTTTGTGTCTGGAAGAAGAGCGATGAGCACCAACAAGCGCAACTGGAAGCCTCAGACGGCACTCGTGCACAGCGGAACGCTGCGTTCCGGTTTCGGCGAAACGTCGGAAGCGATTTACCTCACCCAGGGCTATGTCTACGAAACGGCGCAGGCCGCCGAAGCCCGTTTCAAGGGCGAGGAGCCGGGCTTCATCTATTCGCGGTACGCCAATCCGACCGTCGACATGTTCGAAAAACGCATGTGCGCGCTGGAAGGTGCGGAAGACGCCCGCGCCACCGCGTCCGGAATGGCCGCGGTGACGGCAGCCCTTTTGTGCAGCGCCAAGGCCGGCGATCATATCGTGGCGGCGCGCGCGCTGTTCGGCTCGTGCCGCTGGGTGGTCGAGACGCTGGCGCCCAAATACGGCATCGAGGCGACGCTGGTCGACGGCACCGACATCGCCAATTGGGAAAAGGCGGTCAAGCCGAACACCAAGCTGTTCTTCCTGGAAAGCCCGACCAATCCGACGCTGGAGGTGGTCGACATCGCTGCGGTCGCCTCGCTTGCCAATTCGATCGGGGCGCGACTGATCGTCGACAATGTCTTCGCCACGCCCTTGCAGCAGAAGCCGTTGCAGCTCGGCGCCCACATCGTCGTCTATTCGGCGACCAAGCATATTGACGGCCAGGGTCGCTGCCTCGGCGGCGTCATCCTGTCGGACAAGAAGTGGATCGACGAGAACCTGCACGATTATTTCCGCCACACCGGGCCCAGCCTGTCGCCCTTCAACGCCTGGACGCTGCTGAAGGGTCTGGAGACGCTGCCGCTACGGGTGCGCCAACAGACGGAAAGCGCAGGCCGGATCGCGGATTTCCTGGCCGAGCGGCCAGAAATCGCCCGTGTCATCTATCCCGGCCGCGCCGACCACCCGCAGGCCGATATCGTCAAGAAGCAGATGTCGGGCGGCTCGACCCTGATCTGCCTCGACGTCAAGGGCGGCAAGCAGGCGGCCTTCGCCTTGCAGAACGCGCTCGACATCGTGCTGATCTCCAACAATCTCGGCGACGCCAAGAGCCTGATCACCCACCCAGCGACGACGACGCACAAGAATCTGAGTGACGAGGCCCGCGCCGAACTCGGCATCGGGCCGGGCACGCTCAGACTGTCGGTCGGCCTGGAGGACACCGACGATCTGCTTGAGGACATCGCGCAGGCGCTGAAGGCCAGATAAGAGGGCCTTCAGGCGCCGGACGGCGTCTCTTCCAGTTCGGCCGCCTTGGTGCCAATGGTCATCGCGTTGCCGCGCCAGTCGACGGCGCCGCCGAGCCAGCCCCGCGCCCACATCGCCGGCAGGATCAGGTCGCGTGCCATGATCGCCGCGACCATGCGTGGCGACAGGTACCAGCCCTTGGACCAGGCCAGGGCGCACTCGGGAAGGTAGAAGGCCGCCAATACGGCAATGGCGGTTGCCCAGAGGCTGACGCCGGCACTTGCCGCCGCAATCAGCGCAAGCACCAGCGGCACGACCGCGCCGGTCAGGATTTCGGGTGCGAAGAACAGGGGGAAGGTGACGCGGCGCAGGCGCGCCCAGCGGGCCTGACGCGACCAGATCTCGTCGAACGTGCGCCGGCCGAGCGGCTGCTCGAAGGGCGCGGCGACGAGATTGACGCGCAGGCCGAGGCCATTGACCAGCTTGGTCGCGGCGGCGTCCTCGGCGATCTCGGCGGCCAGCGCGCGGATGCCGCCATTGGCGTCGAGCATCGGCTTGTTCCAGAGCATGCTCTTGCCCTGGGCGAAGCCAAGGCCAAGCGCCTCGCCGGCATATTGCCAGCGCGCCTGCAGCGTGTTGAGGAAAGCGCATTCGACTTCAGCCCAGAAGCCGGCCGGCCGCGAGCCGATCGGCGTCGAACAGACAAGGCCGGTGTCGGGCCGCCAGGCAGCCATGAGGTGCTGGACGTAATCCCTCGGCATCAGCACGTTGGAATCGGCCAGGATAACCCAGTCGTGCCGGGCCGCTTCCCAGCCCTTGACGCAATTGTTGAGTTTCGGATTGGCGCTGATGCGGTCGTCGCCGATCAGCAGCCGGGCCGGCACCTTCGGAAACCGGGCAATCGCCCTGTTTATCAGTTTGACCACCGGATCGTCGGCATGGGCGACGCAGAAGATCAGCTCGTAGCGCGGCCAGTTGAGCGAGAAGGCGCGCTCCAGCGTCTCATGCGTGAACGGCTCGACGCCACGCGACGGCACGACGATCGACACCGGCTGTGGCTTGCCGGCCGGCGGTGCGATGGTGTGGCGCCGTTTCAGGCGCGAAGCGGCAAGCACGATGCTGGCGAGATTTGAGAGGATGAGAGCAGTCGAAAGCGTGGCGGCTATGAGAGTGAGTTCCATCGAGATCCGGTCACTCCAGAAAAACCGGTCCGCCAGAACAATCTGGCTGGCATGACGACCGATTTCAACAGTTCGACAGAGCGCCCGAGTCGCGCGGCACTGGTCGGCGCACACCATCATTGTCATGTGTCACTTAAATGACATTCTTTGCCGCCACTTGCCCCTAAAGCGCGTCGTGTTTGATCGGAGTCGGGCGACGCGCTTTATGTCTTTGTTTTTATGCATGTCGTTTTCCCAAAACCGAGGCACTTTTGGGCGACGTGCACTAGAGGCCGCAATAACAGGACGCGCACCGTTGACCAGCCCGCGTGGAGCGCCGAAAGTTACCGGATTGTTTTGGAGCCGCTTATGTACAGCGCCGTCACGCGCAACATCGAAGTGCAGGTCAGGCCGTTCTATCTGGAGGACCGCTCGGATCCCTCAGAGAACCGCTATGTTTGGGGCTATCAGATAACGATCGACAATCAATCGGACGATTTCGTTCAGCTTTTGTCGCGCTATTGGCACATCACCGACGGCACCGGCCGGGTCGAGGAGGTGCGCGGCCCCGGCGTGGTCGGCGACCAGCCTGAACTCAATCCCGGCGACAGCTACCAGTACACGTCCGGTTGCCCGCTCTCGACACCATCCGGCATCATGGTCGGGCACTACACGATGCGCAACAAGCGGGGCGAGACGTTCGACATCGCCATCCCGGCGTTTTCACTGGATCTGCCGGGAACGAGGCGGACGGTGAATTAGCCTCTTTCTCCCCGTTCTACGGGGAGAAATGCCCGGCAGGGCAATGAGGGGCGGCGCCGAACTCGTGAGATTATCTTTGCACAACGGTGGCTGCCCCTCATCCGCCCTTCGGGCACCTTCTCCCCGTAAACGGGGAGAAGGAAAAACCCTACTACTGAGCCGCAAATTCCGCCGGGTCGAAGTCATATTGCTTCGAGCAGAATTCGCAGGCGACGTGGATGCCGCCGTCCTCGGTGCTGTCCTTGATCTCCTGGGCGGAAAAACCCTCTAGGATACCGCGGATCTTGTCCCGGGAGCACGAGCACTGGTCGGCAACCGGAACGCCGCCAAAGACGCGCACGCCATGCTCGTGGAACAGCCTGTAGAGCAGCCGCTCGGCGCCGATCGTCGGGTCGATCAATTCGGTCGGCTCGATGGTGCCGAGCAGCGCCAGCAACTCCTGCCAGGAATTGTCGGCCGGATCGTGGATCTCCTCGCGCGGATCGCCATCGCCACCCGGCAGGTCCGGCACGCGCATGCGTTCGGGTGACTGCGGCAGGAACTGCGCCAGGATGCCACCGGCGCGCCACTGCTCGCGGGCGCCGCCGGGGCCGGGCGTCAGCAGCTTGGCCACCGACAGCCTGAGATCGGTCGGAATCTGCTCCGACTGACGGAAATAGGTGCGTGCCGCATCTTCCAGCGTCTCGCCATCGAGTTGGACGATACCCTGATAGCGCTGCGTATGAGCGCCCTGGTCAATGGTCAGCGCCAGCACGCCGCTGCCGAGCAGGGTCTGCTGCGACGTTTCGCCTGCCGCGACCAGCGCCTCCAGCCGGTCGGCATCGAAACGCGCATAGGCGCGCAATGCCAAGGGCGTGGAAAAATCCGCGACCAGCATGTCGACAGGCCCGTCGGTGCGGGTCTGCAGGATGAATTTGCCCTCGAACTTGAGCGAGGTGCCGAGCAGCACCGTCAGCACACAGGCCTCCGCCAGCAGGCGGGCGACCGGCTCGGGATAATCGTGGCGGCTGAGGATGGCGTCGAGCATCGGTCCGAGCTGGACGGTGCGGCCACGTACATCGAGCGGGCCGACCTCGAACGGCACGACATGATCGTCGCCGGCGTAGCCGAATTCGCCGAGTTTGGGGTGATGTTCAGTCACTTGATAGGTTTCCAACATGACAAAGCTCCAGGGCGCGGCCAAGCCGCCCTCTCGGGAGCATGCCTCGAAACGCGCTTGATTTGCGTGATGCGGCGCAAATAGGCATCACACCCCCGCAGATCAAGCTCCCAGACACTTCATGCGCCAAGACACCAGGCGAGCACGGCCTTCTGGGCATGGAGCCGATTCTCGGCCTCGTCGAAGACCACCGAATGCGGTCCGTCGATGACCTCGTCGGTCACTTCCTCACCGCGATGCGCCGGCAGGCAGTGCATGAACAGCGCGTCCGGCTTGGCCTTCGCCATCAGCTTGGCATTGACCTGATAAGGCGAGAACACGTTGTGGCCACGGGCGCGATGCTCCTGGCCCATCGACACCCAGCAATCGGTGACGATGCAGTCGGCCTGATCGACGGCTTCCTCGGGCGAGCGGGTGAAGTGCAGCTTGCCGCCATGTGCCTGCGACCAGTCGATATGCTTCTGCGCCGGCTCACTGCCCTCGGGCACGGCGACGTTGAGGTTGAAGCGGAACCGGGCCGAGGCCTCGAGCAGCGAATGCAGCACATTGTTGCCGTCGCCGGTCCAGGCGATGGTTTTGCCTGCGACCGGACCGCGATGCTCCTCGAAGGTCATGATATCGGCCATCAGCTGGCAGGGATGGGTGTCATCGGTCAGCCCGTTGATCACCGGCACGGTGGCGTTCTCGGTCAGTTCCAGCAGCCGCTCGTGCGAGGTGGTGCGGATCATGATCGCATCGACATAACGCGACAGCACCTTGGCGGTGTCGGCGATGGTCTCGGAACGGCCGAGCTGCATCTCGGTGCCGGTCAGCATGATGGTTTCGCCGCCAAGCTGGCGCATGCCGACGTCGAAGGACACGCGCGTGCGCGTCGACGGCTTGTCGAAGATCATCGCCAGCACCTTGCCCTCGAGCGGCTTGGTCCGCTCGCCGGCCTTGAGGCGGGCCTTTCGCACCACCGCATCGTCCAGCATGAAGCGCAGATCGCCTTCGGAGACGGCGGAAAGATCGGTGAAATGGCGAACTGACATTAGGAATGGTTCCGGGATTACTTCGCGGCGGCGGAGGCGATCGCCTCCGCCAGGCCCTTGGCGCCGGCGCGGATGCGGTTGAGCGCGTCGTGGATCTCGGCATCGGTGACGGTGAGCGGCGGCAACAGGCGAATGACGTTGTCGCCGGCCGGCACCGCCAGCAGGTGCTGGTCGCGCAATGCCATGTTCACCTTGGTGTTGGGCATGGCGCATTTGAGGCCGAGCATCAGCCCCGCGCCCCTGATGTCCTCGATGATTTCGGGAAACTCGTCGGCGACCGACGCAAGCCCCTGCTTCAGCAGCAGCGCCTTGCGCTGGACATCTTCGAGGAAGCCGTCTTCCAGCACGACATCGAGCACGGCGTTGCCGACAGCCATGGCCAGCGGGTTGCCGCCGAACGTGGTGCCATGCACGCCAGCGGTCATGCCGACGGCCGCTTCATCCGTGGCAAGGCAGGCGCCCATCGGGAAGCCGCCGCCAATGCCCTTGGCGATCGCCATGATGTCTGGCGTAACCCCTGACCATTCATGCGCGAACAGCTTGCCGGTGCGGCCGATGCCGCACTGGACCTCGTCGAAGATCAACAGCAGGCCGTGCTGCTCGCACAATTGCCTGAGCCGCTTCAGCGATTGCGTCGGCACCGGACGGATACCGCCCTCGCCCTGCACCGGCTCGATCAGGATGGCGGCCGTCTCCGGCGTGATCGCCTTTTCGGCGGCGTCGATGTCGTCGAAACCGACCTGATCGAAACCTTCGACCTTGGGGCCGAAGCCTTCGAGATATTTGTACTGGCCGCCGGCCGCGATGGTCGCCAGCGTGCGGCCATGGAAGGCGCCTTCGAAGGTGATGACGCGGAAGCGCTCGGGGTGTCCGTTGACGAACTGGTAGCGGCGCGCCGTCTTGATTGCGCATTCCAGCGCCTCGGCGCCGGAATTGGTGAAGAACACCTTGTCGGCGAAAGTGGCGTCGACCAGCCGCTCGCCGAGCCGGCTCTGCCCCGGAATCTCATAGAGATTGGAAACATGCCAGAGCTTGGCGGCCTGCTCGGTGAGTGCGGCGACCAGATGCGGATGGCTGTGGCCGAGCGAGTTTACGGCGATGCCGCCGGCAAAATCGAGATATCGCTCGCCTTTGTCGGTAATCAGCCAGGTGCCTTCCCCGTGGTCGAAGGCCAGGGGTGCGCGAGCAAAGGTCTCGTAAAGCGCCGAACCGCTCATTATATGCGTCTCCGGTACCGGAAAATCAAAAAAGCCGCCAAAGCGGCGGCCTGTGCGGCTTATCGTGTTTTTCGGCCATGAAGTCAACGAAAACGTCGCGTAGTGCCGCGCGGCAAGCCCCCTGACGCGATGCCGGCTCATGAGCGACCGGGCAAGTTGGGGAAAACCGAAAAAACCGATTCGTGTTGCCCTTGGGACTCTTGTCACCGAGTCAGCGCATAGAGTAGTTGTAGTCGAGAAATAACTAGATTTCGTGCGGCGGACCTAATCACCAGATATATGTGGTGTCTGCCCCGGCAAATATTGCCGGGCCGGGAAAGGATTCCGATTGCCGCACGCTTAGAGGAGCGCGGTCTCATGAACTGGACTGACGAGCGGGTAGAACTTCTCAGGAAACTGTGGTCGGAGGGTCTGAGCGCAAGCCAGATTGCTGCACAGCTTGGAGGGGTCAGCCGCAACGCGGTCATCGGCAAGGTGCACCGGCTGAAACTGTCGGGCCGCGGACGTTCGACGGCCACGCCGGCACGCCAGAAGAAGGCGGCGCAAGGATCGACCGTTCAGAAATCGGTATCGCGCGCCGCAACGGCCACGCGCCATGTCACGACATCGATCGGCGCGACGGCCTTGCAGACGCAGTTCGACGCCGAACCGGTGGCACGCCACTACATCCGCCCGGTCGAAAATGTCGTGCTGCCGATCTCGCGGCACCTGCAGCTCGTCGAGCTGACCGAGCGGACCTGCAAATGGCCGAACGGCGATCCGCTTTCGGAGGACTTCCATTTCTGTGGCAACGAGGCCGCCGAAACCGGACCCTACTGCAAGTATCACGCCCGCGTGGCGTTCCAGCCGGCATCGGAGCGGCGGCGGAGTCGCTGAGCGAATAGCGAATAGCGAATAGCGAATAGCGAATAGCGAATAGCGAATAGCGAATAGCGAATAGCGAATAGAAACGGCTTGGCTTCTGTGACAGGAAGCAAGCCGTTTTTGTGTTCGCTATTCGCTACTCCCTATTCGCTATTCGCTCACAGCCACCCATTCTTGCGAAACCGCCAGTAGAGGAACGCGCAGATCAGCGCGATCGTGGCCAGCACCATCGGGTAGCCGTATTCCATCTTCAGTTCCGGCATGTCGCTGAAATTCATGCCGTAGATGCCGGCGAGCGCTGTCGGCACCGCCAGGATGGCGGCCCAGGAGGCGAGCTTCTTGGTGTTCGCCGTTTCCTGGCTCTGGCCGACCAGCAGGCTGGCCTCGAAGGCGAACGCCAGCACCTCGCGCAGGCTGTCGATCTTTTCCTGGACGGTGCGGATGTGATCGGTGACGTCGCGAAACAGCGGGTGCATGGCTGTATGGATCTGCGGCAGATCGGCGCTGGTCAGCCGTCGGCAGACTTCGACCAGCGGCAGCGCTGCATTGCGCAGGCGCAGGAGATCGCGGCGCAGCATATAGAGCCGCTCGATGTCGGGACCGGTCATCGGCTTCAGCAGAACCCTGTCCTCGATCACCTCGACTTCGTCCTCGATCTGCTCGAGCACCGGCATGTAATTGTCGACGATGAAATCGAGAATGGCGTAGAGGACGAAATCCTCGCCCTTGGCCAGCGAATGCGGGCAGCTTTCCCAGTGTTGACGAACGGCGGCATAGGACGTCGAGGGACCGTGCCTGACGCTGACGATATAGCCTGAGCCGACGAACAAATGGGTCTCGCCGAAGGTGACCCGGCCGTCGATCAGCTGCGCGGTGCGGGCGACGATGAACAAGGCGTCGCCATATTGCTCGATCTTCGGCCGCTGGTGCGGGTGCTCGGCATCCTCGATCGCCAGCTCATGCAGGTGAAACTGCGCCTGAACGCGCAGCAGCAGGTTGCGGTCGGGCTCGAGCAGGCCAATCCAGACGACATGACCGGATTTTTTTGCCCATTCGCCGGCTTCCTCGATGGGGATGTCGGCGATGCGGCGCCCGGCCGTGTAGACGCCGCAAGCGATAATGCCGGAAGCCGGCGCAGACGCCGGGGTCAGGTTCCGAACATTTTCCATCACGACCTCCCGAAGCAAATCCACGGACGAGGATAGAGGCAAAGCCCGGAAAGCTTAGCGTAATTCGGGTGACGGTTCGAGAGGCGGCCGTTCACTTCACCGGCAGCGTCTCGGAAAGACCGATCTTGTCGGTCTTGTCGCCCTTGGGCCGCTCGGCCGGCAACTGCTCGCCGGTGACGATGTAGTAGATGGTCTCGGCGATGTTGGTGGCGTGATCACCGATACGCTCGATGTTCTTGGCGCAGAACAGCAGGTGCGTGCAGGGCGTGATGTTGCGCGGATCTTCCATCATGTAGGTCAGCAATTCGCGAAACAGCGATGTGTACATGGCGTCGATCTGGTCGTCGCGGTCACGCACGAAGCCGATTTTCTCCACCGAGCGAGACGCGTAGACGTCGAGCACTTCCTTGAGCTGGGTCAGCGCCAGGTTGGCCAGGGCCTCGAGGCCACGGAACAGACTGGTCGGCTGGCGTCCGTCGGTGACGGCGACCACCCGCTTGGCAACGTTCTTGGCGAGGTCGCCAACCCGTTCGAGGTCGGCGGAGATGCGAATGGTGCCGACGATCTCGCGCAAATCCGTCGCCATCGGCTGACGCTTGGCAATGATGATGATCGCCTTGTCGTCGATTTCGCGTTGCCCTTCATCCAGCACGGCATCGTCGCGGATGACCTTCTGAGCCAGTCCCGGATCGGCATTGACCAAAGCGGCGATCGCCTGCTCGACCATGCGCTCGGCATGGCCGCCCATCGCCGCGATGCGCTTCGACAGATATTTCAGCTCCTCGTCATAGGCGCTGACGATGTGCACGGACTGCATGGCAAAATGCCTTCCCACGGGTGTTTTGACTTTGAGTCGTTTCCTCGAATCCCCGCTGATACGCTAGCCGGATGACAGAAAAAAGAAACAGTCCCTTCGAAACTAGGGCGATATCAGTGCGTCGGCAAATGAACCGAGAATGCCGCGCCCTTGCCGAGCTCGGACTTGATCGAAAGCCTGGCGTTGTGGCGCGTCAGGATATGCTTGACGATCGACAAGCCAAGGCCGGTGCCCTTCTGGGTGCGGCTGGTCTCGACATCGACGCGGTAGAAGCGCTCGGTGATGCGCGGAATGTGCTCCTCGGGAATGCCTGGACCAAAATCCCTGATGGTCACGTCGATGCCGGGCTCTGAGCCGGCATCGCTGTGCGCGATCGACACCGTCACGCGCCCGCCCGACTGCCCGTATTTGCAGGCGTTTTCCAGGAGGTTCTCGAAAACCTGGAAAAGCTCGTCGCGATCGCCCGGCACGTCAAGCGGCCCATCGGCATAGTCCCGCTCGATGGCAACGCTGTTTTCCCTGGCCAGCGGTCCAAGCGAATCGATGACGCTGTCAACGGTCTCGCGCAGATCGACCTCGGTTCCAGGCTTCAGATAAGGCTTCATCTCAAGCCGCGACAGCGACAGCAAATCGTCGATCAGGCGCGCCATACGGCCGGTCTGGCTCTGCATGATCTGCAGGAACTGATCGCGCGCCGCCGGGTCGTTGCGGGCCGGCCCGCGCAGCGTTTCGATGAAGCCGGCGATGGAGGCGAGCGGCGTGCGCAATTCGTGGCTGGCATTGGCGATGAAATCGGCACGCATGCGATCGATCCTGCGCGCCTCGCTCTGATCCTTGAACACCAGCACATAGAGATCGGTGGCGTGACCGACCGAGGACGCGCTCACCCGGTAAGCCCGTTCGACCGGCAGCTTTTCCGTGTAGTCGACGACATCGGAGGCAACGTCGCCCGACAGCACGCCGTCCAGCAGCGCCTGCATTTCCGGCGCCCGGAA
Source organism: Mesorhizobium norvegicum (assembly GCF_004919685.1). Classification (GTDB taxonomy): domain Bacteria; phylum Pseudomonadota; class Alphaproteobacteria; order Rhizobiales; family Rhizobiaceae; genus Mesorhizobium; species Mesorhizobium norvegicum. The sequence continues at coordinate 79,850 of NZ_SMYZ01000012.1, read as the reverse complement.
CTTCAACGATAGCGACATGCCCGGCGCGATCCCGCCGAAGGCGGCGAAAGCGGCGGCATTGGCGTGGACGATGGTGGCGGTGCGGTCAAAGATGATCAGCGGATCGGCGACGGCGGCGGCCAGATATTCCCCGGAGAGCCGTTGCAGGCCGATTGCCTCGATGGCAGCGCCGCTCTCGATGGATGGGCGCGCGCCGGTGGTCGGCAGTGTTGCCGCGGCAAGTAGCAAGAGCAGCGCCGCGAGGACGACATAGGCTGAAATCGCGGCCAAGGCATAAACAGCGAGGACCGCAACGATACCGGCCATCAGCAGCCAGCGGCTGATCCACAGCCGAGCGGCTATGGTTTGCCCCGTGTCTTTCTGCTCTGCGTCCAGGTCAGCCATTCGCTCGCGAGCCCGCACCCCATGCCTGCGCACCCGGCCGCACGGTGACGGAAACTTCCGCTGGGCCGCTTGCCGCATGACCCCGAAAATCGGGAATCGATTTTCGGAAAGGATCATGCGCAAATTATAAGTGCTACAGCGTTCTTTGCGCGTCCAAACGGACGCGCGGCGCTGTAGTGGCTCCCAATAGCATGAGTCCGGAAGCTGGAAAGGGTTCGTCTTGATGAAAAAAGCCAAGGAAAGTTCTACCGCGCCGACTTCGGGGCCGCTGAAGATCAGGATCGACGGCAAGGAGCGGGAATTCGACATCGAAAATCCCGTGCTTCCCGACTGGGTCGAGGACAACAAGCTGATCGCCGGCGGCTATCCCTACGACAAGAAGATGAAAAGCGACGAGTATGACGAGACGCTCGAGAAATTGCAGATCGAGCTGGTCAAGGCGCAGGCCTGGCTGCAGTCGACCGGCAAACGGGTGATGGCGCTGTTCGAGGGCCGCGACGCTGCCGGCAAGGGCGGCACGATCTTCGTGGTGCGCCAGTACCTCAACCCGCGCACGGCACGCAATGTGGCGCTGACCAAGCCGACCCCGACCGAGCTAGGGCAATGGTACTACCAGCGCTATGTCGACCATTTCCCGACATCGGGCGAATTCGTTACCTTCGACCGATCCTGGTACAACCGCGCCGGCGTCGAGCCGGTGATGGGTTTTTGCACACCGCAGCAGCACGAGCAGTTTCTCGACGAGACGCCGCATTTCGAGCGGATGATCTCCAACGAGGGCATCCACTTCTTCAAGTTCTGGCTGAACATCGGCCGGGAAACGCAGCTCGAGCGCTTTCACGACCGCCGCTACAGCCCGCTGAAGAGCTGGAAGTTTTCGCCGATCGACGTTGCCGGCATCACCAAGTGGGACGATTACACTGAGGTGCGCGACACCATGTTCGAGCGCACCCACAAGGAGTTCGCGCCGTGGATCATCGTGCGGGCCAATGACAAGCGACGCGCCCGGCTGGCGGTCATGCGGCGCATCCTGTTGTCGCTGCCCTATGACGGGCGCGATCTCGACGTGATCGCCAAGGAGGACAAGAAGATCATCGGCGAAGGGCCGTCATTCCTCGGCAAGCAGGATTGACGCTTCCGCGCCGCGCGGCCAAGGGCCGCGCGGCGATGCTTTTTTCCTCGTGACTCCTAAGCCGCCAGCCGGGCGATGCGCTGCAATCGCCGCAGCGTGGTGTCGTCCTGCAGCGCCTGCTGGAAAAGCGAAATCTCCTGGTCGATGCGGTCACAGAGCGCCTGGGTGTTCCCCTTCAGCAGGCCGCGCGTCTGCAGCAGGGCAGCGACCGGCTTCTTGGCAAGCTGTCTCGCCCGGCCGAGCGCCGCTTCCTCTACGCTGCCGCCCGGCACGATCTCGGCGACGAGGCCGAGCGCCTTGGCATCCTCGGCGCGAAGCGTGTCGCCGAGGCAGAAGAAGCGGAAAGCGCCGGCATAGCCCAGCTTCTGTGGCGCCAGGATGCTGGTCGCCGCATCCGGCACCAGGCCGAAATCGACGAACGGCACCCGGAAGGTGCTTTCATCGGACGCGATCACCATGTCGCAATGGAACAGGATGGTGCAGCCGACGCCGACGGCATCGCCGTCAACGCAGGCAAGGATGGGCTTGGGAAATGTCGCCAGCGTGCGAAACAGATCGGTGACGGCGGCGATCAGCTTCTGGTGCTTGGTGGCGTCGAGGAATTCGGAGAAATCGCCGCCGAGGCAGAAACAGCCTGCCAGGCCGCGCAACACGACGACGCGGACTTCCTCATTGTCGGCCGCTTCATGGAAGGTCTTTGCCAGGCTTTCATAGGCTCTCCTGTCGAGCACCGGCCGGCCATCATTCGACGACACGGTGACGACCAGCGTGTGATTGCGGAGTTCGGGTCGCGGGTATGTGCTCATGACTGTCTCCGACCTCATGACGCACGCCTTTGGCCGAGCATGTCGGGATATCCCCTGGCCAGCACGGGAGCAAAATGATTGCGGCGCGACCGCACCACATCGAGCGTGTGCTCGTTGAAGGTGAGCAGGGTTGCGACCACCTGCTGGTTGCCATAGGTGCGCTGATAGCCCAGCGGGGTCGCCAGGAAGTGCAGCTGCAAGGCGCGCAGCACCCACATCGGCTCGAACTCGATGATCACCTTGTCGACGCCGCGTTTCAGCCCCCACTCGACGAATCCGGCGATCAGTTCGGTGCCGACGGTCGAGACGCCACGACGGCCATCACGAAAACCGGGAGCCACCGCATAGCGGGTCAACTCCCAGATGTTTGGGCCCGATGGCGGCGTTCCTTCGGAAAGGTCGGTCAAAACCTCAGTCAGCAGATGTGGCCGCGTGGTCGGCAACATCCTTTGATAGCCCGCGACTTCGTCACCTCTGATGACGATCTGATGCACTGCCTCGTCATGATCGAACTGGTCGCGTTCGAGCCCGTCGGGGCGCCTGAGATCATCCCATCCCATCTCCTCGACGAATATCTTGTAGCGCAGCCTATGGACGGCCTCCCAAAGGTCGGGACGTTCCATCAATTCCTGGGTTGTAAGGGAAAAAAGCATTCCGCCGTCTCCTGTGTTCAGAGGAAGATACGGCCGTGCTTTGATGAGAAAATTGCGTGATCGCGTAGGCAAGGATTTCAGGTCGGCACGGCCGACCTAACTAATGTAGCCTCGCCTTATCGCTTCGGCGACGGCTTGAACCCGGTTGACGGCACCGAGTTTGCTTTTGGCGTTAAGAAGATGTTTCTCCGAGGTGTGTTCGGAGATGCCGAGGATTTGCGAAATCTCCCATTCCGACTTGCCGACGGCGGCCCATTGCAGGCATTCGCGCTCGCGCGGCGTCAGCACGATATGATCGATGGTCTTGCTCGCCATGGTGTGGAGTTGCATGGCGCGGCCAACCGCGTAGGTCGACACCAACGACACCTGGCCGAACTCGGCAGCGGACAATTCCACGGCCTCGCCGCCCAGCGACACCATGACGATCTGGCCGTCGAGCGTGATCAACGGGAAGGCCAGCCCATCACGCAATTTGAAGGCGCCGGCATCGCCCATCACCTCGCCGCTGCTCTTGTCTATGCGGATGCTCTGCGACGCCTCGCGCCACTGGAAGGGCGCCTGCAGCTGTTTCATATGGCTGACGACGGGGTCGTGATCGACATAGTTGCGCGCCACATAGCGCTCCAGCCACTCGCCAGGCCAATCGCAGAGAAGCACATGCTGCTTTTGCTGGCCGGCCGGCGTGCCTGGCTGCGGTACGGTTCCCGCCATCAATGCGGTGAGACCGAAATCCGACGTTATGCCAAGCAGCCTTTCGCAGACCGCCGCCGCCGTTGCGGCGTGCTGCAGTTGGTCTATGAATTCCAGCGTGCGATCGAACTGACTCATCGCAACATCAACCCCATGTTGCCTCATGCATTGCGGCCAATGATGCGTGCCTGATTTACACTTCGCCACCGACCACGGATTGCAAACCGCATGCTTATTCTGTGGTTCCGGCCTTGATCCTCTCACCAAGGCGGCCAAAGCTGATTTGCAAACCGGCTAAATCATATCCTGAAATCGGCGTGTTGAAATCAAAAACCATTGTGCCTGTGCCATTTTCGTACCAAAACCGGTGCGAGCACGAGTGTGGCGGAGTTTTATCTTGGCGTTCCAGTGGAGATCCTTCGCCCTTGCGATGCTGATCGGATTGCTGTCGTTCGCCGGTGGTGCGCGCGCGGCGGCACCTCAGGTTCCGGTGCTGTGGGATGCCAAGGAGCGGCTGCCCAAGCCGGACCTCTCGGCGCTGCCCCGGCTGAGATTCCTGACCACCACGGACTTCCCGCCCTTCAATTTCCTCGACGGCTCGGGAAAGCTGTCCGGCTTCCACATCGATCTGGCGCGCGCCATCTGCGCCGAGCTTGGCATCGTCGAAAAGTGCCAGATCCAGGCCTTGCCCTGGAGCGAGCTGGAAGGCGCACTGCAGAAAGACGAAGGCGAGGCGATCATAGCCGGCATCGCCGCAACGCCGGACTCGCGCGCGACCTACGCCTTCTCGCGCTCCTATCTGCAGTTCCCGGCGCGCTTCATCATGCCGAAGAGCAAGGCGCTGACCGAACCCGTCTTTGACAAATTGCACGGCAAGCGTGTCGGCGTCATATCGGGCTCAGCGCATGAGCGCATGCTGCGCGACTACTTCAACACGGTTCAGGTCGTCACTTTCGACAGACCGGAAGACCTTTACAACGATCTCAAGGCCGGCAAGGTCGACGCGGCCTTCGGCGACGGCATGCGCCTGGCCTTCTGGCTGGGCGGCTCGGATGCGGCAGGGTGCTGCCGCTTTGCCGGCGGTCCCTATCTGGCGCCCGAATATCTGGGCACCGGCATGGCCATCGCCACCAAAGCGGACAATCCGGCGCTGGCCGCCGCGCTCGACTACGCGCTGCAGGAGATTTCGATGAAAGGCACGTTCGCCGAATTCTATTTGCGCTATTTCCCGGTCAGTTTTTTCTGATCCGGTTCCGGTCAGCTTTTTCTAGGGCGCTGCTGATATTCAGGTGAGCGTACGCAGGCGGGCCTTGGCGGCACGGCCTATTGCCGCGACCGTCAGTGTGTCGAGATCGAGCTGACGACGGATCAGCTGCAGCACCCGCACTTCTTCCATGCGCATTTCGAGATCGACGGCGGCCACCTCGAAGGCGGCGGCATAGGCGGTGTCGCGCAAGCGCTCGGGCAGGGCCTCGGCGACTTCAGCCAGCACGCCTTCCAGCCCGTCCTTTTCGTGCAGGCGCTTCTGGCAGGCCTGGGCGACGCCGACCAGTCTGTCGTGGTTGAAGTCCTCGAACACCGGCCAGGAGCGGACGACCTCGCCGATCCGCGCCAGTTCGACATCGGTCATGTCGCGATCGGAGGCCGAGGTGATGACCATCAGGTAGATCAGGGCTTCATGCGGTGTCGGCAATTTTTTCTCCTTGAACCGGACCTCGAAGGTAGGAACGCTAAATCTGCACCGCAAGGAAAAAGCGCCGCACGCGTTGACGCCCAAGGCGGGCACGCCTAGAGACCGGTTGAAAAACCCTTGGCGCCAGCCCCGCCTTCGAATGATTTGGGCTGGCGAATGATTTGGAAAACAGTGACATGGCGGGATCAAACATCATCGATCTCAATCCCGAGCTGCTGGCGGCCGCGACCGAGAGCAAGGCATGGCCGTTCGAAGAAGCCAAAAAGATCATCGAACGCTACAAAGGCACCGACTTTCCGCAAACGATCCTGTTCGAGACCGGCTACGGACCGTCCGGCCTGCCGCATATCGGCACGTTCGGCGAGGTGGCGCGCACGTCGATGGTGCGCCATGCCTTCCGCGTCCTGACGCAGGACAAGGTTGCCACCAAGCTGCTGTGCTTTTCCGACGACATGGACGGCATGCGCAAGATACCCGACAGCGTGCCGGATCGCGCAGCACTCGAGCAGCACCTGCACAAGCCGCTGTCGTCGGTCCCCAATCCCTTCGGCGACGACTATGCCAGCTTCGCCGACCACAACAACGCGATGCTGTGCCGCTTCCTCGACACGTTCGGCTTCGACTACGAATTCGCCAGCGCGACACAATACTATAAGTCCGGCCGCTTCGACGCGATGCTGCTGCGCGCCGCCGAACGCTATGACCAGATCATGGCGGTGATGCTGCCGACGCTCGGCCCCGAGCGGCAGGCGACCTACAGCCCGTTCCTGCCGATTTCGCCGAAGAGCGGCCGCGTGCTTTACGTGCCGATGAAGCATGTCGACGCCCAGGCCGGCACCATCACCTTCGACGACGAGGGAACCGAGACCACGCTTTCGATCACCGGCGGCCGCGTGAAGCTGCAGTGGAAGCCGGATTTCGGCATGCGCTGGGCAGCCCTTGGCGTCGATTTCGAAATGTTCGGCAAGGATCACCAGACCAATGCCGTGGTCTACGACCGCATCTGCAACATCCTGGGCGGACGGGCGCCGGAGCATTTCGTCTACGAACTGTTCCTCGACGAGAACGGCCAGAAGATCTCGAAGTCGAAAGGCAACGGCCTGACCATCGACGAGTGGCTGACCTATGCGCCGACCGAAAGCCTTGGGCTCTACATGTACCAGCGGCCGCGGCAGGCCAAGAAGCTGTATTTCGACGTCATCCCGCGGGCTGTGGACGAATATTATACCTTCCTTGCCGCGTATCCCCGGCAGGACTGGAAGGAACGGCTGGGCAACCCGGTCTGGCATATGCATGACGGCAACCCGCCCGCGATCGACATGCCGGTGCCGTTCTCGCTGCTGCTCAATCTGGTCAGCGCTTCCAACGCGCAGAACAAGGATGTGCTGTGGGGCTTCATCTCACGCCACACGCAAGGGGTGACGCCAAAGACACATCCCGAACTCGACCAGCTGGTCGGCCATGCGATCCGCTATTTCGACGATTTCGTGAAGCCGACGAAAACCTTCCGCCCGGCCGACGAGGTCGAGCGCGAGGCGCTGCAAGCCCTCGACACGGCGCTTGGCGCGCTGCCAGCGGACGCCAATGGTGAAGCGATCCAGAACGCTTCGCTCAACGTCGCACGCAGGATCGAACGCTATCAGGATCATTCCAAGCAGAGCCCGGAAGGCGGCCCCGGCGTATCGGGTGCCTTCTTCCAGATGATCTATCAGGTGCTGATCGGCCAGGAGCGCGGCCCGCGCTTCGGTTCGTTCGCCGCGCTCTATGGCATTGCCGAGACGCGGGCGCTCATTGAGCGGGCGCTGGCTGGTCAGCTGGCTTGAGCACGCCGTCGACCTCTTCCAGGATCGAACTCGGCGCCTGAGGCGCCGGGCTCGGTGCGGCCGGCATTGCCGGCATGCCGGACAGATCAGGCGCCGATCCGAAAATGCCCTTCTTCGCCGTGCGTGCCTTGTCCCCGGCCTCGACATAGGGCCCACCCTTGGCAGCGCGCGCCCAGCCGTTTTCGACCAGCCATTGACCGATATCCTGCTTGCCGATCCGGCATTCGGCGGCGATCAGGTCGCGGCCGCCCTCGGGCGGCACGGTGCAGACCACCGCGCGGCCGCGCAGGAAGGCGCGGAACGCCGTCCGCGCACGGACGCCGCATGGCCAGGATCTGCCGTCATCGCTACAGGTCTCGTCCTGCCTGACGATGTCGATGCCGGAAACCGCGACCGAGTAGCCCTTCGCTTCGATCAGGCCGGCGGCCGGCGCAACCGGCTGGAACAGCTTTGTGCCGTTCCAGTCGTCAGGCATTTTCGGCTTGGGCGGCACGGCCAGCGCAAGCTTGCTCAACGGCTCGCGCGGCTCGACCCGTTCGAGCCCCTCGGCGGGCAGTTCCGGTGGGGCGACAATTTCGGGATCGATCGCCCTCGAATGTGGCGCCGGCTTTGGCGGCTGTGGAGCTGCTATGGCCGATGTGGCCGGCTCTTCAGGCACCGTCTCGGCGCCTTGCTGCGCGATCGTATCGGCGCCCGGATCAAGCTGATCCACCGTGACGACGCTGTCGCTTCCTTTCAGCGTGCGACCGCCAGTGACGACCATGGCCGCCATCACCGGGACCATCAGAACCGACAGGGCAATATGAAGCAGCCGCACCAGCCGGACCTACTGGCTTGCCCACACAATCCGCGCCACCCATTCGACATCGCGCATGGGAATATCGCGGTCGGGATGTTCGGGATTGAGCGAGACCAGCGCAATCGACTTGACGGTCTGGCGCTCGAGCACCTTGGCCATTACCTCGCCGGCGGTGGTCTTGACGACGACGCGATCGCCCTTGCGGGTGACCGCCCCCGGTTCGACGATGAGGACGTCGCCATTGCGGTAGAGCGGCAGCATGGAATCGCCCTGCACCTGCAGCGCATAGGAACTCTCGGTCGATTGCGCCGGCAGTTCGACCAGATCCCAGCCCTGCCCGGCCGGAAAGCCGGCATCGTCGAAGAAGCCGCCGGCGCCGGCCTGGGCAAAACCGAGCAACGGCACGGAGCTTCTGCGGGCGACCGAAGCGGCATGGCCGGTCGAAGCACCATTGCTGATCCCGGGCCGGCCTTCGATCAGACCGGTGAATTCGTCGAGCGAAGCGCCTGTCGCCTCGATGATCTTGGCAAGCGATTCGGTCGAGGGCCAGCGCGGCCGGCCATCCGACGACAGCCGCTTCGACTTGTTGAAGGCGGTGGAATCGAGCCCCGCGCGCTTGGCCAGACCCGAGGCCGAAAGCGAATAGCGCTCGGCAAGAGCATCGATGGCGGCCCAGACACGGTCATGCGAGAGCACGTCTTGCTCTCCTTCAAACAGGAAAAAATACCTTCCCCGTTCTAACCCCGGGCCACCATCTTGTCCACAGTGCGGGGCCAGTCTATGCCGCCTTCCTGGTCTCACCTTTCACATAGGGATCGAAGCGCTGGTAGAAGCTCTCGCCCTTCTCCGCCATGTCGAGCAGCAGCTTGGGCGCCTTGAACTCGGCGCCGTATTTCTTCTGCAAGGTCTTGGCGATCTTGACGAATGCCTTGGCGCCGATGCCGTCGATGTAGGACAGCGCACCGCCGGTGTAGGGCGCGAAACCGAAGGCGAGGATCGAGCCGACATCGGCCTCACGCGGGTCGGTGACGATGCCCTCTTCCATCACCCGGGCCGCCTCCAGCGCGATGGTGACCAGCAGCCGCTGCTGCAACTCCTCATAATCGACCTTCTCGGGCGCAAGCTGCGGATAGAGATCCTTGAGGCCCGGCCACAGCTTCTTCTTGGCGGGCTTGGCCGGATAATCGTAGAAACCCTTGCCGTTCTTGCGGCCGAAGCGGCCGTGATCGTCGACCATGGTGTTGATCAGCGCCATCTGCTTGGGATCGACGGCCTTGTCGCCCAAATCCCTGATGGTCTGCTTCATGATCTTCTGGGCAAGGTCGATGGCCGTCTCGTCGGTCAGCGCCAAGGGGCCGACCGGCATGCCGGCGGCTTTCGCCGCATTTTCGATCATCGGCGCCGGGACACCTTCAATCAGCATCTTGTAGGCTTCCGACATGTAGCGCAGCACGCAGCGGTTGACGTAGAAGCCGCGCGTGTCGTTGACGACGATCGGCGTCTTCTTGATGGCGCGGACGAAGTCGATTGCCGTGGCCAGCGCCTTGTCGCCGGTCTTCTTGCCCAAAATGATCTCGACCAGCATCATCTTGTCGACTGGCGAGAAGAAATGGATGCCGATGAAATTCTTCGGCCGCGCCGAATTCTTGGCCAGCGACGAGATCGGGATGGTGGAGGTGTTCGACGCGAAGATCGCCGATGGCTTCAACACGGCTTCCGCCTGTTCGGTGGCGCTCTTCTTGACGGCCGAATCCTCGAACACCGCCTCGACCACCAGATCGCAGCCGGCAAGGTCGGCATAGTCGGCCGTCGGCGTGATCAGTGACAGCAATTTGTCCTTGTCCTCCGGCTTGGCGCGGCCCTTCTTCACCTGATCCGAGATCAGGCTGTCGGAATGCGCCTTGCCCTTGGCGGCCGACTCCAGGTCGCGGTCGAGCAGCACCACCGGAATGCCGGCCTTGGCGGTGACATAGGCGATGCCGGCGCCCATGAAGCCGGCGCCGAGAATGCCGATCTTCTTGAATTTGGTTTCGGGCACGCCGGCCGGACGGCGGGCGCCCTTGTTCAGTTCCTGCAGCGACACGAACAGCGAGCGGATCATCGCCGCCGCTTCCTTGGTCTGCATGATCTCGGTGAAGTAGCGCTGCTCGATGCGCAAGGCGGTGTCGAACGGCACCAGCAGGCCTTCATAGACGCATTTGAGGATCGCGGCGGCGGCCGGATAGTTGCCGTAGGTCTCGCGACGCAGGATGGCGATGGCCGGCGGCCACAGATTGAAGCCGGCCGGCGAATAGATCTGGCCGCCGGGCAGCTTGAAACCCTTCTCGTCCCACGGCGCCACCGGCTTCAGGCCGTTCCTGATCATCGCCTTGGCGGTCTCGACCAGCCTGGCCGGCTCGGCGATCTCATGGATCAGGCCCATCGACTTGGCCTTTTGCGGCGACAGCGTCTGGCCGGAGGTCAGCATCTGCAGCGCCTGCTGCTGATCGGTCAGCCGCGGCACGCGCTGGGTGCCGCCGGCACCTGGGAAGATGCCGATCTTCACCTCGGGAAGCGCCATCTTCACCTTGTCGCTGTCGGCGGCGACACGACCGTGGCAGGCGAGCGACAATTCGAAGGCACCGCCCATGCAGGTGCCGTTGATCGCCGACACCCACGGCTTTCCGCAAGTCTCCAGCTTGCGGAACAGGCCGGTCATGATGCCGGCATTGTCGAACAGCGCCTTGGTGGCTTTTTCGGCGTCCTTGCCCTTGTCAGTGGCGAAGGTCGTCAGCATCTTCTGCAGCAGGGTGATGTCGGCACCACCGGAGAAGGTGTCCTTGCCGGAGGTGATCACCGCGCCCTTGATGACGGCGTCGCCAGCCACCTTGTCGACGATGGCGTTCAGTTCCCGCATCGCCTCTTCGGTGAAGACGTTCATCGAACGGCCAGGCATGTCCCAGGTGATCAGCGCAATGCCGTCGGCGTCGATGTCGAGGGTGAAATTGGTATAGCTCATCGTTTCTCTCCCCGTCAGACGCGTTCGATGATGGTTGCGGTGCCCATGCCGGCGCCGATGCACAGCGTCACCAAAGCGGTGTTGAGATCGCGGCGCTCGAGCTCGTCCAGCACTGTGCCGAAGATCATCGCGCCGGTGGCGCCGAGCGGATGGCCCATGGCGATGGCGCCGCCATTGACGTTGATCTTGTCATGCGGAATGTCGAACGCCTGCATGTAGCGCAGCACCACGGAGGCGAAGGCTTCGTTGAGCTCGAACAGGTCGATGTCCGAGAGCTTCATCTTGGCGCGCTTCAACAGCTTCTCGGTGACGTCGACCGGACCAGTCAGCATCAGCACCGGCTCGGAGCCGATGTTGGCGAAGGTGCGGATGCGGGCACGCGGCTTCAGGCCCATAGCCTTGCCGGCCTTCTTCGAACCGAGCAGCACGGCCGCAGCGCCATCGACGATGCCGGACGAATTGCCGGCATGGTGGACGTGGTTGACCTCTTCCACCTCGGGATGCTTCTGCACGGCGACAGCGTCGAAGCCGCCCATTTCGCCAGGCATGACGAAGGACGGGTTGAGCGAGGCCAGCGACTGCATGTCGGTCGACGGGCGCATGTGCTCGTCATGGTCGAGGATGGTCAGGCCGTTCTGGTCCTTGATCGGGATGACGGACTTCTTGAAGCGGCCATCGGCCCAGGATTTTGCGGCGCGCTTCTGGCTCTCGACCGCATAGGCGTCGACGTCGTCGCGGGAGAAGCCGTATTTGGTGGCGATCAGGTCGGCCGAGATGCCTTGCGGCACGAACCAGCCAGGCAGGCCGACAGACGGGTCCATGAACCAGGCACCGCCGGAGGCGCCCATGCCGACGCGCGACATCGATTCGACGCCGCCGGCGATGACGATCTCATCGGCGCCCTGCGCGATCTTGGCGGCGCCGAGATTGATGGCGTCGAGCCCCGAAGCGCAGAAGCGCGAGATCTGCATGCCGGGCGCCTTGGTGTCGTAGCCGGCCTCGAAGGCTGCGGCGCGTGGAATGACAGAGCCTGCCTCGCCGACCGGGTCGACGCAGCCGAAGATGATGTCATCGACAGTGCCGGTATCGAGCCCATTGCGGTCGCGCAACGCTTCGAGCGTCTTGGCGGCAAGCCGCACCGCTGGCACCTCGTGCAGCGATCCGTCCTTCTTGCCCTTGCCGCGCGGCGTGCGCACGGCGTCATAGACATAAGCTTCAGCCATTTTCTTGCTCCCTGGTTTATCGAACGACTTTAAACTGATGCATGTCGATCCCCCAAAACCGGGACCACTTTTGAGCGACATGCATTAGAGCGAGCGTCCGATCAGCAATTTCATGATCTCGTTGGTGCCGCCGTAGATGCGCTGGACGCGAGCGTCGCGGAACATGCGGGCGATCGGATATTCATTCATGTAGCCATAGCCGCCATGCAGTTGAAGGCATTCGTCGACGACTTTCCCCTGCAGGTCGCTGAGCCAGTACTTGGCCATCGACGCGGTTACGGGATCAAGGCCGCCGGCGATGTGGCGGGTGACGCAATCATTGTAGAAGACGCGGCCGATGGTGGCCTCGGTCTTGAGTTCGGCCAGCTTGAACTGGGTGTTCTGGAAATCGATGATCGCTTTGCCGAACGCCTTGCGCTCCTTGACGTAATCGATGGTCAGCGCCAGCGCCCGCTCGATCATGGCGATGGCGCCAGTGCCGATCTGCAGCCGCTCCTGCGGCAATTGCTGCATCAGCTGGACGAAGCCCTGCCCTTCCTCGTGGCCGAGCAGGTTGGAGGTCGGCACGCGCATGTCGTTGAAGAACAGTTCAGACGTGTCGTTGGCCTTCAAGCCGATCTTGTCGAGGTTGCGGCCGCGCTGGAACCCTTCGACCTCATCGGTCTCGACGACGATCAGCGATGTGCCCTTGGCGCCCTTCTCCGGATCGGTCTTGGTGACGACGATGATGAAGTTCGCAAGCTGGCCGTTGGTGATGAAGGTCTTGGAACCATTGATCTTGTACTGGTTGCCATCCTTCTGCGCCCGCGTCTTGACGCCTTGCAGGTCGGAGCCGGCGCCGGGCTCGGTCATGGCGATGGCACCGATCAGCTCGCCGGTCGCCAGCTTCGGCAGCCATTTCTTCTTCTGCTCCTCGGAGCCGTAGTGGAGGATGTAGGGGGCGACGATCGAATTGTGCAGGCCGATGCCGAAGCCGTCGACGCCGACATGGCCGATTGCCTCGATGATGGCGCTCTCATGCGCGAAGGTACCGCCCGAGCCGCCATATTCTTCCGGCATCGAGGCGCAGAGCAGGCCGGCCGCACCGGCCTTCAGCCAGCTCTCGCGGTCGACCATCTCGTTCTTCTCGAACTCGTCGTAGCGCGGCGCGATCTCCTCCGACATGAAACGGTGCGCCATGTCGTAGAGCATGCCGACCTCGTCCGCCGCCCAGGCGGGCTTGGGGAGGTTCAGGATTTCGGCTGGGTTGGTCATGTTGGTATGATACTCCTCCCAGAGCACATCGTCAGAGTTGAGGTCGGCGCACTTCACGCAGGACCCCACCCGGCCCTTCGGGCCACCCTCCCCTCACGGGGGAGGGGGACGCCGATCATCTTTAGAACGCTTCCGCCGGCAGTGCCATCAATGTGTCGGCGCCGCTCGAAATGCGGGCGAGATGAGCTGATGTCTCCGGCATGATCCGCTCCATGAAGAAGCGCCCCGTCACAACCTTGTTGCCGTAGAAGGACTGAGCGCCATTGGCGCCCGTCTTGCCAAGTGCCGCCTTGGCCATCTGCGCCCACATGTAGCCCAGCGCGACAAGGCCGAAGAGATGCATGTAGTCGGTCGAGGCGGCGCCCGCATTGTCGGGTTTGGCCATGCCGTTCTGCACCAGCCACATGGTCGCCGCCTGCAGATCGTTGAGACCCTTCTTCAAGGCCTTGGTGAACGGCGCCATCTTCTCGTCGGAGCGGTTCTCCTCGCAGAATTCGCCGACCTCCTTGAAGAAAGCCTGCACAGCGCGGCCGCCATTCAGGCCGAGCTTGCGGCCGACGAGGTCGAGCGCCTGGATGCCGTTGGCGCCTTCATAGATCATGGCGATGCGGGCATCGCGCACGAACTGGCTCATGCCATGCTCTTCGATATAACCGTGACCGCCGAACACCTGCTGCGCCATGACGGCGTGGTCGAAGCCCTTGTCGGTGAGCACGCCCTTGACCACCGGCGTCATCAGGCCGGTGTAGTCGTCGGCGGCCTGGCGGTCCTTGTCGTCACCGGAGCGGTGGGCAATATCGGATTTGATCGCCGTCCACAGCGCCAGCGCGCGGCCGGCCTCGTTGAAGGCTTTCATGGTCATCAGGCTGCGGCGGATGTCGGGATGGACGATGATCGGATCGGCCTTCTTGTCCGGCGCCTTCGGCCCCGACAATGAGCGGCCCTGTAAGCGGTCCTTGGCGTAGGCGACGGCGTTCTGGTAGGCGATCTCCGACAGCGAAAGCCCCTGCAGGCCGACGCCAAGGCGTGCCTCGTTCATCATCGTGAACATCGCCTTCAGGCCGCCATTGGCCTCGCCGAGCAGCGTGCCTTGCGCCTCGTCATAGTTCATGACGCAGGTCGAATTGCCGTGGATGCCCATCTTCTCCTCGATCGAGCCGCAGGAGACCGTGTTCCTGGTGCCCGGATTGCCCAATGCATCGAGCATGAGCTTCGGTACGATGAACAGCGAGATGCCCTTGACGCCTTCCGGCGCGCCCTCGATGCGGGCCAGCACCAGATGGACGATGTTGTCCGACATGTCGTGCTCGCCGGCCGAGATGAAGATCTTCTGGCCTGAAATCTTGTAGGTGCCATCGCCGTTCGGCACCGCCTTGGTGCGCAGCAGGCCGAGATCGGTGCCGCAATGCGGCTCGGTCAGGTTCATGGTGCCGGTCCAGGCGCCTTCGATCATCCTGGGCAGCCACTTGGCCTTCTGCTCGTCGGTGCCGTGGGTGATGACCGCCGCGATCGCGCCTTGCGTCAGGCCCGGATACATCATCAGCGACATGTTGGCCGAGACCATATATTCGGCGACGGCTGTGTGCACGGCATAGGGCAGGCCCTGGCCGCCGAACTCGACCGGTGCGGCCAATCCCATCCAGCCGCCCTCGCGATACTGGTCGAAGGCCTCCTTGAAGCCTTTCGGCGTGGTCACCGAGCCATCGTCATGACGCACGCAGCCTTCCATGTCGCCGACACGGTTCAGCGGGTGCATGACGTTTTCGGCGAGCTTGGCGCCTTCGGCGAGGATCGCCTCGAGCACATCGGGCGTGGCGTCGGAAAATCCGGGAAGGTTCGAATAGCGCTGATAACCCAGCACCTCGTTGAGCACGAACAGCGTGTCCTGGACTGGAGCCCTGTATGTCGGCATGCCTTTTCTCCACCCTGCAAACCCGGTCCGGACGCCCCGATGACAAGCCAGGGGCGGCATGCGGACCCATGTTGTGAGCGGGATAGCAAAAATTGACGTTTGCGTAAACGTCAATTTCTTCGATGCGACAAGATTTCCCGCCCACTGCGGCAATGAGCGTAGCGGCGCGACGTCGCGCAAGCCAGCGCCGAAAGGCTATAGGGATGGGACCAAGACAACGAAAAGCCGCGCGGCAGAGACCACGCGGCTTTGATCGTCAGACAATCAGCGGATGACTTAGCTCGCGGCACTCGCCTGCGGCGCCGAACGCTCGGCGAGCATCTGGCGCACCGCCGACATCGAGCCGCTCAGCTCGCTGATGGCGTCGTCGATCAGCGCCCGTTGCTTCTGCAGGCGGGCAAGCTGCTTTTCCGACTTGTCCAGCGCGAGCTTGAGCTGCTTGGTGTTTGAACCGGTCGGATCGTAGAGATCCATCATCTGCTTGACGTCGCGCAGCGAGAACCCGACCTTGCGGCCAAGCAGGATCAGCTTCAGCCGGGCCTTGTCGCGGCGCGTGTAGAGACGGGTCGAACCGTCACGCTGCGGGTTGAGCAGGCCCTTGTCTTCGTAGAAACGCAGCGTGCGCAGCGTCACTCCGTATTTCTTCGCCATCTCGCCGATGCGGACAAGGTCCTCGCCGGCTTCGATAGACATATTGGTATTGGCCGCGGTCTCGCCGGCCGAGATAAGCTTCATGGTCACTGGCTTTCCCCGTCTGGTGGCGTCGCGGTCCTGGACCGTGCGTCGCCTGACTGGAAGCAGGGGCGTGCTTCCCGTCGTGGTTTCAACAAACAAATCGCAAACAGCACGCTCGATGCGCCTTTTACGTTTACGTCAATTCTATACCGATAGCCGCCTCATGACGCAAGGGCGTTCTGCGCGGTGAGCTTTATGCCGCACCGCCAAGTCGGCAGCCAACATCCTTGCAACTTCTTAAGTTTGGTTAACGCGTTGTTTACCACGTTGGGGGAAATGTGGGCACGTCGGCTACCCGTGTTTATCCTGTATCGAATTTTTCACGGTTTTTCGGAGCGCGGGTGAGAACCCGGGAAGCTCGTCTTCCGCCGCGGCATAGCCGCAGGTCGCCTTCGTTCCGACAGGGACTTGGGGGAACTGGCCACGAGCCAGCCATTCTGAAAGACGGACGCACCTATGAACAGCAAGCGGTCCTATCTCGATACACTCAACGCCGGCAGGCAGCGCAGGCCGCAGACCACGCTCGAGCAGTTGAACCAGTCGCTGGAGACGCTGGAGCAGCGGCTGGAGCGGACGCGCGAGGATCCGATGGCACGTCCCGATCCCCGCCAACCAGATCTCCGCCAACCCGACCCCCGCCAATATGGCGCCGATGCGCGCTATCCCGCCGCCGCCCGGTCCGCCGGCCAGCAGCGCTGGTATGAGGATCCGCAGCCGGCGCCGCGCCCGAAGAGCCCGATGCAGGGAGCCACCGCTTACCAGGCCATTGCCCGCGACATCGATCGCGTGCGCGGCCAGGAGGACGGCGTGGCCATGGTCGGCAAGATCGCCGGCGAGTTGCGCGGCATGCGCGAGGAATTGCGCCACCAGATGACATCAGGGCTGCAGCGCGAATTCGAAGCACTGCGCAAGGAGATCGAGCGGGCTTTCCAGTCGGGCGCCAGGCCCGGCGCTTCGGCCAAGGGCAGCGCCGAACTCGGTCTTGAATTCGAACGGCTTTCCGGCGCCATCCAGACGCTGGCCGAGAAGAGCGACGACAGAAGCGTCAACATGCTGCGGCTCGAGCTCGAACAGGTCAAAGCCGCGCTCGACACGCTGGCGCGCGAAGAGAGCGTGCAGAAGGTCGACCGCCGCTGGGACGATTTCGATCGCCGCTGGACGGCTTTCGAGGACCGTGTCGACGCCGATCAGCGCAAGCGCTCGGACGACCCGGGCCTGTCTGTTCTGACCGACCGGCTGGAGCAGATCAGCAATGCCGTCAACAACCTGCCGGAATCGCTGTCCCTGCGCTCGCTCGAGGAAAAGGTGCGCACGCTTGCCGGCGCCGTCGATCACTTCGCCAGCCAGCAGGACAACCGCGGCAGCGACACGCTTGGCATGATCGACGAGCGGCTGGACGAGATTTCCCGCGCCATCGTCGCATCGACGGTCGCGGCGCAAGCCAATTCATTCGACCACGAGGCTTTCGAGCGCATCGAGAGGCGGATCGACTCGCTTGCCAGCCAGATCGAGGAAGTGGCGCAGGATCGGCCCGGCAACGCGGTCATGGACCGGCTGGGTACGCTGTCGAGCCGGGTCGACGAGCTCGCCGGCCGCGCCAATCTGCCCGAGCAGGCGATGGAGCGCCTGGCCAAGCAGATCGCACTCATCGCCGACAAGATCGATCAGGCGCCCGCCATGCCCGACCCCGACTACATCTTCCACGGGCTGGAGCAGCGCTTCGACGTGCTGTCGGGCATGATGGAACGCCGCCAGGGTGACGCCATCGAACAGGGCAACATGCTGTTCCGCGATCTCGAACGCCGGCTGGACGAGGTTGCCGACAGGCTCGACCAGCGCATGCCGCAGGTCGACAGCGCCGGCATCATGGAAGCCATCGATGCCCGCTTCACCGCTTTGGCCAAGCGCATGGAAACGCGTGTTCCCGATCCCGCAGGCGAAGCGGCGATCCGCGGCCTGGAAAGCCGGCTCGAAGACATTTCAAGCCGGCTGGACGCATCGGCAGCGCAGGTGGCCGGCATCGATCCGGCGCTGATCCGCAGCCTGGAGGCGCAGGTCGCCGGCCTGTCCGCCCATCTTTCCAAGCCCAGCATGCCGCTGCCGGAATTCGAGGACATCAGCCCGCGTCTCAACGAAATTGAAAAGTCACTCGCTGGAACCCGCGATTCCATCCTTGGCGCGGCGCGCGAAGCGGCCGAGAACGCAGTGCAATCGCTGGCCGGTTCGAGCGCCAATACGACCGCCGTTTCCGGCCTCGCCCAGGATTTGAAGACGCTTGAAACGCTGACGCGGCGCTCCGACGAGCGCAATTCGAGAACATTCGAGGCCATCCACGACACGTTGCTCAAGATCGTCGACCGGCTGGGTTCGCTCGAACCCGGCGAGCCGGTCGAGGCGATGAGCGAACTCCTGGATGCGGCACCGGTCGAGCCGAGCAACTGGCGCGGCGCACGGCGACCCAAGATGGCCGTCGACGCACCGTCGATGGATATCTATCAGCCACTGCCATTGACTGGGGACATGGCCGATCTCGATGGCCGCGCCGCCGCCATCCTGCGCAATGAGCCGGGTGCTCGTGGCGATCTGGGCACGCATAGCGGCCTGGGCCTGGGTATTGGCACGCGCACGCCCGCCGAAGCCGCAGCGGCTGCGGCCATGGCTGCTCTCGGCTCCGACACGATTGTCGAGAAGAACGAACAGGCGGGCGGCCGCAGATCGATGTTCGGCGGGCTGGCCCGCGCCTTCAAGGGCAAGAAGGAGGCGGACATTCCGCCACTGGCCGGCTCGGCGCCGAGTGCCCCAATACCGAGCGTCGATCTCGACGAGCCGCTCGATCCGAAAATGGCCAACCGGCCGCTGGAGCCCGGCTCCGGCGCACCTGACCTCAATGCCATCATGAAACGCGTGCGTGACGAGCGCGGCCAGCCGGCCAAGCCCAGCGACACCGATGCCGCGAAATCGGATTTCATCGCCGCGGCCCGGCGCGCGGCCCAGGCCGCTGCCGCCGAGGCCGATGCGCTGAAGCGCCAGTCGACGGTGACTGGACCGGTGAAGGCGCTGCGGATCGGCGACCTGCTCAAGGCACGGCGCAAGCCGATCCTGATGGGGACGACCGCGATCTTGCTGGCGCTGGGCGCCCTGCAACTGGGCAAGGCCTTCTTCGCCGATCCCGCCCAGGTGGCAAGCAACGATGTCGCGCCGATCGTCGCCTCGCAGCCGGTGAAAACCGCCTCATTCGACGCCGCCGGCCAGCCGAAGACAGACATTCAGCCTCCGGCAGCGGAAAGCGCGCCGGACCGTGTCGTCAGACAGGCCGAACCGTCCGAACCGCTAACCAAGGACGATAAGGCATCGCAAACCCCGATGGCCACGCCGCCAGGCGCCGAGCCGTCGATGGATGCCGCGCCGCCAGCCCAGCCGGCTCCTGCACCGTTCGCTTCGGCGGCAACCGCCGATGCGAACGCGGCGGCGTCCGACACGACAGCTTCTGCCGTGCCTGCCCCGGCTGCTGCGCCATCCGCTGAAGCAACCGATGCCGACACCCAGCCGATGGCGGCTCAGCCGACCGCCGCCAAGGACACCACGGGCGCGGTTGCGCCAGTGGACGCTTCGCCGGCGGCGACGACGGCAAAGTTCGATATTCCCACTGACGCCGGCCCGGTCGCCTTGCGCGATGCCGCCGCCGGCGGCGATGCCAAGGCGCTGTTCGAGATCGGCTCGCGCTATGCCGAGTCGCGCGGCGTCAAGGAAGATATGGCGGCAGCGGCCAAATGGTACGAGAAGTCGGCGGAGCTCGGCTTCGCGCCGGCCGAATACCGCATCGGCAATTTCTACGAAAAGGGCATCGGCGTCGCGCGCGACATCAAGAAGGCGAAGACCTGGTACCAGCTTTCCGCGGCGCAGGGCAACGCCAGCGGCATGCACAATCTGGCCGTGCTGTTCGCCATGGCGGCAGACGGCGTGACCGACAATGAATCGGCCGCACACTGGTTCCAGGCGGCGGCCGATGTCGGCGTCAAGGACAGCCAGTTCAATCTCGGCATCCTCGCCGCCAAGGGCGTCGGCATGAAGCAGAACCTCGAAGAGTCCTACAAATGGTTCGCGCTGGTCGCCAAGACGGGCGACAAGGATGCCGCGGCCAAGCGTGACGAGATCGCCAACGCGCTGCGGCCCGAGCAGCTCGAACGCGCCCGCGCCGCGGCCGAACTGTGGAAGGCCAAGCCGCTGGATGCGGCAGCCAATTCGGCCGACATTCCCGAATCCTGGCAGGACGGCGCACCGCAGACGACCGCCAGCATCGACATGACGAAGGCCGTCCAGAACATCCAGCGCATTCTCAACAAGAACGGCTACGACGCCGGCGGCGCCGACGGCAAGATGGGCCAGAAGACGAAGACTGCGATCATGGCTTTCCAGACCGACAACAAGATGCCGGCGACCGGCGAGGTCGATGAAAAACTGGTCAAGGCGCTGCTGGCGCGCAAATAACGGCAGAGGCGTCGCTTCCACGACGCCCTTGCCACACATTTGCCTGTTAACTGATTGAGATGTTTTTTGTTTCGGCGGCGTGGCGCGGTTTGACTTCGCAGCACCTCCGGCGCAAGAACGAATTGGCTTGTCGGTCCAAGATGCCCGCAACGGTTGCATTCGCCGACAGGCAGAACTGATCGAGACTGACGGGTGGGCATCTATCTCCCGATCGCGGAAATTTCCGTCAACGTCTTCGTCCTGCTGGCCATGGGTGCGGCGGTGGGCTTCCTGTCGGGCATGTTCGGCGTCGGCGGCGGCTTCCTCATCACGCCGCTCTTGATCTTCTACAACATACCCCCGGCGATCGCGGTCGCCACCGGCGCCAACCAGGTCATCGCCTCCTCCGTCTCCGGCGTCCTTTCGCACATGAAGCGAGGGACGCTCGACTTCAAGCTCGGTGGGGTGTTGCTGGCCGGCGGCATCATCGGCTCCACCGGCGGCATCTACGTCTTCGCCTTCCTGCGCCGCCTCGGCCAGCTCGATCTGTTCATCTCGCTGCTCTACGTCGTGCTGCTCGGCACTGTCGGCGGGCTGATGCTGGTCGAAAGCGTCAATGCGCTGCGCGCCACGCGCAGCGGTGCGGCACCGGTGCTGAAGAAATCCGGCCAGCACAACTGGATCCACCGCTTGCCGCTGAAGATGCGCTTCAGGGCCTCAAAACTGTTCGTCAGCGTCATCCCGGTGCTTGGCCTTGGCGCCGGCATCGGCTTCCTGTCGTCGATCATGGGCGTCGGCGGCGGCTTCATCATGGTGCCGGCGCTGATCTATCTGCTGAAAGTGCCGACCAACGTCGTCATCGGCACCTCGCTGTTCCAGATCATCTTCACCTCCGCCTATACGACGCTGGTCCACGCCACCACCAACCAGACGGTCGATGTCGTGCTGGCCTTCCTGTTGATGGCGGGCGGCGTGGCCGGCGCGCAATATGGCGCCAAGGCCGGTCAGAGGCTGCGCGGCGAGCAGCTCAGGGCCTTGCTGGCGCTGCTGGTGCTGGCGGTGGCAATACGATTGGCCATCGATCTTTTCGTCACCCCGCCCAATCTCTATTCGCTGTCCGCCGCAGGCCTTAACTGATGAGGGCTCCGAACGTATTCGCAACCGCCATTTTCCTGTCACTGCTTGCGGCCGCCGCGCCGGCGAAGGCACAGACCCCGCTGACGGAAGGCATCCAGATCGGGCTCTCCACCGACAATGTCTCGATCACCGCCGGCTTTTCCGGCGCCGACCTGACCATCTTCGGTTCGCTGGAAAATCCTGATCCACTCGTCGCGCGCCAGGGCCGTTACGATGTCATCGTCGTGCTCGAAGGCCCGCCCAAACCGGTGGTGGTGCGCCGCAAGGACCGCGTGCTCGGCGTCTGGGTCAATCTGGACTCCGAGACCTTCGAGAACGTGCCGGTGTCCTATTCGGTGGCGACGACGCGGCCGTTGCAGGACATCACCGAGCCCAACAGCTACAAGCAGCTGTCGCTCGGCGCCTCCAACCTCTACATGCAGCCCGCCGATGCCGGCGACAGCCCGGCGACCATCGAGGAATTCACCGCTGCGTTGCGCGAGCGCAAGTCGGCGACCGGCCTTTACAGCGAGAATGTCGGCGGCGTGCAATTCCTGTCGCAGAACCTGTTCCGCGCCACCGTCAGGCTGGCGCCGAACGTTCCGGTCGGCACCCACAAGGCGCGTGCCTTCCTGTTCAAGAGCGGCCTGTTCATCAAGGAAAGCTCGGCCCAGCTCGAAATCCGCAAATCCGGTTTCGAACAGTCGATCTTCCGTGTCGCCCACAATTATTCCTTCCTCTATGGCGTCTTCGCGATATCGCTGGCCATGCTGACCGGCTGGCTCGGACGGCTGATCTTCCGGCGCGATTAGAACTTTTCCCGAAAAGTGGTTTCCCTTTGCGGGAGCATGCGGTAGACCGCGCTCCCCAGCCAACTTGCAGACACAAACAATTCGGTTCGGCAGAGCCGCCCGTCCCCGGGCAGCGCGCGATTTCTCATGGCGCCTGTCGGCTCGCCGACGACAAATACAGGAACTTGTCATGCGACCAGCCTTCGGCGGCATCGACTTCGGCACTTCAAACTCCACCGTTGGCGTGGTCCGCAATGGGCAGCCGCGCCTTGTCGCGCTTGAAGACGGCCAAGTGACACTGCCCAGTGCCGTGTTCTTCAACTTCGAGGACAACCGCACCTGTTTTGGCCGCCACGCCATCGCCAACTACACCGACAGCATCGATGGCCGGCTGATGCGTTCGCTGAAGAGCGTGCTCGGCAGTTCGCTGGCCCACGAGAAGACCCGCATCAAGGCGCGCTCGATCGGCTTCATGGAGATCGTCGGCCTGTTCCTCGGGCATCTGCGCAAAAAGCTGGAGGAAGATGCCGGCGGCATGGTCGAGACCGTGGTGCTCGGCCGTCCGGTGCAGTTCGTCGACGACGATCCCGAGGCCGATGCAAACGCCCAAGGCGAACTTGAAAAGGCCGCGCGCGCCCAGGGTTTCAAGCATATCGCTTTCCAGTTCGAGCCGATCGCGGCGGCGCTCGACTACGAACAGAAGGTGACGCGCGAGGAACTGGCGCTGATCATCGACATGGGCGGCGGCACGTCGGACTTCTCGATCGTGCGTGTCTCGCCGGAGCGCTCCCGGTCGCTCGACCGCAAGGACGACATCCTGGCCAGCCGAGGCGTCCATATCGGCGGCACGGATTTCGACCGGCTGCTGAGCATCGATCATGTGATGCCGCAGCTCGGCTATTTGACGCCAACCAAGGATGGCAAGCGCAATCTGCCGGCAAGCTACTTCATCGACCTCGCGACATGGCAGCGCATCAACCTGGTCTACACCGCCAAGGCGATGACGCATCTGCGCCAGATCCGCTACGAGGCCGAGCGCGCCGACATGGTCGACCGCTTCATCCACATCGTCGAACACCGCTACGGACACGCGCTGGCGGCACTTGTCGAAAAGGCCAAGATAGAGCTGACCGACAGGCCGTCCGCCCATGTGGCGGTGAAGCTGCCGGGTGCGGAGTTCGCCGCCGAGATCACGCGCAGCGGGCTGGATGCCACGATTGCCCGGGACATCGAGCGGGTCACCGCCACGGTCGGGCAGACCATCCGGGACGCTGAGGTGAAGCCATCCGACATCACTGCGGTGTTCCTGACCGGCGGATCGACCGCGATCCCGCTGGCAAGGCGAGAAATCCTGTCGCTGGTGCCGCAGGCATCCGTCATCGAAGGCGACATGTTCGGCTCGGTCGGACTTGGCCTGGCGCTGGATGCTCAGCGAAAATTCGGCTGACGCGGCCCACTCACGGGCGAGCGGGCACCGTTTCGCCGGCGCCGAGATGCGCCTTGAGCGCCATCTGGGCCAGGCTTGCCTGACGATCGCGATGAGTGATCATGGCGAAGTCGCGTTTCGGCAGTTCGAGCGGCACGGACCTGAGACTGCCTTCGGCCACTGCGCGGGCCACCACAAGCTCTGAAATGATGGTGGCGCCGGCCCCCGCCTCGACCGCCTGGCGGATCGCCTCATTGCTCGGCAGCACCAGGAATATCTGCAGATCGGCAAGTGAAATTCCTTCGCGGCGCGCCAGATCCTCCAGCACCTCGCGGGTGCCCGAACCGCCCTCGCGGATGATCCAGCGCAGGTCCTTGATGTCGGAGTGGCCGGGCGCGACTTCGGCGATCTCCGGATGCGAGCTGGCGACCACCAGCATCAGCCTGTCGACGTCGACCTTGGTGCGGCGCAAGATGTCGGACTCGGTGCGCCCCTCGACCAGGCCGAGATCCGCAGCGCCATCGAGGACATTGGCCTCCACCTGCCTGGTGTTGCCGATGCTGACGCTCAGCCTGACGGCGGGATAGGCTTCGTGGAAGGAAGCCAGCCGGCGCGGCAGCCAGTAGCTGGCGATGGTCTGGCTGGCGGCGATCGAGAGGCTGCCGGTGACCGTCTGCGAGACGTGCTCCAGCACATTGCGGGCGGCGGCGGCCCGTTCGAGCACGGCCTTGGCCTCGGGCAGGAACCGGTGTCCAGTCTGGGCAAGCTCGATGTTGCGGCCAACCCGGTTGAACAGATGCACGCCGTGCTGTTCTTCAAGCGCCCGGATGGCGGCCGATGCGGCCGACTGCGAAATGCCCAGCAGTTCCGCCGCCTTGGTCATATGGCTGCGCTCCGCGACGGCGACGAAAATGCGCAACTGGTCCAGGGTCATGGCGCATTAAGAACCAATATCGATCGAATTTACAAGAACAACTGATTAGACAGATCGATAGCTTCATTCTAAGTTTTCGAGTGAAGTTAGAAAAAATTCGCCGAGAGATCGCAGAGAGCAGAATGATCGGGCGGTTCAGATCCCTGCTTGCGCATTGGACCCGCGGCATAAGGCGGCGGCTGGCCGGCGATCGCTATCACCCGGAAGAGCACTACATGCGCGGCCCCGGACCGAAGACACGGGCCAAATCCGCTGGCCGCGCAGGCACCAACGGATCATGATGCAGGGACCGCCGCGCGGCGCGAATTCGGCACCATCGCAACGCCCGCTCGCCGACACGCGCGCACCCGATGAAGGCGATGGCGTCGACACCTCGCCTGACGTTTCCGACAGCATCGCCAAGACGACCTGCTACATGTGCGCCTGCCGTTGCGGCATCGATGTGCACATCAAGGATGGCAAGGTCCGCTACATCAACGGCAACAAGGACCATCCGGTCAATCGCGGCGTGATCTGCGGCAAGGGCAGCTCCGGCATCATGCAGCACTACAGCCCGGCAAGGCTGAAGAAGCCATTGCTGCGCACCGGCCCGCGCGGCTCTGGCGAGTTCCGCGAGATAGAGTGGGAAGAGGCGTTCTCGATCGCCACGGAACGGCTCTCGGCCATACGCCGGACCGACCCCAAGAAACTGGCCTTCTTCACCGGCCGCGATCAATCCCAATCCTTGACCGGCTGGTGGGCAAGCCAGTTCGGCACGCCGAATTTCGCCGCCCATGGCGGCTTCTGTTCGGTCAACATGGCGGCCGGCGGCCTCTATACGATCGGCGGTTCGTTCTGGGAGTTCGGCGAGCCCGACTGGGACAACACCAAGTACTTCATGCTGTTCGGCGTCGCCGAGGATCACGATTCCAACCCGATCAAGATCGGCCTCGGCAAACTCAAGGCGCGCGGCGCCAAGGTGGTGTCGATCAACCCGTGCCGCACCGGCTACAACGCCATTGCCGACGACTGGATCGGCATCCGACCCGGCACCGACGGCCTGTTCGTGTTCGCTCTCATCCACGAATTGCTGAAAGCCGGCCGCGTCGATCTCGATTATTTGCTCCGCTACACCAACGCTCACGTCCTCGTCATCCACGAGCCGGGTGCGGCCGATGACGGTCTGTTCGTTCGCGATGCCCACGGCAATCCGCTGGCCTGGGACAGGGTGGCGAAGACGCCGGTCAGCGCCACCGATGCCGGTGCGAAACCGGCGCTGACCGGCAGCTTCACGATCGGCGGGCGCCACTGCGTTCCGGTGTTCCAGTTGATTGCCGACCGCTACCTCGATGACAGCTATGCCCCGGACGCGGTCGCCGAGCGCTGCGGCATTGCCGCCGACACGATCCGCAGGATCGCCGCCGAACTCGCCCATGTCGCCTTTAAACAGACGATCGAATTGCCGATCGCCTGGACCGACTGGGCCGGGCGCCGCCACGAGACGATCAAGGGGCGGCCTGTCTCGATGCATGCCATGCGCGGCATCTCGGCCCACTCGAACGGTTTCCACACCTGCCGCGCCATCCATTTACTTCAGGTGCTGCTGGGCACCGTGGATGTTCCCGGCGGTTTCCGTTTCAAGCCGCCCTACCCCCGATCCGCGCCGCCAGGGCCGAAACCGGCGGGCAAGACCGTCAAGCCGATGACGCCGCTTGACAGCATGCCGCTCGGTTTCGTCTGCGGGCCGGACGATTTGCTGGTCGATGAGGCCGGCACGCCTGTTCGTATCGACAAGGCCTATTCCTGGGACGCGCCGCTGGCCGCGCACGGCCTGATGCACACCGTCATCCGCAACGCCTGGGCCGGCGATCCCTACAGGATCGACACGCTGATGATGTACATGTCGAACATGGCCTGGAATTCCTCGATGAACACCGTCGAGACCATTGCCATGCTGACCGACCACGACGGTGCGGGCAACTACAAGATCCCCTTCATCATCTATTCCGATGCCTATTATTCCGAGACCGTACCGTTCGCCGACCTCGTGCTGCCGGATACGACCTATCTCGAGCGCCATGACTGCATCAGCCTGCTTGACCGGCCGATCAGCCATGCCGACGGACCCGGCGACGCCATCCGCCATCCCGTCGTCGAGCCCGACCGCGACGTCAGGCCGTTCCAGTCGGTGCTGATCGAACTCGGCGCGCGGCTTGGCCTGCCCGGTTTCGTCGATGAAGACGGCTCGGCCAGATACCGCGACTATGCCGACTACATCGTCAACCATGAGCGCACGCCCGGCATCGGCCCGCTCGCCGGCTGGCGCGGCAAGGATGGGACCTCGACCGGCAGGGGCGAGGCCAATCCGGACCAGTTGCAGCGCTACATCGACAATGGCGGCTTCTGGCACCACGATTTCGCCGATGACCAGCGCTACTACAAGATGGCCAACCGCTCCTATCTCGACTTCGCCGAGAGCATGGGCTTCATCCCGAAGGCCGAGCCGATCGTCTTCCAGCTCTATTCCGAGCCGCTGCAGCGCTTCCGCCTCGCCGCGCGTGGCCATGGCCCTGTCTTGCCACCAAAGGGCGATCGCCAGCGCATCGAGACCTACATGGACCCGCTGCCGTTCTGGTACACGCCTTTCGAGGAAGCGGTCGTCGACCTCGAAAAATATCCGCTGCATGCGCTGACGCAGCGGCCCATGCACATGTACCATTCCTGGGGATCGCAGAATGCGTGGCTCAGGCAAATCACCAGCCAGAACCGGCTGTTCGTGCATCACCAGACGGCAGCTGGCCTCGGTCTTGTCGATGACGACTGGGTGTGGATCGAAAGCATCAACGGCAGAGTGAAGGGGCAGATCAAGCTGATCGACGGGGTGAACGAAAGCACGGTCTGGACCTGGAACGCCATCGGCAAGCGGCGCGGCAGCTGGGGGCTGAAGGACGACGCGGCTGAATCCAACCGCGGCTTCCTGCTCAACCATATCATCGGCGACCAGACCTCGGCCGACGTCAACGGCAAACGCTATTCGAACTCCGATCCGGTCACCGGACAGGCGGCATGGTTCGACCTGCGCGTGCGCATCGTCAAATGCGCGGCCGAGGAAGCCGGCTTCACCGAACCGCAATTCGAACGTTTCCAGCAGCCGCCGCATTTCGAACCCTCGCCCGACAAACTGACTTTCGGCGCCGAATTCCGCAGGGCAAGGGAGGCGACCGAATGACCTGTCTGCCAAGTCAAAGCGGCAAGAAGCTCGGCCTCGTCATCGATCTCGACACATGCGTCGGCTGCCAGGCCTGTGTCACCGCCTGCAAGGAATGGAACACCGGCGGCCACATGGCGCCGCTGACCGACATCGACCCCTATGGCGGCCATGTCGACGGCGTCTGGTTCAACCGCGTGCACAGCTATGAGCATACGACGGAGATGGGCGGGCGCACGGTGAACTTCCCGCGCTCCTGCCTGCATTGCGAGACGCCGGCTTGCGTTACCGTCTGCCCGACTGGAGCCTCCTACAAGCGGGCCTCGGACGGCATCGTGCTGATCGACGAGGACAAGTGCATCGGCTGCAAATTGTGCAGCTGGGCCTGCCCCTATGGCGCACGCGAATTCGATACCGATGTCGGGGTGATGAAGAAGTGCACACTGTGCGTCGACCGCATCTACAATGACAATCTGGCAGAGGAAGACCGCGTGCCGGCCTGCGTCGCCGCTTGCCCGACCAGCGCCCGCCATTTCGGCGACCTGGGCGATCCCCTGTCGGCTGTCTCGCAACTGGTGGCGGAGCGTGGCGGCGTCGACCTGATGCCTGAGCTCGGCTATCGCCCGACCAACAAATACCTGCCGCCGCGCGCCCATACCACACGTGCCGCATCGGTGGCCGCGCCGGCCCTCGAACCGGTGCGGGCCGAAGGCGGCTTCCTCGGCTGGGTCGACCGCATGCTTTCGAACTAGCCCATGCATCCAGCCTTCTCCGTCGTCTTCTTCACCACCGCCACGGGCGCCGGCTACGGCCTGCTCGCGCTGCTCGGCGTGCTCGGAGGACTCCAAGTCATCTCGCCCGATTTCTGGCTGGGCCTCATCGGCATGGGCCTGGCGCTCGGCCTGATCGTGGCCGGGCTGCTGTCGTCGACGGGTCATCTCGGCCGCCCCGAACGCGCCTGGCGGGCGTTCTCGCAGTGGCGCAGTTCTTGGCTGTCGCGCGAAGGCGTTGCGTCGGTCATCACCTTCATCCCGGCGGGTTTGTTCGGCATCGGCTGGGTGTTCCTGGGCCGCACTGGTGGCTGGGTGGCCATTGCCGGGTTGCTGGCGTCCATCGGCGCGGTCGTCACCGTCTGCACTACCGGCATGATCTATGCGTCGCTGAAACCGATCGCGCAGTGGCACAGCCGCTTCACCCTGCCCGGCTATCTCATCTTCTCGGCGATGACCGGCAGCGTGCTGCTGAACGCGTTGCTGCAAGGTTTCGCTCTCGGTTCGAAAACGGTTCTGGCGACCTGCATCCTGGTGACCTTGCTCGGCTGGGGCTGGAAGCTGGCTACCTGGCGCTACAATGACAGGCTGGAGATCGCGACCACCGCCAACACCGCGACGGGGTTGGCCGGCGGCTCGGTGCGGTCGCTGGAATGGCCGCATACCGAGGAGAACTATTTGCTCAAGGAAATGGGTTTCCGCATCGCGCGCAAACACAGCACGCGGCTGCGCCAGATCACGCAGGGTCTGGCCTTCGCCCTGCCCGTCCTGCTGCTTGCCGCCACATTCGCCTTGCCCCGGCCCTTCGCAGCGGCATTGTCGCTGCTCGCCGCGATCGTCCAGTTCGCCGGCATGCTGGTCGAACGCTGGCTGTTCTTCGCCGAGGCGAAGCACACGGTTACGCTCTACTACGGGCGATAGGCATTCCGACAAACCAAGATAATTGAAGCGCCGGATAGCAGAAAATCAGTGCCTTTCCAAAGTTGTGATCTGGAGAAATTTATTGTAATTCTTCGCCAACGCATGCTCCAGATCGGCATATCGAGCGATGATCATCACTATCCTTAACTCAATAATGCGTCTTGGACGGGGAGTTTGCGTAGCAGGATTTTTGATTTTTACTTCTCACGATTCCCTAGCAGGCGCACACGAAGCGGACTCAGCCTTCAAGGCAAAGAATTATGTGGAGGCTTTCAAGGAATGGGAGGCGGTTGCCAAAACCGGGGATGCTATTGGGGAATATAATCTTGGCTTTATGTATTCCGAGGGATTGGGGGTGCCGTTAGACTTTTCCAAGGCGGCGGAGTGGTGGGCCAAAGCAGCCGCACAAGATTTTCCGGCAGCCGAGTTGAGTATCGGCCTATTATACTCAACGGGAAAAGGACTTACTCAAGACGATGCCCGCGCGGTCGAATTCTGGCGAAAAGCTGCGGCTAAGGGTTTGGGCAAAGCCCAGCAATATCTTGGTGATGCGTATTTCTTTGGCAAAGGAGTGCCACAGAGCGGGGCGGATGCCATTGTTTGGTGGTCTAAAGCCGCAGAGCAAGGTGAGGTCACTGCCCAGTTAAGCTTGGCCACTTCATACCTTAATGGACAGTATGTAGAGAAGAACCTGCAAACGTCTTTCTTTTGGTACAAGAAGGCAGCTGAAAATAATAGTGGCAAGGCTCAGTATAATTTGGCGATAATGTACCTAAAAGGTGTTGGCGTCGAAAAAAACTCCGCGCTTGCCATTCAATGGCTGAAGCGATCAGCAGCGCAGGGATACCACGGCGCGGAAGAAGCGCTCGCTCGCGTTCAAGCTGCGCTTAAGAAAACTTGAGTTCCGCCCAAGGACCTGGCAGCGACCTCAGCCGGGCCGCAGCATCGACCGTGAAATCGCAAAAATGCGGTCCGCGCCAAGCATGTATGCCATCAGCGTGTCCGGCCGGAACAGCCCGGCATAGGCGCGATCGAGCACGTTGAGCGAACCTGTATAGGCGCCGAAGGCCGGCATGATCATGCGGCCGCCGTCGCCGGCAAAGCAGCGCCGCCGCACCGAACGGCCGCGCTGGACGATGCGGGCGCAAGGATGCAGATGGCCCGCTATTTCGCCTTCGACACGCTGCTTCGATGGCTCATGCCGGAACAGCAGCGAACCGATGGCCAGTTCGCGCACTGTTTCGCCGGGCAGGTCGGCCGGTGCTTCCGGATCATGATTGCCGGCAACCCAGAACCAGTCGCGGCCCGATATCAGCGCTTCCAGCCGCTCGCGGAAGCTCGCGTGCATACGCTCGGCGCCGCCGCCATCATGAAAACTGTCGCCCAGGCTGATGACGATCGATGGCTGGTAGTCTGATATCACCGCCTGCAGTCTCAGCAAGGTCGCGCCGGTGTCGTAGGGCGGGATCAGCGTGCCGCGCCGTGCCAGCGACGAACCCTTTTCCAGATGCAGGTCGGAAACGGCCAGAAGCCGCAGATCCGGAAAATAAAGCACGCCGCGCGGGTCGCAGACGGCGCGCTCGCCGGCGATGCCGACAAGGTCGGCCTCGGCGATCAGCGATGCGCGCGCCAGCGAAAAATTCATCAGGAAATCAGACTCATCTTTGGCCCATGGCCTCCTCGACCAGATCGGCGGCTTCCATGAGCAAGGACTCATTGGCGCCGCCATTCACCGATTCCTTGCCGATCTCCAGCATGATCGGCACCGCCAGCGGCGATATCTGCTCAAGATGCTTATGCATGATTCGACCACGCACGCGCGAGAGCATCTCGGCAAGTCTGCTGACATCGAGCAGTCCGGCCGCCGCATCGGTGCGCGTTGCCTGCAGCAGGATATGGTCCGGTTCGTGGCTGCGCAGCACGTCATAGATGAGGTCGGCCGACACAGTCACCTGGCGGCCGCTCTTCTCCTGGCCAGGAAAGCGTTTCTCGATCAACCCGGCGATGACCGCGCAGGTGCGGAAGGTCCGCTTCAGCATCCAGCTGTCGTTCAGCCAGGCCTCGAGATCGTCGCCCAGCATGTCTTCGTCGAACAAGGCGGCCAATGACGGCTTCTTCGCCTTGAACAGTGTCGCCATGTCGTCCAGCGCCCAGACGGCCAGCGAATAGTCGGTGGCGACGAAGCCGAGCGGGCGGGCATTCGCCCGCTCCAGCCGCCGCGTCAAAAGCATGCCGAGCGTCTGGTGCGCCAGCCTGCCCTCGAAGGGATAGGCGACCATGTAGTGGCGGTTGCCGCGTGGAAAGGTCTCGACCAGAAGGTCGCCGCGCTTCGGCAGCACCGACCTTTCCTTCTGCAGCCGCAGCCAGTCGGCCACCTGCTCGGGCAGCGCCTGCCAGCGGTCGCTGTCGGCCAGCATGCCGCGCACCTGATCGGCGAGATAGGTCGATAAAGGAAACTTGCCGCCGGCATAGGACGGCACGATGATGTTGGCGCCGGCGCCATTGGAGACGACGCATTCGTTCTCGCGGATGCCCTCGAAGCGCAGCACCTTGCCGGCAAACAGGAAGTTGTCGCCGGGCCGCAGCGTCTCGGCGAAATACTCCTCGACCTTGCCCAGCACCGGCCCGCCGCGCCCCGCCATGCCGCGGCCCTGCCTCACGTAGCGGACATTGAGCTCCGGCATTTCGACGATGGTGCCGACATTCAGCCGGTATTGCTGCGCGATGCGCGGATGCGAGACGCGCCACAGCCCGTCGGCCGTCTTTCGAATGCGGGCGTAGCGCTCGTAATTCTTCAGCGCGTAGCCGCCGGTGGCGACGAAATCGACGACGCGGTCGAAGGTCTCACGCGCCAGCCCGGCATAGGGCGCGGCACCGCGCACCTCTTCGAACAGCAGATCGGCATCGAAGGGCGCACCGCAGGCGACGCCCAGCACATGCTGCGACAGCACGTCGAGCGCGCCGGCGATCAGCGGCGGCGTGTCCTGCGCACCGAGATAATTGGCGTCGAGGGCGGCCCGACATTCCAGCACCTCGAAACGATTGGCCGGAATGAGGATTGCCTTGGACGGTTCGTCCATGCGGTGGTTGGCGCGGCCGATGCGCTGCGCCAGCCGGCTCGCACCCTTCGGCGCGCCGACATGCACGACCAGGTCGACATCGCCCCAGTCGATGCCGAGATCGAGCGTCGACGTCGCGACAATGGCGCGCAGCGCATTCTCGCCCATCGCCTTCTCCACGCGCCGACGCTGACCGACATCGAGCGAGCCGTGATGCAAGGCAATCGGCAGCGAGTCCTCATTTGCCCGCCACAATTCCTGGAACAGGAGTTCCGCCTGGCTGCGTGTGTTGACGAACAGGATCGTCGTGCGGTGCCGCTTGATCGCCTCATAGATTTCGGGAATGGCGTAGCGGGCCGAATGGCCGGACCACGGCACATGCTGTTCCGAGTCGAGAATGGAGATATCGGGCTTGGCCCCGCCGGCCACCGTGATCAGGCCAGCCATGGCGCCCGGCGGATTCTGGCCGACCAGCCAACGCCGCAACTCGTCCGGCTCGGCCACCGTCGCCGACAGCCCGATCGTCTGCAAGCCGGGGACAAAACTGCGCAGCCGCGCCAGACCGAGCGCCAGCAGATGCCCGCGCTTCGACGTCACCAACGAGTGCAACTCGTCGAGCACGACATAGCGCAGATCCTCGAAGAAGCGTCGGGCGTCAGGCGCCGCGATCAGTAGCGCCAGCTGCTCGGGCGTGGTCAGCAGAATATCGGGCGGCACCAGCTTCTGGCGCTGGCGCTTGTGGGCAGGGGTGTCGCCGGTGCGCGTCTCGATGGTGACAGGCAGGCCGATCTCCTCCACCGGCTTGCCGAGATTGCGCTCGATATCGACGGCAAGCGCCTTCAGCGGCGAGATGTAGAGCGTGTGGATTCCGCGATGCGCCTGGCCTGGCTTTCGCCTTGGCCGGTTGGCCAGTTCGGTCAGCGAAGGCAGGAAGCCGGCCAGCGTCTTGCCGGCGCCGGTCGGGGCGATCAGCAGGACCGACTGTCCGGCCTGGGCTCTCGCCAGAAGTTCAATCTGATGGACACGCGGCGACCAGCCTTTCTCGCCAAACCATCTGATAAATGGTTCGGGCAGGGCCACGGTGGCATTCTGTTCGGCAAGGCGCGGCTGCTCTGTCACCCGCCAGAGGTAGCGCGACGGCGCGCGAACGCCAAGGAAAATCGGAACAAAAGGTGATCGTGGAGAGCTTTCCTCGCCCCGTTTACGGGGAGAGGATGCCGGGAGGCAGGTGAGGGGCAGCGCGAACCTTTAAATGCTCGCGCCGCCCCTCATCCGCCCTTCGGGCACCTTCTCCCCGTGAACGGGGCGAAGGAAGAAAAGCTACGGCCTCCTGAATCCCGTCGGGCCGCCATAGAGGTAGCCGATGCGGACGACGGCGTCCTTCAACCCTTCGCGCGACACCAGCATGGTGTGGCCGTTGGCGTGGATCATCGTGTCGGCGTCGGTCATGACGGCGACATGGCCCTTCCAGAACACCAGATCGCCGCGCCGCAACCCTGAGAAATCAGGACCCGGCTCGAGCGGATCGCCGAGTGTCGCTGCCTGCATGTCGGAATCGCGCAGCACGTCGCTGCCGGCCATGCGCATCGCCAGTTGCACCAGGCCCGAACAGTCGATGCCGAAGCCGGAAGTGCCACCCCAGAGATACGGTGTTCCAAGAAACGTCTCGGCAACCGCGACATAGTCAGCAGCAGCTTCGCCGATTGACCGCAGGTGACCTGCGATCAACGCCTCGCCAGAGGACAGGACGGCATAATGTGTACCACGCGTCTCGGTGGCATCCGTCACCGTCACCGTCGATCCCATCGACAATTGTCCGGCGATTGGAAAGCGCAGATCCGGCCCGGGGTAGAGGAAGGTGCGCGGCACGCAGACGATGTGCGTGGGCGCATGGTCCCGCCCGCCCAGCATTGTGTCGGCGACATAGCCGACATAGCCGTCACGTTCGGCCTGGACCCACGCCCAGCCTTCGGCCACTTCGAAGACCAGGACATCATCGCCGAACAGAAGTTGCGTGTTGACGCCGGCATCCGGCCGCGGTGCCTTGCGCATGTCGGCCACGGCCGCGGTGATCCGCGCCGGCCGGCCAGCAACGAAGCGCTCGGCGGCGACCTCACCCTTCAGCCGTGCATCGGCGAGGTCGGAACGGAAAGCGTGAAGGCGGGCATCCCTGGCAGTCAAATCGGCAACTCGATCAAGTCTGGTGGGTCAAATCGGCAGTTCGTGGGCCTTGGCAATGATACCATCGCCGAAGCGCTCGACAAAGAGCGCGCCCTCGACCGTGCGCCGGATCAGAACATTGCGCTTGTCGAACTCGTCGCGATGGCGCGACACCAGTTTCAGCGCGCCCATCGTGTCAAGCGCGCGGGTGATGACCGGCTTGGTGACATTGAGGCGCGCGGCAAGCCCTCGCACCGTGTGCGGCGGCGGATCGAGATAGATGGTGAACAGGATCGCCGTCTGGCGCATGGTCAGATCGGGCGCGTCGTCGCGCACCTGCGACAGCATCACTTGCTGCCACAGTCGCAAGGCCTGGCTCGGGCGCATCGCAATCGACATCACGCCAGCATGACGGCAAATTGTTTCGGTTCCGTTTCAGTTTCTGACCTTCTTGTTGAACCATGATCTCTGGACAAACGGTTTCCGTTTGTCCGAGAAAACCGGTTCCCACTCGGGATCATGGTTAGCCAAAGCGTTTCGAGATGACCCGCTCCAGCGCGCGAATGCCTTGCGCCTCGCCGCCGGCGGGGCCATGCGGACGGTCGGCGGGGTTCCAGGCGAAGATGTCGAAATGCGCCCAGCCCGCGGTCTTTTCGACAAAGCGCTTGAGAAACAGTGCCGCCGTGATCGAGCCGGCGAAACCGTCCGTGGTGACATTGTTGATGTCGGCGATCTTCGACGACAGTTTTGCATCGTAAGGCCGCCACAACGGCATGCGCCACAGCGGATCTTCGACCGCGACGGAAGCCGCCGCCAGTTCGGCTGCCAGCGCTTCGTCACCGGTATAGAAAGGTGGCAGGTCGGGGCCGAGCGCGACACGGGCAGCCCCTGTCAGCGTCGCCATGTCGACCAGAAGCTGCGGCTCCTCCTCGTCGGCCAGCGCCAGCGCATCGCCCAGCACCAGCCTCCCCTCGGCATCCGTATTGCCGATCTCGACTGTGATGCCCTTGCGGCTTGCCAGCACGTCGCCGGGCCGGAAGGCGTTGCCGGCGATCGAATTCTCGACCGCGGGAATGAGCACGCGCAGCCGCACATTCAGCCCGGCAGCCATGATCATCGAGGCGAGACCAAGGACATTGGCGGCACCGCCCATGTCCTTCTTCATCAGCAGCATGCCGGACGATGGCTTGATGTCGAGACCGCCAGTGTCGAAACACACACCTTTGCCAACCAGCGTCACCTTCGGCGCGCTTTGCCGCCCCCATCTCATGTCGATCAGCCGCGGCGCGCCGACCGACGCGCGGCCGACGGCATGGATCATCGGGAAATTCTGCTCGAGGAGATCGTCGCCCGTCACCACCGAGACTTCGGCCTTGTGCCTGCCGGCCAGGGTCCGCACCGCCTGCTCCAGGTCTTCCGGGCCCATATCGCTGGTCGGCGTGTTGACCAGATCACGTGTCAGGAAGACGCCATCGGCAATGCGGCGAACGCGCCCGGCTTCGACGCCGGTCGGCAGTTCGAAGCGCAGCGCCTTGCCTGACTTCTTGCCGTAGCGGGTGAAGACGTAGCCGCCGAGCGCCAGCGCGGTTGCCGCCAGTTCGGGCTCGACCGGCGCCGAGGCGAAATGCCAGTCGCCTTCCGGCAAGGCTTTCGACAGCGCGCCGAGGGCGAGCGCGCCTTCGCCATCGCCGACACCGAACAAGGCGCCGCCGAGCGCGCCGTTTTCGCCAGGAACGACCAGCGTCCTGCCTGCCTCGCCGGAAAAGCCGTTGGCTCTGGCCCAGGCGACAGCGGCTGGCGCAAGACCGGCTGCGTCCAGACCGTCCCTGGCGACCAGATGGACCGGCAGTGAGCCCGGCAGTTTCTTCTCGACGAGTTCGACAGGCATTCGATGTTCTCCATGCGGCGACCTTCGAGTCGCCGTTCTTAACCGTCCGTTAGGGTTAACAGAATATTTCTGCGGGAGGGAAGACGGCCACGCAATGGCCGCGCATGAATGGAGGCTTAGGTAGCCATGCCGACCAACCGCACGATCAACGCCAGGGGAAAACGGCTCATCATCACGGCCCTTGCGCTGGTGCTCGCAGCGGGCGTCGCCGGCTGCGGAACCGACAAGCTCTCCACCGGCTCGATCGGGCGCACCAGCGGCAAACCGCTGGAAACCATGTCGGCGGGAGAACTGCACACTGCGACGACGTCACTTGGCCAATCTTACGCCAGGAACCCCAACGACAAGCGGATAGCGACAAATTATGCCGCGGCACTGCAGATGGATGGCGACGCCGAACAGTCGCTCGCCGTGATGCGCAAGCTGGCGATCGCCATGCCGAAGGATCGTGACGTGCTCGCCGCCTATGGCAAGGCGCTGGCCGCCAACGGCCAGCTCGACGCGGCACTCGATGCCGTGCGCCGCGCTCAGACACCGGAATATCCCGACTGGAAGCTGGTGTCGGCCGAAGCGGCCATTCTCGACCAGACCGGCCAGAAGGACGATGCGCGCCAGCTTTACCGCAAGGCGCTCGAACTCAAGCCGAACGAGCCTTCGGTGCTCTCCAATCTCGGCATGTCCTATGTGCTGGAAGGTGACCTGCGCACCGCCGAAACCTATATGCGCTCGGCCGCGCAGCAGCCGAATGCGGACAGCCGGGTCCGTCAGAACCTGGCGCTGGTCGTCGGCCTGCAGGGCCGTTTCGACGAAGCCGAGAAGATCGCCTCACAGGAACTCTCGCCCGAACAGGCGCAGGCCAACGTCGCCTATCTCAGGCAGATGCTGGCCCAGCAAAACGCCTGGAGCCAGCTCAAGGATCAGGACAAGTCAAAGTCCGCGACCAACTGAGACGACGATCCTTGTAGCGACCATCAATGAAGAAGCCCGCTGCATGCAGCGCGGCTTTTTCAGATGTCGTGCAGGGATTTGCCTTGTCGTTACTGGGCTGCAGCCGGTGCCGGATGATCTCCGAAGATACCGCGCTGGCTGACCTGAATGCCGGCGGGGCCCAGAATGATGGCGAAAAGCACCGGCAGGAAAAACAGGATCATCGGCACGGTGAGCTTTGGCGGCAAGGCGGCTGCCTTCTTTTCGGCCGCATTCATGCGCATGTCGCGGCTTTCGGCTGCAAGCACGCGCAGTGCATGCGCCACCGGCGTGCCGTAACGCTCGGCCTGGACGAGTGCCTGCGACACCGACTTGACCGAATCCAGGCCGGTGCGGCTTGCCAGGTTCTCGTAGGCCTGCTTGCGCTCCTGCAGATAGGAAAGCTCGGCGTTGGTGAGGATGAATTCTTCCGCCAGTGCCACCGATTGCGCGCCGATCTCGTCGGCGACCTTGCGGAGTGCTGCTTCCACCGACATGCCCGATTCGACGCAGATCAGCAGCAGATCGAGCGCATCCGGCCATGCCATCTGGATCGACTGCTTGCGCTTGGTGGCGCGGTTGTTGACGTAGACGACCGGTGCGTAGAAGCCGCCATACGCAACGAGGATGCAGACGAACAGCCTGATGACCAATGGTTTGTCGGGCAATCCGCCGAGGACGAAGATGTAGATTGCGGCCAGCGCGAAGCCGACGAAGGGAAGCACGAGACGGAAGAAAAGAAACCGCGTCAGCGGATTTTGCCCGCGAAACCCGGCCACCTTGAGTTTCTGCAACGTGCCCTCGTCGGCGAGCGCGCGCCTCAGATCCAGCCGGTCGACAATGTTGCGCATGCCAACCGACTGTTCCTCGCGCAGGCCCTTGCGACGGCGATCCGCCTCGACGGCAAGCCGGGCGCGCTGCTTGGCACGCAGTTCGTCGCGTTCCAGTGCGACTGTTTTCATGCGCGACTTGAGCTGGTTTCCGCCAAACGCCGGCAGCAAGGTGAAGACGGTCGCAAACACCGCAATGGCGACCAGCAGCGCGATCAGGAAGGTCGGATCCGTCAGGGTTTTGATGACTTGCTCGGTCATGCCGCGATCCTAGACTTCGAAGTTCATCATTTTGCGCATCACAAAGATGCCGATCGACATCCAGACTGCCGAGCACCCAAGGATCAGGTGTCCAACGCTGGTGACGAACAGCGGCATCAGGTAGGCCGGGCTCGACAGGTAGACGAGAAAGGCGACGATGAAGGGCAGCGCACCGATGATCGCGGCGGACGCCTTGGCTTCCATCGACAGCGCCGCGACCTTGGCCTTCATCTTCTTGCGATCGCGGAGCACGCGCGAAAGATTGCCCAGCGCCTCGGAGAGATTGCCGCCGGCCTGCGACTGGATCTGGATGACGATGCCGAAGAAGCTTGCCTCCGTGCAAGGCATGGTTTCGGGCATGCGCAAGGTCGCATCGGGGATCGACAGGCCCATCTGCTGGGAATCGACGATTCGACGAAATTCAGTCTTCACCGGTTCGGGCGATTCGTTGGCGATCAGGCGCACGGCGTCGTTCAGCGGCAGGCCGGATTTTACGGCGCGCACGATGATGTCGAGCGCGTTTGGAAATTCGTTGAGGAATGCCTTGACGCGGCGGGCGCGACGAAACGAGACGAACCAGCGCGGCAGGCCGAGCGCGCCGGCCAGCAGCACCCCCGGCAAGACGATCAGCGGCGCTCCGGCCACAAAGGCAGCCATCGTCAAAGCGAGGCCGCATATGGCGGAGTATATATAGAAGCGCTCGATTGTGGTCTTCAGCCCGGCCTGACGGAGCTGGGCTTTCAGCGGCGGTTTCTTGACCGCGCTGTCCTTGGTTTTCTGCTTTGCGTCGAGCTCGTTGAGCGAATCCTGAACCGATTTGCGCCGCTTGACGGCTTCCGCTGCGCGGTCGCGCGAGGCCTTGACGACGGAACGATCCGTCTCGGCGGTCTTGATCGTTTCGAGCCGCTTGCCGACCTGTTTCTCGTTGCTGATCCGGGTGAACAGGAATGCATAGGCGACCCCGCCGGCGCTGAAGCCGGCGAGCACTACAAACGCCAGTACTGTGCCGTCAATTCCAAACATTGGCCCGAACCCTTACGCCCCAGGATGCGTCAGTCAGCGCGTTTCTCCATCGCCTCGAGCGCAATGGCGAGGCGCTGCTCCTCGCCATAATAGCGGGCCCGCTCCCAGAAATGCGGACGACCGATGCCGGTCGATACA
Source organism: Mesorhizobium norvegicum (assembly GCF_004919685.1). Lineage (GTDB taxonomy): Bacteria > Pseudomonadota > Alphaproteobacteria > Rhizobiales > Rhizobiaceae > Mesorhizobium > Mesorhizobium norvegicum. The sequence goes on along the minus strand of NZ_SMYZ01000012.1, from coordinate 39,811 downwards.
TGCTCTCCCAGCAGCCTGCCATTGGCGTCCTCGCCCTTGATGTTGTAGAGGACGATATCCTGCGTGATGATGACGTCGCCCTCCATTCCGATCACCTCGGTGATGTGGGTGATGCGACGCGATCCGTCACGCAGGCGCGCTGCCTGGATGATCACGTCGATGGAGCCGACGACGATTTCGCGCACTGTCTTCTGCGGCAGCGAATAGCCGCCCATGGCGATCATGGATTCGATACGGTTCAGGCATTCGCGCGGGCTGTTCGAGTGGATCGTTCCCATCGAACCGTCATGGCCGGTGTTCATCGCCTGCAGAAGGTCGAACACTTCGGGTCCGCGCACTTCGCCGACGATGATGCGCTCGGGACGCATGCGCAGGCAGTTCTTGACCAGGTCACGCATCGTCACCTCACCCTCGCCCTCCAGATTGGGCGGGCGGGTTTCGAGGCGCACGACATGCGGCTGCTGCAGTTGCAGCTCGGCCGAGTCCTCGCAGGTGATGACGCGCTCCTCGCGGTCGATATAGTTGGTCAGGCAGTTGAGCAGCGTCGTCTTGCCCGAGCCGGTACCGCCCGAGATGACGATGTTGCAGCGAACACGGCTGATGATCTTGAGAACTTCGGCGCCTTGGGGTGAAATGGCGCCGAACTTGACCAACTGATCGAGCGTCAGCTTGTCCTTCTTGAATTTGCGGATGGTGAGCGTGGCGCCGTCGATGGAGAGCGGCGGCGCGATGACGTTGACGCGGGAGCCGTCGGGAAGACGCGCGTCGCAGATCGGGCTGGATTCGTCGACACGGCGGCCAACCTGGCTGACGATGCGCTGGCAGATGTTGAGGAGCTGCTGGTTGTCACGGAAGCGGATGCCGGTCTGCTCGACCTTGCCGTTGACTTCGATGTAGACGTTCTTGGAGCCGTTGACCATGATATCGGCGATGTCGTCGCGCGCGAGCAGCGGCTCGAGCGGCCCATAGCCGAGCACATCGTTGCAGATGTCCTCGAGCAGTTCTTCCTGCTCGGCGATCGTCATCGCGAAATTCTTGATCGCGATGATGTCGTTGACGATGTCGCGGATTTCCTCGCGCGCGCTTTCCGGATCAAGCTTGGCGAGCTGCGATAGATCGATCGTGTCGATGAGCGCGGAGAAAACCTGGCTCTTGGTGTCGTAGTAGGTTTCGCTCTTTTCGCGCTGCGCCCGCTTCGGCTCAGGCGCCAATGGCGGTGCCTCGACCGCGCGCCGCGCCGGCGGCGCGACAGGCGCGCTTGGCGCGGCCGCGGGCCGGGCTAGAACTGCCGTGTCGGCAGAACTGGCAGCCGGCGGCGCGACAGGCGCCGGTGCTGGCTGGCGAAATTCCGGCGTGAACCGGTTGCCGTCGTCGCTGCCTCTTTTACCAAACATGATCGACTACCGATTCCACTGCTGAAGCATCACTTCTTGTTGCGCGAGAACTTGCCGAGCAGGCTGCCAAGCCCGGCCTTCTTCTTGGCCTTGATCTCACTGCGCCCGGTCAGCACATGCGCCATTTCGTTGATCATTGCGACAACCGGGTTCTTGGCATCCATCTCGCCAAGCATGCGTCCGTTGTTGGCGGCATTGCCGAACAGCAACGGATCAAAACCGATGACCGACATTGGCGACAGGCCGAGCGGCTCGGCGAAATCGGACGGCGAAATCTCCGGACGCTTTGGAACGCCGGCCTGGTTGATGATCAGCTTCGGCGGCGGGTCGTTGGGACGAAGCCGTTTGAGCATGTCGACGAGGTTCTTGGTGTTGCGTAGATTGGCCAGTTCCGGTGTCGCCGTGATGACGATCTCGTCGGCCTTGATCAGGGTGTTCTTGGTCCAGCCCGTCCAGACATGGGGAACATCGATCACCAAAAGCGGCACGCTGCGCTGGGCGGTGTCGATGAGCTGAGCGAAGGCCTCCGGATCGAAGTCATAGACCCGTTCGAGCGTCGAAGGTGCTGCCAGCAACGATAGATGCTCGGCGCACTGGGTGAGCAGCCGGTCAAGATAGACTTCATCGATGCGCTCCGGCGAAAACACCGCCTCGGCGATGCCTTGCGCCGGATCCTGGTCGAAATTGATGTTGGCCGTGCCGAAAGCGAGATCGAGATCGGCGACGACCACTTCGGATTTGAACAGGGAGGACATCGCCCAAGCCACATTGTGGGCAATCGTCGAGGAGCCGACGCCACCCTTGGCGCCGACAAAGGCGATCGAACGGCCGAGCGGCTCAGCTTCCGGATCGATGAAAATCGAGGACACCACGCTGACGATGTCGGCCATCGACACCGGTGCGATCACATATTCGGAAATGCCGTTACGGATGAGCTCGCGGTAGAGGCCGACATCATTGTAATGACCGATCACCACCACCTTCGAAGTCGGATCGCAATATTCCGAGAGCTGGGCGAGTTGCTCCAGCAATTGCTTGGGCTCGCTGCGCGATTCCAGCAAGATCAGGTTGGGCGTTGGCGCCGATTGGTAGAATTCGATGGCGGTGGGGACGCCGCCCATATGGACCTTGAGATGTGCCTTGGTCATGCGGCGGTCCTCGCCGGCGCGCTCGACCGGATTGGCAACGCCCTCGGTCTCGCAGAATGCCTGGATCGAGATGCGCGGGATCGGCCGCAATGCCTGCATCGCGGCGATGTCCTGCTGCGAGGTATCGCTGCCATCCACCGGGGCGTCGTAGGCAAGGTTGCTCATCGTCATGCTCTTTCGCGTAGCCTGTTCTGTTCGAGACTGCGGCTCAGTACGTCACTTCCGAATTGCCGAGGAACTCATCCGAGATGCCTCTTGCACGGTAGACGTCGATCACCTTGCCGCGATTCTCAGCATCGATGGTGGTCGACTTGCGCGGCCCGAGCAGGTCGTTGGGGTTGGCTATCTGGGCAGCAAGATTGTTCTGATAGGAGCAGCCGAAATCGGCATAGTGTTTGTTTTCCGATGTCTCCATCAGGTCATCGGGCCAGCGACCGCATTTGTCGGTCTGGGCCCTCACCGAGACAAAGGCGACGCGAACCGGCGAGGATACCTCGCTCGAGGCGGCCTGATAGGAGGTGACGACGATCCGGTTGCGCTTGACGCCGGCGGCGATCGCGAGCCGGGCGAAACCGCGGGCGGCCGCCGTTGCGGCGACCTCGTTGGCCGATCCGCTCGGGACCTGGATCGTCAGCGTCGGAGCGGCGCTCTTGTCGTAGCCATCCAGGAAGCCAAGAAGCGTATCGCGCTGCGCGCCGGTCATGCCGCGGTCACCTGCGCCAACAGGCAGGTCGATCTTCTGGTTCTTCTCCGCGATCACGATCGGGTGGTTGGTGCGATAGTCATCCGGAATGGCGCCGACCGTGATGCTGTCGCGCTGGGCGCAACCGGCCAGCAACGCCACAACCGCAACCGCCAGGGCCGGAACGGCTCGCCGGCAGGCCTGCGAACGGCCAAAGCGCATCGTTGTGGCGATGGTCCTTGCCTTCAATGCTGACTGAGACATGTCCGCTTCCCCGCTCACTTGTAGATGAAGCCGACAACGCCGTGGTAGCGGCCGTTGGGCTTGTCGGTCTGCATGGTGCCGTAGACGCGGTTGACGCGGCCAAGGAACATGGCGGCGCCGTCGCTGGCGGCGTTGAAATTGTCGTCGGGCTTGGCAAGCTCGTTGCGCGCCACGGGCTTCACCAGATAGGGCGTGATGATGACCACCAGCTCTGTCTCATTGCGCACGAAGTCCCTGCTGCGGAAGAGGGTGCCAAGTACCGGAATCTTTGTGAGGCCAGGCAACCCCGCGACAGCTTGACGGACATCGTCGCGCACCAGGCCGGCAATCATCATGGAGCCGCCGGAAGGCAACTCAACGGTGGTGTCCGCCAGACGTTTGCGGATCGACATCATAGTCATTCCAGGCAAATTGCCGGCAGCTTCGAGGGTGGCGGCACCTTCCATGGTCGGCTCCGATACGGAGGTTCTGACCTTGAGGCTGATCCTGCCAGCCGACAGCACCACGGGCTGGAACTCGAGACCTATGCCGTATTCGAGCTTGGTGTTGGTGTAGGTGATCTCGCCGGTCTGGTTGTCGGTTGAAACGTTTTGTGTACGCGAGGTGATGAGATTGAACTCGCCACCGACCTTGAACGTCGCCTTCTCGCCCGACACGGCGGTCAGTGTCGGCTCGGCCAGGGTCTTCATGACCCCGGATTGCTCCATCGCGTTGATGTAGGCCTGCAGAGGCGAAGTCGCATTGCCAAGACTCAGGCCCGAGTACTGCGACAGTGGCTTGCCCAATCCATAGGATGGAGAACTCAGCGCATTCCAGCTGATGCCGTTGGAGCTACCGCTCCCGACCATGTTGACGCCGAGCTGCTTCATCACCGAGCGGCTGACTTCGGCGACCGTCACCTTCAGCGTAACCTGATCGTCGCCGATGATCTGGAGCAGGTTGACGATCTTGCTGGTGCGGCGCTCCTGGTCCGGGTTGTTGATGTCCACACCGCTCTGGGACGAACCGCCGGCCGCGGTCTGCGAATATTGTCCCGTCGTTGCTTCACCGCCCGAGACGAAGATCGTCGCCAGGTCGACCGCGCGTTTTGCGTCCAGCGGCGTGTCGACCGTCCCTGTCAGGACGACGTTGTCATTCAGCAGTTCCACCTTGATGGTCGACGTCGGAATGAAGCGCTTGATATAGTCCTCAAGACCGGCAACGTCGCGTTCGACGGCCAGATCCAGGCTGACGATCTGCTCGCCATTCGGGCCGAAGACAAAGATGTTCGTCTCGCCGACCGCCTTGCCGAACAGATAGATGCGCCTTGCGGTGCGGGTCACCGCATCGGCCACCGCCGGATTGGCGACGAGAATGTCGTAGGCATCGCTCGGCAGGTCGATGACCACCGATTTGTTGAGGCCGAGCTTGACGCGCTGGGTGGCCGTCGATGCCGTGACCTGCGCGTTCTTTGCCTCGACAACGCCTTGCAGATTCGTTCCGACGAGCAGCAGGCCGAATGCCGCGGCTACAATTGCCGGCAGTTTACCATTTAGCCTCATTTCCTTGCCCCTACTTCGGAAACTTCGCCCGACTTGATCAGCCTCACCGTTCCCCTGCGGCCATTGCCGGAAACGAGATAGTCGGCCTCACCCAGATTCTTTTCCTGTGTGTCCGCGACCGCCCGCAGTGCCAGGGTCAGGCGATCCGCCATCTGTTGGGCGACGGTGATGATCTCTGCCTGCTTGGGCGTCAGTTCCAGCGTAGCGGTCTGGCCCACCCTGGTCTTCTTGCCTTCCTCGTCCTCCTGAATGGTCTGGTCGATGGCCAGGACACGGATGTTCTTGAGGATGGTCTCGGTGTTGAAGCCGGCGGCACCGCTGGCGGCATCGGCCCTGCGGGTCATGATGACATCGACGAAATCGTTCGGAAGAATGAAGCCGCCGGCCGATGTGTCGGCCGAGATGGCCGTGGCCACCGCCCGCATGCCGGAAGGCAGGATCGACGACATGAAGCTCTGCCCCTCGCCGATCAACTTGGAACGCCGCAGAGGCTCTCCGGCGTACATCGCCACACGGGCAACGGAACCCTTCAGCTTGTCCAGTGCCTCAGGCTCGGCGGTGCGGGTGATGAAATTCGCGTTGACGCCGGCGGCGGGCCAGGATTGCCAGGCGATGTTATTCTCGATCGGGCTGCCCATCGGAACGTCGCCCGAAAGCACAAGCACATCCTGCAGAGACACCGCAGGGGCCTGGGGGCCTGAATCGACGACCACCTGGGGCGGCGGTGCCACCATGTTTTTCGCGACATACCCAGCGCCACCCGCCGCGGCCACCGCCACGCTCAGAATTATCAATCGCGATGCTGGCATCTGTCCGAACCCTTGCCCTGGCAAACCACGTAGCCAAGCCGGACTTTGCAGCGGCAATCGTCAAAACAAGGTTAATGTAATGCTTACGATCGTGATTAATTTAAGGTTTACATAAATTAGACGGAATGTGGCCTGACCGGCGGAAATGACCGGGCCGGCCTTGTTGAAAAGCCTATTGGGGCAACGCGGATCAATAAAAGAAATCAGATTGTGTTCAGGCCGCCAGCCTGGCCAGCGCCCATACCATCAAAGGCGAATCCGGATAGGTCAGCAACCCGCCAAGCCCAAGGGCTACTCCGTAAGGAACACCTTTTGCCTCGTCGGCGAAATGGCGCAGAAACGGATTTTGGCCGGTAACGGCCGCAAGCAGCGACTTCCGGTAGAGGATGATCGCGAGCGTCAGCAGGCCACCGATGATTGTCGAGGCGACAAGATACTCGACGAGATTCACGTTGAGACCCATCCACATCGCGGTGGCAGCCAGAAGCTTGGCGTCGCCGCCGCCCATGCCGCCCATTGCAAACAGGCCGAACGTCACGGCAAGGACCAGGGCGCCGGCGGCGAAATGTCCGCCATAGGCCGCCCATTCCATGCCCGTCAGCGGCGCAACCAGCGCGAAGACAACGACGAGCAGTACCGGCACGCGATTGGCGATCGTCATCGACAGCATGTCGGAGATCGCGGCAAACAACATGCAGAACGGAAAAACGACGAAGATCAGGGCTTCAAGCATCGGCACTACGCCTATTGTCCGATTTCACCGGGCTCAATCTAGGCATGTTCGATTAACGATTGATGAGGCCCGGAACGAAAAGACGGCTGATACTGATATTGGCAGCGGCAAGGAAAAGGGCCGCCACGCGGCGGCCCTTTCCAGAACGCAATCCAAGTACTCGGCGATAAGGCCGATCAGCTGCCGCCCGGCGCGCTGTTCAAGGTGGTTCCGATCGTGGTGAACTTGGCGTTGAGTGCATTGCCGAGCGCGCCGGCGCCGGTGATGATGGCGAGCGCGATGAGAGCGGCGATCAGACCATATTCGATAGCGGTCGCGCCGGATTCGTCCTTCACAAAACGTGCGATGAGATTAGACATTTGAGAGCTCCTACTCCACGTGTTACAGCACTTCCGTCAACTTCTGTGATGGTTGATCGGATGCTGCCAATCTAGGGAGAAGCTCTTTCGATCGGCTTAATAAACAGCCTTACCGATTCCTTTCCCGGTTCGAACATATTGCGTGGTTAACTCCAGGCTAAGTGCCGACCGACCCTTCGTTTGCGGGTTTGGTGGCGCTTGCGACCCCGGCCGGAACGCAGCTCGGAGGCTGCCTTGCCGACCGTTGTACCATCGGCAACAACGTGTGCTTAACCGTTGGTTCACCAATCTCGTTCATGTTCCGTTGATCAGTCCGCTTGCGTGGAGCGCCTCAATGGCCCAGCCGAGATCGTCAATCCTGATTGCCGCGCTTCTTGCCGCCGCGACCTTCATCGCGCCCGCGATGGCCGGCGCCGGCATCGAGGTGACGATGAACCAGGCCAAGATCGTCAAACTGTCGCGCCCCGCCGACACGATCGTGGTCGGCAACCCGGCAATCGCCGACGCTTCCGTGCAGGACGCTTCGACGATCGTGCTGACCGGCAAAGGCTTCGGCGTCACCAATCTGGTCGTGCTCGACACGGATGGCAGCCCTATCGTCGACGAGCAGGTTACCGTGGTGCGGCAGGCCGCCTCGTCCGTGCGTATCTATCGGCGCGCCGAAATACAGACGATGTCCTGCACGCCCTATTGCGAAAGCTCCTTCAAGAGCGAGGCGGAGAAGGCCTCTGAAGCGGAGATGAGCGTCAGCCGGTAGGATGGCGCAATCGAATGCCGTTCAGGTTATCAGCTGGTTAAAACGCCAACGCTGACTTTAACGGTCATCCAAACCGGACCTCAATCGGTTTGCGCTAATGCTCCCTCCGAGACCGTATAGAGATCGGCAGGATCAGACATGAGCAAGGAATTCGGCTGCGCAGGCGACCACACGGCGAGACGCCCAAGGTTTTTCGCTCGTTTCCTTCGTGACCAGCGCGGCGCCACGGCAATAGAATTCGCAATCCTTTCAGTTCCGTTCGCCCTGCTTGTCTTTGCCATTCTGGAAAGCTGCATCGCGTTTGCCGGCCAGGAAGTGATGGCCAACATCACCGACGATGTCGCGCGCAAGCTGCGCACCGGCCAGTTGAGGGCGACCGACGTCGCCGGGACCAATTTGCGGGACATGATCTGCACAAAGCTGGAGATCATCGTTTCCCAGGATTGTCCCAATCAGCTGCTGGTGGATCTCCGCCAATATACAACATTCGCCGACGCGGCCACGGCGGGCTTCAAGATCAAAAACAACGATGTTCAGTTGACCAAAGGCACCGCCGAAGTGCCCTTTTCCATAACGGCGGGCGCGGCGGAATCGAGGAACATGCTTCGCGTCTTCTACAAATGGCCAATCATGACCGACCTGTTGGCGCAGTCGATGGGCGGCAACAAGACTCTGCATTTCGCATCGGTGACCTGGCAGAACGAGCCGTTCGACAACTGAGTTCGAGGCGGATGCACAAGCAGTAAAAGAAAAAGGGCAATGGGCATGATGCGTGCGGGGGCACATCTTAGGACTGCGGGAGTTTGGCGGAAGGCAAATCGATTCTGGTCCGATCGCCGCGGCATCGCGGCGGTCGAATTCGCTTTGATCATGCCTGTTCTGCTGATCATGTATTTCCTGACAATGGAGGCGTCACAGGCCATCGAGACCAGCAAGAAGGTCAGTCGTATCGGCAGCATGGTGGCCGATCTCGTCACCCAGCAGACAAGCGTCGTCAAGGCGGATGTCGACGCCATCATGCAGATCGGCAGCGTGACCCTTCAGCCCTACAACCGCTCGACCCCGACCATCACCATCACGGCAATACAGGTCTCGGCCGATGCGACGAGGGCACTGGTGGTATGGTCGCGCAAGTTGGTCGCCGGCGTCGCCAGCGCCGGCCCCGCGGCGACCACGGAAACCACGGTTCCAGCAACGCTCAAGGTCGCCAACACCTTCCTCATCCGCGTCGAAAGCAATCTCGGCTACACGCCGGTCATCGCCTGGACGGCGAGCAACCAACAGAAGCTTGGATTGACCTCCGCTTTCAGCAATATAACGATGGGCGAAACCTATTATCTGCGCCCCCGCAGAAGCGTGACTGTCCCTTGCGGCGACTGTTGAACAGAGACAGCCAGGCGGTTCGCAGGACCGCTCCGGCTCTACCACGTAATTCCTGACGGAAAACCGTTACACACTTTTGCGCTACTGCTGTGGACCGCTGCCCGAGACGAAGCGCACGATAGCAATGGCCATCTCGTAATCTTTTGGCGCCACGACAGCGAAGCCCCCGGAATGTTTCGATTCCAGGAGCTCGTAGACATCCGGCGTTATCGACTTGAGGTTGGTGAGGAACACGGTGAGCCGGCGCTTGGCTTCAGGATCGAGATCGCTACGGACGGCGTGAGGGCCATATCTCAGCAAGCCAGACGTCCATACGACCCGAAGCGCCGCCACCGAGAGCCCTGCCGCTTCGAGCCTTGCCTGCGTGCCCGATGTTTGCGGCTGGCCGTCGGCCGCGGCCGTCACCCAACCGAACAGGCCATCGGCCCTGCCATCGACCAGCATCGTTTCGGCCGCCGCAGCCGAGTCGGCATGGACCAGAAACGGTGCATCTTCCGCAACCTTGCGGCCTTCCGCCGTCAAAGCCGCCAATGGCAAGAGAGAACCGCCGACGCTGCCCGAAGGCGCCATGGCGATGCGATGGCTCTCTATCGCCGCCAGATCGGGCAGCTTGCCGTCCCGTGTCAGCAGAACGGAGCGGATGCCGATCGCGCCGTCGGAATCGACCGGAGCCACAAGCGGCTCGATACATGAGCAGCGATGCGAGGCCGTCGCATAGGCGGTGGCCGAATAGATCGCGTATTCGATGCGGGCATTGGCCTGCGCCTCGATCAGCGCGGCATAATCACGGGCAACGACAAACTCGACCCTCATGCCCAAGGCCTTGGAGTAGGCGTCGGTCAACACAGCCAGCCCCGGAACGGTGTTGCCGGCGCCTGGCTCGGCAACGATGCCGATGCGAAACGTGCCGATGTCATCGCGCCAGTCGGCATGCGCCGGATCGGACCAGAGCACGGCCTGCACCAACATGAGGGCAGCAGACGCCTTCAGCGCAACGCTCATGACAAAACCGCCGTCTGTTTTCCTAGACCCATGCCCGTCGCATCGTTGCGACATGCATTCTTTCGTTGCCCAAACCGCTGCACATCTTTGGGCGACATAACTGGACTATCGCGCCAAGCCGTTGCCGTTTGGTTTCCGAATTGCCAATGAAGTCGCGGAACCCTATGTCTGGTCGTTCAAACTGGCAACAACTCGATGGCGCGCGCTTTCCTCTTCGTTCTGGACTCTTTCGGCATCGGCGGCGCGGCCGACGCCGACCGCTACGGTGACGACGGCGCCAACACATTCGCGCATATTGCGGAAGCTTGTGCCGAAGGACGCGCGGATCGCGAAGGGCTTCGCAGTGGACCGCTGTTTGTCCCCCACATGGCCTCGCTCGGGCTTGGCAAGGCTGCCGAAACCGCGACGGGACTGGGCTTTGCCAGCAGCGGGACGGATCTGCTCAGCACTGCCTTCCATGGCGCCGCGCAGGAGGTTTCCAGCGGCAAGGACACGCCGTCGGGCCATTGGGAAATCGCCGGCCTGCCAGTGCGCTTCGACTGGGGCTATTTCCCGGATACGATTCCCGCCTTTCCGGCTGAACTGACCGAGGCGATCATCCGCGAAGGCAAGGTGCCGGGCATTCTCGGCAATTGTCATGCGCCGGGCACCGAGATCATCGAGCGCTTCGGCGAGGAGCACATCCGCACCGGCAAGCCGATCTGCTACACGTCGGTCGACTCGGTCCTGCAGATCGCCGCGCATGAAGCCCATTTCGGCCTCGAGCGGCTCTATGAATTCTGCAAGGTGGTGCGCGGGCTGGTTGATCCGCTGAGGATCGGACGGGTGATCGCGCGGCCTTTCGTCGGCGAAACCACCGCCACCTTCGAGCGCACATACAACCGTCATGACTACGCCGTGCCACCGCCGGAACCGACCCTGCTCGATCGGCTGACCGCGCGTGGCAGCCGTGTCATCGCCATCGGCAAGATCGGCGACATCTTCGCCCATCGCGGAATTTCGCAGGTGCGCAAGGGGGCGGGCAACATGGCCATGTTCGACGAGGCGCTGGGCGCGATGGACGATGCCGGCGACGGCGATCTCGTCTTCGCCAATTTCGTCGACTTCGACACCGAATTCGGTCATCGCCGCGATGTTGCAGGCTATGCTGCCGCGCTCGAGGCCTTCGACCGGCGGCTGCCGGAGGCATTTGCAAGGCTGCGGCAGGGCGATCTTCTCATCCTGACCGCCGACCACGGCAACGATCCGACCTGGCAAGGCACCGATCATACGCGCGAGCGCATTCCGGTGATCGGCACCGGACCGGGTTTCAAGGGCGGCGACATCGGGCTGAGAACGACATTCGCCGACATCGGCGAAACCGTGGCCGAGCATCTTGGGCTGGCGCACGGTCTTTACGGCACTTCTTTCTATACGGCGATTGGCGGTCATGCCTGAATTGCCGGAGGTCGAAACCGTCCGGCGCGGACTGCAGCCGGTCCTGGAAGGCGCCACCATTGCCCGTGTCGAGGCGCGCCGCCCGGATCTGCGCTTTCCATTTCCCGAGAAATTCTCGCAGCGGCTGACCGGCAAGACGATCACGGCACTCGGCCGGCGGGCCAAGTATCTGACGATGGACCTGGAAGGCGGTCCCGTGCTGATCTGCCATCTCGGCATGTCGGGCTCGTTCCGCATCGAGACGGCGGACGGCAGCGACATGCCAGGTATCTTCCACCACGACCGCTCGAAGAGTTCCAATCACGACCACGTCGTCTTCCATGTCGTATCTCCGGAAGGCGCCCGATCCCGCGTGATCTTCAATGATCCGCGCCGCTTCGGTTTCATGCTGTTTGCGGAAGGGCCGGACGTCCATCCGATGCTGGCCGGGTTAGGCGTTGAGCCAACGGGCAATACATTGGACGGCGCGCTGCTTGCCTCATTGATGAAAGGGCGACGATCACCGCTGAAGGCAGCGCTTCTCGACCAGAGGCTGATCGCCGGGCTCGGCAACATCTATGTGTCGGAGGCGCTGTGGCGCGCCAGCCTGTCGCCGCTGCGTGAGGCGGGCACGATCGCCAAACCCGGAAAGAAAGCCCAGGCCCAAAGCGAACACCTCGCCGAAGCCATCCGCTCGGTGATATCAGATGCGATCGCGGCCGGCGGATCCTCACTGCGCGATTATATGCAGACCGATGGGTCGCTGGGCTATTTCCAGCACTCCTTCGCCGTCTACGACCGCGAAGGCGAAGCCTGCTCGAAGCCCGGCTGCAGCGGCCACATCGAACGGATCGTACAGAGCGGCCGATCGACCTTCTATTGCCGGACATGTCAGCGGTGAGTTAGACGAGCGCGAGCGAGGAGAAGCAGCCATGACCTATGAAACGATCATCACCGAGACGCACGGCAAGGTCGGACTGATCACGCTGAACAGGCCCCAGGCGCTCAACGCGCTGAACTCGCAGGTCCTGACCGAACTGGTCGCAGCCGTGAACGCTTTCGGCGCCGATGCCGGTATCGGCGCCATGGTCATCACCGGTTCCGAAAAGGCTTTCGCCGCCGGCGCCGACATCAAGGAGATGCAGTCCATCTCCTATGCGGACGCCTACGCCCAAGACTTCTTCGTCGGCTGGGAAGAGCTTACGCGGGCGCGAAAGCCTGTTATCGCGGCGGTGGCGGGCTATGCACTCGGCGGCGGCTGCGAGCTGGCGATGATGTGCGATTTCATCATCGCCGCCGACACGGCCAAATTCGGCCAGCCCGAGATCACGCTCGGTGTCATTCCAGGCATGGGCGGGTCGCAACGGCTGACCCGCTTCGTCGGCAAGGCGAAGGCGATGGACATGTGCCTGACCGGGCGGATGATGGATGCCGCCGAAGCCGAGCGCTCGGGCCTGGTGTCGCGGGTCGTGCCTGCCGGCGAGCTTGTCGAGGAGGCGCTGAAGGCGGCAGCCAAGATCGCCGCTTTCTCGCTGCCGTCGGTGATGATGGCGAAGGAGGCTGTCAACCGCGCCTTCGAGACGACGCTTGCCGAGGGATTGCGGTTCGAGCGCCGGCTGTTTCACTCGCTGTTTGCACTGGACGATCAGAAGGAAGGCATGGCGGCCTTTGCCGAGAAGCGGAAGCCGAAATTCACCAACCGCTGACGCCAATCCTTTAGCTGCGAAGAAGATGGCCGTCGGCCGCCAAAAAGAAGGCCAGGCAGCGTTGACGCGCCGGAAAAGCTGAACTATAAGCCCCACCAACCGAGGCGGCCCCGTGGCTGCCCGTTTGTTTTTTGCGCCCTGCGGCATCCCGCATGCGCCGACCAGATCAGAAGAGAGGCATCATGGCCAATACATCCTCGGCCAAAAAGGCAACGCGCAAGATCGTCCGCCGCGCAGCGATCAACAAGAACCGCCGCTCGCGCGTGCGCACCTATATCCGCCAGGTCGAAGAGGCACTTGCCTCCGGTGACAAGGCTGCCGCACAGGCTGCCTTCAAGATCGCGGAGCCGGAATTGATGCGCGCCGCAACCAAGGGCGTGATCCACAAGAACACGGCATCCCGCAAGGTGTCGAGACTGGCTCAGCGGGTCAAAGTTCTGTCGGCCTGACATTACTTCCCTAGACTGACGTTCTTTAAACCCGGCCGCTTGTGCCGGGTTTTTTCGTTTGCCGGCAAGCACTTAAAAAGAATGTCCGGAAACGGCGTCTTGTGCGGATTTCACGATTGGGAATACTTTGCCGGCATATGCATGCCTGCTGTTGGTCGGCATGCTTGAAAAGGGCTGACTTAAAGATTCTTGGCTATCAGAAATAGCCCATACTTTTCAGACGCTTACAGATGGTGATCCACAGCTTGTCCACACCGGGCCAACCCGATGGGGGACAAGTAGCTGTCAAGCGAATTATTTCAGAATATTTCTCTCAGCGCCCAGTTTTTCATATTCGCCGGAAAAGGGTTTGAATCACAATGGCTTTGTTAAAATGTGCCGTTGCGGCACGCCACTCGAACCCGCCTCCAGTAACCAGATTCCTTAAAAATCCGTTAGAGGTGGCCTTGCCCTATCCACAGCGATTTCGGTAATGTCGATCTATCGAAAGGGACGGGCTCTGGGCCTTAAACCCAGCCTGAATCGGCCAGCTTAAATTGGCGGGATTTGCAACGCGGATCAAGTCCGCGGACCGATTTGGTTTGTCTTTTTTCGATACGGTAGGGGACTGGCGTAACTAGACATGGCAGGTAGACGGCGCGCCGGCGCTCTTTTCGCCGGACGATGTCGTATTGCCCTGACATACCCAACGCGGACTGGCTTCCATGGGCCGGCACCGGTTCCCTTGGATAATGGGCGACGTTCATCTGCCGGCGGCGGCAGCGGACATCGTAGCAAAGACTTAGGTCGCCGGAATCGGATGCAGGAGGCGCATCCCCGGCGGAAAACAGGTACGGAAGGACAAGGAAAAGATCATGCAGAGCGGCATCGAAAGGGAACTTACGGGCGACCTCCCATTTCCTGGAACTTTGATCGGAGCAAACGACATGGCGGTCTCCAGCGACGCGGAACAAAAATTCGACCGGGTCAAGACCCAGTTGAAGGCGCGCCTGGGAACCGAAGTCTATTCGAGCTGGTTTGGCCGCATGAAGGTCGCGGAGGCTTCCAAGGGCATTGTCCGCATCTCGGTGCCCACCGCCTTCCTGCGCTCATGGATCAACGGCCACTATCTCGACCTCATCTCCGAGCTGTGGAAGCAGGAAGATCCCGATCTCCTCAAGATCGACATTGTCGTGCGCACGGCAACCCGTCAGGGACGCAGCCAGGCCGAGCCGGAGGTGGTCCCTGCACGCAGCAAGATGACGCGGCAGACGCAGACGGCGCTTGCCGCCGGCACCGTCAGTCCCGGCCGGACAGAGCGTGCACCGGCTCCGCGTCCGGGCACACCGATCGAGAGTGAATTCCGCCACAATGTGCTGGGGTCACCGCTTGACCCTCGCTACACGTTCGGCTCCTTCATCGAGGGACCGTCGAACCGGGTGGCCTTCGCCGCCGCCAAGGCAGTGGCGGAATCGCAATCGAGCGCGGTGCGCTTCAATCCGCTTTTCCTTCACGCAACCGTCGGGCTCGGCAAGACACATTTGTTGCAGGCCATCGCCGCGGAATCGCTGAAGCAGAACCCCAAGTCGCGCGTCGTCTATCTCACGGCCGAGTATTTCATGTGGCGCTTTGCCACCGCGATCCGCGACAACAACGCGCTGACGCTCAAGGAACAGCTGCGCGACATCGACCTGCTCATCATCGACGACATGCAGTTCCTGCAGGGCAAGTCGATCCAGCATGAATTCTGCCACCTGATCAATATGTTGCTGGACAGCGCCAAGCAGGTCGTCGTCGCCGCCGACCGGCCGCCGTCGGAGCTGGAATCGCTCGAGCCGCGGGTCCGTTCGCGCCTCAATGGCGGTGTCGCGCTTGAAATGTCGGCGCCCGATTTCGCCATGCGCCTTGGCATGCTCAAATTGCGCCTTGCCACCGCCAGGGTCGATGACGCATCGCTGAACATTTCGGAAGAGATCCTCAATCACGTCGCACGCACCGTGACCGGCAGCGGACGCGAACTGGAAGGCGCCTTCAACCAGTTGCTGTTCCGTCAATCCTTCGAGCCGCAGATCACCATCGACCGGATCGACGAGATCCTCGGCCACATCTATCGCACCGGCGAGCCGAAGCGGGTTCGTATCGAGGACATCCAGCGCATCGTCGCGCGCCACTACAATGTGTCGAAGACCGAATTGCTGTCCAACCGGCGCACGCGCACCATCGTCAAGCCGCGGCAGGTCGCCATGTACCTGTCGAAGGTGATGACGCCGCGCTCGCTGCCCGAGATCGGGCGGCGTTTCGGCGGCCGCGATCACACCACGGTGCTGCATGCCGTGCGCAAGATCGAGGACCTTTCCGGCAACGACAACACGCTGGCGCAGGAACTTGAGCTCTTGAGGCGGTTGATCAACGACCAGGCCTGACCGGAACCGGGGGCGAACCGGAACAACACCGGAATTCAATGGCTTGCCAGTGCGGCCCGGAGCCCGGAATGGGCTTGTGGCGCCGCCTGGAAGCGGCCCGGATTTCGGTTTTACGACACCGGCTCGCGGACTTCGTGCCCTTTATCCCCAGAAAGCCGGCGTAGCCTGCCCGAACCGGTGGCGCGGGCTTGCGTTTGCTGGTTTTTTCCTGTCAGTTTAGGCAGATTCTGAGCCTGTTCAGACCTTTCGCGGGGCGCCGCCCACTGGTGACCCGTCATTCATTCAAGCGAGCCTGTTTCGTCATGCGTGTTATCCTGGAACGGTCAAATCTCCTGAAGTCGCTCAACCACGTCCACCGTGTGGTCGAGCGGCGCAACACCATACCGATCCTGTCCAACGTGCTGCTCAGCGCCGAGGGCGCCAGCCTTGAAATGAAGGCGACCGACCTCGACCTCGAGGTGACGGAAGCGACGCCCGCCAAGGTGGAGCGCGGCGGGGCGACGACGGTTCCGGCACATCTGCTCTACGACATCGTTCGCAAGCTCGCCGATGGGGCCGAGGTGATGCTGAAGACGGACGAGGACGGCAACGCCATGACGGTGACGTCAGGCCGATCGAGCTTCCGCCTCCAGTGCCTGCCGCAATCCGACTTCCCGGAGCTTTCGGCCGGATCCTTCTCGCATATCTTCCGTCTCGACTCGGTTGCCCTGAGAGGCCTGATCGAGAAGACCCAGTTCGCCATCTCCACCGAGGAGACGCGCTACTACCTGAACGGCATCTACCTGCACACGCATGAGGTTGGCGGCAAGCTGAAGCTGCGCTCGGTGGCGACCGACGGCCACCGTCTGGCGCGCGCCGAGATCGACGCACCGGCAGGTTCCGAGGGCATGCCGGGCATCATCATTCCGCGCAAGACGGTGAGCGAGCTGCAGAAGCTGGTCGACGACCCGGATGTTGCGGTCACCACCGAACTGTCGGACACCAAGATCCGCTTCACCATCGGCAGCGTGGTTTTGACCTCGAAGCTGATCGACGGCACCTTCCCCGATTATCAGCGGGTCATTCCGACCGGCAACGACAAGAAGCTGATCATCGACCGACAGAGCTTCGCTGCCGCTGTCGATCGCGTCTCGACCATCTCTTCCGAACGCGGCCGCGCGGTGAAGCTGTCGATCAGCGAGGGTCAGGTGACGCTTGCGGTCAATAATCCGGATTCGGGCAGCGCCACCGAGGAATTGGCCGCCGACTATTCGTCCGATCCGATCGAGATCGGCTTCAACGCCAAATACCTGCTCGACGTTGCCGCGCAGCTGACCGGCACGGAGGCCAAGTTCATGCTGGCCGATGCGGGTTCGCCGACGCTGATCCACGACATGGCCGACGAGACCGCACTCTATGTGCTGATGCCGATGCGGGTGTAGCCGGCGCGGTGTCAGCAATTCGGTCCTGTGATGGACCGGCGGCAAGAGCGATGTTTGCGGCAACTTCTAGAGCAATTCCAGGAAAAGTGTGAAGCGGTTTTCCGTCCGGAATTGCGTCAAAACAAAGAGATAGAGCGGTTCTGCGTTTCCGTGAAACGATGGACCGCTCTACAGGCGGATAGCGGTTGCCGGCACAGAACCATATAAGTAAGCTAACACTTACTAATTTTCGCAACTATGCGGCGCTGACGATCGATCTGGCGCCAGGTGCCGTGGTTTTTTCCGGCGACAACGGCGCCGGCAAGACCAATCTCCTCGAAGCGATCTCTTTTTTGACACCGGGGCGTGGCTTGCGCCGCGCGCCCTACGCAGACGTCGCGCGCGAGGGTGGCGACGGCGGCTTTGTGCTGCATGCCCGGCTCGACGGGCCTGACGGCCAGGTCGAGATCGGAACAGGCATTTCCGGTGGAGACACCGCCGGCGAAGGCGGCAGACGAGTGCGCATCAACGGAGCTCCGGCGCGTTCGGCCGAGGACATGCTGGAATGGCTGCGCGTGGTGTGGCTGACGCCGGCGATGGACGCGTTGTTCACCGGGCCGGCCGCGGATCGCCGCCGCTTTCTCGACCGGCTGGTGCTGGCGATCGACCCCGACCACGGGCAACGTGCGATCGACTACGAGAAGGCGATGCGTGGTCGTAACCGCTTGCTTACCGAAGGTTCTCGAGACGACCGCTGGTTCGACGCGATCGAGACGCAGATGGCCGAAACCGGTGTGGCGATCGCCGCGGCGCGAGCCGAGATGGTGCGCCTGCTCGCCGCCATGATCGACAGGCTGCCCGACACGGGACCGTTTCCGCAGGCCGATATCGGCCTTTCGGGCGATCTGGAAGCCGAAATCGCCGCCGCGCCGGCGGTCGATGTCGAGGAGCGCTTCCGCCGGACGCTTGTCGAGGGCCGTGACCGTGATCGTGCCGCCGGACGCACGCTCGAGGGCCCGCATCGTTCAGACCTGGTGGTTCGGCACCGTCCCAAGGCGATGCCGGCCGAGCTTTGCTCGACAGGCGAGCAAAAGGCGCTGCTGGTCGGCATCGTGCTGTCGCATGCCCGGCTGACCGGCGAAATGTCGGGCATGACGCCGATCCTGTTGCTCGACGAGATCGCCGCGCATCTCGATAGCGGGCGGCGCGCGGCGCTGTTTTCCATCCTCGAGGACTTGAACTGCCAGGCATTCATGACCGGAACCGATGCGGCGCTGTTTTCCAGCCTGGCAGGTCGTGCGCAGTTCCTGACGGTCGACCATGGTAGGGTTGGGCCAACGATCTAGCTCTTATGCATGTCGTTGTCCGCTTCACACTTTTAGGCGACATGCATTAGCCCCTGACAAGGTTTTCCTGGCGCTATATGGTCCGGCAATGACCCCTGCCGCCCTGACTGCCGACGAGATCGAACGCTATGCCCGCCATATCGTGCTGCCCGAGATCGGCGGCGCCGGCCAGCAGAGGCTGAAGCAGGCGCGGGTGCTGGTCATCGGCGCCGGGGGGCTGGGCGCGCCGGTGCTCGAATATCTTGCCGCCGCCGGCGTCGGCACGCTCGGCGTGGTCGATGATGACACCGTTTCGCTGTCCAACCTGCAGCGTCAGGTCATCCACGGCACCGACACTGTCGGCATGCTGAAAACCAATAGCGCCAAGGCAACAATCGCGCGCATCAATCCCAACACTACGGTTGAAACGCACGCAATCCGGCTGAACCCGGACAATGCACCTGCCCTCGTCGCCGGCTATGACATCGTCGTCGACGGCTCCGACAATTTCGAAACCCGCTATGCGGTGGCTGATGCCTGCGCGAGCGTCGGGAAGCCGTTGGTGCATGCCGCCGTCGGACGCTTCGACGGCTCCGTCACGGTGCTGAAGCCATTCGAAGACGGCAAGGACGGCAAGCCCAACCCAGGCTATCGCGATCTGTTTCCGGAAGCGCCACCGCCGGGCCTGGTGCCGTCCTGTGCCGAAGCCGGCGTGCTTGGCGCGCTGACCGGCGTCATCGGCACTCTGCAGGCGATGGAGGCGATCAAGCTGATCACCGGCATCGGCGAACCGCTGGTCGGCCGGCTGTTGCTCTATGATGCGCTGGCGGCGCGCTTCGATACGATCCGCTACAAGAGAAACTGACCCCGTGGAGCGGACCGATGCCGTCCTCATCACACAGATCCCGGCCGATTTCGACCGCTGGGACGATGTGCTCGCATTGATCATGCGTGCCTTCGCCTCGATGGACGGCGTCATCGACCCGCCCTCCTCGGCCCACCTGCTGACCGCCGACAGCCTGCGGGACAAGGCGCGACGGGAGATCGGCTTCGTGGTGCTCAAGGGCAACCGGATCGTCGGCTGCGTCTTTGCCCTTGAAAGGGCGGAGGAACTCTATGTCGGCAAGCTTGCCGTGGCGCCGGACTGCCAGGGACAAGGCATTGGCCGGTGGCTGATGCAGGCGGTCGAAGACCTTGCCCGCAGCCGCGGCAAGGGCGCCATCGAGCTTCAGACGCGGATCGAGCTGACCGCAAACCATGCAGCCTTTGCCCGCTTCGGTTTTCATGAGACCGAGCGGACGGCGCATGAGGGCTACATCAGGCCGACCTCGATCACCATGCGCAAGGCTCTTTCGTAAGTCAGGGCTTTCATTCCAAAGACCGGAGAACGTTGCGCTACAACGGCGTCAGGTCCTGAGCGGCAGCACCCGATCCGGCGGGCGATGGCCGTCGACGAAGGCGCGGATGTTGATGATGACCTTTTCACCCATGTCGATGCGGCCCTCGAGCGTCGCCGAGCCCATATGCGGCAGAAGCACGACCTTGTTCTTGGCGGCGAGCTTCAGCAGCTTGCCGTTCAAAGCCGGCTCATGCTCGTAGACATCAAGACCGGCTCCGGCAATCTTGCCGTCCTGGATCAGTTTGACCAGTGCTTCCTCGTCGATGATGTCGCCGCGCGCGGTGTTGACGATATAGGCGGTGGGCTGCAGCAACGCCAGCCGCCGCGCCGAAAGCAGGTGGAAGGTTGCCGGCGTCGATGGGCAATTGACCGAAATGATGTCCATGCGGGCCAGCATCTGGTCGAGGCTCTCCCAATAGGTCGCCTCCAGCCCGTCTTCCACGGCCGGCAGCACGCGGTGGCGGTTGTGGTAGTGGATCGACAGTCCGAACGCCTTGGCCCGCCTGGCGACGGCGGTGCCAATGCGGCCCATGCCGACAATGCCCAGCCGCTTGCCCCAGATGCGCCGACCCAGCATCCAGGTCGGCGACCAGCCGGCCCATTTCTTGTCACCGGTGAGCACGTTGGCCCCTTCCACCAGCCGCCGCGGCACCGCCAGCATCAGCGCCATCGTCATGTCGGCGGTGTCCTCGGTCAGCACATTCGGCGTGTTGGTGACGGTGATGCCCCTCTTGGCCGCAGCGGTGACATCGATCTTGTCGACGCCATTGCCGAAATTGGCGATCAGCTTGAGGTTATCGCCGGCCTGGGCGATCAGCGCCGCATCGATCTGGTCCGTCACCGTCGGCACCAGCACGTCGGCCTCCTTGACCGCCGCAACCAGTTCCGGCTGCGTCATCGGCCGATCCTCGACATTCAGCCTTGCGTCGAACAGTTCGCGCATGCGGGTCTCGACCGGGTCGGGCAGCTTTCGCGTGATGACGACGAGAGGCTTCTTTTTGCCTGCCATTGTTTCCTCGTACCCCGATCTCGTTGAGACCTCTTTAACCAAGACCGGCGAAACTGAAAGCCGGTCGCGGTGCCGATTACCCCATGTAACAAGCGGTGCCGCCGAAGACAAAGAAAAAGGGGCGCCGAGGCCGTTGGGCAAGCGCCGAAAGGAATGAAAGTGTCTGGTTTCGCGTCGCTTCGCCTGGCCCTCAGCGCAGCATTTCTCGGCGCTCTGCTTTATTCTCCTCTTGCGGCCGCGCAGAGTGCCGCAGCACCTGCCCAGAGCGTCGTCACGCTCGGGCCGAGCGGTTTGCCGCTGCCGCGATTCGTCAGCCTGAAATCCGGCCGCGTCAACTCGCGCGTCGGCCCCGGCGCCAACTACTCGGTCGACTGGATGTACATGAAGGCCGGCCTGCCGATGGAGATCATCCAGGAATTCGACACATGGCGCCGCGTGCGCGATGCCGATGGGTCGGAAGGCTGGATCAACCAGTCGCTGCTTTCCGGCCGGCGCACGGCAATCGTCGCACCATGGCAGCGCGGCAAGGGTGCCCAGATCAACCTTCTCAACAGCCCCGACAAGGACGCAAGGGTGGTCGCGATGATCGAACCTGGCGTGATGGGTACGATCAAATCCTGCGACGGCCAGTGGTGCGAAATGACGTTCGACGGCCACACCGGCTGGCTTGCCCAGTCGGTTGTCTGGGGCGCTTATCCCGGCGAACGGGTCAAGGACTGATTCTTGCTCTTGATCGCGATCCCTCGCGGTCAAGGTCTAGCGCCCGATACGGCCCAGATGAGTGTCCTGAAATCCGGTTGACAGCTTCAGACCGTAGCCCAGCGCACGGTCAATGGCGATGTGGGCGATCCAGATCAGCGCAACCGCCATCGCGGTCGCATTGCCCCACATGTGCCCGGCGAGCAGCAGCAGCACGGGCACGATCAGGATATGCAAGGCGTTGTAGGCAAGGGCACCGACGCGCGGTCCGGCCAGATAGCCCGACATCGACAGGTCAGGCGCCAGGATAAGCAATCCGAACAGCCACCAGGACATACCGGTCGAACCGTAGAAAACGACGGCAGCCAGCGCCACGATTGCCCATTCGAGCCGGATTACGAGATCGAGGGGTTTCATCCCCGGCAGATGATTCTGGCTTCGCTGATCATTCCGGCCTGGCCGATCATGCGCGGCGTTTGGGGCGCAGCCTCACCACGATGTCGACATTGGCGATCTCCATCCCTTCCGGCGGCTCCGGCAGGTTGGCAACCGTCACCGGACCGCCGGCGATGTCGAATATGCGGTTTTCGCCTTCGATGTAGAAATGGTGGTGGTCGGAGGTGTTGGTGTCGAAATAGGTCTTGGCGCCCTCGACGGCGAGGATGCGCAACAGTCCCGCCTGGGTGAACTGGTGAAGGGCATTGTAGACGGTGGCCAGCGATACCGGCACGCCGGCGGCAACCGCCTCCTCGTGCAGCTCCTCCGCCGACAAATGACGGTCGCCCTTGGCGAAAAGCAGATCGGCCAGCGCAATGCGCTGACGCGTCGGCCTCAAGCCGGCTTCACGGACCCGCTTGTCCACAGCGACATTTTCCTTCCGGCCGTCCAGGTCCATCTTCTCGTCGAACCCCACAGTTCCGCCCCAAGACACGCCCAGAATGGCAAAAAAATGAACGTCTGCCGAAACCGGACCTCTCAGGACATATATTCTGTCGTCCGAATGCGATCAATAGCGCGCATTGACCCAGGCAGACGAGCAGGTTAAGCGCAAACGCCGGTTTCCGGCCTGAAACAGATTGTGTTAGGAAACCAACGACAAGGGCACCCGATAGCCCAAACGATATGGGGACGAGATTGATGGCGGGTAAATCCAGCTACGAGTACGATGAATTGCTGGCCTGCGCCCGCGGCGAGCTGTTCGGACCGGGCAATGCCCAGCTTCCCTACCCGCCCATGCTGATGTTCGACCGCATCACCGAGATCAGCGAAACGGGCGGCGCCTTTGAAAAGGGCTTCATCCGCGCGGAGTTCGACATCAAGCCGGACCTATGGTTCTTTGCCTGCCATTTCATCGGCAATCCGATCATGCCGGGGTGCCTCGGCCTCGACGCCATGTGGCAATTGACGGGCTTCTATCTTGGCTGGCTCGGCGAACCCGGCAAGGGGATGGCGCTGTCGACCGGTGAAGTGAAATTCAAGGGCATGGTGACGCCCTCGGTGAAGAAGGTCGAGTATGGGATCGACTTCAAGCGCGTGATGCGAGGCCGGCTGGTGCTCGGCATCGCCGATGGCTGGCTGAAGGCGGATGGCGAACCCATATACGCGGCAACGGATTTGAAAGTCGGTCTGTCCAAGCAGTCGGCGGTCGGCTGACCGGCATCCCCGGCCGGCCCCCCTGGAAGGAGTTGCGAATGAGACGTGTCGTAGTCACAGGCCTCGGCATCGTGTCGTCGATCGGCAACAATGCCAACGAGGTGCAAGCCTCGCTGCATGACGCCAGATCCGGCATCAGCTTCTCCGATTCCTTCGCCGAACACGGCTTCCGTTGCCAGGTCTGGGGAGCGCCGACGCTCGATCCATCGGCCATGATCGATCGCCGTGCGATGCGCTTCCTAAGCCAAGGTGCGGCCTGGAACCACGTCGCCATGGATCAGGCGATCGCGGATGCGGGCCTCGGCGAGAGCGACATCACCAATGAGCGCACCGGCATCGTCATGGGGTCGGGCGGACCATCCACCCGCACCATCGTCGAAGCGGCCGAAATCACGTTGAAGAACGGCAGTCCCAAGCGCATCGGTCCGTTCGCGGTGCCGAAGGCGATGTCGTCGACCGCATCGGCAACGCTTGCGACCTGGTTCAAGATCCACGGCGTCAACTACTCGATCTCGTCGGCCTGCTCGACCTCAGCGCATTGCATCGGCAATGGCTACGAGTTGATCCAGTGGGGCAAGCAGGACATGGTCTTTGCCGGCGGCCACGAGGATCTCGACTGGACGATGTCGGACCTGTTCGACGCGATGGGCGCCATGTCGTCGAAATTCAACGACAAGGCATCGACCGCTTCGCGCGCGTATGACGCCAATCGCGACGGCTTCGTCATCGCCGGCGGCGCCGGCGTGCTGGTGCTGGAAGAGCTGGAGCATGCCAAGGCGCGCGGCGCCAAGATCTACGCCGAGATCGTCGGCTACGGCGCGACCTCCGACGGCCACGACATGGTTGCCCCTTCAGGCGAAGGTGCGGTCCGCTGCATGCGCCAGGCGCTGGCCACGGTTTCCACGCCGGTCGACTACATCAACACCCATGGTACGTCGACGCCGGTGGGAGATTCCAAGGAAATGGGCGCGATCCGCGAGGTGTTCGGCCCAGAGATGCCGTACATCACCTCGACGAAATCTTTGACCGGCCATTCGCTGGGTGCGGCCGGTGTGCAGGAATCCATCTACTCGATCCTGATGATGCAGGGCGGCTTCATCGGTGAAAGCGCCCATATCGAGACCCTCGACCCTGAATTCGAGGGCATGCCGATCGTGCGAAAGCGCATCGACGACGCCAGGATCAACACTGTCTTGTCAAATTCGTTCGGCTTCGGTGGCACCAACGCCACGCTCGTTTTCCAGCGCTATTCCGCATAAGGATTTGCCGGCCATGGACGGATTGATGAAGGGCAAGCGCGGGCTTGTCATGGGTGTCGCCAACGATCATTCGATCGCCTGGGGAATCGCCCGGAAATTGTCCGAACATGGGGCGGAACTCGCCTTCACCTATCAGGGCGATGCCTTCGGACGCCGGGTCAAGCCGCTGGCCGACAAGCTCGGCGCCTCGCTGGTCGTGCCGTGCGACGTCGAGGACAGCGCTTCGGTCGCCGCCACGTTCGAGACCCTGGGCAAGGAATGGGGCGGGCTGGATTTCGTCGTCCACGCCATCGGCTTTTCCGACAAGAACGAGCTGAAGGGCCTCTACGCCGACACCAGCCGGGACAATTTCGTCCGTACCATGGTGATCTCCTGCTACTCCTTCACCGAGATCGCCCGCCATGCCGCTGCCTTGATGCAGGACGGCGGGTCGATGATCACGCTGACCTATGCGGGGTCGGTCCGCGTCATGCCGAACTACAATGTCATGGGCGTCGCCAAGGCCGGACTGGAGGCCAGTGTGCGCTACCTTGCCAACGACTACGGTCCGCGCGGCATCAGGGTGAATGGCATATCGGCTGGACCGGTGCGTACGCTCGCCGGCGCCGGCATTTCCGACGCCCGCCACATGTTCTCCTACCAGCAGCGCAACTCGCCGCTGCGCCGCACAGTGACCATCGACGAGGTCGGCGGCTCCGCGCTTTATCTGCTGTCCGATCTGTCTTCCGGCGTTACCGGCGAAATCCACTATGTCGATTCCGGCTATCACATCGTTTCCATGCCGACGCTCGACGAATTGAAGCAGACCGACGGCGGACGAGACTAATGCGTGTCGCCCAAAAGTGCGCAGCGGTTTTGGGACAACGACATTTATAAAACAAAAGCTTAAAATGCACCGACTGAACCCGTTTCAACGCGACGGGCTTTAACCCGATCAAGAAATACTTTCGGTCCAATAAAATTAGACGCATTCGCGGAAACTCATTTTAAGGAGGTATCCGCTAGAAAGCCCCGTACTCTGGGGATCTTTCAATGTCCGCCGTCAGCAACCCGAAGCGAACACCGGTGTTCCGACTGCTCACCATAGCGAGTTCGGGCCTCGGCAGTTTCGTCCTCGGACTCTGGGGCCTGAAGCTCGGTCTCGGCGATGGCTTTGCCGGCATCTCCGCGGACATGATGGTCGCAGTGATGGCCGCTCTTTGCGCACTGGCGGCGTCGGTCGCCGCGATGTCCTTCTTCGCCGGCGTCGATGAATCGGCGGATTTCGTCTTCACGGAAACCCATTTCGACAAGCTGACCGGTCTGGTGGCACGCCCGGCGATGGTCGGCAAGATTGCCGAGGCGGCATGCGCGACAAGCCGGACCGGCGAGCCGATGTTCCTCATCGATATCGACATCGATCGGTTCAAGCAGATCAATGACGCCATCGGCTACAGCCAGGGCGACGAGTTGATCTGCGCCTTCACCAAGCGATTGAAGACTTGCGTGCCGCAGCGCGCGCTGATCGGACGCATCGGTGCCGGTGAATTCGCGATTCTGCTCCCTGACAACCAGGTTTCAGGGTCTTTGGAAAGCACCATAGAGAGGCTCATCGACGAGATGATGGAGCCCTATGATCTCGGCACGCACCTGCAATCGGTCAGCCTGTCGGTGGGCATCGTGGCGATGCCGAAGGACGGCGTCGATCCCGTCCTCATCCTGCGCCGCTCCAATCTGGCGCTGCAGAACGCGCGCGCCAGCGGCGTCGGCAACTGGTCGGTCTTCCATGCCGAAATGGGCAGGGTCGCCGACCATCGCCAATGGATCGAATCCGAACTGAGTACAGCCTTCGAGCGCGGTGACTTCGATCTTCACTACCAGCCCCAGCTCGATCTCCCGACTGGCCGCATCGTCGGCTACGAAGCATTGATCCGCTGGCGGCATCCGGAACGCGGCATGATCCCGCCGATGGAGTTCATTCCGATCGCCGAGGAAACCGGCATGATCGGCCCGATCGGCGAATGGGTGCTGCGCAAAGCCTGCAGCGACGCCCGCCATCTGCCCGACGATTGCTTCGTCGCCGTCAACATCTCGCCCGTGCAGTTCATGACCAAGGACTTCGTCGGTATCGTGCGCGACACCATGACGAGCACCGGCATCAAGCCGTCGCGGCTGGAACTGGAAGTGACCGAGACGGCGATGATGCAGGACCGCGACCGCGCCGCCGCCATCCTGAAGCAGCTTGCGGATATGGGCATCTCGGTCGCCGTCGACGATTTCGGCACCGGCTATTCCAATTTGAGCTACCTGATCGACTTCTCGTTCGGCAAGCTGAAGATCGACCGGTCCTTCGTCAGCCGGCTCGATACCGATTCCAACTCCGGCGCGGTCGTCTCGACCATCGTCGGACTGTCTCGCGCGCTCGGCGTCAGCATCATTGCCGAAGGCGTCGAGACCGAAAGCCAGGCGACGCTGCTCAGGGCAGCCGGCTGCGAAGTGGTGCAGGGCTACCTGTTCGGCAGGCCGGCCCCCCTCAAGCTCAGGGTCGGCGACGCGCATGTCACCGACGAGGTCCGACGCGTCGCCAATCTGCATTGAGCGCGACGCGATGTCGTTTCAACGCCGCGCGACAAGCACCTTGAACATGCCGTCGCGAGCGAGTTCGGCATGGCTCGAAAAGGCGGCCGCCAGGATCGGCTCATAGGGAAGCTGACGGTTGGCGACCATGAACAGCCGCCCACCGGGCTTCAAGGCCTTGGCCGCCGCGCGGATCATGCCGGCGCCGATCTCCGGCTCGGCCGCCCGGCTGCGATGAAAAGGCGGGTTCATGGCAATCGCGTCGTAGCGCTTCTCGACCGGTTCCTTCAGCAGATCGACCCAGAAGAAATTCCTGGCGATCGACTGGCTGACCCCTGCCAGATTGAGCTTCGCGGCCTCGAGCGAGGCGAAATCGGCCTCATAGAGGTCGAGCGCCAAAATGCCGGGGGAGCGGGCGGCGATCTCGGCAGCCACATAGCCCCAGCCCGCGCAGAAATCGGCAATATTGCCGCGCAGATCATTGGGCAGGTTTTCGACCAGCAATTTCGAGCCGGTGTCGATCCGGTCGAAGGAAAACATGCCGGGCGCGGTGTGGAACCGACCTTCAACGAGCAAGGCAGGATTGGCTGTGCGCAACTCTTCCGTGGCGGCCAGATCGGCAGGCCGGCGCAGCCAGAAGGCAATGCCGTGATATTTCGGCAGGTGCCCCTCAAGCGGCGCAAGCTCGTCAACGCGCTTGCGCAGGCTGGCGATGCCATCGTCCTTGCCGCCGGCAACGACGACCAGGCCGCCCGGCGCCACGCGCTCAAGCGCTTCAGCGATGCGCACTTCGTTCAGGCCGCGATGCCGACCGGCCAGCACAAGTGCCATATCGAAGCCGTCGCCTTCCACTTGCGCGGTGACGACGAAGCCAGACGCCTGTAGCGCGCTAAAATGCGGCCGGAAGCCTTGCACGAGGTGAAGCGCGGCCTCGAAGCCTTCAGGCAGGCGAAAACCCGGTTCGGTGCCGAGAAACAGGACGCGATTGCCCTTTCCCGGCAGAGGAACAGCCTCGGCCTCAAAGGGATGAAAAAGCGTCTTCAGCGGCTCGGCGGACATTGTTCGATCTCGAAATGAGGTCTGTCTTGGCAATCTGCGAATAGAAAAACGGGCTGAAAATGAAACCCGTCCCGAAAATGAAAACGGGCGCGACCTAAGCCGCGCCCGCTTCGATTCATGATCTCAGGCCGATCAGGCGGCGTTTTCTTCGCCTTCGGTCTTCTTGTCGCGGGCGAGTTCCTTGCCGGTGGCCTGGTCGACGACCTTCATCGACAGGCGGACCTTGCCGCGCTCGTCGAAGCCCATCAGCTTGACCCAGACCTTGTCGCCTTCCTTGACCACGTCCGAGGTCTTGGCGACCCGGTCGTTGGCAAGCTGCGAGATGTGGACGAGGCCGTCACGCGGACCGAAGAAGTTGACGAAAGCGCCGAAGTCGGCGGTCTTGACGACCGTGCCTTCGTAGATCTCGCCGACTTCCGGCTCGGCAACGATGGTGTGGATCCACTTCTTCGCCGCCTCGATCTCCTTGGCGTTGGACGAAGCGATCTTGACCGTGCCGTCGTCCTCGATGTTGATCTTGGCGCCGGTCTTCTCGACGATCTCGCGGATGACCTTGCCGCCCGAACCAATCACGTCGCGGATCTTGTCGGTCGGGATGTGCATCACTTCGATGCGCGGGGCGAACTCACCGAGTTCCGAACGCGCGCCGGAGAGAGCGTGGCCCATCTCGCCGAGGATATGCAGACGGCCGTCCTTGGCCTGGCCAAGCGCGATCTGCATGATCTCCTCTGTGATGCCATCGATCTTGATGTCCATCTGCAGCGAGGTGATGCCGTTGGCGGTGCCGGCGACCTTGAAGTCCATGTCGCCGAGGTGATCCTCGTCGCCAAGGATGTCGGAGAGAACGGCGAAACGCTCGCCTTCCTTGATCAGGCCCATGGCGATACCGGCGACGGGCTTGGCCAGCGGCACGCCGGCATCCATCAGTGCCAGCGAGGTGCCGCAGACGGTCGCCATCGACGACGAGCCGTTGGACTCGGTGATCTCCGAGACGACGCGCAGCGTGTAGGGGAACTGGTCAGCGCTCGGCAGCATCGGGCGAATGGCGCGCCAGGCGAGCTTGCCATGGCCGATTTCGCGGCGGCCCGGCGAACCCATGCGGCCGGTCTCACCGACGGAGTAGGGAGGGAAGTTGTAGTGAAGGAGGAACTTCTCCTTGTACATGCCGGTCAGCGAGTCGACATACTGCTCGTCCTCGCCGGTGCCGAGCGTGGCAACGACCAGCGCCTGGGTCTCGCCGCGGGTGAACAGCGCCGAACCATGGGTGCGCGGCAGGACGCCGACTTCGGAGACGATCTTGCGGACCGTCTTGAGGTCACGGCCATCGATGCGCGAGCCGGTGTCGAGGATGTTCCAGCGCACGACCTTGGCCTGGAGTTCCTTGAACACGGTGCCGATCTGCTCGGAGGTGTACTTGGCGTCTTCGCCTTCAGCCGGGGCAAATGCGGCCTTGACCTTCGCCTTGACGGCGTCGACGGCGGCGTAGCGCTTCTGCTTGTCGACGTTCTTGTAGGCAGAGCTGAGTTCGTCGCCGACGATCTTCAGCATTTCGGCTTCGAGCGCGGAATAGTCGGGCGCGGTGAAGTCGCGCGGCTCCTTGGCGGCAACTTCGGCCAGCTTGATGATGGCGTCGATGACCGGCTGGAAGCCCTTGTGGCCGAACATGACGGCGCCGAGCATCAGCTCTTCGCCCAATTCCTTGGCCTCGGACTCAACCATCAGCACGGCGTCGGTGGTGCCGGCGACGATCAGGTCGAGCTTGGATTCCTGCATCTCGTCGACATGCGGGTTGAGTACATATTCGCCATTGATGTAGCCGACGCGGGCGCCGCCGATCGGGCCCATGAACGGCACGCCCGACAGCGTCAGGGCGGCCGAGGTGGCAACGATCGACAGGATGTCCGGATCGTTCTCGAGATCGTGCTGGACAACGGTGACGACGATCTGCGTGTCGTTCTTGTAGCCTGCGGCGAAGAGCGGGCGGATCGGGCGGTCGATCAGGCGGGAAACCAGCGTTTCCTTTTCGCTCGGACGGCCTTCACGCTTGAAATAGCCGCCCGGGATCTTGCCGGCGGCGTAGGTCTTTTCCTGGTAGTTGACGGTCAGCGGGAAGAAATCGAGGCCGGGCTTCGGCTCCTTCATCGAAACGACGGTGGCGAGGACCTTGGTCTCGCCGTAGGTGGCGAGCACTGCGCCGTCAGCCTGGCGCGCGATCTTGCCGGTTTCGAGGATGAGCGGACGGCCGCCCCATTCGATTTCCACTTTGTGGTGATTGAACATCTCTTGTCCTTAATATGAGGAAAGGGCCGCGCCGTTTCACGGTGCGCGGATGCCCTTTCCCTGGCTTCCTTTCTCGGGCAGCCACGGGCAAGACAACGGGAAGCTCGGGTAATTTCGGCGCGGCGAGCGCGCGCGAGCGTCCTGCAATCCTGCCCCATGACCGTCCATGGGCGGTTTCGAGTGCCCTCTGCACGATCGAAACCGGGTCTGGCCAGCCGATACGACTGGCAGAATGCGCGACCGGCGGGCTCTCCGAAGAAAGCCCGCCGGTCAATTCGTCAACGGCGCAGACCGAGCTTCTCGATCAACGTCTGGTAGCGCGCGTCGTCCTTGCGCTTGAGATAATCAAGCAGGCTGCGGCGCTGGGAGACGAGGGCGAGCAGACCACGGCGGGAATGGTTATCCTTCTTGTGGTCCTTGAAATGGTCGGTCAGGTTCTTGATGCGCTCGGAAAGGATGGCCACCTGGACTTCCGGAGACCCGGTGTCGCCCTTGGCGGTTGCGAATTCACCCATCAATTCCTGTTTGCGCTCGGCAGTAATCGACATCGTGTTTTTCCTTATCTGTTTGAGGAAACGGGTCGCCCTCAGCCGGGATGTCGTCCAGCAGGGGCCGGTGCAAGCAAAGCGTCTTAGCGCTATGCTGCGGCGCATATAGTGCAATTCCC
Source organism: Mesorhizobium norvegicum (assembly GCF_004919685.1). Classification (GTDB taxonomy): domain Bacteria; phylum Pseudomonadota; class Alphaproteobacteria; order Rhizobiales; family Rhizobiaceae; genus Mesorhizobium; species Mesorhizobium norvegicum. The sequence goes on along the minus strand of NZ_SMYZ01000012.1, from coordinate 8,460 downwards.
CGGAAAACACCAGCCCAATTCACAAGCCGGCTTTTCAGGCCGAAATGGCCTGATTTATCCTTGTCAGAGCCATTTCTTCCATTTGAAGAAGGCGATCAGCCCGAACGCGACAACGGCCATGAACAGGAGCGATGCCGGATAACCGTAATAGGCTTTCAGTTCCGGCATGTTCCAGGGCGAAGACGCCGGATCGAAATTCATGCCCCAGATGCCGACCAGGAAGGTGAGCGGCATGAAGATGACCGAGACGATGGTGAGATAGCTGATGACGTCGTTGGTGCGCGCCTGGCTCAGCGACAGATGCATCTCGATCAGGCCGGTCAGCATGTCGCGCTGGGTTTCGACCAGTTCGATCAGCCTGAGCGAATGGTCGAGTGTGTCGTTGAGAAAGATCTTGGTTTCGGCCTTCACATAGGGCACGTCGTTGCGGATCAGCGTCGCCAGCGCATCGCGCATCGGCCACAGCACGCCTTTCAGCACATTGGCATCGCGGCGCAATTCATGCAGCTGCCGCATCTGATGCTTGTGCGTCGAATGCAGCATCTCGTCCTCGATGCTGTCGACCAGCTCGCCGGCCGCCTCGATCGGCGGGAAATAACTGTCGACGACGGCATCGATCAGCGCATAGGCGAGGTAGTCGGCGCCGCGCGCGCGCAACCGGTTGGGCGCCGAACTTTCGATGCGCTTGCGCACGGGATCGAACGGATCGCCTTCGCGCTCCTGGAACGTGACGACGAAATTGTTGCCGAAGAAGACGGCGATCTGCTCATAGCGGTGCGACGTGACATCGTCGATCATCCTGACGACGACGAAGGCATGGTCCTCGAAGAAATCGACTTTCGGCCGCTGGCCGGTGTTGACGACGTCCTCCAGCGCCAGCGGATGCAGGCTGAAAATGCGGCCGATCTCCTCGATCAGCTGGATGTTGGCGAGGCCGGTGCAGTCGAGCCAGAGGACCGGCCATTTGTCGCAATGGGTGTTGAGGTCGTCGATGCTGGCATTTTCGATGGTCTTGAATTTCTGCGGCGAGATCAGGGTCAGCCTGAGTTCGCTGCGCCGCGCCGAGGGGTCGGCGATCAGCGTGCCGGGCGACGCACCGACCGGCGGCCGCCTTGTTTTCACCGGCGCCCGCTTCTTGATCGCCTCAGCCTTTGCCATATGCCCCTCGCGCGAGTCCCGGCTCGACATTAGACGACAGGTGTCAGCCGGCAAAGACCCGCTTGGGCTTGAACATGCCTTGCTCGATGGCGCCGATGGCGACCAGCTTGCCGCGCGCCGTGGCGCAGGCTTCTTCGGCTTCCACCGGTGCATCGCGACCACGAATGATGACCGGGTTGCCAAGGCGGATCTTGGTCGCCGCGTCGTCGCTGATGGCGATCTCCGGCAGGCAGTCGAGGGCAGCCGACGTGTCGACCAGAAGCGCATCGATGGCGTCGAAGTCGATCGGTGCTTCCACCGCGTCAGCGATGTCCGTCGCGTCAGCGACGTCAGTCGCGTCCGCGCTGTCTTCATCCTGCGTACCGAAACGGGCGGCTTCCAGCTCGGCGATGGTGACGAAATCCTCTGGCGTGAACGGCTCGACCTCGACCCGGCGCAATTCGGAAATATGACCGAAGCAGCCCATGTCGCGGCCCATGTCGCGGGCCAGCGAGCGCACATAGGTGCCCTTGCCGCATTCGACCTCGAAAACAGTATGGTCGGCGCTATGCTCGACAACGTCCAAACGGCCGATCTCGATCTCGCGTGGCGGAATGTCGACTGTCGCGCCGTCGCGGGCCAGATCATAGGCGCGCTCGCCCGCGATCTTGATGGCCGAGAATTGCGGCGGCGTCTGCATGATGACGCCGGTGTATTTCGGCAGCAGCGCCTTGACCTCGGCTTCCGATGGACGCAGATCGGACTCCTTCGTCACCGGGCCTTCGAGGTCATCGGTGGAGCGCTCCTGTCCCCAGGCAACGGTGAACCGATAGATCTTGGCGCCGTCCTGCACGTAGGGCACGGTCTTGGTGGCCTCGCCAAGCGCGATCGGCAGCATGCCGGAGGCGAGCGGGTCGAGCGTGCCGGCATGGCCGGCCTTTTCCGCCTGGAACAGCCATTTGATCTTGGAGACGGCTTCGGTCGAGCCCATGCCGACCGGCTTGTCCAGGATCAGCCAGCCCGAGATCGGCCGGCCCTTCTTCTTGCCGCGGCGCGCCACTATTCGGTGTCCTTGTTGTCGTCCTTGCCCTGGTCCTCAGGACCCAGATCGCGTGCCACCTCGGGCGACTTCAACAGGTCGTTGATCCTGGCGAAATTGTCGAAGGAGGTGTCGAGCTTGAAGCGGAACTCCGGCATGAACTTCATCTGCCGCAGCGCGCCTGAGACACGGCCGCGGACGAATTTCGCGTGCTTGTTCAGCGCCTCGACCACCGCATCGGTATCCTTGGCACCGAGTGGCGAGACGAAGGCGGTGGCGACCTTGAGGTCGGGCGACATGCGCACTTCCGAGACCGACACCACGGTGTTCTCGATCAGCGGATCGATGATCTCGCCGCGCTGCAGGGTTTCGGACAGCGCATGGCGCACCTGCTCGGCGACGCGCAGCATGCGCTGGGATGGGCTGGATGTGGTTGGACGGGGCATTTTTCTCAATCCTGAAAGCGTGAGGCGCGGGTTGGGACCGTGCCGCATGTCTCATATGGGCCATTCTCAATAGACCTTGGGCGGCGGTCTTTCGACCACCGCCCGGTATGGACAAGTCACTCGAACTCAGAGCGTCCGGGTCACCATCTCGACGCGGAAGCACTCGATGACGTCGCCGACGCGCATGTCCTCGTAGTTCTGGAAGGCCATGCCGCACTCCTGGCCGCCGGGGACTTCCGAAACTTCGTCCTTGAAGCGCTTCAGCGTCTTCAGCGTGCCTTCGTGGATGACAACGTTGTCGCGGATCAGGCGCACGCCCGCACCACGCTCGACCTTGCCTTCGGTGACACGGCAGCCGGCGATCTTGCCGACCTTGGTGATGTCGAAGATCTCGAGGATCTGCGCATTGCCGATGAAGGTCTCGCGACGCTCCGGCGACAGCAGGCCCGACAGAGCCGCCTTCACGTCATCCACAAGGTTGTAGATGATCGAGTAGTAGCGGATTTCGATGCCAGCTGCCACTGCAGCAGCACGCGCCTGGACGTTGGCGCGGACGTTGAAGCCGATGATCGCGGCACCCGAAGTCTCCGCCAGCGACACGTCGCTTTCGGTGATGGCGCCGGCGCCGGCATGGACGATGCGCGCACGCACTTCGTCGGTGCCGAGCTTGTCCAGCGCCGCGTTGATCGCCTCGATCGAGCCCTGCACGTCGCCCTTGATGACCAGCGGGAATTCCTTCAACCCGCTCGTCTGCAACTGCGACATCATCTGCTCTAGCGAACCGCGCTGGCCGGCATGCTTGGCAACCGCCTTCTCGCGCGCCAGACGCTGGCGATATTCGGTGATCTCGCGGGCACGGGCCTCGTTGTTGACCACGGCGAAGCGGTCGCCTGCCTGCGGCGTGCCCTGCAAGCCGAGCACTTCGACCGGCATCGCCGGCGGCGCTTCCTTGATCTGCGTGCCACGATCGTTGACCAGCGCGCGCACCCGGCCCCATTCGTTGCCGGCAACAAGGATGTCGCCCGGCATCAGCGTGCCGGTCTGCACCAGCACGGTGGCAACGGGACCACGGCCCTTGTCTAGCTGGGCTTCGATGACGACACCCTCGGCGGTACGATCCGGATTGGCCTTCAGGTCGAGAATTTCGGCCTGCAGCAGGATCGCTTCGAGCAGCTTGTCGAGATTGGTGCCCTTGGTCGCCGACACTTCGACGTCCAGAACTTCACCGCCCATGGATTCGACGAAAACCTCGTGGCGCAGCAGTTCGGAGCGCACTTTCTGCGGATCGGCATCATGCTTGTCGATCTTGTTGATCGCCACGATGATCGGAACGCCGGCCGCCTTGGCATGGCTGATCGATTCGATCGTCTGCGGCATGACGCTGTCGTCGGCCGCCACAACCAGGATGGCAATGTCGGTCGCCTGGGCGCCACGAGCACGCATCGCCGTGAAGGCGGCGTGGCCGGGCGTGTCGATGAAGGTGATCTTGTGACCGTTCTTCTCGACCTGGTAGGCGCCGATATGCTGGGTGATGCCGCCGGCTTCGCCGGAAACAACATTGGCGTTGCGGATGGCGTCGAGCAGCGAGGTCTTGCCGTGATCGACATGGCCCATGATCGTCACGACAGGCGGACGCGTCACCAGGTCCTCGGCATTGTCGGCGATGTTGAATAGGCCTTCCTCGATGTCGGACTCGGCGACGCGGCGGACCGTATGACCGAATTCGGTGGCGACCAGCTCTGCCGTATCGGCGTCGATGACGTCGCCCGGCTTCAGGATCTGTCCCTGCTTCATGAAGAACTTGACCAGGTCGACCGCGCGCTCGGACATGCGTTGCGCCAGTTCCTGGATGGTGATGGTCTCGGGCAGGATCACTTCGCGCATGACTTTCTCGCGCGGCTCATTATGCATCGCGCGCTTGAATTTTTCCTGGCGGCGACGCATCGACGAAAGCGAACGGGCCCTCGCGTCTTCGTCGGACAATGCTGAATTCAGCGTCAGCTTGCCACGGCGGCGGTCTTCCTCGCTCTTGGTCGGCTTGGCCGGACGCGCCACTTCGGGCGTGACCGGACGGCGCACCGGTGCGCCGGCACCAACCCGCTTCGGCTTGACCTCTTCCTCGTCGTCGACTGTTGCCAGTTCGGCGGTCAGCGGCGCGCGGCGGCGTGCCTCTTCCTCGGCCCGACGGCGAGACTCGGCCTCGGTCTGCAACCGCGCCTCTTCCTCGGCCTGGCGGCGTGCGGATTCATCGCGTTCGCGCTTGCGGCGCTCTTCGTCCTCGGCACGGCGCTTGGCGTCCTCGGCGGCGCGCTGACGGTCCTCGACCTCGCGCACCTTGGAGCCTTCAAGCGCCCTGCGGCGCGCCTCCATTTCACTGCGCGACAGTTCGTTCAGCACCATGCCGCCGCGTTCGACCGGTGCTGGTGGGGGCGGTGGCGGCGCCTTCGGCGCTTCCTGCACAACGGGCGCGGCCACAACCGCCGGCTTCGGTGTGAAGACGGGGGCGGCAACCGGCTCCGGCTTGTCGCCAGGCATCGAGAACTTGCGCTTCTTGGTTTCGACGACGACCTGCTTGGTGCGGCCGTGCGAGAAGTTCTGGCGCACAGTGCCCTGTTCCATACCGGGGCGCTTCAGCGTCAAGGTCTTCTTCGGCGTCACACTCAGCGTATTGTCGTCACCCGATTTCGTATCGCTCATTCCATATCCTCTGCGGCATCATCTTCGTCAGCAACAGCCGCAAGCATTGCCAGATCGTCCGGGGAACCGCCCCGATACCGGTCGAGCGCAACCATGCGCTTCTGGACCGCCCTGCCCGCGTCTCCCGCGAGAACGGCAGCATGTATCACATTTGTACCCCCCAATGCCAAGCTCAACTCGGCCTCGGAGAAAAGTTTGTAGGCAAGGATAGCGGGCCCGCCGAGATGGACTGTCGCCCGTCGCGCCTGGCTGATCTTGCGCACGCCGTCGTCGGACGCCTCGGTCGCATGCAGCACGAAAAGCGCCAATCCGCCGCGCACCGCGCTCTCGACCTTGGTAGCACCAAGCGAAATTGCGCCTGCCTTGCGGGCAAGACCAAGCATACCCAGAGCGTATCTGGAAAGCAGCCCGTCGACCATGCCGCCAAGATCGGGCGGCACGACCACCTGTGCCTTGAAGGCGCGGGCAAAGAGGTTCTTCGCCGCAGCCTTGTCGATATGTAGGCGGTCGGCGCTCACCCAGCAACCGCGGCCGGGCAGATTTCTCTTGATGTCGGGAACGACGGCCGAATCCGGGCCGACGACGAAACGGATCAGTTCATCCGGTTCGGCTTGTTTGCGCGTAACGATGCAGGTGCGATCGTTCATCTCGTCCAGGGGCGGGTTCGGTGCGATGCGGTTTCACCTCACGCACCAACGGCTTCGTCAGCCGAGACTTCTTCGGCCGCAAGCTCGTCTTCGGTGATCCAGCCGGCCTTGAGGCGGGCAGCCAGAACCATCTGCTCGGCATCGGCACGCGCGACGCCGTGATTGGCAAGCACGCCGGGGAATACCTTGGTTTCGCCGTCCTTGCGTTCCTTCCAGCCGGTGAGGTCGTCGGCGGCATAGCCGGCGAAGTCCTCGATCGTCTTCACGCCGTCTTCGCCGAGCGTCACCATCATGGCGGTGGTGACACCGGGGATTTCGCGCAATTCGTCCGAGACGCCGAGCGCCTTGCGCTTGTCGTCGTGCTCGGCCTCGATCTTCTCCAGATATTCGCGGGCGCGGGTCTGGATTTCCGAAGCGGTGTCTTCGTCGAAACCGTCGATCGAGGCGATCTCGCCGGAATCGACATAAGCGACTTCCTCGACGCTGGTGAAGCCTTCGGAAGCAAGCACCTGGCCGACCATCTCGTCGACGTCGAGGGCTTCCATGAACAGCGACGAACGCTCGACGAATTCCTTCTGGCGACGCTCGGATTCTTCGGCCTCGGTCAGGATGTCGATATCCCAGCCGGTCAGCTGCGAAGCGAGCCGCACGTTCTGGCCGCGGCGGCCGATGGCCAGCGACAGCTGGTCGTCGGGAACCACGACTTCGATGCGTTCGGCATCCTCGTCGAGCACGACCTTGGCGACTTCCGCCGGCTGCAGTGCGTTGACTATGAAGGACGCGGCCGAAGGCGACCACGGAATGATGTCGATCTTCTCGCCCTGCAATTCGCCGACGACGGCCTGGACGCGGCTGCCGCGCATACCAACGCAGGCGCCGACAGGATCGATCGAGCTATCGCGCGAGATAACGGCGATCTTGGCGCGCGAACCCGGGTCGCGGGCGACCGCCTTGATCTCGATGATGCCGTCATAGATTTCCGGCACTTCCATGGTGAACAGTTTGGCCATGAACTGCGGATGGGTTCGCGACAGGAAGATCTGCGGGCCGCGCTGCTCACGGCGCACGTCGTAAACGTAGGCGCGGACGCGGTCACCATATTTGTAGTTTTCGCGCGGGATCAGTTCGTCGCGACGGATGATCGCTTCGCCGCGGCCGAGATCGACGATGACGTTGCCGTATTCGACGCGCTTGACGGTGCCGTTGACGATTTCGCCGATGCGGTCCTTGTATTCGTCATACTGACGGTCGCGTTCGGCCTCGCGCACCTTCTGCACGATGACCTGCTTGGCCGACTGGGCGGCGATGCGGCCGAAATCCATCGGCGGCAGCTGTTCGGCGATGAAATCGCCGAGCTGGGCGTCGGGATTGCGCTCGCGGGCCGAGGAAATGGCGATCTGCGTGGCGTAGTCGTCGACCTTCTCGACCACTTCCATCAGCCGCTGCAGCTTCATCTCGCCGGTGTTCGGGTTGATGTCGGCGCGGATGTTGGTCTCCTGGCCATAACGCGAGCGTGCCGCCTTCTGGATCGCATCGGCCATGGCGGCGATGACGATCGACTTGTCGATCGACTTTTCACGCGCGACCGCGTCGGCGATCTGCAGCAGTTCAAGTCTGTTGGCGCTTACAACCATCGTTTTTCTCCCGAGCCTGTTTGCCGGACCTTTGCGCCCGGCAGCTCAATCATAGTTCCTGTTCGTGTTCTTCCGTGGCGTCCGCTTCCGCACCCTCGGGCACATCGTCGTCCGGTTCGCCGCGATTTCTTTTGGCTTCCTTGCGCGCCCTGTTGTCCTTCGACAGGGCGTCGCGGATGAGATCGTCGGTCAGGATCAGGCGCGTTTCGGAAATCGCGTCATAGGGGACCCGCACCGTCGGCTCCTCGCCATAGGCGGCCTTTTCGCGCTCGATCAGCACATCGTCTTCGCCGGCTTCGACGATCTTGCCCTTGAACCGCTTGCGGTCGGCAACGACGATCGATGTTTCCATCTTGACCAGATGACCCGTCCAGGTCGTGAAGTCCGATTTGCGGACCAGCGGCCGGTCGATGCCGGGCGACGAGACTTCAAGGTGATAGGCCTTTTCGATCGGATCATCGACGTCGAGTGCCGGCGACACCGCGCGGCTGACCTCTTCGCAATCCTCGACGGTCATGGTGCCGTCCTCGCGCTCGGCCATGATCTGCAGCGTCAGCCCGTTCTGGCCCGACAGATGCACCCGCACGAGGCGGAAGCCGATGCCGCGCAGAACCGGCTGGACGATCAGCGCGATGCGCGCATCGATGCCGCTTTCGCGGATGATGCGATCGTCGCCCTCGCTTGCCGTTGCAGTCATTGAAGCCCTGTCGCTCTACCCGAAGTTATCGGCAGGTAATAAAAAAGAGCGGGACCGGGTGGACCCACTCTTCGTCATACCGACCAAGAATTTGAGGTTGATATAAACGATCATGGCCGGTGTTTCAAGCCCGCCGTGCGGGCTGTGTCGTAAGCAGATGAGT
>NZ_SMYZ01000128.1 GCF_004919685.1 Mesorhizobium norvegicum | reverse complement strand
CGTCGCCGTGAACACATAGCTGGTGTCGGCGGCATTCTCGAGCACCGTCGAAGCGCTCAGGTCGACCGTCGCGGCGGTGATCGTGTCGTTGACATGCGCCGTGGCGCTCGCCGTGCCGATCGTCAGGTTCTCGAAGTTGCCGCCCGCGGTGGCGGTGATGGTGGCGCTCAGGCTGGTGGCGTCGTTGTAGACGTCCTCGCCATTGCCCGAGGCGATCACCAGCGTGCCGGTGGTCTGGCCATCGGCGATGGTGATGATGCCCTTGTCGGTGGTGATCGTGGTGACGCCTTGCGAGGCACTGCTCAATGTCGCCGTGAACACGTAGTTGGCGCCCGCGCCCTCGGCGACCGTCGAGGCGCTCAGGCTGACCGTCGCGTTGGTGACGGTGTCGGTGACGTTGGCCGTCGCCGTGCCAGTGCCGACCACCAGGTTCTCGAAGTTGCCGCCCGAGGTGCCGGTGATGTTGGCGGTCAGGCTCGATGCGTCTTTGTAGACGTCCTCGCCATTGCCCGACGCGATCACCAGCGTGCCGGTGGTCTGGCCATCGGCGATGGTGATGATGCCCTTGTCGGTGGTGATGGTTACATCGGTCCCGGCCGCGTGCGACAGCGTCGCCGCGCACACATAGCTGGTGTCGGCGGCATTCTC
>NZ_SMYZ01000127.1 GCF_004919685.1 Mesorhizobium norvegicum | reverse complement strand
GGGGGGCGCCGTAGAGCACCTGCCTTGGAGATTCGAATTTGAAAGCAAGCACCGGAGTGAGACACGGCCGGCACGTGGCTAGGGTTCAGGCACAGACAAAGGAGTGAAGGCAATGAACCTCATGCAAACCACTATGCCGGTGGCCGCCCGCAACCTCGACACCATCACCTACGCCATCGGCGAATCCGCGATCGGCAAGATCCTGGCGGCGCGCAGCCACATCGGCGTCTGCGCCATCCTGATCGGCTCGGACGCCGACGCGCTGGAGCAGGACCTTGGCGATCGCTTCCCCGGGAAGATGCTGGTCGAAGACGAGGCCACCTTGCGCGGCGATCTCGCGGCAATCGCGCGCTTCATCGAGACACCCAGTGTCGGCCTCGACCTGCCGCTCGACCTGCGCCACGGCACGCCATTCCAACAGCGTGTTTGGGATGTGCTGCGCACCATCCCCTGCGGCGCCACCATCACCTACACCGCGCTAGCCCAGCGTCTCGGCCGGCCCAACGGCGCCCGCGCCGTGGCGACCGCCTGCGCCGCCAACGCGATCGCGATTGGCATTCCCTGCCACCGCGTTGTCAGCGCCGACGGCACGCTGTCGGGCTACCGCTGGGGCGTCGAGCGCAAGCGCGCCCTGCTTAACAAGGAGGCTACGATATGAACGCCCATGCCAAGGTTGCCGCATCGGTGGTCGAAGCCGCTCGGACGCGTGTTGCCGGTTACGACTGGCCGGCCCTTGCCGGCGAACTCGACGGCTTCGGCTGCGCGGTGATCGAAAAGCTGCTCTCGCCCGAAGAGTGCCGGCAGATCGCCGGCCTCTATCCCGAGGAAGAACATTTCCGCAGCCACATCCATATGGCCAGGCACGGCTTCGGCAAGGGCGAGTACCGCTACTTCCGCTATCCCTTGCCCGATCTCCTGGGCGGCCTGCGCAGCGCGCTCTATCCCAGGCTGGCCGAGGTCGCCAATCGGTGGAACGAGCGCATGGGGCAGGCCATGCGCTACCCCGCGACGCATGCCGCGTTTCTCGAACAGTGCCATGCCGCCGGCCAGACGCGGCCGACGCCGCTGTTGCTGCAATATGTGCCTGGCGACTTCAACTGCCTGCACCAGGATCTCTATGGCGACCTCGCCTTCCCGCTGCAGGTGGCGATCCTGCTTTCCGAACCGGGCCAGGATTTCACCGGCGGCGAGTTCGCGCTGACCGAACAGCGGCCGCGCATGCAGAGCCGGGTCGAGGTGGTGCCGCTGCGCCAGGGCGATGCGGTTGTCTTCGCCGTCCACAACCGGCCGGTGCAGGGAACCAAGGGCAATTACCGCGTCAACCTGCGCCACGGCGTCAGCCGTCTGCGCTCAGGCATGCGCCACACGGTCGGCATCATTTTTCATGATGCGAAGTGAGCGTCATGGAGGAGAGGCACTTCGTCCTGCGTCGGCAAAGACCATCTCCAGGATCCACGGACACGCATAGTAGTCGGCGATGCGGTCGATGACGCCGCCGGCGGCATGGATCCGCACCAGATACGCCGGCAGCCATTCCTCGCCATGCAGCCTGTCGAGGACCAGCACGACCTCCCCTTCGATCACGCCTGGCCGCATGCGCCAAGGCAGCTCGCTGCGCTCATATTCGACGAAGTAGGGCGAGCCTGACAGCAGGCCGTTGTAGCAATCCGAGACCCGCAGCCGCGCGTCGGCACTGGTCAGCGCCCGCACCCCGTCCCAGTCTCGGTTGTTGAACAATTCGACATAGCGGCCGAGCAGCCGCGCCAGTTCGGGGTCGTGTGCGGGTGCCGCGACCGGTTGCGCCGGCAAGGCGGCGAGCTTGGCACGGCCACGATTGAGCGCCGACTTGACGCCACCTGATGTCGAGCCGACCAGCTCGGCGATTTCCTCAAGCGAATGGTCGAAGACATCCTTGAGCAGCACGCAGGCGCGCTCCTTCGGCGGCAGGTGCACGACTAGCCGCTCGATGGCACGGCCCGCGCCCTGCCCAGCGGGCTCGACAGGCAGCACGATCTCGTCGCTGGCATAGCCGGCCTCGGCTCGCTGTCGCGCCTGGCGGTTGCGGATAAAGTCGATGCAGCGGTTGTGGGCGATGCGGAACAGCCAGGGCCGCAGCGCCTGCGCATCGTCGAGCCGTTCGATCTTGCGATAGGCCTCGAACAGCGCCTCTTGCATGATGTCCTCGCCATCGAGGGCCGAACCGGTCATGCGCGCGCAGTACCGATGCAGCTTGACGCGCAGATGCGAGACCGTCTCCAGGAACGCGGCATAGCGCCGGTCGAACAAGCCCTCGGGGTCGAGGCGCGGCTGCATGCCTTGCCTCGTTTCACGGGCTTTGCGGATCTGCTGGTTCATCGCGGCACGTCGGTCAGCGTCACCGCAGCATCGCGCAGGCACGGCACATCCACAAGCACGAATCGCGATACGACCAGCCGGCGCATACTCACGCCGCTCTGTCGCCGGCGACCTCGTCACGGGTGGCCGGCAAGCCCAGTTTCGGCCGCACCCAGGTGGCGAAGCGGCCGATCGCGTCGTCGGCTTCCGGCGCCCGGCCGGCCATCATCTGGAAGGAGTGCAGCATGCCCTCGAAGACGTCGAGCCGTGTCTCGACCCCAGCCTGCCTGGCGCACTCGGCGAACATGCGGCTTTCGTCGGCCAGCGTCTCGTCGGCGCCGGCTTGCAGGAACACGGGCGGAAAGCCGGTAAGGTCGGCATAAAGCGCGCTGACCTCCGGATCGAGCCGGTCGCGGTCGCCGATAAAGTTGGTCACCAACCAGTCGACGGCCTCCTTGGCGAAGGCTGGATCCTTCTCGCGGTTGGTCTCATAGCTGGCGCCGGTCAGCGCCATGTCGAACCAGCCGGAGATGATCAGCGTGGCGACAGGCAGCGGCCGCCCTTCGGCTCGCAACCGCTTCAGCACGCCATAGGTCAGCATCGCGCCGCAGGAATCGCCGGCGAGCGCGAGGTACCTGGTGTCGAAACCCCGGTCAGTGAGCCAATTCCAGGCGACCATCGCCGCCTCGAGCTGGGCCGGATGCTTCGCCTGATGCGCCAGCGGATAGTCGTAGAGCAACGCCCGGCAGCCAACGGCCTTGGCCAGATGGCCGACCAGCTTGCGGTGCGTGTAGATCGAGCCGCCGACGAAGCCGCCACCATGCGCGTAAAACAGCACTCGCTGCTCGTCGGCGTCCTTCGGCACGATCCACATCGCCGGCACGCCGCCGGCATCCACTTCGATATAGTCGACACCGCCGGGTTCACCCGTCAGCGCCGTCCAATGCGTGTCGTTGAAATCGACGATCGCCTGCGGGCTGGTCAGCTTGCCGGCGTTGGCGGCGATCGCCGCGTAGTGGTTCCTGTTTGCCTCGCTCTGCGTGCTCGCCATGATGGTCTCCCTGGTTACGGATCGCGGGCCGCGCGACCTTCCAAAGCCAAGGACGAACGGGCGGAGAAGAAAGATACGTCAGGCCCTGATTTTCCCTCTCTGCCTCACCCCACCGGCGCGTAGCGGTTGACCACCATGCCGCAGGCATAGGCCTTCGAGCCGAGCAGGCGCAGGTTCTGGAAACCGCCTTGGTCGAAGATCCGGCGTCCCGCGCCCAGCACCGCCGGGTTGATGAACAGCTGGAACGCGTCGACCAGCCCGGCCGCGATCAGCGCCGAGGCGAAACCGGCGCCGCCGAACACCGCCATGTCGCCACCCTCGCCCGCTTTCAGCGCATTGACTTCGCGCGGCAGGTCGCCGCTGGCGACCCTTGTGCGCTCCCAAGCCGGCTCCCAGGCCGATTGCTTGAGCTTGTCGCTCAGCACCACTTTCCGGGCATCGACGACGCGCTGCGCAAAGGCATAGAATGGATCGCGCGGAAATTTCTTCGCCGCATTGCCCCAATGGGTGAGATAGCCCTCCTGCGCCATCTTGCGGCTGAGCAGGATGGTGTCGATGCCGGCGAAGACGGCGTTGAAGTCCTGCTTCAGCGCGTCGTCCCAGGCGCTCTCATCGCCCCATTCCCAGAGCTGCCAGGGATGGTCCTCATTGGCGCCGACAAAACCGTCGACCGACATCTGCATCTGAAGGATCAACTTTCTCATCGTCGTTCTCCTCGGTTTGTCCTGCCTCAAAGCGTGCGTCCAGCGAGCCGTCGCAATCAACGTTATATGGTTTACATTTGGAACCATTGACGCAGAGCGAAAACAGTGTCAATAGTAAATTGATTTAAAAATGGAACCATAGATGTCGACGCGCGAAAAATCCGGCTGCCCGATCAACCTGTCGCTCGAACTCGTCGGCGACCGCTGGACGCTGCTCATCATCCGCGACCTGGTCTTTGCCGGGAAAAGGCATTTTCGCGAATTCCTGCAATCCGACGAAGGCATCTCGTCGCGCACGCTGGCCGAGCGGCTGCAAACCCTTCAGTACGAAGGCATCCTCACCCGCAGCGACGACCCGACGCATGGACTGAAGACAGTCTACCGGCTGACCGAGGCCGGCATCGACCTGTTGCCGGTGCTGGCGACGCTCGGCGCCTGGGGCAGCAAGCACCGCAAGGCCGACGATCATCTGGCTCGCATCGCCGAAGAGCTGGCGGCGGGTGGCGAGGCCGCGCTGGAAAAGATGAAAACGGCGCTGCGGGCGGAGCATGTTGTCTAGGCGGAGGCAATTCCGAGGGCAGCATCATTCTCTTCCAAGGTCGGCGCCGCCCCTCATTGCCCTGCCGGGCATTTCTCCCCGTAGAACGGGGAGAAAGTAGCTGGCGCGGCGCAAACGCCTTTCCATCAACGTTGGCGATTGGCGAAACCGTCGATGACAGCGTCCCTCGCCCCGTTTACGGGGAGAGGATGCCGGCAGGCAGGTGAGGGGCAGCGCTGCCGCCGCGATTTTGGGCGACGCAGTCGAACCGAGAGCGATTTGCCTCACCAAACGCTCGCCGCTTGACAACAATCCCCTTTTGTTCTCTATTTGTTCCGATCTATCAGCAACTGCGGATGTGCGGTCGGGATGGAAACGACAGCCACCATCCTGCATGCTGATCTCGACGCCTTCTATGCCTCGGTCGAGCAATTGCTCGACCCGTCGCTGCGCGGCAAGCCGATCGCGGTGGGCGGCGGCGTCGTGCTCGCCGCCTCCTACGAGGCCCGCGCCTTTGGCGTGCGCGGCGGCATGCCGGGGCGCAAGGCGCGCGAGCTCTGCCCGCAGCTGATCTTCGTCGGCGGCAATTTCAGCCACTACCAGCGGCTGGGCGACGCGGCGATAAAAGTCCTCAACGATTTCACCCCGCTGGTCGAGCGCATTTCCATCGACGAGGCCTTTGCCGATGTCGCCGGCTGCACGCATCTGTTCGGGCAGCCAGAAGAGATCGCCGCAACCATCCGCCGCCGCGTGCGGTCCGAACTCGGCCTGCCGATCTCGATCGGCGTGGCACGCACCAAGCATCTGGCCAAGATCGCCTCGCAGGTGGCCAAGCCCGACGGGCTGGTGGTGGTCGCCCCCGGCAGCGAGCTTGCCTTCCTGCACGATCTGCCTGTCGGGCTGATGTGGGGTGTCGGCCCGGCGACCAGAGCGCGGCTGGCCGAAATCGGCGTCGAGACCATCGGCCAGCTGGCCAGGACGCATAGCGGCGCGCTGACGCGGCTGCTCGGTTCGGCCGCCGGCGAAAAGCTCGCCGCCCTGTCCTGGAACCGCGACCCGCGAAAACTGGAGACGAAGCGCCGCGCGCATTCCGCCGGCGCACAATCGGCACTCGGTCAGAAGCCTGCCGTGGCTGATATCATCGTGCCCACTTTGCTGCACCTGGCCGACCGCGTCGCCAGCCGGCTGCGCGCCAAGGCGCGGCCCGGCCGCACGGTGACGGTGCGCGTGCGCTTTGCCGATCTCAGCGCCGTCACCCGCTCGATCACCCTTGACCAGCCGATCTCGGCGACAACGATGTTGGCCGAGATCGCCGGCGATCTGGTGCGCGGCGTGCTTGCCGACCACCGCCAGGAGAAAACGATCTCGCTGCTGGCGATCTCGGTATCGCACCTGGAGGAAAGCCTCGAGCTACAGCTTGAACTGCCGCTCGGCCTCGCCGACGAGAAGCGCCGTCCCGGCACGAAGAAGGGCCTGGCACGCTTCGGCGCCGACCGCGCCATCGACAAGATTCGGGAGCGCTTCGGCAAACAGGCGGTCGGCTACGGCACGGTGGCGCTGGAGGCGGGACGCTCGGTGCCCGACGAGTTCAGGGAACTGGCGCAGAAGGAGCTGTGAGCGCGGTTGATGCCATCCTGAATGTGACCGCGCCGGCATTGTAACTGAGGGGCGGCAGTCCGTGAAAAATCTTGATCTCCGCACTGGCTATTCGAGTAAGATGTCCCTGACACAAGCCATGGACTCTCATGTTCGCACCCTTCATCGTTTGCGCGTCAGTCACAGCTCTCAGCGCGGTTGTCAGTCTCGGTTTCTCCTTGGCTGCCATCATGAACGAAACCGGCAGCGCCCGGACAGTGGCATTGTACGGCTGTGCACGCAGCGCAGCTTTGGTGGTCGTAAGCGCCGTGCCATTTTTTACAGGTTCGACGGAGTGGCTTGAGGCCATCGCCTGGATAATGATCCTTGTGCAGGCTGGAGATGCCGTCATAGGCGCCACGATCGACGATCGGATGAAAACCTTCGGCCCGGCCGGCACATCGCTCGCCAACCTTCTCGCTCTCCTATGGCTCATCCAGTCTGTTCAATGAGATCACGACAAACAGCTTCAGCGCGCGATATCGGTGCGGCTGGAGCGTCTTATTCCGTCTCTTCGCCGTCCCAGTACCGCCTCACCCCTGCCATGTCGAAAATGCCGTCGCGCCGGCGCAAGGCGTCGACCGCCATCTTGTTGGAATCGGGATAGACACAGACCTCGTTGGGGTTTTTCTCGCCGATCATCAGATAGCGGCACGGTCCCGTACCGCTGTTGAGGAAGGAATGCCCGACCGCCAGGCCGGCCGGAAAGCAGACATAATCGCCTGCCTTCATCTCGTAGCGCTTCTCGCCAAGCAGCAGCGTCACCTGCCCTTCCAGGATCAGCGCATGCTCCTCTTCCAGCATGTGGTAGTGCCGGGGCGCCAGGCGCATGCCGGGGGCCGGCGCCTCGATCAGCATGCCGACATGATAGTCAGGCCGTCCCAAAGCCGCATAGGTGAGGTGTTTGGACTGACCACCGAACCGCGTCCCCTCGCCTTCCTGTTTCCATTCGACAGCGTCGCTGGCAACAGGCGGGATCGGCGCGGCGGCCGCCTTGGTGACACCGGCTATCACATCCGACGGCAGGGGATCGCCGGCAGCAAGCCCGGTGTTCTCGCCGTCCCAGTAGGTTCGGGTTCCCGCGAGGTCGAAGATTGCGCGGCTGCCCAGCGCGCGCACCAGCACCTTGTTGGAGGCGGTGTAGACGACCACGTCGTTCGGGTTGCGCTCGCCGACGATGACATAGCGGCACGGCGCGGCGCCGGTGTTGATGAGGCAGTGTCCCGCCGCGGCACCAGCCGGAAAGCAGATGTAGTCGCCGGCCTTCATGGCATAGGAGGCGTCGCCGACATAAGCAGTGAGCGCCCCTTCGAGGATGAAGACATGCTCTTCCTCGAAAATATGGTAATGCGCCGGCGAGGTCTGCTTGCCCGGCGGCAGCTCCTCGATCGCCACGCCGACATGGTGGTTTTCGCCAAGAGCGGCCAGTGACAAATGCCGGTAGCGCACGCCGAAGCGCGGCACATCGGACCATTCCGTCCATGGCACGCTGTCCGATGCGAATGGCACTGGCGATTTGTCGTCTGCCATCAGGCCTCCTGCTCCTGCCGCCCACCCTCGTCGCGACGGAACAAAGCTGCCAGCTTCCGGCTAAACCGCCAAGCGGTGTTCGCGACGCTCCTGACAAAGCCGGGTCTCAGCCTCGGACCGCCTTGCCGGCTTGCTGCAGCAGCTCGAACGCGGCGAAGCGCTTGGCGTGCCAGCCGGCCAGCGCAGCGTCGGGATGATAGACCTCGCCGAGTTCCGACATGCCGGCCATCGCCGTCACCAGATCCTTGTAGGCCCCGGCGGCGACAGCGCCGAGCATCGCCGAGCCGAGCAGCACGGGTTCCGGTGAGGTCGACGCCACCACCACCATGCCTGTCGTGTCGGCAAGCAGCTGGCGCACCAGCGGGCTTTGCCCGGCGCCACCGCTGACCACAATGGTGTCGACGGGAATGCCCTTGTCATGCTCGGCCCGCACGATCTGGCGGGCGCCATAGCCCAGCCCGCAGACCCCGGCGACATAGAGCCCGACCAGGCTGTCGAGGCTGGTGTCGAGATCGAGCCCGGCAATCAGCGCACGCGCGTCCGGGTCGGCGAAAGGCGCGCGGTTGCCGAGGAATTCCGGCACCACATGGATGCCGCCGACCAGCGCCGGCGTCGCCGCGGCCCCGTTGCGGCTTTGCGCTTGCAGAGACAGCCAGGCGCTGAGGCTGAGCCCGTCGGCTTGCGCCTTGGCGGTCGCTTCGCCGGCCGCAGGATGCATGCGCACCAGATGGTCGATGGCCGCGCCCGCGGCCGATTGGCCGCCCTCGTTCAGCCACAGGCCCGGCACCATGGCCGAGAAATACGGACCCCAGACGCCGTCGACGAAAGCAGGCTCGGCGGTCGACGACATGGTGCAGGCCGAAGTGCCGAAGACATAGGCCATGCGCGACAGAACGCTGCCGAAATCGCCCCGCGCGCCGACCGTGCCGACGCCGCCGGCATGCGCATCGATCAGCCCCGCCGCCACCGCCGTGCCGGGGGTGAGGCCAAGGTCCGACGCCGCCTGCGCGGTCAGTCCGCCGCCCAGCGACGCACCCGCCGGCGCGATCTCGGTGCCGATGCGCGTGAACGCCTCGTCGGCCAGGCTGCCGAGCCCGATCTTGCGGAAATAGGCCTCGTCCCAGCGGCTCTCATGCGCGAGATAGGTCCATTTGCAGGTCACCGTGCAGACCGAACGGGCGAGGCTGCCGGTCGCCCGCCAGGTGAGGAAGTCGGCAAGGTCCATGAACTGCCAGGCGGCGTCGAAAGTGGCAGGCAGGTTTTCCGCCAGCCACAGGAGTTTCGGCGTTTCCATCTCCGGCGAGATGACGCCGCCGACATAATTCAGCACCGCCTCGCCGCTGCGGTTGATACGGCGCGTCTGTTCGACCGCGCGATGGTCCATCCAGACGATGATGTTGCGTTCGGGATTGCCGGAAGGGCCAACAGCCAAAGGCACGCCGCCCTTGCCCAGCACCACCAGCGAACAGGTGGCGTCGAAGCCAATGCCGGCGATCGCCTCGGGCGCTATGTCAGCCTGGGCGACGGCGGCGCGGGTGGCAGCGCACACCGCGCGCCAGATGTCGTTGCTCGACTGCTCGACGATGTCGCCGGGCTCGCGCCAGACCTCGATGTCCTGCTTGGCCGAGGCGAGCAAGGTGCCCGCTTGGTCGAACACCCCGGCCCGCGCGCTGCCGGTGCCGACGTCGATGCCGAGATAGTGGGACATGGGGGGAAACCTTCGGTTTAGCGAATAGCGAATAGCGAATAGCGAATAGCGAATAGCGAATAGGTAAGTCGTTGGATTCTTCCCTATTCGCTACTCCCTATTTCCTATTCGCTTAGAGATCATTGCTCTGCGGCAAAATCACCAGATCCCGGATCGTCACGTTGCGCGGCCGGGTCAGCATGAACATGACCGCTTCGGCCACCTCGCGTGGCTGCATCAGGCCGCCGGCGGCGAGCTCTTCCTCGAGCTTCGCCTTCGGCCAGTCGTCGACCAGCGCCGTCACCACCGGGCCGGGCGCCACGGCACCGACGCGCAGGCCGTGCTTGGCGACCTGCCGGCGCACCGTGTGGACAAAGGCCTGCACGGCGTGCTTGGACGCCGTGTAGATCGGCTCCCAGACCACCGGAACCAGCCCGGCGATGGAGCTGGTGACGATGATGTCGCCGGTCTTGCGTTCGATCATGTGCGGCAGCACCGCCTGGATCGAGCGGAAGCAGGCATTGATGTTGAGGTTGAGCATCCGGTCCCAGGCGTCCGGATCGCCAGTCGCCACCTCGCCGCCGACATAGGCACCGGCATTGGCATGGAAAATGTCGAGCTGGCCGGCCTTCTCCAGTATCTCAGGCATCATGGTGGCGACGCTTGCCGGCTGCATCAGGTCGATCACCAGCGGGATCGCCTTGGGACCGAGTTCGGCGCACAGTTTGTTCAGCGTCGCCTCGGCACGGTCGACCAGCACCACCGTGGCGCCCGCCGCCAGCATATGCCTGGCGCATTCGAGGCCGATGCCTGATGCCGCGCCGGTGACGGCGGCAACTTTTCCGGACAGTTCTTCGCTCATGTCTTGCTTCCTGTTGATGGGTTCAGGCCCGGCCATGCGAGACACGCGAGCGGCGTGCCAGCGAGTCGACGATGACTGCGATGGCAAGCACGGCGCCGGTGATCATGTACCGAAGCGACGAGGACAGATCGAGCAGCGTCAGTCCGCTGGCGATCGACTGGATGACGATGATGCCGAGCAGTGCCGAATAGGCGCTGCCGCGGCCGCCGAACAGGCTGGTGCCGCCGATGACGGCCGCCGCGATGGCGTTGAGGTTGACGTCGCCGGTGCCGGCCTGCTGGCTGGCCGAGGCAAGGCGGGCCGCCGACAGCACGCCGCCGAAAGCGGCCAGCATCGAGCACAGCACGAAGGCGCTGGAATAGATCAGCCGCACATTGATGCCGGCACGCCGTGCCGCCTCGCGGTTGCCGCCGACCGCCGACATCGAACGGCCCCATTTCGTCCGTGTCAGCGCATAGTGCATTGATATGACCAGGCCGACGAACAGGCCGAACATCCACGGAATACCGCGCGCCTGGTTGAGATAGAAGACGATGAGTTCGAGGATGACCGTGATGACGACCGCTCGCGTGATGAGCCCGCCGGCCGAGGGTGCCGACAAATTGGCGGCGCGGCGGCGCGCGACGGTTCGCAGGCCGGTGACCAGCATGACGATGCCGGGAACGGCCGCCAGCCCGAACGAAACAAACTTCGGCATCATCAGCAGCTGGCCGAAATTCACCAGGTTCGAGCCGTAAGGCAGGTTGATCGAGCCGGTCGAGCCGAGGATGTAGAGCTGCAGGCCAAGCACCGCCAACAGGCCGGCCAGCGTCGAGACGAAGCTCGGCATGCCGAGCCGGTTGAACAGCAGCGCATAGAGCGCGCCGATGAAGCCGCCGACGGCGACAGCGGCGAGGATGGCGAGCGCCACCGGCCAGCCCTGGTTGACCCACAGCGTGCCGACCATCGCGGAGGCAAAGCCACTGATCGAGCCGACCGACAGGTCGATTTCGCCGACCATCAAAACGCAGACGATGCCGAGCGCGATGACGCCGACGGTGGAGCAGTCGAACAGCAGATTGACCAAATTGCTGCTCGACAGGAAGATCGGATTGATGCTGGCGAACACCGTCCAGATGATGACGAGCCCGACAATCACCGGCAGCGAGCCGAGATCGCCCGAGCGGACCCGGTCGAAGAACCTGCGGATGGCGCCGCCGACCCCGGCCTCGTGCTTGACGCGCACATCGGCGCGGTCGAGTTGCGGCGGCACGGGGGCAGCCTGTTCGGCTTCGCGGCTCATGGGCGTGGCTCCCCTTTTTGATCATGCAGGGCGGTTTGATCTTGCCTGGCCTGGCGGCGCTCGGCGCGCCGCGACACCGAATTGTTCGACGCGCCGGTGATGGCGCTGACCAGTTCCTGGTTCGAGGCATCGGGCGAGAAGATGCCGTTGTTGCGGCCAAGCCGCAGCACGACGATGCGGTCGGCGACCGCGCGCACGTCTTCCATATTGTGGCTGATGATGACAACGCCGAGGCCGCGGTCGCGCACCCGCTCGATCAAATTGAGCACTTCCGCTGTCTGCGCCACGCCAAGTGCGGCCGTCGGCTCGTCGAGTAGGATGAGCTTGGGTTCGAGCAGCAGCGAGCGGGCGATCGCCACCGTCTGGCGCTGGCCGCCCGACAGCGACGCGACCACTTCGCGCACACTCGGGATGCGCGCCGACAGCTCGTTGAGCAGCGTCCAGGCGCGCACTTCCATCGCCACCTCGTCCAGCCGCAGCGGGTTGAGCTCGCGACCGAGGAAGATGTTGGCGACGATGTCGAGGTTCTCGCACAGCGCCAGGTCCTGGAACACGGTGGCGATGCCGAGCGTCAGCGCCGCACTCGGATCGGCAAGCGTCACCTGCTTGCCGCGAAAGCTGATGGTTCCCGAACTCGGCTGATGCACGCCGGCCAGGATCTTGACCAGCGTCGACTTGCCGGCGCCATTGTCGCCGACCAGCGCCACCACCTCGCCGGCATGGACATCGAGATCGATGTCGGTAAGCGCCGAGACGGCGCCGAAATTCTTCGAAACGCCGCGCAGGCTGAGCACCAGCTCGCCTGTCGGAACCGGTCCGTCCGGGGTGTCGATCATGCCAGGAAGCCTTTCAAAACCGGTTCAAAAAATATCGGATGAGCGCTGCCTGACCACCGCACGGGTAGCCAGGCAGCGGAGCGGGCAAGGGTCGCGGTCAGTTCCCGATGCCCAGCTTCTTGCAGCCTTCCGCGTAACGATCGACGCAGAGTTCGGCTGCGGTGTTGATCTTCTTGTCGATGATCTCGGCCTTCAGGTTTTCCTGCGTCACCACCGCCGGCGTGAACAGCTGCGAGGGCGTGTCATACAGCGTCATCTCGGCCTTCGGCGTCTCGCCCGAAAGCAGTTTTACCGCGATGTTGGCGGCGGCCGCCGCCACGATCTCGCTCGGCTTGGAGATGGTGTTGTACTGGTCGCCGGCGATGATCAGCTGCAACGCCGCGATCGTCGCGTCATTGCCGGTCACCGGCGGCACCGGATCGACGCCGGCCGCCTTGAAGGCGGCGATGGCGCCGCCACCGGTGCCGTCATTGGCGGCAACAACGCCGAGGATCTTCGGCCCGAAGCGGGTGATCTGGCCGCCGGCCCATTGCTGTGCCTTCGGCGGCGCCCATTCCGGCGTGTCGTATTCGGCCAGGATCTGGTAGCCGCTGTTGTCGAGGCCTTCATGGATGCCCTTCTTGATCAGGCCGGCTGCCGCGTCGGTCGGCGAGCCGTTGATCTGCAGCACGCCGCCGGTGGCCGGATCGACCTTCAGCGCCTTCAGATGCTCGACCAGCGAGTCGGCGATGGCCTTGCCGATGCCTTCATTGTTGAACGAGACATAGAAGTCGGCTGGTGCGGTCGGGATCGGCCGGTCATAGGCGATGACCTTGATGCCCTGGCTCTGCGCCAGCTTGACCAGCGAGGCGGCGGCGGTCGAGTCGACCGGGTCGAGCACGATCGCCTTGGCGCCCTGCGAGATCACCGAGTTGAACTGCTGCTGCTGGCGCGAGGCGTCGGCATCGGCGTTCTGGTAGAGCACCTTGCAGCCCGGGCACAGCTTCTTCATCTCGGCGGCAAAGCCGGGATAATCATGCTGCTCGTAGCGGGTCGAGGCCTGGTCTGGCATCAGGAAGGCGACGGTGGCGTCGGTGACCTCAGCGGCCCGGGCGATGGCGGCGGTGCCGGCCAGCAGCGACAGCGCAATTGCTGCCATGCCGGCGGACTTCCCAGCGGATTTCAATGAAAGTTTGGTCATTCGGTCTTCTCCGTTTCTGGATATGGTTGTAAGAAGGTCGTTGACTGCTTTGGTGTGGAGACACGCCTCCGCCCTCGCCCCAACTGCAATTGGGAACCAGGGCCCGGCGCCGGCCTTTCGAGCCGCGCCGACATCCTCCGCTGACGGAGGATTTTCAAGACAAGCGCTCTCCGTCGCGGACCGCGTCATGCGGGCCACGTCTTCAGGCGAAAAAGTGTGTTTCCTCCCTTGGTTCCTCCCTGGCTCCTCCGTTAAGCGGCTTTGCCCGCGTTGATGTTGTCGGCCAGCAGGCGCCTGAAGCGCGAGGGCGGCATGCCCTTCTCCGCCAGGAACTGCCGGTTGAAATTGGACAGATTGTTGAAGCCGACCTCGTAGCAGATGTCGGTGATCGAGGCCTGCTCGTCGCTCATCAGTATCTGGCAGGCGAGGTTGATGCGCAGCCGCTTGACATACTGCACCAGCGACATGCCGGTGTGGCGGCGAAACGAGCGCGAAAAGGCGCCGGTCGACTGGCCGGCGATAGCAGCGAGATCCGCCTCGTCGAACAGCTGCGTCAGGTTCTCCCTGATATAGGCGAGCGCCTTGTTCATGCCGGCGGTCATGTAGCCCGACGGATCGGGCCGATAGCTGGCGCTGGCCAGCAGCTGGAATTCCTGGGCGCGGCTGAGCAGGCCCGCGATCATCATGAACAGCTCGATGCGGCGCACGCCCTGCGCCTGCATCATCTCTTCCATCAGCGGCGCCAGCGCCTTGCTGGTGCGGTTGGAAAACAGCACGCCGCGCCGCGACGCCTCGAGCAGGTGCCCCAGCCCCGCCAGCTCCGGCAGCACATGCATGGCGTCACCAATGAAACTTTCGGAAAACTGGATGATGCGGCCACGCAGCGGGATCGAGCTGTCCCTGGGGATATCGCTGACCCAATTGTGCGGCAGGTTGGGACCTGTCAGCACCAGATTGCCCGGCTCGAATTCGCCGATGAAGTCGCCGACGAAATAGCGGCCATTGGTGAAGATCACCTGATGCAGTTCATATTCGGGATGGAAATGCCAACGCACCGTGTGGAAGGGGTAGCCGTGCGACCACGCCTTGAAGGACTCACCGCGTCGTATCTGGACAACTTCCAGGTCCGGTTCCATGTCCGTTTCCTCCCGGGCCGGCACGGATCGTTGCCGCATTCGGCCCACATTCCCTAAAACCGGCCGAATTGGTTTCGGCTCTGCATTTCAAGAGCCACGGTATCGGCTCATGACAACAGGCGCCACCACGATTCAGGGCAACGGATGATACTTTTTTAACCGGGAGAGGGATGCGGAGAGGCGATATTCGGGCAGGAGGGGTTGCGCCAGACGTTCGAAGCCCGTCGCCTCGCTACGTCGTCTCCCTCTGGATCACCGTCGGTTCCATGAGCACCATCCGGCGCGGATGCGTGGGGTCGTCGAGAAAATCGATCAGCGCCCCGATCGCCAGATAACCGGACTCGGAAATGCGCCGTTCGATCGTCGAAAGCGGCCGAACGAGAAGCGGTGCAATATAGATGTTGTCGAAGCCGATCACCGCGCAATCCTCCGGAACGCTCAAGCCGCGTTCGCGCAGCGCCACCGTCGCCCCCATCGCCAGCATGTCGCTCATGCAGCACATGGCCGAGAAGCTGGTGCGGTCGAGCAGCGTGCGCGTGGCCACCAGTCCAAATCGATGATTGAAGGCACCGCACTCGATCAGATCCGGATCGACTGGTAGCCCGGCCTCGCGATGCGCCCGCTCGAATCCCGCCCGCCTGATTTTGGTGTTCGACGCCAGGGGGTTGCCGCTGACGAACGCAATCCGCCTGTGCCCTGCCCGGATCAGATGGCTTGCCGACAGGAAGGCACCCGTCTCGTAGTCCGTGTCGATTCGTGCGGCGAGGCAATCGAGGTCGGGAATTTCCCGGTCCATCGACACCAAGGGTATCCTGAGCCTCTCCAGGAGGTGGGCGTCAGGGATCAGATCGCTTGCGGCAAGCACGATACCATCGACGCCGTGACTGGCGAGGAAGGTCAGATGCGATGCCTCCTTTTCGGGATCGCTGTCGGAATTGCACAGGATCGTCGAATAACCCCGCTCACGCGCGGCCTGATCGCAAGCGCGGACCAGCTCCGTGAAATAGGCATTGAGAATGTCAGGCACGATGACGCCGATGACACGCGAACTGCGGGTAATCAGCGACCGGGCGATCGAGTTGGGCGTATAATTGAGTTCCTTGACCAGCGACCAGATTTTTTCCCGGGTCTTCTCGCCTATGGAGTGGTCTTTGCGGTTGAGGACCTTTGAAACGGTTGCAGCCGATACACCAGCCTGCCGGGCGATATCTTTGATCGTCGTTGCCACATTCCCTCGCCATTTCGACGAACGATAGCCTGTCTCAGCCGCCATCGGAACATCGGCATGCGACTAGCACGGATCGCTGTTCCAAAGAAACAGGTCGCGTGATCGACAGCCTGCGCCGTGGATTTGACATAACGCATATAACCCATTAGGTAAACGTTTACCTAGGCTAACTCGCCGCCGTTTTGCGGGACAGGCGGGTCTGCTTGGCATCAGGCGGACCTGCAGGGTGCCGGCTAGGTCATGGGAGGACTTATGCGTTTTCGAGCCAGGGTTTGCCTGCAGCAAGAGGGGTTCTGAATGCCGGAAACGCAGGAGCCACGCACTGCCGCCGAGCCTCCCGGATCAGGGACGCCGGCTCCAACCAAACTGTCGATCGAAAAGCTCAACGTCAGTTTCGGATCGGTTACCGCCCTGAGCGATGTCAGCCTCGATATCGCCGATGGCGAATTCGTCTGCATCCTCGGTGCCTCCGGCTGCGGCAAGAGCACGCTGTTCAACGTCGTTTCAGGCCTGCTCAAGGCAACATCGGGAAAGATCGTGCTCGACGGCCAGGATGTCAGCAGCCGGCCGGGCCAGGTCGGCTACATGCTGCAGAAGGATTTGATGCTGCCCTGGCGCACCGTACTCGGCAACATCACGCTTGCCGCATCGCTGACACGCGGCGCCACCGCGCAGGATCGCGCCGAGGCGGCGGAGCTGGCGAGCCGCTACGGTCTCGGCGACTTCCTCAACCACTATCCGCACGCGCTGTCCGGCGGCATGCGCCAGCGCGTCGCCATGATGCGCACCATCGCCGCCGGCCGCCAGGTGATGCTGCTCGACGAGCCGTTCGGCGCACTCGACGCGCAGACGCGGCTTGGCATGCAGCAATGGCTGCTGCAGCTCTGGCGCGACCTCAAGCGCACCATCCTGTTTGTCACCCATGATGTGGACGAGGCGATCTATCTCGCCGACCGCATCGTGGTGATGACGCCGCGCCCGGGCCGCATCGCCGAAATCCTTACCGTCGACCTGCCCAGGCCACGGCCGCTGGAAGTGCTGACGACCGACACATTCGTCGGCCTGAAGCGGCAGATCATGCAGCATCTCTACCACTGACCGATTGGGCATTGACCAATCGGGCACTGACCTCACGGCCAATAGGGAGCACGGGAATGAACATACGGTTTGGAGCGGCGGCGGGACCGTTCATGATCTGGGTGGTGGCCATGGTGCTGATCCTGGTCGCATGGCAGGTGCTGGTCTGGGTCTCCGGGCTGCCGCCCTATGTCATCCCGCCGCCAGCGCTCGCCTTCCAGACACTCTTCGACAACTGGCCGCGGCTCTCGGTGCTGACCGGCCAGACGCTCTATGAAACCGCGATCGGCTATGTGCTCGGCGCCCTCATCGGCTTCCTGCTCGCTCTGGCGATGGGGCAGATCCGTGTCGTGCAACGCCTGGTCATGCCGGCGCTGATCATTTCGCAGGCCGTGCCGATCGTCGCCATTGCCGCACCGCTGGTCATCATCTTCGGCTTCGGCATCACCCCAAAGCTGATCATCGTCGCCTGGATCGTGTTCTTCCCGGTTGTGGTCAACGTGCTCGACGGCCTGGCCTCGGTCGATCGCGATATGCTCAACCTGGCGCGCCTGATGGGCGGCGGTGGCCTGCGCACCTTCGCCATCGTCAAATTGCCGGCCTGCATCGGCCCGCTGTTTTCCGGCCTCAAGATCGGCGCCACCTATGCGGTCACCGGCGCCGTCATCGGTGAATGGACCGCTTCGTCCAAGCAGGGCCTGGGCACCTATCTGCTCACCGCCAACGCGCAGATGAACACGGCCGGCGTCTACGCCGCCATGCTGCTTTTGACCGTCATCGGCGTCGGCTCGTTCCTGCTCGTGTTCGGGCTCGAGGTGCTGATGACGCCATGGCGCTCGCGTTCGACCGCACCGGCATGGGCGCAGTGGAAGCCATCGCAGCCGACCTCGTGAGCCACCAATTTACAAATGCCAACCAACGACAACAGGAGGAATTCAATGCATATGACCTATACAAAGATGATCTCGGCGACCGTGGGCCTGCTTGCCCTTGGCGCCGCTTTCGGCGCGGCTCCGGCCAGCGCAGCCGACCTCACCACCGTCCGCTTCGTCTATGACTGGGCGAGCGCCGATTTCGAACTGATCCCGACGCTGGTCGCCCAGCAGAAGGGTTTTTATGAAGCCGAAGGCATCAAGGTCGATGTCATCTTCCCGCCGGACTCGCAGACCACGGCGCGGCTGCTCGCCGTCGGCCAGGCTGAGATCGGTTTCGAGGCCACCACCGACGTCGTATTCGGCGCTTCCCAAGGCATTCCGATCACCTCGATCGGCCTCTACACCAAGAGCAACAATTGGGGTCTGTTCGGCCGCCCCGGCGAGCCGCTTTCGCTCGACAACCTCAAGGGCAAATCGATCGCCATCTATACCGACTCCTGGACCAAGGCGATGATGCCGTTCGTGCTCAAGGCCGCCAAGCTGACCGAGGACGACGTCAAGCTGATCATCGCGCAGGATTCCGACACCAATCTCCTGCTTGCCGGCAAGATCGACATCGCCACCAACACCGAGAATTATCTGGTGCCGCAGGTGCAGGAGACCCTGAAGAAGGGTCCGACCAGCCTCATCGGTGCGGCGGCCGGCGCGCCCGATGTCCCGGTCTGGACCTATATCGCATCCACCGCCTACCTCGCCGAACACGGCGATGTCGCCAAGAAGTGGATGCGCGCCACCATCAAGGCGACCGAATGGGCCGCCGACCATCCCGACGAAGCCGCCGAGATGTTCACCAAGGCTTATCCGGAAGGCGGCAGCCTCGCCTACAATCTCTCCGGCTGGAAGCTCACCGCCGCCCTGATGAAAGGCGATACCGGCTACATGATGCAGGAAGACAAGAACTGGCTGCCGATCGCCCAGGCGTTGAAGGACACCGACCAGATCAAGGAAGTCCTGCCGGCCTCGAAATACTACACCAACGAGCTGCTCAAGTAGGCGCAGCCTTGCCCTTCACGACAAGGGCCATCCCGACCGGGGTGGCCCTTTTTACCGGTACAAAGAGAAAAGAGAATGGACTTTCAGGCATGGCCAAGAGCAGAATTATCCTCGATTGCGACCCCGGCGTCGACGACGCCATCGCGCTTCTCCTGGCCTTTGCCTCACCCGATGAAATCGAGATCGTCGGCATAACGACGGTCGTCGGCAACGTCTCGCAGCCATTGACCACCCGCAATGCGTTGCGCATCACCGCCATGGCCGGCCGCCAGGACATTCCGGTCTATGCCGGCTGTATCAGGCCGATCATCCTGCCGCGCGTGCAAAGGGGCGCCTCGGTGCACGGCACCGACGGCCTCGGCGACCTCGACGTGCCCGACGCCACGCACGAGATCCAGGGCCAGCACGCTGTCGATTTCATCATCGAGACGATCCTGCGCGAGCCCGGCCAGATCACGCTCTGCCCGATCGGCCCGATGACCAACATTGCACTCGCGCTGATCAAGGAACCGTCCATCGCCGGCAAGATCAAGGCCATCGCCTTCATGGGCGGTGCCGCCTTCAGCCCCGGCAACACCGCGACCGATGCGGAGTTCAACATCTGGATCGATCCGCATGCGGCACAAATCGTCCTGTCTTCCGGCATTCCGATGACCATGTTCGGACTGGACGTGACCCGCCACGCCACGCTGACCAAGGTGAGGTTCGAGCAACTCGAGCGCGACAGCAGCCCGATCATGAAAACGGCCATTGCCATGATGCGCCACTATGGCAGCGGCGACGCCAGCCTGCATGACCCCTGCGTGACGGCGTTCCTGATCGACCCGACCCTGTTCAGGGGCGTCGATGCGGTGATCGAGGTCGACTGCGATCCCGCAGGCGCATATGGCCGCACGCGCGCGACGCTGGTCGAGAATGGCGCCTGCAAGGGCCTGCCGGTCTGCCACGTCATCACCGAGGTCGACGACACCAGGCTGTTTCAGCTCATCGACCAGCGGCTGCGGCTTTTGTAATCAGCGCGGGCAACTATCCCCCAAACCGCGCAGCTGTCCACGCGCCACCCGCCGCATTCGAATCCACTGCGGCGGCAACAAATTTCACGCCGCGCGCGCCGTCGACGACATCGGGCACCTGCGCCGCACGGGCTGCGTCCACTACCGCGCCGGAACGATGGGCGCGGATGATGTCGGCGGCGTCGCGGTAGAAATTGGCGAAGGCCTCGATATAACCTTCGGGGTGCGCCGCCGGCATGCGCGACACACGCCGGCTCTCTTCGGTCGAGCCGTGGCCGCCGCGCACCAGGGTGCGGGTTTCCTCGCCGTAGCGGGAGAAGCGCAGCTCCTCCGGCCGTGCGCCCGACCATTCGAGCCCGGCTTTGTCGCCATAGATGCGGACGGACAGATCATTGTAGTGGCCAGGCGAGGTCTGGCTGGCCAGGATCGTGCCGCGCGCCCCGTCCGTCCAGCGCACCAGCACATGCGCATTGTCGTCGAGCCGGCGTCCCGGCACGGCGGTGAACAGATCCGCCGACACCGCCTCGGCCTCGCAGCCCGAGATGAAGCTCGCCAGGTTGAAGGCATGCACGCCGATATCGGCCAGCACCGCCGACTGTCCAGCGCGCGCCGGATCGGTGCGCCACTCCGCCTGCTTCTGGCCTTCGGCGTCGATCGGCTTGGTCAGCCAGTCCTGGATATACGAACCATGCACGGACACGATCCGGCCGAGTTCGCCCGCCGCCACCATTTCTCGCGCTTGCCGCACCATGGCGTAGCCGGTGTTGTTGAGGGTGACGACGAAGCGGCGCTTTTTCGCCCGCGCCAGCATCACCAGCGCCTCGGCGTCGGCCAGCGTCGTCGACAGCGGCTTGTCGCAGATCACGTCGATGCCGGCCTCGAGGAAGGCCGTGGCGATCGGCGCATGCAGATGATTGGGCGTGACGATGACGACGGCCTCGATGCCATCCGAACGCGCGGCTTCTGCCTTTGCCATGACGCGATAGTCGGCATAGCTGCGCTCCGGCGCTATGCCGATCTCGGCGGCCGAGGCGGCTGCGTTCTCCGGGTCGGAAGACAGCGCGCCGGCCACCAGCGCGATCTGGTCGTCAAGGCGCATGGCGAGGCGATGCACTGCGCCGATGAAGGCATTGCGCCCGCCGCCGACCATGCCGACCCGCAAACGTTGGCGCGTCGATCCGTCCGATGTTGCATAGACCATGTTGTTCCTCCTTAAGGCCAAAGCCCGATCTCACTAATTCCCGCGACAGAAAGGGGCATTCGAGCCAGCACCCGCCGCCGAGTTCTGTGGCGCCCCCCTCTGTCCGGCCGGACATCTCCCCCACAAGTGGGGAGATCAGCTGCCACCAGGGCCTTCGCCAATCTCAGACGTGGCAAGAAGAGCGCCGCCGACTAGGCTGCCAATCTCCCTCCTTGTGGGGGAGATGTCCGGCAGGACAGAGGGGGGCGCGAAGGAACGCCGACATGCCGACTTCTGACGTCATCAAAACCTCGGAATGTCCGGGAACGGTCGTTTGCCGCCGGAAATGTGAATG
>NZ_SMYZ01000126.1 GCF_004919685.1 Mesorhizobium norvegicum | reverse complement strand
TTCGGAATCAGGACACTAGAGTATCTCGGTCTTGGCGATGTGGATGCCAAAACCTTCCAGGCCGACATAGTGGCGTTCGCGCGAAGCGATCAGGTTGATCGAGGAAATGCCGAGATCCTTGAGGATTTGCGCGCCGAGCCCGATCTCGCGCCATTCGTTTTCGCGGCGGCGTGCCTCTTCATGATCCTCGCGGTCGCCGCTCGCTGGCCGCTTGCGCTCCTGATGGGCGACGCCGACGGAACCTTCGCGCAGATAGACGATGACGCCGCGTCTGCGCTCGCCCATCGACTTCATGATGCCGTCAAGCCTGTGGCTGGTGCCGAAGACATCCGTCACCACATCTTCGGAATGCAGACGCACCGGCACGTCCTCGCCGTCGCGGATGTCGCCGAAGACGATGGCGACGTGATGCATTGAGTCCCAGGGCAGCGTGTAGGTGAAGACTTGCGCCTTGCCGCCGAGCGTGTCGATTTCGGAGCAGGCGACGCGTTCGACCAGCGTTTCCTTGCGTTGCCGGTAGGCGATGAGGTCGGCCACCGAAACCTGCTTCAGTCCATGCTCCTCGGCGAAAGCCTGCACCTGCGGGCCGCGCTTGACGGTGCCGTCATCGTTGACCAGCTCGGAAATGACGCCGACCGGTGGCAGGCCGGCGAGCTTACACAGGTCGACCGCGGCCTCGGTATGGCCCGAACGCATCAGCACGCCGCCTTCGCGCGCGATCAGCGGGAAGATGTGGCCAGGCCGGACGAAATCCGAACCGCCGACATTGCCGTTGGCAAGATTGCGAACAGTCAGTGTGCGGTCCTCGGCCGAAATGCCGGTGGTCGTGCCATGCTTGAAATCGACGCTGACGGTGAAAGCAGTGGTATGGGCGGAGTCGTTGTCGGCGACCATCGGCGCAAGGTTCAGCCGCTTGGCTTCTTCGCGCGGCATCGGCGTGCAGACGATGCCGGAGGTGTGGCGAACGATGAACGCCATCTTTTCGGGCGTACAGTGGACGGCGGCGACGATCAGGTCGCCCTCGTTCTCGCGCCCGTCATCATCCATGACGACGACGATCTCGCCGCGTTCGAAAGCGCGCAGGGCTTCGACGATTTTCTTCTGATCGTAAGGCATGGGTACTCGCTTCGCTCGCCAGGGAGTAGGGGAATAGGGCAGTAAGGCAGTAGGGAAAAGGAAAAATTTGGCGGTCTTGGCGGGCAGCGTAACATACTGCCCTACTGCCTTACTGCCCTATTCCCTTCCCTGTTTGCCCCCGATGCCGCAGATAATGATCGGCGATCGCGCAGGCAACCATTGCCTCGCCGATCGGCACGGCGCGGATGCCGACGCATGGGTCGTGGCGGCCCTTGGTCATGATCTCAACGTCCTTGCCGTCCTTGTCGATCGACTTTCGCGGTGTCAGGATCGACGAGGTCGGCTTGACGGCGAAACGGGCGACGATCGCCTGGCCGGTCGAGATGCCGCCCAGGATGCCGCCGGCATTGTTGGACAGGAACACCGGCTTGCCGTCATTGCCCATGCGCATCTCGTCGGCATTCTGCTCGCCGGTGATGCGGGCGGCCTCGAAACCGTTGCCGATCTCGACGCCCTTGACGGCGTTGATCGACATCAAGCCGGACGCGATGTCCTGGTCGAGCTTGGCATAGATCGGCGCGCCGAGGCCTGCCGGAACGCCGTCGGCGACGATCTCGATCACCGCACCGACCGAGGACCCCGCCTTGCGGATGCCGTCGAGATACTGCGTAAAGACGGGAACCGAAGCCGGATCTGGGGTGAAGAACGGATTTTCCGCATCGCCGATGAAATTCCAGTTCCAGTTGGCGCGGTCGATGGATTTTTCGCCCATCGACACCAGCGCGCCGCGCACCACAACGCCGGGCACCACCTTGCGCGCCAAGGCACCGGCTGCCACTCGCGCGGCCGTCTCGCGGGCCGACGAGCGGCCGCCGCCACGATAATCGCGCACGCCGTATTTGACGTCATAGGTGTAATCGGCATGGCCGGGCCGGTATTGGCGGGCAATCTCACCATAATCCTTTGAGCGCTGGTCGACATTCTCGATCAGCATCGACACCGGCGTGCCGGTGGTGATCATCGTCTCGCCGTCCTCGTCGAGGATGAAACCGGACAGGATCTTGACCTCGTCAGGTTCGCGGCGCTGCGTCACGAAACGTGACTGTCCCGGCCGGCGCTTGTCGAGTTCGGCCTGGATTTCTCGCTGAGTAAAGCGGATGCCGGGCGGACAGCCATCGACCACGCAGCCGAGCGACGGGCCGTGGCTTTCGCCCCAGGTGGTGACGCGGAAAAGGTGGCCGAACGTGTTGTGAGACATAAAATGACCCTGCCCGGCATCAGAGCCGGCTCAAGGTTGCCTTCTATTGGCGTTTTTCACAGGGGTCAAACTGTGATCTGGCGGATTTAGTTTTGACACATTCGGTTGGTTTCTGCTCTGCTCCATCCGCTGTTGAACGCCCGCCACCATGCCGGTGCAATGATAAAGAGGAACGATTATGCGTACCCTGATTGGCGCCGTTGCCGCCACACTGCTGCTTTCCACCGCTGCTTTCGCCGGTCAGACCGAAGGCCTGATCAAGAAGATCGACAAGGACACGGCGACGCTGACGCTGGATGACGGCAAGTCCTACAAGCTGAACGCCGAGACCGATCTCGACGCGCTGAAGCCGGGCATGGACATCGTCATCGCCTACGATGTGACCAATGGCGAAAACGTCATCACCGACATGGAACTGCCGGACAGCTCGGCCAATTAAAGCTTCCGCGTTCGAACGGATACAGGCGACGCGCTTTGGGTCTTTGATTTTGCGCATGTCGTTCGCCCAAAACCGGGGCTGCTTTTGGGCAACGTGCATTGGGTGGCTTACAGCCACTCGAGGCTCTTGCCGTCGAGCTTGAGCAGGCGATCGTGTGGTATTTCCAGGTTCGCTGCTTCATTCTCGGCCAATCCCAGAACGAAGCGAAACAAGGTGCGCATGACGCCGCCATGGGTCACGCAGATGGTCTGGCGTTCGATCGCGTCGAAGCATGGCCTGACCCGTTCGAGCAGCATCTGATAACTTTCCGCGCCTTCGCCGAGCGGCCGAAAGTTCCATTTGTCCAGAGCGCGCGTCCTGCTCGCTCCGGGATACCGTGTCTCGAGTTCGGGAAAGGTAAATCCCTGCCAGTCGCCGAAATTGACTTCGACGAGGCGCGGATCGGTTCGATAGGCACCCGGATCGAGCTTCATCGCGGCGCGGATGCGCTGCATCGTTTCGCGCGTCCGTTTCATCGGGCTGGCGACGAAATCGAAATTCTCGGGGTTTTTGACCAGTTCGGCGAGCCGATGGCCGTTTCCGGTCGCCTGTTCGCGGCCAAGAGCGTTGAGATCGGTGTCGGCCTGCCCCTGAAGCCGGAATTCGGCGTTCCACGCGGTCTGGCCGTGGCGCGCGATGTAAACCAGCGGGTACATCAGGTCTTCCGGTACGGAGATCGGGACGGACAACGGTTGGCGGGGTGTTAGTCCTTGACCGTCGAAATGTCGGGCGCGTCGACCGCCTTCATGCCGACGACGTGATAGCCCGAATCAACGTGATGCACTTCACCGGTGACGCCGCGCGACAGGTCGGACAGGAAATAAACGCCGGAATCGCCGACTTCCTCCTGCGTCACCGTCTGCTTCAGCGGCGAATTGTACTCGTTCCACTTCAGGATGTAGCGGAAATCGCCGATACCGGAGGCGGCAAGCGTCTTGATCGGGCCGGCCGAGATGGCGTTGACACGGATCTTCTTGGCGCCGAGGTCGACCGCCAGGTAGCGCACGCTGGCTTCGAGCGCCGCCTTGGCGACACCCATGACGTTGTAGTGCGGCATCACCTTTTCGGCGCCGTAGTAAGTCAAGGTCAACAGCGAGCCGCCATTGGTCATCAGCGCCTCGGCGCGCTTGGCAATGGTGGTGAAGGAATAGACCGAAATGTCCATGGTGCGCAGGAAATTGTCGCGCGTCGTCTCGACATAACGGCCGGTCAGCTCGTCCTTGTCGGAGAAGGCGATGGCATGGACGAGGAAATCAAGCTTGCCCCAGTGCCTGGCGACATTGGCGAAAACCTCGTCCAGGCTCGCCGGATCGGTGACGTCGCAATGGCCGGCAACAAAGGCGCCCAGTTCCGCCGCCAGCGGCTCGACGCGCTTCTTGAACGCCTCGCCCTGATAGGTCAGCGCGATCTCGGCGCCATGGTCGACGCACGACTTGGCGATGCCATAGGCGATCGACCTGTTGTTGGCGACGCCAAGAATAAGGCCGCGCTTGCCGGCCATTAGGCCCTGTCCACCCGCCATGTGAGCGCTCTCCGCAAGATTTCTGCTTTGTGGAGTGCCCTATCGCACAGGCACAGAGCCCCTTCAAGCGCTCAAACCGGACAGTTCGGGGGACAAAAGCCGTCGATCAGTCTTTTTGGCCGCGCAACGCCGCTTCGAGCGCGCTATCGCCACCCTCCGGCAGCATGATCCGCACATGGGCGTAGAGATCGCCGTGGCCGCCGGCCTTTTCCGGCAGGCCCCTGCCCTTCAGCCGCAGGACCTTGTCGGAGCTCGACCAGGCTGGAATGTTGACCGCAAGCCTGCCGGTCGGCGTATCGACCGGCACCTTGGCGCCGAGCACCGCATCCGCCAGCGCCACCGGCAAATCGGCGTGCAGGTCGCGGCCCTCGATGCGGTAGCGCGGATGCCGGCGCAGATGGATCTTGACCAGCGCGTCGCCCGGCTGGCCCGGCCCTTGCTCGCCCTGGCCCTTCAGCCGGATGGTCTGGCCATCCTCGACATAGGCCGGCAGCTTGACCGCCACCTTGCGGCCGTCGGGGAACATCGCCGTGACTTTTTCAGCGGTCGCCGCTTCCTCGATGGTGACGTCGAGGGTCACGTTCAGATCGGCTGATGTCGCCGGCTGGCGGCGATCGCCGGAGCCTGCGCCGCGCGTGCCGGAAAAGGTGTCGCCGAAAATCTGGCTGAAAATGTCACTGTTGCCGTCGAACGGATCACCGCCCGGGCGGCCGGAGCGGAACTCGAATCGCGAACCGCCCGCACCTTGCTGCCGGCGAAATCCGCCGAAGGGATCGCCGCCACCGGCTGCGCCCTCAAAGCCCTGGAATCGCGGCTTGCCGTCTGCGTCGATCTCGCCGCGATCGAAAGCGGCACGATTCTTCTCGTCGCCGACGATCTCGTAGGCCTGGTTGGCCGCGGCAAAACGGTCCTTCGCCTTTGGATCATCCGGATTCTGATCCGGATGATGCTTCTTGGCGAGTTTCCGGTACGCCGATTTTATGTCCTTGGCCGATGCATTCTTGGCAACGCCCAGGACCTCATACGGGTCGCGCATGCTTCCTGCCCTGGAAATGAGTTGAGTCCATACCTGCCTCCTATATGCGCTCGCATAGGAAGAAATTCCAGTAGCGGACGGCCATATTGAGAAGAGGAAAATCAGAGCGCCTTGAAGTCCTGCATGCGCCAGCCGCCGGCGCTGGCCAGGCATAGTTCGCCTTCGAACATGGCAACGCCATCAAAGCTTTCGCGCGAGGCCTTGAAGCGACGGCAGGTCTGGCCGTTGTCCTTCAATTCGGCCAGCCCGGTGATGGAGCCGCGTGACCCGGTGCCGGCATTCGCCCACGGCATGGCCTGCCCGCCGAGCTGCTCGATGTCGGCCGAGGACACCGCATTGCCGATGGTGGTCTGGTCGGAGTCGCGATCCGAAACGGCCGAGGCGGCCGAGGTCGATGTGCTGCTTGTCAGGATCGAGCGGTCGACTTCGGCCTTCTCCAGGCTGAAGCCACCGGCGCCACAGGCGGCAAGCGGCAAGACGACTGCCACGATCGCGGCTTTCGTGCTGGCCGAAGCGATAACGCTCCATTGCCTGCTGTCAAAAGCCTGCGCGATACGCGACAATCGGCAACCTCCCCTGCTCCATGACAATTTGAGAAAAACTATGAGTGACACAGAGTTAACAAGCAGTGACTTTACCGAGGCAGCCGAGCCGTTTCGTCTCTTTGCCGCATGGCTGGACGACGCCACGAAAAGCGAGCCGAACGACCCCAACGGCGTGGCGCTGGCGACCGTCGATGCCGACGGCATGCCGGATGTGCGTATGGTTCTGCTCAAGGGGTTCGATGAAGGCGGGTTTGTCTTCTACACGAATTTCGAGAGCGCCAAGGGCCAGGAGATTCTTGGCAGCATGAAGGCGGCGATGTGCTTCCATTGGAAATCGCTGCGCCGGCAGGTGCGCATTCGCGGCCCGGTGGAGATCGTCAGCGACGCCGAAGCCGACGCCTACTATGCGACGCGGCCGCGCGGCAGCCGCATCGGCGCCTGGGCGTCGAAACAGTCGCGGCCGCTGGAAAGCCGCTTCGCCCTGGAAAAGGCGGTGGCCGAATACACCGCACGCCATGCGATCGGCGAGATCCCCAGGCCAAAGCACTGGTCAGGGTTCCGCATCGTGCCGCAGACGATCGAATTCTGGCACGACAGGCCGTTCCGCCTGCATGACCGCGTGGTGTTCACTCGCGATGCCAAGGGCGGCTGGGAGAAGGCTAGACTCTATCCCTGAGGCGCGACGGTGCGGCGCCAATCTCCCCCCTCGTGGGGGAGATGCCCGGCAGGGCAGAGGGGCGCGCGCAGGATCGCCAGCCTTCAGATTCTTGGTCGCCACCCAAACCTATTTGCGAGCATAACTACATGGGCTGAGAGGCCGGCGGGACAGCGCCCCCCT
>NZ_SMYZ01000125.1:2500-6192 GCF_004919685.1 Mesorhizobium norvegicum | reverse complement strand
TGGTTGCGGGGACAGGATTTGAACCTGTGACCTTCAGGTTATGAGCCTGACGAGCTACCGGGCTGCTCCACCCCGCGTCACCATTGGACGTAAGCCGAGGCCTACGAATAGGATTGCCTACAAATAGGTAGATGGCTGACCAATTGAAAGGGCCGCTTTCGCGGCCCGTGGTTTCCCGATTGGCGGGCCTTGTTCATAAAGAGAAGATTTCAACGTGCGTTTAGCAGACCTGGCAGCGACCTACTCTCCCGCGTCTTGAGACGAAGTACCATCAGCGCTGGAGCGTTTCACGGCCGAGTTCGGAATGGGATCGGGTGCAGCCGCTCCGCCATAACCACCAGGTCGGCAAAACGCACGTTGTTCGAGAAGCTGGGTTAGGGATTAGGCAGTAGGGAATAGTGAGTAGGAGATACCTGCTCGCTATAAGCTTGTGCCATTTGCCCGTCTTTCCGTGCCAAGGCGACGTTATCTACAGGGCGCTTCGGGCATAAGCCCGCAAGCGCGACTGCGCGTCGCCGGTTTTCCGGCGCCCTCGCGGAGCATAGGCCCGTAAGGGCCGCTCATGCGTGAGCGCTGGTAAGACCATCGTGTTTCACGATGAGCATAAGGAATGAGAACGATCAAGCCGATCGAACTATTAGTACCGGTAAGCTTCAAGCGTTGCCGCTCTTCCACACCCGGCCTATCAACGTGGTCGTCTTCCACGGTTCTCAGGGAATACTCGTTTTAAGGTGGGTTTCCCGCTTAGATGCCTTCAGCGGTTATCCCGTCCGGATATAGCTACCCTGCTATGCGGCTGGCGCCACAACAGGTCCACCAGAGATCCGTCCATCCCGGTCCTCTCGTACTAGGGACAGATCCTTTCAATATTCCTACACCCACGGCAGATAGGGACCGAACTGTCTCACGACGTTCTGAACCCAACTCACGTACCGCTTTAAATGGCGAACAGCCATACCCTTGGGACCTGCTCCAGCCCCAGGATGCGATGAGTCGACATCGAGGTGCCAAACAACCCCGTCGATATGGACTCTTGGGGGTCATCAGCCTGTTATCCCCGGCGTACCTTTTATCCGTTGAGCGATGGCCCTTCCACGCGGGACCACCGGATCACTATGACCGACTTTCGTCTCTGCTCGACTTGTCAGTCTCGCAGTCAGGCAGGCTTATGCCATTGCACTCAGCGAACGATTTCCGACCGTTCTGAGCCCACCATCGCGCGCCTCCGTTACTCTTTAGGAGGCGACCGCCCCAGTCAAACTACCCACCATACATTGTCCCGGACCCGGATAACGGGCCGCGGTTAGACATCCATAGTAATAAGGGTGGTATTTCAAGGGTGGCTCCACCTGAGCTGGCGCCCAGGTTTCAAAGCCTACCACCTATCCTACACATGCCACTACGAATGCCAATGTAAAGCTATAGTAAAGGTGCACGGGGTCTTTCCGTCTAACCGCAGGAACCCCGCATCTTCACGGGGAATTCAATTTCACTGAGTCTATGCTGGAGACAGCGGGGAAGTCGTTACGCCATTCGTGCAGGTCGGAACTTACCCGACAAGGAATTTCGCTACCTTAGGACCGTTATAGTTACGGCCGCCGTTTACTGGGGCTTCGATTCAGAGCTTGCACCCCTCCTCTTAACCTTCCAGCACCGGGCAGGCGTCAGACCCTATACGTCGTCTTGCGACTTCGCAGAGCCCTGTGTTTTTGATAAACAGTCGCTACCCCCTGGTCTGTGCCACCCTCCTCTACTTGCGTAGAAAAGGGTCACGCTTCTTCCGAAGTTACGCGTGCAATTTGCCGAGTTCCTTCAGCATAGTTCTCTCAAGCGCCTTGGTATACTCTACCAGACCACCAGTGTCGGTTTCGGGTACGGTTTATAAGGAGGAGCTATTTCCTGGAACCACGCAGCAGCCCGTTCAATCCGATAAGATTGGACTACCTCAATGATCCGTCACTACCTCCAAGCCCACGAATATTAACGTGGTTCCCATCGACTACGCGTTTCCGCCTCGTCTTAGGGGCCGGCTAACCCTGCTCAGATTAGCTTTAAGCAGGAACCCTTGGTCTTTCGGCGGGGGAGTCTCTCACTCCCCTTACGTTACTCATGTCAGCATTCGCACTTCTGATACCTCCACCACCCCTCACGGGTATGGCTTCATCAGCTTACAGAACGCTCCGCTACCGCTTGGCCCTTGCGGACCAAACCCTAAGCTTCGGTGTATGGCTTTAGCCCCGTTACATTTTCGGCGCAAAGACCCTTATTTAGACCAGTGAGCTGTTACGCTTTCTTTAAATGATGGCTGCTTCTAAGCCAACATCCTGGTTGTTTTGGGATCCTCACATCCTTTCCCACTTAGCCATAACTTGGGGACCTTAGCTGTAGGTCAGGGTTGTTTCCCTTTTCACGACGGACGTTAGCACCCGCCGTGTGTCTGCCGACTAGTACTCCCAGGTATTCGGAGTTTGGTTAGGTTTGGTAATCCGGTGAGGACCCCTAGCCCATCCAGTGCTCTACCCCCTGGGGTATTCGGTCGACGCTCTACCTAAATAGATTTCGCGGAGAACCAGCTATTTCCGAGTTTGATTGGCCTTTCACCCCTAGCCACAAGTCATCCCGAACTATTGCAACAGTTATGGGTTCGGTCCTCCAGTAAGTGTTACCTTACCTTCAACCTGCTCATGGCTAGATCACTCGGTTTCGGGTCTAATGCGACGAACTGAACGCCCTATTCAGACTCGCTTTCGCTGCGCCTACACCTAGCGGTTTAAGCTTGCTCGTCACACTAAGTCGCTGACCCATTATACAAAAGGTACGTGGTCACCCAGGACGAACCTTGGGCTTCCACTGTTTGTAGGCAATCGGTTTCAGGTACTCTTTCACTCCCCTTGTCGGGGTGCTTTTCACCTTTCCCTCACGGTACTAGTTCGCTATCGGTCATGCACGAGTACTTAGGCTTGGAGGGTGGTCCCCCCAATTTCAGACAGGATTTCACGTGTCCCGCCTTACTCGAGGACGATTGATTGCATTACGCGTACGGGGCTGTCACCCACTATGGCCCTACTTTCCAGAAGGTTCCGCTTGTCTCTCAATCGCCACTGGCCTGGTCCGGGTTCGCTCGCCACTACTTCCGGAGTCTCGGTTGATGTCCTTTCCTACGGGTACTTAGATGTTTCAGTTCCCCGCGTTCGCCACTTTACCCCTATGTATTCAGGGTAAGTTACCTATTATCGATACTTGGAAACCACAGCAGCAAGTCGGCCTTGCGACCCTCTGGCTGCTCTGATTTTCCAAGTACCTTAGGTGGGTTTCCCCATTCGGAAATCTACGGATCAAAGGGTATTCGCACCTCCCCGTAGCTTATCGCAGCGTATCACGTCCTTCATCGCCTGTGCATGCCAAGGCATCCACCAATTGCCCTTAAGACACTTGATCGTTCTCATTGCCAATGCCCACCTGCGCAATCCGAAGGATTGTCGCTTCAGCCTCTCCCTTACGGGGTTAGCGTCCGCGCAATCCGAAGGAATTGTCGCCTGGACCAAATCCTGTGCGGGATTTAGCCCGATGTCATTGGCACAAAAAGACCAGCTTCTCGAGATCGGTTCGAGGGTGCGGTTAGGCAAGCCCATCATATGCGGGAGATTGAGCGTCTCCCGCGACAAATCACAGCATTACGGCCATGAAGTTCG
>NZ_SMYZ01000124.1 GCF_004919685.1 Mesorhizobium norvegicum | reverse complement strand
GCGGCGATCGCCGCAGTTCTCGAGCCGGGCAACCGGCTGACATGGTTGTTGCGTGCGGTCTTCGACCGTGTTCAGCGCTGCCACCGAAACATCTTGACGGCGTGCCTGTGGCGCATTCTACAAAGGATTGCCCCCACATGGAGACGCCAGATGTTCGGTGCCATTCCACTGCTGATCGTGCCTTTCGTGCTCTACAATCTCGGACTGCTGGGAATATTCGGCAGCGGTGACGATCCGTGGGCGAGCGAGGTCTTCTCGTTCCGCATGATGTCGGGCGGCGTGTTCTCGATGACGCTCGGCGACCTGATGGTGCTGATCGGGCTGATCTTCCTGTTCCTCGAAATGGCGAAATCGGTGCGCACGACCAATGCCTCGATCATGGACCATCTTCTGTCGACGCTGGTCTTCGTGGCCTTCCTGGTCGAGTTCCTGCTGGTGAAGGGCGCCGCCCATTCCGTCTTCTTCACGCTGATGGTCATCGCGCTGTTCGATGTGCTGGCCGGATTCGCGGTGTCGATGCGGTCGGCCAGCCGGGATATCAATCTGAACTAAGGCTGCATTGATATTCAGGTGATGCCGGCCTGCAAATGGCGGCTTCCTGCGCTTCCCCGTTCTACCGCGTCGCGGTAGAACTGTGCTCACGTACCCAAAAGTACGCTCCGCTCCGGTTCTCGGAGGCCACCCAGTTTGGTCGCTTCGCGCCCGTCTTCGACTCCGGCTCGGCCTGACCTGAATCTCAACGCAGCCTCGCCTAATATCGAAGGATGCTCAGCCCGGATCGGCGGTGAACCCGGCGGCCTCGATGCCGGCGATTGCCGCGGCTTCGTCATTGTCCGACGTGTCGCCCGAAATGCCGACGGCGCCGATGATGGCGCCGGCCTTGTCGCGGATCAGCACGCCGCCGACGACCGGCAGCACGCGTCCGCCCGAGACGTCCGAGATGCCGGCGACGAGATGCGGGCGCTCCTTGGCGAAGGCCTCGACTTTACGCGAGCCCATGCCGATGGCCAGCGCGCCATAGGCCTTGCCGGCCGACATTTGCGGACGCAGGAACGAGGCGCCGTCCTGGCGCTGGAAGGCGACCAGATGCCCGCCGGCATCGAGCACCGAGACGCCGAGCGGCTTGAGCTTGAGATCGGCGCCCTTGGCAAAGGCGGCATCGATGATTTGCCTGGCTTTTTCGAGCGGCAGTACGGTCATGGCAGTCTCCTGTTTGAAAACGCGTCGATCATTGACCGTCGACGGGCGAGATAACATCCCGGTTTCGGTTGAAATTGCTTCGCGTGAAGAGGCGGGATGGAAAGCGGCTTCGCCGACTCCAGCCGAGCATGGCGTCGCCGCTTGTGTGGCTCCAGACGTGCCTGGGGGATGGCTATTTTTTCTTGGCGCGGGCCGGCTTCTTGGCGGGTGCCGCCGGCGCGTTGGCGAGATCTTCCGCTTCCTTGGCGAGACGCAGTGCCCGCAGCTTGTTGGTCTTGGCCTGGCGGGCGTCGCTCTCGGCGACGTATTCGGCCATCGCCTTCTGGCGGACGGTTGCCGCCTCTTCCTGCTTCTTGAAGCGCAGGTCGGCGCGCGCGCGGGCAGCATCCCGAGAGTTTTCAACCAAGACCTTATCCAATCCCGTAAATTGTGATTTTCCGCCTATTCTAGCAGAGCCGGCCCCAAAACGGGAAAATAAGTTGGTTACGCGGCCGTGCTGGCGGCGAGGGTTTTGTTGGCAACCACCGCCTCATAGGCGGCCTGCAAGGTCGCGCGGACAGAAGGGCCCGTTGTATCGAACGGCATGCCGAGATGCTCGTGGCGCAACTCGTCCATGAATTTGTCCCACATCGGCTGTCCGCCCTTTTCCAGAAGTTCGGCGCGGATCGACAGTTCGTCGCTGACCGGCAGCCAGACGCGGCCCCAGGCGCCGAGATGGGCCAGGATCGGCACCAGCGTGATCGCCATCTCGGTCAGGCTGTAGATCGCCTTCTGCTTGTGCGAGGGATCGTCGGCCTTGGTCAGCATGCCCAATTCCATCAGCCGCTTCA
The DNA here is from genome assembly GCF_004919685.1 of Mesorhizobium norvegicum. GTDB lineage: Bacteria > Pseudomonadota > Alphaproteobacteria > Rhizobiales > Rhizobiaceae > Mesorhizobium > Mesorhizobium norvegicum. Next base: position 6,575 of record NZ_SMYZ01000124.1, on the reverse strand, counting down.
GCCGGTCGGCGAGGATGTTGGAGGCGATGCCTTCCATCGATCCGTTGAGCATCTCGCGAAAATGACGCCTGCCGCCGAAGATCATGTCGCGAAGGATGATCAGGCTCCAGCGATCGCCGAACACTTCCAGCGACAGGTTGATCGGGCACCCGGACCGGCGATCCATGCTCATGAGATTTCTCCAACAAAACCGGTTGCATTATCGTATCAGTTTTATTATTGTTCAACCGATTGCAAATTGCAATCAGTATTGCAGAGAGGAGACCGCGCCATGACGGCGATCGAACACCCCGAAATCATATCCGAAGCCTTTGGCGAGCCGATAAACCCGCCGCTGTTGCTGATCATGGGAGCAATGGCCTCCATGCTCTGGTGGCCGGAGGCGCTGTGCCGGAAACTGGCCGCCGCCGGCCTGTTCGTGATCCGCTATGACAATCGCGATACCGGCCTGTCGACCAAGTATCCACCGGGAGAGCCGCCTTACACATTCGACGACATGGCGGATGATGCAATGCAGATTCTCGACGAGCACGGCATCGGCAAGGCGCATGTCGTCGGCATGTCGATGGGCGGCATGATCGCGCAGCTTGTGGCGCTCAAGCATCCGTCCCGCGTCGCATCGCTGACCGTGATCAGCAGCTCGCCCGTGGGAACCGACACCTCGCATCTGCCGCAAACGAGCGATGCCTATATCAAGCATTCGGCTGAAGGCGCCAAAGTCGATTGGTCGGACCGTGGCCAGGTGGTCGATTTCATCGTCAGGGATGCACTGGCGATCGCCAGCATCGCGCACCCATTCGACGAAGCCCGGATGAGGGCTTTCGTTGAGCAGGATTACGACCGCTCCGGCGGCTTCCTGAGCGCGACCAACCATTTCATGCTCAAGGGCGGCGACGCCTGGAAGGGCCGCCTGCACGAGATGGCGGCGCCGGTGCTGGTCATCCACGGCACGGCGGATCCGATCTTTCCGGTCGAACATGGCGAGGCGCTGGCCGAGGCGGTCACTGGCGCAAAACTCATTCGCATCGAAGGCGGTGGCCATGAACTGCATCCGGACGATTGGGCGGAGATATCCGCGGCAATCGTTGCTCACGTCCAAGCCAACTGAGGCGGCACAGGCGGGGCTTGACGGACGGCGCTTGTCGCAATAGTTAAGTAAATACTTCAGTGTTAATCTTGGCAAGCAGAACAGCACCGGCCACCGACGAACGGCGAAACAGACGAGCAAAAAATGTCCCTGACGCTTCATTTCCATCCGCTGGCCTCCTTCTGCTGGAAGCCGCTGATCGCGCTGTATGAGAACGCCACGCCGTTTACGCCTTATATCGTCGATCTCGGCAATGCCGAGTCGCGCGCGGCCTTCCTGAAGATTTCGCCAACGGGCAAGATGCCGGCTCTGCGCGACGACGCGCGCGACCGCACGGTGCTGGAATCGACCATTGTCGTCGAATATCTGGCGGCACATTATCCGGGGCCGATCGACCTCGTGCCCGCCGACATCGACCTGGCGCTGGCCGTCCGCCATGCCGATCGCTTCTATGATTTCTATGTGCAGGAGCCGATGCAGAAGATCGTCGGCGACCGGTTGCGCCCCGACGACAAGACCGATCCATTCGGCGTCGAGCAAGCCCGCGATCAGCTGCGCAATTCCTACGCTATCGTCGAGCAGGACATGCAGTCGAAGACCTGGGCGATGGGTGACACCTTCACCATGGCCGATTGCGCGGCGTCCCCCGCGCTGTTCTATGCCAACAAGGTCGAGCCGTTCGGCGACAATCATCCGTCCGTGAAGCGTTATCACGACCGGCTGGTGCAGCGGCCTTCCTTCGCCCGGGTGATCGAGGAGGCGCAGCCCTACTTCAAGTTCTTCCCCTACAACAACGGCTGATCGCGATGCTGCACGATCCCGCCCAGCTCGATCGGATGTTCCAGGCGCTCGCCGACCCGGCGCGGCGACAGATGGTCGACCGGCTGTCGCGCGGCCCCGCTTCGGTCAGCCAACTGGCCGAGCCGCTAGCGATGTCGCTTTCGGCCGTCATCCAGCATCTGAACCTGCTCGAGGCCAGCGGTCTCGTGCGCACGCAAAAACTTGGCCGGGTGCGCACCTGCCAGATCGAGCCGACGGCGTTGAGGGCGGCGGAACGCTGGATCAATGAGCGGCGTCTGGCCTGGGAGCGCCGGCTGGATCGGCTCGGAGATTTTCTCGCAGAAACCAGGGACGAGACCTGAAGGAGGCCACCATGATCCAACGTTCCGTTGTCCATTCCACCTTCGTCATCGAGCGCAGCTATCCTGCAGCGCCCGCAAAAGTCTATTTCGCGCTGAACGATCCGGCCGCCAAGCGGCGCTGGTTCGCCGACCCCGACAACCCGATGCCGAGCCGGCACGAGATGGACTTCCGCGTCGGCGGCAAGGAGGTCAATGCCGGCTGCCCGAGCGACGGGCAGATGCATTTTTACAACGCGGTCTATCAGGACATCGTGCCGAACCAGCGCATCGTCTACAGCTACGAGCTGTTGTTTGGCGAAACCCGTGTCTCGGTGTCGCTGGCCACGATCGAGCTTCTTGCCGAGGGCGAGGGCACGCGGCTGGTGCTGACCGAGCAGGGCGCTTTCCTAGACGGCCATGACACGTCATCCACGCGCGAACATGGCACGGGCGAGCTGCTCGATGCGCTCGGCGCATTCTTGCGCAAGGATGCTTGAGTTACTTGGCGCGTGTTGTCGGTGCGGCTGGCCGTCAAGCTTCCCAGAACTGATCGAGCCAGATGTTGAGTTTGAGGAAGCCGGGGCTGCACACCGTATAGACGCGCCTTGTTCCTTCGGCCTTGGCGTGGACCAGCCCGGCATCGAGCAGGACTTTCAAATGCTGCGAAACGGCCGGGCGCGATACGGGCAAACCTGCGGCCAGCTCGTTGACGGTTTTCGGGCCGCGGCGAAGTTCTTCCAAGAGATAACGCCGGTTTGGATCGGCAATCGCCATGAAGGCGTCGGAAAACATCATGCCTTTATTAGTGAGGCAAAGCCTTTCGAATCTCAACCGTCTGCTTCTGCTTTTCTTCTGGGATCAAGCCGCAATGCTTCCGGGGTGACCGAACGGTCGGCTGGCTGCGTCTTGAAGGCGTCACGATCGCCGATCGGCACCGGCGCGCGGCGGCTGATGCGCAGCAGCGTGTAGCCGGCCAGGCAAAGATGCGCGAAGGCAGTCGCCAGGAACAGGCCTTCCGGGCGCATCCAGCCCATCAAAGCAGCGGCCAGCAAGGGTCCGATCATCGTGCCGAAGCCATAGAGCAGCAACAGGCCGCCCGACACCTTGACGAAATCCTCCGAGCGCGCGTGGTCGTTGGCATGGGCCACGGCGATCGAATAGAGCGTGTAGGCGAAGGCGCCATAGGCTGCGGTGAAGACGATGACGAAAACGCTGGAGCGTGGCTCGAACAGGAAGATCATGAGCGCGAACAAGGCCGCGCCGAAAGCCGCCCCCGCCAGCACGAAACGCCGGTCGGTCTTGTCGGACAGGCGCCCGGCCGGAAGCTGCATGGCGGCGCCGGCAACGACCACCAAGCTCATCATCAGGGCGATCTCGGCCGTGGAAATGCCGATGCGGGCGCCGTAAACCGCGCCAAGCGTGCCCCAGGCGCCGTTGGCGATGCCGATCAACACGCAAGCGACCGCCGACACCGGCGAGTTGGCATATAGGCCCTTGACGTCGAGCGAGACATCCTGCAGCGGCTTGGGGTGGGAAGCGCTCGAGACCGCGGTCGGGATGAGCGACAGGCAAAACAGGATGCCGGTGATCATGAACAGCGACGCCGATTTCACATCGCCACCGGCGACGATCATCTGCCCGCCCATGATCGAGGCATAGGTGACCATCATGTAGAGGCCGAAGACGGTGCCGCGGTTCTCGTTGGTGGCCTTCTCGTTCAGCCAGCTTTCAATGACCATGAAGGCGCCGGCCATGGTGAAGCCGGTGAAGGCGCGCAGCAGGATCCACACATATTCGTCGATGATCAGCCCGGTGAGCAGCGCCACGATGGCGCCGGACGCGGCAAAGGCGCCGAAGGCGCGCACGTGGCCCGCGCGGCGCACGATGCGCGGCGCGAAGAAACAGCCGGTGACGAAGCCGCCGGCCCAGGCCGTGCCCATCAGGCCGAGCGATGCGGTCGAGAAGCCTTCCAGCTGACCGCGCAGCGGCAACAGCAACCCGTGCAATCCGGACGCCGCGAGCAGGAAGGCGGTGCCGCGAAGCAGCGAGAGGATCGGTCGGTAGGTTGCGAACATTGTTTGATCCGGCTCGAGTGTGGCGGGGCGCTGGGTCTGAAGACAGTCGCATTCGGGCTTTTCGGCGGCGGGCTCTTTGCGCCCGCGCACCTATCCGCGACGGAACAGAGCTTCGGCCGCCGACTTAGTGTTGTCCTTGGCCTTGAGTTCGGCCTCCAGCCTGGCGATCTCGTCGCGCAGGATGCCGATGCGTTCCGACAGCTCGCCAACGGAAAGCAGCGACAGGTCCTGCCCGATCTCGTGCGGGCGTGCCTTCTTCTTGGGTTCGTCGTCGAAGATCGCCATCGTCGCTCCTCCTCCGCCAAGACCACATTGGCCATTTGCCTGATTTGGCAATCAGCATACATAGGGCAGGGGCGTCGATGCAAACAGCCGGTCGGATAACGGCGAGAAAAGACGGGAAATCTCATGGCGAGCGGACAGAAAATTCCGGCAAGAATGACGGCTATCGCGATCTCGGAGCCGGGTGGCCCACGGGTGCTGAAGCCGGAAACGCGCGACGTGCCGCAGCCGGGTCCCGGCGAGATCCTGATCAAGGTCCATGCCGCCGGCGTCAATCGGCCCGATGTCCAGCAGCGCAAGGGCGCCTATCCTCCGCCGCCCGGCGCGTCGGACCTGCCGGGGCTCGAGGTCTCGGGCGAAGTGGCGGCCCTTGGCGACGACATATCGCGCTGGCGCATCGGCGACCGCGTCTGCGCGCTGACGCCCGGCGGCGGCTATGCGGAATATGTCAAGGTTCATGCCGGCAGCGTGCTGCCGCTGCCGGCCGGCTTCACCCACACCGAAGCCGCGGCCGTGCCGGAAAACTATTTCACCGTCTGGCACAATGTGTTCGAGCGCGGCGGCCTGAAGCGCGGCGAAACGCTGCTCGTCCATGGCGGCTCGTCCGGTATCGGCACCACGGCAATCCAGCTTGCCTCGGCTTTCGGCGCCTATGTCATCACCACCGCCGGCAGCAAGGAGAAGTGCGACGCCTGCCTGAAGATCGGCGCCGACCGGGCGATCAATTATCGCGACGAGGATTTCGTCGCCGCGGTCAAGGACGCGACCGGGGGCAAGGGCGCCAATGTCATCCTCGATATGGTCGGCGGCTCCTATGTCGAGCGAAACTACGAGGCGGCGGCGATAGAAGGCCGCATCGTCCAGATCGCCGTGCAAGGGGGCGCTGTTGCAAGCGCCGACTTTTCGAAGATCATGGTCAAGCGGCTTACCCACACCGGGTCGACGCTGAGGCCGCGCACCGTCGAGTTCAAGGCGGCGATCGCGGCGGCGCTGGAAGCGCAGGTGTGGCCGTTGCTCGGCACGCGCAAGGTGGCTCCTGTCATGGACATGATCTTCCCGCTCAGCGAAGCCTGGCGGGCGCATGAGCGCATGGAAGATGGTGAGCATATCGGCAAGATCGTGCTCGACGTCGGCTAGGTCGTATCGATATTCAGGTGATGCCGGCCTGCAAATGGAAGCTCCCTGCGCTTCCCCGTTCTACCGCGTCGCGGTAGAACTGAGCTCACGTACTTTAAGTACGCTCCGCTCCGGTTCTCGCAAGCCACCATTTTCGTCTCGGCCTGACCTGAATCTCGATACGCCCTAAGCGTGCGCCTCACTGCCTACAAGATGAACAGAAGCTTAATGCTGCAATGCAGCATTTGCATCATTGCTATGCAAAATCGGCCATTCAAGTCCTCATCGATGACGCCTATTTGAGCACCATCGAAACGAACATCATTCTGGAGGACTACCATGAACCCGATCCGCGCTTTCCGTAACTGGCGTATGTACACCGAGACCGTCCGCGAACTGAACCGTCTCAACGCACGTCAGCTCAGCGATCTCGGCATCAACCGCGCCGACGTCGAAAAGATCGCCCGCAGGGCCATCTGAAGTCAGGTCTGGTCCGCTCCGGCGGACCAAGCCGTAGAAGCCAGAGCCGCATCAGACGACTTTCGTTGCGGTTCCGAGCCCGCTGGACCCAGTCCGGCGGGTTTTGTCGTTTTTAGGGCCGGGATGATCGGCGACCGTCTCAACCGATACTGGTCATCGAGCAGGATTGACCTCACTTTTCAGCACGCATCTTGGCTCGGCGCTTTCACAAGGGCGAACCCTGATGGAAGCAGCGGCAAGCTCCGACATCACCGTCAAGACAGGGTGCACGTATCTCGAACGGATCTTTGCCAAGACCGGAACCCGCCAGCAAAGCCAGCTTGTCGTTCTGCTCAAGAGCGCGGAACCGTTTGGGTTAGTACCCACGGCTTCCGGCCGATTGCTTCCAAAAACGTGTCGGTAGCTAATCAAGTT
>NZ_SMYZ01000123.1 GCF_004919685.1 Mesorhizobium norvegicum | reverse complement strand
TAAGGCTTGTTGAGATTCACCGTGAGTTTATGACGGCGGCTGCGAGATTGATGAAGGCTGCAAAGCTCTGATCGGTTTTGTCGGCGCGCATGGCGATACGCTTGAATTCCTTGAGCTTGCAGAAGAAGTTCTCGATCAGATGGCGCCATTTGTAGAGTTCCTTGTCGAGCGGCAGGGGAAAAGTACGACGTGAGTGCTGTGAAATAACGATCCTGGCGCCGCGCTCATTCAGGTCGGCAATGATGGTGTTGCTGTCGAAGGCTTTGTCGGCGATCAAGCCGCCGAAACAGACACCATTGATGAG
>NZ_SMYZ01000122.1 GCF_004919685.1 Mesorhizobium norvegicum | reverse complement strand
CAGCGTTGCAGGGAGAGCGCCGAGGTCGCGGCCAGCCCCTTCTCCCCGTCACTATACGGGGAGAAGTGCCCGGCAGGGCGATGAGGGGCGGCGCCAACTTCGGCATTAGTGGTCTCCGCCACAAAATTGGCCCTGTCTTGACGCGCCACGTTTCCTGCTCCAGCTTGACCCCATGTTCGCTCTTGCGCCCGCCATCACCAAGCGACGCCGCTCCTGCACAGTGCGGAGCGGCAAGCTGATTGCGCGACGACAAAGACCGGCACGATAGGCACGGTTCGTTCGTTTCCAGCCCCGCCCGCGAAATCGCCGGCGGGGTTTTTCATGTCTGGAGCATTGTCATGAGCATCGTTTCTTCCATCCGGCTTCGGCCGGCCGCGCCGGCGGATGCCGCCGCGATCAGGGATATCGTTCGCGCCGCCTATGCCAAATGGGTGCCGGTGATCGGCCGCGAACCGCTGCCAATGCGCGCCGACTACGACAAGGCCGTTGCCGAGCATCCGTTCGATCTCGCCGTCGAGGGAGATCAGATCGTCGGGATGATCGAAACCATCCTGGCTGACGATCACCTCTGGATCGAGAATGTCTGCGTCGCGCCTCAGGCGCAGGGCAGGGGGATCGGCCGGCTGTTGCTGGAGCAGGCCGAGCGCAAGGCAGTCGAAGCGGGCCGTCTTGAGCTTCGCCTGCTGACCAACGGCGCCTTCGAAGCGAATGTGTCGCTGTACAAGAGGCAGGGCTATAGCGTGGATCGGGAAGAGCCGTTCATGAATGGTGTGACGGTCTATATGAGCAAACGATTGGCCGGCTGACGCAAACAGACAGATTGCCGCTGGCCCTCTGGCTCAACGACTGGCGGGCTGGCTTAACCACTTCGGGGGTTGCGTTTGACAGCGGCGTTTGTGCATCGTTATCTCCAGCCACATATGACGACCGCAGCGGTCATGCGGTGCATCCCAAGGAGAAAACCATGTCACACAATCTGCAGTTCTATATCGATGGCGCGTGGGTCGATCCTGTTGTGCCCAACACTTTCGACGTCATAGATCCGTCGAATGAGGATGCCTTCGCGCAGATCTCGCTCGGTTCCAAGGCCGATGTCGACAAGGCTGTGGCCGCCGCCAAGCGCGCCTTCAACAGCTTTGGTTTCACCGAGGTCGGCGAGCGGCTCGAACTCTTGAACCGCATCATCGCTGTCTACAAGAAGCGCAGCGGTGATCTGGCGGTTGCCGTGTCGCGCGAGATGGGCGCGCCGCGCCAGATGGCGTTGGACAGCCAGGTCGGCATCGGTCTTGCGCATCTGCAGAAGATGGCCGACGTGCTGAAGAGCTTCGAATTCCGCCACGTCAAGGGCAACCATCTCGTGGTCAAGGAGCCGATCGGCGTCGTTGGCCTGATCACGCCATGGAACTGGCCACTCAACCAGATCACCTGCAAGGTCGGCCCGGCGCTTGCCGCCGGCTGCACCATGGTGCTGAAGCCGTCCGAGATCGCACCGCTCGACGCCATCATCTTCGCCGAGATTTTGGACGAGGCCGGCGTGCCAAAGGGCGTGTTCAACCTCGTCAACGGCGATGGTCCCGGCGTCGGCCAGGCGCTGTCAAGCCACCCCGACATCGACATGATGTCGTTCACCGGGTCGACCCGCGCCGGCATCCTGGTGGCCAAGGCCGCCGCCGACACGGTCAAGCGTGTGCATCAGGAGCTTGGCGGCAAGTCGGCCAACATCCTGTTCGGGGATGTCGACCTCGCAAGCGCCGTCAGCAAGGGCGTCGCCGGCTGCTTCAGCAACAGCGGCCAGTCTTGCAACGCGCCGACGCGCATGTTCGTGCCGCGCGACCGCCATGACGAGGCGGCCGGCTATGCGAAGGCCGCAGCAGAAAAGTTCACCGTCGGCCCTGCTGACGCTGCCGGCACCAAGCTTGGCCCGGTCGTCAGCCAGGTCCAGTTCGACAAGATCCAGGACCTGATCCAGGCCGGCATCGACGAAGGTGCGACGCTGGTCGCGGGCGGCCCCGGCCGGCCGGCGGAACTCAACCGCGGCTACTACGTCAGGCCGACGGTGTTCGCCGACGTCACCCACGACATGCGCATCGCGCGCGAGGAGATTTTCGGGCCGGTGCTGGCGATCATGCCCTATGACAGCGTCGACGAGGTGATCAACACCGCCAACGACACCGTCTATGGCCTTGCCTCCTACATCCAGGCCAAGGACATGAAGAAGGCGCGCGAAGTCGCGGCGCGCATGCGCACCGGCAATGTCTACATCAACTACCCCCAGTGGGACGCCGGCCTGCCGTTCGGCGGCTACAAGCAGTCGGGCAACGGCCGCGAATATGCCGAATACGGGCTCGAGGATTTTTTGGAGATCAAGGGCATCGCGGGATATGAGGCGGCCGAGTAGGCACGACGCGCCGTCCGTTCGACACGGCACTCAACCTGTTGGAGCCGGACCATTGGGAGGTCGGCGCCGCCCCTCATTGCCCTGCCGGGCATTTCTCCCCGTATAGTGACGGGGAGAAAGAGCTGCCGGCAACGCCGGCGCGCTTTTTGCAACGCTGACGATTTGGCGAAAATGGTGACGGCAGCGCCCCTCTCCCCGTCACTATACGGGGAGAGGATGCCGGCAGGCAGGTGAGGGGCGGCACTAGGCTCGGCGATTGGCAGTCTCCCTTACAAGTTCGGAATTTTCATCGATCTGATGCCATTGCCCTGCGACCCCATCCTTGCCAATTGGCAAATACATGCTATATATCTGCCAATAGCAAGGCACAAAATGCAGCTTCAGTCCATTGTCACCACGCCGGCCACGGTTGGCAGCGTCATCAGTGATGACGAGGCTGGCGCGCTGGCGCGCACCACGGTCAATCTGTTCAAGGCCTGGAACCTCACCGACGTCGAGGCCTGCATCCTGCTCGGCGGCATATCGGCCCGGACCTGGGCTCGTTGGAAGATTGGGGCACGCTGGAAGGAAGGCGGCATCGGCAGGATCGACCGCGACCTGCGCACCCGCATGGCGCACCTGATGGGCATCCACAAGGGCCTGCGCTATCTGTTCACGGAGCCGGCACGCGGCTACGCCTGGATCCGCAAGCCCAATGCCACCTTCGGCGGCCAATCGGCCCTCGACCTGATGCTGCGCGGCGAAATCTCCGATCTCTCGGCGATGCGGGAATGGCTCGATGCGGAGCGTGGTGCATGGTGAGTGGGCTTGCGGTCCGTCGCCGCGTCGACTGGCACCAGACCTTCCGCATCATCCGCTCCATCCATCCGCCCATCGACCTCTTTGAGGACATTGCCGACCCGCGCGACTGGGAGGCGCTGGCCGCCGTCGAGGAAAAATCCAACCCGCGCATCCGGTTCGAGATTGGCGACCTCGGCAAGGTGTCGGCCGCCCGGCGGATTTCCGGCCCCGGCGCGAGCTTCGTGATGGCGCCCTTCGTGCATTGCTCGACGCTCAGGCCAGGCCGCTTCTCGGATGGCAGTTACGGGATCTACTATGCCGGCGACAGCGAAGAGGTGGCGCTGGCCGAGACCATCCACCACCATCAGAAATTCATGGGCGCCACCAACGAGGGGCCGGGCTGGACGGCGGATTTCCGCGTGCTGATCGGCAGCGTCGACCGCGACCTCGATGACGTGAATGCCGTGCCCGGCGTGCTCGACCCGGACGACTACACCGCCTCGCAGGCGGAAGGGCGGGCGCTGCGCGCGGAAGGCAGCGACGGGCTGGTGTGGAACAGCGTGCGCATGCCGGGCGGCGGTTGCATCGGCATCTTCTGGCCTGATGTCATCACCGTTCCGGTGCAGGGCCGGCACTACAGCTACCACTGGGACGGCGCCCGCGTGGACTTCGTGCGCCAGCACGATACGGGAAAGGTGCTTGCCGTCACCTGATGGCGGGCGGACACGCTTTACAGATCGTGGGGAAGCCGATATCCATAAATCCAAGGATTCGGATATATGGATAAGAAAGACACTTTGAATGCACTGGCCGCACTTGGCCAGGAGACGCGGCTGGATGTCTTCCGGCTGCTCATGCGTGCCGGTTCGGAAGGCATTCCGGCGGGCGAAATCGCGACAAGGCTGGACACGGTTCAGAACACCATGTCGGCGCATCTGAAGGTGCTCGCCCATGCCGGGCTGATCCGCCCCGAACGCGACGGCCGGACCGTGCGCTACGTCGCCGACATGACCGGCTTGCGCGACCTGCTGGCCTATCTGATGGAAGATTGCTGCAATGGCGCGCCGGAGCTCTGCCGTCCTGTGATCCAGGCTGTGACCTGTAAATGCTAGAAGGGAGGCACACGCCATGAGCGAGCCATATAACGTTCTTTTTCTCTGCACCGGCAATTCGGCACGGTCGATCATCGCCGAAGCGATTTTGAACCGCGTTGGGGCCGGCAAGTTCAGGGCATTTTCCGCTGGATCGCAGCCGAAGGGTGAGGTCCATCCCTTCGCGCTCCAGCTTCTGAAGAACCTGAACTACGACACGTCCTTCGCGCGTTCGAAGGCCTGGGAGGAATTCGCGGTTCCCGGCGCGCCGGAGATGAATTTCGTTTTCACGGTCTGCGACAACGCAGCCAACGAATCCTGTCCGGTCTGGCCGGGACAGCCGATGACGGCGCACTGGGGTATCCCTGACCCGGCCGCGGCGGAAGGCACCGACGCCGAAAAGCATCTGGCCTTTGCCGAAGCCTACCGCATGCTCAACAACCGCATCTCGATCTTCGTCAGCTTGCCCATGAACATGGTCGACAAGCTGGCATTGCAGAAGCGCCTCGACGAGATCGGCCGCAACCTGCCGAAGGCCGGCTGAAGCTCGTGGCGAACGACCTGCCACGCCGCATCGTCGCAGAAGCGCTGGGAACCGCACTGCTGGTCGCGACCGTGGTCGGCTCCGGCATCATGGCCGCCCGGCTGACCCACGACGTTGCCGTTTCGCTGCTGGGCAACACCTTGCCGACGGGGGCAATCCTCGTGGTGCTGATCACCATTCTTGGCCCGATTTCCGGGGCGCATTTCAATCCGGCCGTCACGCTGGTGTTCGCGCTTCGCCGCGAGATCGAGGCGAACGCCGCGCTCGCCTATGTCGTCGCCCAAATCGTGGGCGGCATCGCCGGGACGTTTCTGGCGCACGCCATGTTCGAGCTGCCGATCTTGCAGGTTTCCGCGACGGTGCGGACCGGAGCCGGGCAATGGCTCGCGGAAGCAGTCGCCGCCTTCGGGCTTGTCTTCACCATCCTGGCAGGACTGCGCTTCCGCTCCGACGCGATTCCCTGGCTGGTTGGGCTCTACATAACGGCCGCCTATTGGTTCACGGCCTCGACCTCCTTTGCCAATCCGGCCGTCGCGATCGCCCGGGCATTCTCAGACACATTCGCGGGCATCCGTCCGGTCGACCTGCCGGGCTTCATTGCCGCCGAATTGCTGGGGGCTCTGTTGGCCATGGCGCTGGCGGGCTGGCTGCTTGCCGAAGCGAAACCGATCAAACAGATGAAGGCCGCGCAATGACCATCACCATCTACCACAACCCCGATTGCGGCACCTCGCGCAACACGCTGGCCATTATCCGGCAGTCGGGCGAGGAGCCGGAAGTGATCGAATATCTGAAGACGCCGCCGTCGCGCGAAAGGCTGGTCGAACTGATCGCGGCGATGGGCATGACGCCGCGCGACCTGCTGCGCGAGAAGGACACGCCCTATGCCGAACTCGGCCTTGCCGACCCGAAATGGTCCGACGAGGAGATCCTCGATTTCATGCTGGCGCATCCGATCCTGATCAACCGGCCGATCGTGGCCAGCCCGCTCGGCGTCGTCCTGGCGCGGCCGTCGGAAAAGGTGCTGGACATCCTGCCCAACCCGGAGATCGGCGCGTTCACCAAGGAGGATGGCGAGGTGGTCACTTACGCCCCAGGCAAGCGCGCCGTCTGACACTATTTCCATATTTTTCGAAATTGAGTTGACGGCTCGAAAAGTGTTGCGTAGCTTATTTCCATGAAACTCGAAAAAGCAGCTTCCCAACTCGAAGCGCTCGGCAATCCGACGCGGCTTCAGCTCTACCGCATCCTGGTGCGCGCCGGTGATGACGGGCTTGCCGTGGGCAGTGTCCAGGGCAAGCTCGACATTCCGTCCTCGACGCTGTCGCATCATCTCAAGCGGCTGGTCGACACCGGTCTGGTGACGCAGGAGCGGCAAGCGACGACGCTGATCTGCCGCGCCAACTATCCCGGCATGAATGCGCTGATCGGCTATCTCGCCGACGAGTGCTGCGCCGACGCCGCCTGCGCGCCTGCCGTCGGCAAAGCGCTGGCCTGATTTTTTTGGATTTGTAATTCGAAGATACCGGAAGGATCGAACCTATGAACATGATGGCAAATCTTCCCGTCGCGGTGATCGGCGCCGGCCCGGTCGGCCTTGCCGCCGCGGCGCATCTGGTCGAGCGCGGCATCCGTCCGCTGATCCTGGAGCGCGGCGAAAGCGTGGGGGCGGCACTGCTCGAATGGGGCCATGTACGGGTGTTCTCACCGTGGGAGTACAACATCGACGCGGCGGCGCGGGCGCTGCTCGACCGCTCCGGCTGGATGGCGCCCGACATGCGAGGCCTGCCGACCGGCGGCGAGATCGTGCGCGATTATCTGGCGCCGCTTGGCCGGCTTCCCGCGATCGCGGCCAATTTGAAGCTCGGCGCCGAGGTCACCGCGATCACCCGTCAGGGGCATGACAAGGTCGCCAATGACGGCCGCAAGGACGCGCCCTTCGTCATCCACTATCGCGATGCCGGCGGCGAGCACCGCGTTCTCGCGCGCGCTGTCATCGACGCGTCCGGAACATGGTGGCGGCCAAACCCGATCGGCGTCGACGGGCTGGCGGTTCCCGGCGAAGGCGCGGCGTCGGCGCGCATCGCCTATGGCATTCCCGACGTGGTCGGCAAGGCGAGAGAAGACTATGCGGGCAAGCGCGTCCTGGTCATCGGCGGCGGGCACTCGGCCATCAACGTCGCCCTGGCGCTGATGGAACTGCAAGACGCGGCGCCTGGCACCGAGATCTTCTGGGCGCTGCGCCATGCCACCGTCGACAGGCTGCTTGGCGGCGGGCTGAACGATCAGTTGCCGGAACGCGGCGCGCTTGGGCTGGCCGCCAGGCAGGCGATGGCGGATGGCAGGCTGAACATGCTGGCGCCTTTCGCCGTCAACAGCATCGCGACGCAAGGCGAGGGGCTCGTCGTCGACGCCCACCTGGCCGGCAAGCCGTTCAGCCTGGCCGTTGATCGCATTGTCGTCACCACCGGCTTCCGGCCCGATCTGTCGTTCCTCGGCGAAATCCGCATCGCGCTCGATCCCGTCGTCGAAGCGCCGCCGGCGCTGGCGCCGCTGATCGATCCGAATTTTCACTCATGCGGCACGGTTCCCGCGCATGGCATCGCGGAGCTCGCCCATCCCGAACCCGGCTTCACCATCGTCGGCTCGAAATCCTACGGCCGCGCGCCGACCTTCCTGATGGCGACCGGCTACGAGCAGGTCCGCTCGGTGGTCGCCGACATTGCCGGAGACCATGCCGCGGCCCGCGAGGTGCGGCTGGTGTTGCCTGAGACCGGCGTATGCAGCGCCGATGTCGTGACGGTATCGGAAAGCGCTGGCTGCTGCGGCGGGCCTGTGCCGGCCACTATCGATGCCTGCTGTGTCGAGGATGCGGACGCCAAGGCAAGGGGCGCCTCGGGCTGCGGCTGCGCAACCGCGCCGGCCAGCACTGAGGCGCGAGAGAATATGGCAGCCAGCGTCGATGCCTGACCGGTTCGTCCTGCGCAAAGCGATCTGGGCGCTGGGGCTGACCCAGATCATCGGCTACGGCACGCTCTATTACAGCTTCTCGATCCTGGCGCCGGCAATGGCCAAGGAGTTCGGCCTCGCGGAAGGCTGGGTGTTCGGCGCCCTGTCCGCCTCGCTGTTTGCCGGCAGCCTGTTCGCGCCGACGGCCGGGCGGTGGGCCGACCGCTTCGGCGCCGGGCGCATCATGACCGTCGGCTCGGTGGCGGCAGCCGTGGCGCTGGCGCTGTGCGCCGTCGCACCCGACCGCGTGACCTTCGTCCTGGCATTGCTGGCAATGGAGCTGGCCTCCAGCTTCGTCCTCTACGGCGCCGCCTTCGTGGCGATCGTGCAGATCGGGGTTCCCCGGCCGCAACGCAGCATCACCCACCTGACGCTCATCGCCGGGTTTGCCTCGACCCTGTTCTGGCCACTGACCTCGGCGCTGCATGCGCATCTGACATGGCGCGAGGTCTATCTCCTGTTCGCCGCACTCAATCTCGCGCTCTGCCTGCCGATCCACGCCTGGCTGATGCGCCTGTCGCGCCGCCACGCCACGGCCACGAGCCAAGAGCGCGGGCCGGCCCCTGAAGCAAGCGCGCCGCTCGATCCGCGGCGCGGCCGGGCCGCATTCCTGCTCATGCTGGCGGGGTTCGCCACCGAGGGCTTCGTGCTGTCGGCGATCCTCATCCACATGGTGCCGCTGACGGCGGCCCTTGGGCTCGGCACGGCCGGCCTCTTCGTTTCGACCCTGTTCGGACCGGCCCAGGTCGCCAGCCGGCTGATCAACATGCTGTTTGGCGGCCGGCTTCAGCAGACGCACCTCGCCGTCATTGCAGCTTTGCTGCTCACAGCCGGGCTCTGCGCGCTGCTGCTGACCACGCCATGGCTGCCCGGCGCCTTTGTCTTCGTGTTTCTGTTCGGCCTCGGTTCCGGCCTCACCAGCATCGTCGGCGGCACCTTGCCGCTCGAACTCTTCGGTCGCGAAGGCTATGGCGCGCGGCTCGGATGGGCGAGCGCTGCCCGCCAGTTCACCTCGGCCTTCGCGCCGTTCGCGCTTGCCTTCATGATGGCGCGGACATCGGTCGCCAATTCGCTGTGGGTGCTGGTGGTCGTTGCCGCGAGCGGCGTGATCGCCTTCCTCGCCATCGCGCTGCTGAGGCGGCGCGAGAGCCGGGTTGCGTTTGCGATTGGCGGCAATCCGGAAGAGGCGACCTGAATCATGACATGCGCAATGGCCCTGCGACTTGGCATTTTACCCTTCTAGGGCCAGAATTATGGACATATACCAATTTTTGGTATATGTTGACATCTTCACCCTAGGATGAATCTCATGTCTCGAAACACCTCTGTTTCCCTTGGCGATCATTTCGCCGGTTTCATCGATACGCAGGTTCAGACAGGCCGCTACGGTTCGGCAAGTGATGTCGTACGTGCCGGCCTACGGTTGCTCGAAGAGCATGAGGCCAAGGTTCGCGCCTTGCAAAACGCCCTCATCGCCGGTGAGGAATCTGGCGCACCCGTTGCCTTCGACAGCACTGCATTCCTAGGCAAGATGCGAGCCAAGCATGCCAGATGAGAGCCGCCAATGGCGCCGAAGGGGAAGCCATAGGTCGAATTTACGATCCCAAGGCAATCGCTGCGGATTTGAGTTCGCCCCTCCGTTAGGGCGTCGGCGCTGCCCCTCACCTGCCTGCCGGCATCCTCTCCCCGTATAGGGACGGGGAGAGGGGTGCTCTCATCGCCGCTTTCGCCAATCACCAGCGTCGCAAGAAGGGCGCCGAGGTTGCGGCCAGCTTCCTTCTCCCCGTCACTATACGGGGAGAAGTGCCCGGCAGGGCGATGAGGGGCGGCGCTGACTTTGACGATTGGTCGTCTCC
>NZ_SMYZ01000121.1 GCF_004919685.1 Mesorhizobium norvegicum | reverse complement strand
GGGGGGCGCGAAGGATCGCTTACCTCATGTCAGAACCCACCCTGATAGCTGACTCCAAAGCAATTTCAATTGACCAAATTGACCGATAGGCCGGCGGGACAGCGCCCCCCTCTGGCCTGCCGGCCATCTCCCCCTCAAGGAGGGAGATTGCAGCTCCAGCGCCGGCTCTAGTTGATACTCGCCGTACTCGCCGGCTCAGCCGCCCGCGCCTCATCGGCGTATGGTACGCGAAAACCGTTCGCCGCCAGCCAGTCGATGGCCGCCTTTGGCTCGTCGGTCTGGATGATGGTGGCGCCGCGATCGGCCCAAAAACCCCAGCTTTCGCGCGGCAGGCTGGCCTGCACCGCCAGCTCGTCGCCGCGGCCGCCGGCGAGAAAGCCGCCCGGCTTGTTGACGATGGCGTAGGTGTCGGCCCAGATGTGCCAGTTGCCCCGCACGGCAGCGGCCCGCATGCGCGTGCTGAACAGCGGTCCGCCCGTCTCGGTCAACGTCTCGGCGCCTGCCCGCCAGTTGATCAGCTCGATCGCGCGCGGCGAGAAGGCATGGTCGACCGTCTCGGCGAAACCGGCATCATGTACCGCGTCATCGGCAATGATGGGCATGAACTGGAAGCCACCGCCGATCGCATCCATGGCGGCCTTCACCGCGGAAATCCGTTGTGAATTCCACAGGTTCTCCTTGACGATGACCTGCTCGGCCATGCCGAGATCGCGAGCCGCAGCGATCATGCCCGAGAGGTCTCCGACGTCGAGCTTGTTGTCGAGGTTGATGAGTATCCTGTCCCTGGTCGCCAGCAGCATCTCGCGCAGCGTCGAAACCGTCTCATTGGTGATGGCGCCGGTGCCCTCCACCACCAGCCTGCAGGTCTTCAGCTCGGCCAGCGTGTATTTGACCACCTCGCCCTTGCAGGTCGTGGTGCGGTCGAGCCAGCTGTCATGCATGACGACGAACTCACCGTCCTTCGAGCGCCTTATGTCGACCTCGACGATTTCGGCGCCCATGGCGATCGAGCCTTCGACAGCGGCAATCGAATTTTCCGCATAGAGCGTCTTGCCGGCCTGCATGCTGCCGGCGCGATGCGCGGCCACCATGACGTGGTCGCGCCATTGGTTGGCATGCTCGAAGCGGTCGAGGATCTGTCTGGCGCGGGTCTCGCCGGCCAAGGACTGGCCAGAGGCGGCTGCCAGGGCCGTGGAAAGCAGAAGGCTCAGCCAGATGGTCCGCATCGAGAATCGCTCCTTGCCGGATCGAAATCGGGATAGGCGACGCCCGTGACAGGGAGGTGAACGAAGCCGGCTAGCGGATCTCCAGTTTAGGCATGATCTTTTCCGAAAACCGGCTTCCACCCTCGGGTCAAGCCCGTGGGCATGCTTTTCGGGATCATGCTCGCAAAATGCTCGCGTCAGATGCGTTTCGAGAGCCGGCGGAACCACGCCATGGCCGGCATCTCAATGAGGCGCCACGTGATCCAGGAGGCGGCGATGGTGGCAGCGAGCATGACGACGATCGCCACCGCTCCCGTCCAGCCGGCGCCGAAGCCGGTGGCAGGCTGGCCGCGCAGCATGAAGTCGCTGATCAGGCCGAGGCCGAGCTTGCGCTCGGCGAGCCCCGCAACGTTGATCATGCGCGCCTGGACGAAGATGTGGACCATGTAGATCGAGTAGGACAGCGCGCCGAGCGTCAACATGAATGGGGCTCTCAGCAAGGCGCTGATCCAGCCGCCCTCATGGGCGAACAGAAACAGCGCCAGCGCGAACACCAGGGGTGCCGCGATGCCAAAATCATTGTCGCCCGCCAGCGAGACGAAAAGCACGATGACGGCCACCATGACGATTTCGGCAAGGGTCCAGTCCATCCGTGGGCCGCTCCTGGCGAGGGCCTGTCGCGCCCCTGCAATGGAATCATGCTGAAACCAGGCCAGCAATGCGCCGAGCGAGAAGCCGTACAGGCAGCGGATGAAGCCGAAATCGAAGGACACATCCATATGATGGGTCGAGAAGCCGAGCAGGAACAGCGGCGCGGTGACGGCGGCGGCAACGAACCATATCCAGGCGCGCGCGCCGGCGACGAAGACCACGCCAGCAAACAAGAGATAGGCGAAGAACTCCGCCGAAATGCTCCAGCTTGGCGCATTCCAGGTCAGTTGATCTTCGAAGCCGACACCCTGGAGCAGGAGAAGATTGGCAAGCAGGCTCTTGAGATCGAAGCCGCCGGTGAAGGGAGCAGCCCCGGTGCCATGCAGTTGCGGCAACATCAGCCGCAGCAGCTCGAAGCCGGCAAAGGCGGCAAGCATGAGAAGATGCAGCGGGTAGATGCGGCCGAAACGGACCAGGGCGAAACGAGCGACCTGTTCCGGCTGATTGAGCCGATTGCCGTAGCTGCTGGCAATGACGAAGCCGGACAGAACGAAGAAGAAATCGACAAAGAGGTAGGACGAACCGATGAAGGCGCTTTGCGAAAGCGTCGAACCGGTCGGGAAGTGAAACAGCGCCACCAGAAGCGCGCAGATGCCGCGCCACGAATCGAGAACCAGGAAGCGTTCACCGGCGATCGTACCGGTGTGGGTCGACGCCGCGGCACGGGTGGGGTTGAGAAACGCCGTCTGCGTCATGATGATACAAATCCTGTCTTGCCCTGGCACTCGCGCAGCGCCATTGCGTCTCGCCAAGCTATGACTGGCATCTTCCGTGCCGGTTCTGTAGTTGTTGCACCCCGATGAAAAACGAGGATCCGTAATGGCGAACAACACCATCGACAACGCCTTCACCGCCCGTTCCAAAACGGGCGCCGCGTTCGAGCCGACCTATTCCGGCGCGCTGTCGTTCATGCGGCGCAAATACACCAAGGACGTGAAGGGCGCGGATGCGGTGGTGTGGGGTATTCCCTTCGATGCCGCCGTCACCAACCGGCCCGGCGCTCGTTTCGGGCCGCAGGCGATTCGCCGCGCCTCTGCGATCCTCGACAACGACCCGCAATATCCGTTCTCGCGCGATCTGTTCGAGCATCTGGCGGTGGTCGACTATGGCGATTGCCTGCTCGACTCGGGCAACCACCAGAAGACGCCGGGCACGATCGAGCGCGAAGCGGCGAAGATCCTCAAATCAGGCGCCTTCCTGCTGACGCTCGGCGGCGACCATTTCGTCACCTGGCCACTGCTCAAGGCGCATGCCGCCATCCATGGTCCGCTTGCCCTGGTGCAGTTCGATGCGCATCAGGATACCTGGCCGGATGACGGCAAGCGCATCGACCATGGCTCCTTCGTCGGCCGCGCGGTCAAGGAAGGCATCATCGATCCCGACCGCTCGATCCAGATCGGCATCCGCACCCATGCGCCCGACACGTTCGGCATCAAGATCCTCTACGGCCATGAAATCGAGGAGATGCGGGCGTCCGATATCGCCTATGCCATCGTCGACCGCACCGGCGGCAAGAAGACCTATCTCACCTTCGACATCGACTGCCTCGATCCGGCCTATGCGCCGGGAACCGGCACGCCGGTTGCCGGCGGACCGTCCTCGGCAAAAATCCTGTCGACGCTGCGCCAGCTCAACCAGATCGATATTGTCGGCGCCGATGTCGTGGAGGTTGCGCCGGCCTATGATCACGCCGATATAACAGCGATCGCCGGCTCGATGGTGGCCATGCAATATCTCGGCCTGCTGGCGGAGCGGAAGGCACGGCTTGAAGAGCTGAACAACGGCAACCACAATGGCGCCGCAGTGAATCACGGTCACGGCATATAGTCTTGAAATATCAGGGAATTTGATCGGTCCATGAAACCAAAAATCTTCATTGACGGCGAACACGGCACCACCGGCCTGCAGATCCGGGCGCTGCTTGCCGAGCGCGGCGACCTGGAAATCATCTCGGTTCCCGCCGAACGCCGCAAGGAAACGGCTGCACGCGCCGAGTTCCTCAATGCCGCCGATGTCGCGATCCTGTGCCTGCCCGACGATGCGGCGAAGGAAAGCGTCTCGCTGATCGCCAACGACACCACCAAGGTCATCGATGCGTCGACCGCGCATCGCGTGGCCGAAGGCTGGGCGTATGGTTTCGCCGAGATGGATAAGACGCAGGCGAAGACGATCGCCTCGGCAAAACGCGTTGCCAACCCCGGCTGCTGGCCGCAGGGACCGATCGCCACGCTGCGGCCGCTGGTCACCGCCGGCCTGCTGCCGGCCGATTTCCCGATCACGGTCAACGGCATTTCGGGCTATTCGGGCGGCGGACGGCCGATGATCGAGGACTATGTCGCCAAGGGCGAGGACGCCTCGGAATTCCTGCCCTATGGCCTCACCTTGCAGCACAAGCACGTGCCGGAACTGAGGGCCTATGCCAGGCTGTCGCATGATCCGATCATGCAGCCGGCGGTCGGCAATTTCGCGCAAGGCATGATCACCGTGGTGCCGTTGCAGCTTGGCGGCCTCGACCATGTGCCGACCGGTGCGGAGCTGCATGCCGCGATTGCCGACCATTTCGCCGCCATCAAGGGCGGTGTGGTCGAGGTGGCGCCCTATGCGCATTCGGAGCGCATGCCGGAGATCGATCCGGAGATCTACAACGGCACCAACCGGATGAAGGTCTACGTCTTCGCCAACGACAAACGGGCTCAGGCGCTGCTGCTGGCGGTCTACGACAATCTCGGCAAGGGTGCCTCGGGTGCCGCCGTCCAGAACATGGACCTGATGCTCGGCCTCTGATGGACGCGCCAGCCTTTCCGGCGCGCTGGAAGATCGGCGCGCCCGAACTCATTGCCGAGACCTTTTCGAGCCGCATCTGGAAGGTTTTGCGCGAAGACGGCTCGCCGGCGATCGTCAAGGCACTCAAGCCTTTCGACGATGTCGCCGACGAGTTGCGCGGCGAGCATTATCTCGCCTGGCGGCGCGGCGAAGGCGCGGTGCGCCTGCTCGGCCGCGACGGCCACAGCATGCTGCTCGAATATGCGGTGAAACCCTGCTGCTCCAGGTTCTCGACGCACAGGGCGACAACACCGCGACCGCAATTGCGGCGGAGGTGATGGCAAAACTGTTTTCGCCTGGGAAAGACCCCTTCCCGCCCGATCTTCAACCGCTGAGGGAACGGTTCGCCAGCCTGTTCAATAAGGCGAATGCCGACCGCGACGCCGGCCAGGACAGCCTCTATGTCGAGGCCGCCGTCATCGCCGATCGGTTGCTGGCCAATCCGCACGATATCAGGCCCCTGCATGGCGATCTGCATCACGAAAACATCCTGCACGGGCCGCGCGGCTGGCTGGCGATCGACCCGAAGGGCGTTCTCGGCGACCCCGGCTTCGACGCCGCGAACATGTTCTACAACCCGCTCGACCGCGATGAGCTTTGCCTCGATCCGGAGCGAGCAGCGCATATGGCGGAAGTCTTTGCCAGAACACTGGGCCAGACACCGCCAGCTATCCTTGATCATGCCATCGCCTATGGCTGCCTGTCGGCATCCTGGCATCACGAGGACGATAACGCGGTCGAGGAGAACCGCGAATTGTCGATCGCCGAGGCGATCCGGGCGGTGCAGGCAGGCTTCTGATCGCACAGGCAACGGCGCGGTAACCGCTTGTTCACCACGATAGGCTACTGACTGGTCTCGGCTCCACTTCGGGATTTGTCATGGTCAGCGCGATTTCGGGTTCCTCACAGGCAACCCAGTATTCCTCGTCCAGTTCGTCGAGCAATGCAGTCCAGGAGGCCGCGCTCGAAAAGCAGATCCAGGACCTGGAAGATCAGGCCAAGGCGATCACGGATCAGGTCAAGGCCGCTCAGGTGCAGCAGGATATCGCCGTGGCCCAAGCCAAGCTTGATGCGCTCAAGGCCGCCGACAAGGCAGCCAAGGCCGATCAGGGCCAGTCCGCGCCATCCGCCGCGGCGTTGCGTCAGGCGGAATTCGACGGCGAGAAGACGACATCTTCAAACGAATTCTGGATGTGACTGGCCGATCGGCTCGGGATCAGCTCCTGAGCGCGATATCGTGCGGCAAGGGATAGGCGCCCTTGGTGCCGCGCCAATGCGCGACAGCAAAGCCCAGCACGACCAGAGCAAATCCCTGATGGGTCAGCGCCATATGCAGCGGCACATGCATCAGCAGCGTGCCGATGCCGATCGAGGCCTGCACCAGCACAGCCAAAAACAGCAACGTCGCGCGCCGCGCATGCGTTGAGCCTGGTAGCCGCCGGCGCGTGGCGATCATGTGCCACAAGGCCACGATGAAAACCGTATAGGCACCGAGCCGATGGACGAACTGCACCGTTTTCGGGCTTTCGAAGAAGTTGCGCCATGCCGGCTCGAGGATCAGCAGATCGCCCGGGATGATCTTGCCGTCCATCAACGGCCAGGTGTTGTAGCTCAAGCCGGCGTCGAGCCCGGCGACCAGGCCGCCGAGATAGATCTGGATCAGCGCCAGCAGCACCAGAAAACCGGCAAGCCTCTGCGTCGACCGATCGGCGGCGGGCTCGGAATGTGGCGCCAGCCCACGCGCCACGACCATGGTCGCAGTGAAGATCAGCGCGGCGAGCGTCAGGTGGGTCGCCAGCCGGTACTGGCTGACGGAGACCCGGTCGACCAGACCGGAGGCCACCATCCACCAGCCAATGGCGCCCTGCAGTCCACCGAGTAGGAGAATGCCGACGAGTTTAGGGCCCAGGCCGCGCTCGATGCGGCGCGTTGCCCAGAAAAACAGCAGCGGCAAGCCAAAGACCAGGCCGACGCTGCGCGCCAGGATGCGGTGCGCCCATTCCCACCAGAAGATCGACTTGAACGCCTCGATGCTCATGCCCTTGTTGAGCTCGGCATATTGCGGGATCTGCTGGTAGAGCTGGAATTCCTCTTGCCACTCGGCGTCGTTGAGCGGCGGGATCACGCCGTGGATCGGCTTCCACTCAGTGATCGACAAGCCGGAATCGGTGAGCCTGGTGGCGCCGCCGACCAGCACCAGCGCAAACAGCACCAGAAGCACGACATAGAGCCAGCCGCGCAGCAGCGCCCGGTTATGCAGGTCGCGGTCGCGGGCGACGTATGGCGCGGCAGCTGATATGGCAGCCATGATCTTGTCCCGGCAGGTTGGTTTGGCGGATTGGTGGACCATCGCACCCGTGCTGGCAAGACCATGCGGCGCGGCACGCCGTCGCGCCGCGTCTCACCGGTTGCACAGCTTCGCGCCAAGGCCTATGCGAGGCCAACACCTTTGAGCTTGCCCGGTCCCTGTCCGAGTTGCCGGCATCCTCGACCAGGAGACCAACCATGCCCCTGCGCCTGAAAAAGCTGATCGGAATGTTCCTGCTGGTGGCGCTGGTCATCATCTATGCGCTGGTCGCATCGATCTTCGCAGTCGCCCGGCTGTCCGAGTCAGGCCCTTGGGTGCATTTCCTGTTCTTCCTGCTCAGCGGCCTGCTCTGGGTGCTACCGGCGATGGGCATCATCAAATGGCTGATGCTGGAGCCGAGGGCGAAGCGCTAAGCGGAACCCTACCCCTTCAGATCGTAACAACCATCTTGCCGGCATTGGCCAGCGGCGTCGTCACGCCCGACAGCATGGTGCGGATGTGGGCTAGGCTCTGGTAGCGGCCGTTGACTGAAATGCGCGGCAAGGCGTGCAGGAAGCCGGCATGCTCGGCGCGCAGCACACCGTGGCGCGTCGTCACGGCGGAGGTGTAGCCGGCGTCGCGGACAAAGCCGACCTCGCGGCAGCCGACAGCACTGGCATAGCCATAGGGGTAGGCGAAATGGCTGGGCTTTTCGCCCAGTTCGGCCTGCAACATGCCGCGCACGGCGCCGATCTCGTGCCGCGCATCGGCCTCGGAAAGCCGCTTCAGATTGCTGTGGTTGATCGTATGGGCGCCGATCGTCACCAACGGATGCGCGGCAATGCGACGGATTTCGTCCCAGTTCATCAAAGTGCGCAGGCGCGGGCCATCGGCGTCGACGCCATTTGAGCGAGCCAGGTCGCGCAACACCGCCTGCAGGTCCTCCTCGCGGACTTCGGAGGTGAGATAGGCGTGCAGGCGTGCATTGGCCTGCAGTTTCTTCGCAGCTGTCGAGCAATCGATCGTCAGGGGACCATTCGGTCGCGTCAGAGTGAGGCTATCGCGCGCTTTGACGACATCCTCGACCACATCCCACCACAGGTCGGCCGTGCCGTTGATCAGCCCGGGCGCAACATAGATGGTGATTGGCGCACCGTGCTTCTCCAGCACCGGCAGCGCCTCGGTCATGTTGTCGCGATAGGCGTCGTCGGCGGTGATGGTGGCAAACTCGCCGCCCTTGCCGCCTGCCTTGATGCGCTCAACGGCTTCGTCCATGGAGACAAAGGCATAGCCATGCGCCCTCATGTCGGCGATCATGGCATCGAGGAAACCGGGGGCGATGTTGAGATGCCGGTTGACGCTGTCGGGCCTTTCCGGCGTCGCGGTAACGCGGTGCAGCATCAGGATCGCGCCAATGCCGCCGATGAACGGTTTGGCCAGCGGTGCTAGACCGGTATAGCGGGCGACGTTCAGCGCCAGTTTCCGGATTGCCTCCCCGCCGTCGATCATTCATTCACCTTTTGCGCCTAGGCTGATCCAAGCACGGAATGCGCCTACGCGAACCCCCAAATCGCGATCAATACGCCCTAAGGATTGAGGTATGGTTGACGCTGCAGCGTCA
>NZ_SMYZ01000120.1:32835-40026 GCF_004919685.1 Mesorhizobium norvegicum | reverse complement strand
GGGGAGATGGCCGGCAGGCCAGAGGGGGGCGCTGTCCCGCCCACATATATCAATTGAAATTCGCTCAAACTAAATCGGCAGCGCCCCTGTTTCCTTCAGCGTTTCCAGCACGATCGCCGTCTTCACATGCTGCACGGATTCGTGCGGCAGCAAGACGCCGTTGACGAATTCCGACAGCGACTTCAGGTCGGGCGTCACCACTTTCAGGATGTAGTCCATCTCGCCGGTCAGCGCGTGCGCTTCCTGCACTTCCGGCAGCCGCGCCACCAGTTCGCCGAAGCGCCTTGCGTTGTCGCGGTTGTGGGTGGCAAGCGTGACCGAGATGACGTTGACCAGCGAGAAGCCGAGCTTGTCGCGGTCGAGAACGGCGCGATAGCCTTTGATGAAACCATCCTCCTCCAGCCGCTGGCGGCGGCGCGAGCATTGCGACGCCGACAGGTTCACCCGCTCCGACAGATCGTTGTTGGTCAGCCGCGCGTCGCCCTGCAACAGTGCCATTATCTTGCGGTCGAACTGATCAATGCGCGTCTCATCCATGGTTTTGTCTCTCATCATGCACGCTTCACGCATGAGATGATCATTTCAAGCGTTTGAATGCAAGCACCATGCACCGACTCGGCGCTATGATGGGCGTCAGATGGCCTTTTCAGGCCAAGCCAGCTTTCGGAGGAATATCATGGGTCCCTTCCCGCACGACGCCCCGCCCGCCACGATCAGCAAGGACAACCCAGCCGGCACCGATGGTTTCGAGTTCGTCGAATTCGCGCATGCGGAGCCGGAAAAGCTGGCCGAACTGTTCGCCCGCATGGGCTATGTCGCGGTGGCCAAGCACCGCACGAAGAACATCACCATCTGGCGTCAGGGCGATATCAACTATGTCGTCAATGCCGAGCCCGGCTCGCATGCGATGAAGTTCGTCGACAAACACGGCCCCTGCGCCGCCTCGATGGCCTGGCGGGTGGTCGACGCCAAACACGCTTTCGATCATGCCGTTGCCAAGGGCGCCACGCCTTACGAAGGCGCCGACAAGGCGCTCGACGTGCCGGCAATCGTCGGCATTGGCGGCTCGCTGCTCTACTTCATCGAGACCTACGGCAAGAAGGGTTCAGCCTATGATGCCGAGTTCGAATGGATCGGCGCGCGTGACCCGCGGCCGGAAGGCGTCGGCTTCTATTATCTCGACCACCTCACCCACAATGTCTATCGCGGCCAGATGGACAAATGGTGGGATTTCTACCGCAATCTGTTCGGCTTCAAGCAGATCCATTTCTTCGACATTGACGGCAAGATCACCGGCCTGGTCAGCCGCGCCATCACCTCGCCCTGCGGTAAGATCCGCATTCCGCTCAACGAATCCAAGGACGAGACCAGTCAGATCGCCGAATATCTGAAGAAGTACAATGGTGAAGGCATCCAGCACATCGCTGTCGGCACCGACGAGATCTACGCCGCCACCGACAGGCTGGCCGACAACGGGCTGAAGTTCATGCCCGGCCCGCCGGAAACCTACTACGACATGTCGTATGACAGGGTGAATGGCCATGACGAACCGATCAAGCGGATGAAGAAGCACGGCATCCTGATCGACGGCGAAGGCGTCGTTGACGGCGGCATGACCAAGATCCTGCTGCAGATCTTTTCGAAAACCGTGATCGGCCCGATCTTCTTCGAGTTCATCCAGAGGAAGGGCGACGAAGGGTTTGGCGAAGGCAATTTTCGCGCGCTGTTCGAATCGATCGAGCAGGACCAGATCAAGCGTGGGGTGATCAAGGTTCAGGCGGCGGAGTAGACCCACCGCGCGAGGTGCAAGCGTCTATTTGGCGAGGCCCACCGCCTTGCGCAGAATATCGTTGATCCGGCTCTGCCAACCGGGACCGCCGGCACGAAACTGGGCGACCACATCGCTGTCTAGCCGGAGCGTCACCTGCTTCTTCGGATTGTCGAGCGCTGGCCGTCCGCGCGAACGACGAATGCTTTCGGCGAGTTCCGGGAACACTTCGGCAAAAGGACGGGCATTTCGAAAGTCCTCCTCACTCCATCCAGGATTGTCCGAAACGGCATCCCAGTCTTCCTTGCTGTAGCCACGACCCGCTTGGAATTCAGTCCGCAAGTTACGCTTTGTCATCGAACAACCTCCTTTCAACCGGGTTGGCCCGGCGCATCGAAACTATCGAAATGCCCTCGGAGCCAAGCCGGGCAAAGATCACGGCAACCACGCCGTCGACGACCCGTCCGATTGCCATGAAACGACCGGCCTTGGCCGTCCGGATCGTCGAGCCCTAGAAAAATTCGCCATCCAGTGCGGCAAAATCCAAGCCGTGTTTTTCGATGTTGGCTAACCGCTTTGGTTCGTCCCAAACGATCTTCATGGGGAATTTATGTACCTACAACAATTAAGTCAATAATTTTTCGTAACTACAATAATTAATCGCCACCACTAAGTGCAAGCCGCTCGGCCTCTTTCTCTCTCAGCTTTGCATCGTAATCGAGCAGGAACTCGTCCAACTGCGGCGGCTTGACCGAGGTACCGGACAGCATCGCATGCACCTGACCGCGATGATGGATGTCGTGCAGGAAGACGTGGGCGAGGATGTCGCCGATGCGCTCGGGGATCATGCCGTCCTCGCGTCGGTCGGTGACGACGCGGCGATCGAGATCGTCAGCCGACAGCCCATCGCAAAAGGCGATCAGCCGACGGTCGGCCGCAGTCTGGGCGGCAAACAATGCCCCCGGCTCGTCGAACGACACGAAGTCGTCATAGGCGGCGGCACCGAGACCACCTTCCTCGAGAAAATCAAGATAGAGAAGATCGACTGCCAGTATGTGGTTGAGCGTCGCCTTGATCGACGGAAAGAAGCTGGTCCGCTCGGCTGCGAATTCGCCCGGCTGGAGCGACAACACCGCGCGATGGAGCCGGTCGTTCGACCAGAGATTGTTGCCGGACATGCGGCGCAGGTGATCCAGCAGGTTCATGACGTCATCCGGTCGACCGCACCAGATACAAGCCCGCCCCCATAACCATAAATCCGGCGAGAACGATCAGCAGCAGCCGGTTCATGCGCCGACGCATGCCCTGCGTTTCTGCGTCCCGCGCGACGTTCACGTTGGTGATGGTGTGGAACATCATCGCCTTGCGCGGGAAGCCGCTGCGGTTGGTCAGGTCAGGCGAGCGCGCCTCGATGCGGTAGCTCAGCCGGATCGCCTGGATGAAGACCGCCAGTATGGCGAGTGCCCAGACACCGGCCAGCAGATAGAATGCGTCCCCCGTCATGCCTTACCTCTCGTATTTCTCGACCTTCTGCTCGATGGCACCGAAGATCGAGTTTCCGCTTCTGTTCTTCATCTCGATGCGCACCGTATCGCCGAAGCGCAGGAACGGCGTCTTGGGTTCGCCTGATACAATCGTCTCGATCATGCGCAGTTCGGCGATACAGGAATAGCCGGCGCCACCGGCCGAGACAGGCTTGCCCGGCCCGCCGTCGAGCTTGTTGGAGACGGTCCCCGAGCCGATGATCGTGCCGGCGGCCAATGGCCGTGTCCTTGCCGCGTGAACGATCAGCGCCGGAAAGTCGAAGGTCATGTCGACACCGGCATTGGCCCGGCCGAACGGCTTGCCGTTGAGATCGGCGAGCAGCGGCAGGCTGACCTTGCCGCCATCCCAAGCGTCGCCCAGTTCGTCCGGCGTGACCGCGACAGGCGAAAACGCCGAGGACGGCTTCGACTGGAAAAACCCAAATCCCTTGGCCAGTTCCGGCCCGGTGAGAGCGCGCAGCGTCACGTCGTTGACCAGCATCACCAGCCGGATCGCGGCGCGCGCTTCCTCGAGGCTTGCACCCATCGGCACGTCGTCGACGATGACAGCGACCTCGCCCTCCATATCGATGCCGAAGGCCTCGTCGGCCATACGGATCGGATCACGTGGCGGAATGAAGGCGTCCGCGCCGCCCTGGTAGATCAGCGGATCGGTCCAGAAGCTCGCCGGCATCTCGGCGCCGCGCGCTTTGCGCACCAGCTCGACATGGTTCACATAGGCCGAGCCGTCGGCCCATTGATAGGCACGCGGCAGCGGCGAATGGGCGTCATGCTCGTGAAAGCGCTCCGCCGGCACCGCATTGTTCTCCAGCGATTCCGCTATTGTCGCGAGGTGCGGCGCGATGCGCCGCCAGTCGTCGAGTGCGGCCTGCAGCGTGCGCACCAGGAACGAGGCGTCGGTGAAGCGTGTCAGGTCACGCGAGACGACGACGAGTTTTCCGTCGCGCGTCCCGTCCTTCAATGTGGCAAGCTTCATGCGGTTTCCTCTCCTGCTGCAGCTTTCTCGCTGCTTTGGTTTTTGTCTTGCGCATGATCTTTTCCGAAAACCGGTTCCCACTTTTCGGGATCATGCTAGCTCCACAACAAGGCCGTCGCGGGCGATCGTCAAGTCGCCGGCCCATGTTTTCCTGACAGCGGCAGTCCAGTCGGCCTCGCCGATCCCGGGATCGTCGGCCGGAATGAGGTGATTGAGCACCAGCCTCTTGACGCAGGCATCGCTGGCGATGCTGCCGGCCTCTTCGGCAAAGCTGTGGCTGGCAAGCAGATGGTCTTTCAGCCGCACGCCATTGCCGGTCCTGGCCACCAGCCGCTCGATGCCTTCTTCCAGCATGGCTTCGTGGACCAGGATATCGGCGCTCCGGGCAAAATCGGCGAGCGGCGGATAAAAGGCCGTATCGGCGGAGAACACCACGCTTTTGCCAGCGTATTCGAAGCGCAGCGCAAAACAATCGGTCACCGGTGGATGCTCGACGCGCAGCGCCGAAACCGTCAAGCCGCCTTGCTCGAGCACCTGGCCTTCGCCGAATTCGACGATCGAAACCAGCTCACGAATGTCCGGCCGGCCCTCGTCGGTGATGCGGACCTCGATGTCGAACTCCATCGCCTGACAAAAGCGCCGCCAGTAATGACCCGTGCCCGGCGGGCCGAACACGCCAACGGGCGTCGCCAGACCTGCCGTCCACGCGGTGTGGATCAACGGCCCCAGTTCCAGCACATGGTCGGAATGCAGATGCGTGATGAAGACCAGGTCGAGCGATTTCAGGCTGATGCCGGCATCGACCAGACCACGCGTCACGCCAAGTCCGCAGTCGACAACGACCGTACGGCCGCCGATCTGCAGCAGCGACGAACTCGGCCATGGACCACCTGGCCGTAGCGCCGGGCCACCCTTCGAACCCAAAATCACCAGCCGATCCGGCATTGGCTCGGTGCTCAAGACCAGTCGCCCTCGGGCGTGCCATTGAAACGCTTCTTCAGGTCGGCCCAGCAGTCGATGTAATTGTCCTGCCGGGTTTCGAGTTCGGCGCCGTAGCGGGTCAGCATCTGCGGAAAGCGGGTCTCGAACATGAAGGCCATGGTGTTGTCGAGCTTGACCGGTTTCAGGTCGGCGCGGAAGGCTTTTTCAAAACCTGTCGAGTCAGGCCCATGGGCCAGCATCAGATTGTGCAGACTGATGCCGCCGGGCACAAAACCTTCTTCCTTGGCGTCATACTGGCCGTGGATCAGGCCCATGAACTCGCTCATGATGTTGCGGTGGTACCAGGGCGGCCGGAACGTGTCTTCGGCCACCAGCCAGCGCGGCGGGAAGATGACGAAGTCGATGTTGGCGGTGCCCTCCTCGCCGCTAGGCGCGGTCAGCACGGTGAAGATCGACGGATCGGGATGGTCGAACAGCAGCGCGCCGACTGGGGAAAACGTCGCCAGATCATATTTGTAGGGCGCGTAGTTGCCGTGCCAGGCAACGACATCCAGCGGCGAATGGCCGATCTCGGTGACATGGAAATTGCCGCACCATTTCACCGTCAGCCGACAAGGCGTTTCCTTCTCCTCGAACCAGGCGCAAGGCGTCTTGAAATCGCGCGGATTGGCCAGGCAATTGGCGCCGATCGGGCCACGGTCGGGCAAGGTCAGCTTGGCACCGTAGTTCTCGCAGAGGTAGCCTCGCACCTCGGCATCGACTAACTCGACCTTGAACACAAGACCGCGTGGCAGCACGGCGATCTCGCCGGGCCTCAATTCGATGACGCCCATCTCGGTGATGAAGCGCAAAGCGCCGACCTGCGGCACGATCAGCAACTCGCCATCGGCGTTGAAGAAATGATCGTCGACCATTGAGCGGTTGGCGACATAGACGTGGGCTGCCATGCCGGTCTGCCCGAGCACATCGCCGGCGGTGGTGATGCTGCGCATGCCCTGAATGAAATCGGTCGGCTCCTTCGGCATCGGCACCGGGTTCCAGCGATACTGGCCAAGCGCCAGTTCGTGGTCGCCGACATTGGGCGCGCTCTTCCACAGCGGATAGTTTGCCGGCCTGAAGCGGCCGGTGTGCTTGACGCTCGGCCGGATCCGGTAGAGCCACGAGCGCTCATTGGTGCCGCGCGGAGCGGTGAAGGGCGAGCCCGAGAGCTGCTCGGCGTAGAGGCCGTAGGCCGGCCGCTGCGGGGAGTTCCGTCCTTGCGGCAGCGAACCGGGCAGCGTCTCGGTTTCGAAGTCGTTGCCGAAACCCGGCATATAGGAAAAGGCCATTGCTTCCTCCCGGAATGGATCTCAATTGACCAAACTGGTTTCATTTGTAACCATCAAAAATGTAACCATCAATGGCGGCTTTGAAAAATGGCGATCAAGAGCGAAGCGTCCGACGCGCCTGAAATTCTCAATCTTGAAAGCTTCCTGCCCTACCGGCTCTATCGGCTTGCCGACGCCGTTAGCCGCGAATTTTCCCGAATTTACAAGGACAGCCATGGCCTGACGCGGCCGGAATGGCGCACCCTTTCGGGGCTGGGGCAGCATGGAACGATGACGGCGTCTGCGATTGGCGAACAGTCGGCCATGCACAAAACCAAGGTTTCGCGCGCCGTGGCTGAACTCGAACGGCGGAGATGGCTCACCCGAACCGCTGACGAGAATGACCGCCGTGTGGAACATCTGGCGCTGACCAAGGCCGGCCTTGCCGCCTATCGCGAGATGGTGCCGCTGGCGAAGGCGTTCGAGCGGGAGTTGCTGGCGAGGCTGAGCCACCAGGAGCGGGCTGCAATCGTGAGCGGAGTAGCTGCGTTGGAGCTGGCGCTGGGCGGAAAGTAGGCTGGCATGACGAAGGACTGACATGCTGGCGGGACAGCACCCCCCTCTGGCTTGCCAGCCATCTCCCCCGCAAGGGGG
>NZ_SMYZ01000120.1:0-32756 GCF_004919685.1 Mesorhizobium norvegicum | reverse complement strand
ACAGAGGGGGGTGCTGTCCCTCCAGCGTTTCCAATCGGCCTTGTCTACCAGTCCATCACCACCTTGCCGGAACTGCCGCTGCGCATCGCATCGAAACCGGCTTGGAAATCGTCGATGCCGATGCGGTGCGTGATAAGCCCGGAAACATCGAGCGGGCCCTGCACCAGCGCGATCATCTTGTACCAGGTCTCGAACATCTCGCGGCCGTAGATGCCCTTGAGATGCAGCATCTTGAAGATGACCTTGTTCCAGTCGATCTCGAAGCCGGTCGGCGCGATGCCCAGAATGGCGATCTTGCCGCCATTGTTCATGGTGTCGATCATGTCGCGGAAGGCGGGGGCGGCGCCCGACATTTCGAGGCCGACGTCAAAACCCTCGGTCATGCCGAGTGCCGGCATGACGTCGCGCAGCTTTTCCTTCGACGCATCGACGACATGCTGGACGCCGAGTTTTTTCGCCAGCGCCAGCCGCACCGGGTTGATGTCGGTGATGACAACTTTTCGCGCGCCGACGCATTGAGCGACGAGCGCGCCCATGATGCCGATCGGCCCGGCGCCGGTGACCAGCACATCCTCACCGACCAGATCGAAGGACAATGCCGTGTGAACCGCATTGCCCAGGGGATCGAAAATCGCGGCGATCTCGTCGGGCACATCATCGGGGATCGGCACGACATTGTGCTGCGGGATCGCCAGATACTCGCCGAAAGCGCCGGGCCGGTTGACGCCGACGCCGAGCGTGTTGCGGCAGAGATGCCCTCGCCCCGCGCGGCAGTTGCGGCAATGGCCGCAGACGATGTGGCCTTCGCCCGACACGCGCTGGCCGACCTTGTATTCGGTGACCGCGGCGCCGAAATCGGCGACCGTGCCGACGAATTCATGGCCGGTGACCATTGGCACCGGCACAGTCTTTTGCGCCCACTGGTCCCAATTGTAGATATGGACGTCGGTGCCGCAGATCGCCGTTTTCTTGATCTTGATCAGCACGTCGTTGGGGCCGATTTCCGGCACCGGCACCTCTTCCATCCAGATGCCCGGTTCGGCCTTGGCCTTCACCAGCGCCTTCATCATGTTCAACATGCTTTTGTCCCTTGAATCTCTTGATCCGGAATCGCTTTTCGGTGCTGGCCGCTCAGGAAATCACGCCCAATTCCTTGCCAACCGCCGCAAACGCTTCCACCGCGCGGTCGATGTCGGCGCTGGAATGCGCCGCCGACATCTGCGTGCGGATGCGCGCCTGGCCTTTCGGCACCACCGGGAAGGAAAAGCCGATGACATAAATGCCGCGCTTCAGCATGCGTGCTGCCATCTCCTGCGCCAGCGTCGCGTCGCCCAGCATCACCGGAATGATTGGATGGTCGGCTCCGGCCAGCGTGAAGCCGAGCTTGCCCATCTGCGACCGGAACCGCGCTGCATTGGCATAGAGACGCTCGCGCAAGGCATCGCCATTGCGGATCAGTTCAAACACCTTGATCGAAGCGCCGGCAATCGCCGGCATCAGCGTGTTGGAGAAGAGATAGGGTCGTGAGCGCTGGCGCAGCCAGTCGACCACTTGGCTCTTGCCCGAGGTGTAACCGCCGGAGGCGCCGCCGAGTGCCTTGCCGAGCGTCCCCGTGATGATGTCGACCCCGCCTTCGACGCCGCAATGCTCGGCCGAGCCGCGGCCGTTCTGGCCGACGAAGCCGACCGCATGGCTGTCATCAACCATCACCATGGCGTCGTATTTCTCGGCGAGGTCGCAGACCCCCCTGAGATTGGCGATGATGCCATCCATCGAAAACACGCCGTCGGTGGCGATCAGCCGGAAGCGGCAGTCCTTCGCCTCCTTCAATCGCGCTTCGAGGTCGGCCATGTCATTGTTGGCGTAGCGGAAGCGTTTGGCCTTCGATAGCCGCACGCCGTCGATGATCGAGGCATGGTTCAGCGCATCGGAAATGATCGCGTCGTCCTCACCGAGCAACGTCTCGAACAGGCCGCCATTGGCGTCGAAGCAAGAGCCGTAAAGGATGGTGTCTTCCAGGCCGAGAAAGGATGAAATCGTCGCCTCGAGCTGCTTGTGCTCCTCTTGCGTGCCGCAGATGAAGCGCACCGACGCCATGCCGTAGCCATAGCGGTCGAGCGCCTGGCTGGCCGCCGCACGCAGGTCGGCGCTGTCGGCGAGGCCGAGATAGTTGTTGGCGCAGAAGTTGAGCACTTTCTGCCCGCCGACCTCGATCTCGGCTGACTGGGTCGAAGAGATCACCCGCTCGGATTTGTAGAGGCCGGCCGATTTGAGCCCCGCGAGCTCGCTGTCGATGTGGGAGAGGAATGCTGCGGTCATGATCTAGCCTCGTTTGACGTGGGCCGACTGTCGTCTCGTCCGCGCGAAAAATCCATCGCAAAAACGACCGGATCGGTGGCAAGCGGACCGATGTAGCCCCAATGTGGATTGTCATGCGGCCGCAGAAGCGAAGCCACGACAAATGCGGCTGGCCGACGACCGCTCAAATGTCGGTACAGCGCTAAACGAGCCGATAACCATTTCGCGATCTTTCCACGGCTCCCCCTTGCCGGCCAGCTGTCGATTTCCAGTCCTGTTAACGTTTGCAGTTCAATGGTGCTCATACAGGAATCCGTTGGCGAGAGGGCCGCCCCCGAACATGTCGCAGCAGCCGGTGCAAACCGTTTCAGGCAAGCTCATACTGCTGATCAAGGCTGGCTATTGGCTGGCCCTGCTGATCATTGCGGCCATGGTGATAGCCTCCTTCATCCTGCTGCAGCAGATGATGGCCACCCAACAGCACAACCACACCTTGCTCGACATTGTCAGCACGCAAAAGACGCTGTCGCAGCGCATCGTCTTCCTTGCCAGTGCAACGGGTGCCGGTTCGCGCGACAAGCAGCCGGCGCTGGTCAGCGCGCTCAAGCAGGCAACGGCGGAGTTCGAGACGAACTACGATCTGCTGCTCGAGCAGACGGGAGCCGATCCGCAATCGTCGGCCAAGCTCGACCCGAAGTCGATCGAAAGCGTGCTTTTCGCCAAGCCATTCCACCTCGACTATTTCTCGGTCGGGCTGATTGCCAATGGCGACCGCCTGATCTCGGCCTATGAATCGCAATTCACAGGCAATGGCGGCTACAAGGGCGGCGACGAGCGCGTCAATCTCAATGCCTCTGTCGCCAACGCGACCCTGTCAGGCTACGCCGCGCTTGGCCAGCGCATCAGCGCCGACGCCGACGAGCGCTCCGAGAATCTGCTCGCCCTCCATCGCACGCTGTTTTACGCCACCCTCGGCGTTATCATACTGGTGGCTCTCTTCATCTTCAGGCCGATGTCGAACGCCATCCTGCGCAAGACGCATGAGCTGATCGATGCGCGCAATTCCATGGCCTTCATCGCGGTGCATGACGGCCTCACCGGCCTGCACAACCGCACGTTCCTGACCGATCATTTCGATACGCTGATCAAGGGCACGCACCGGCGTCGCGAGCGCCTTGCCGTCGTCCAGCTCGACCTCGACCGGTTCAAGCAGATCAACGATACGCTCGGCCACGCCGCCGGCGACTATGTGCTGG
The DNA here is from genome assembly GCF_004919685.1 of Mesorhizobium norvegicum. Classification (GTDB taxonomy): domain Bacteria; phylum Pseudomonadota; class Alphaproteobacteria; order Rhizobiales; family Rhizobiaceae; genus Mesorhizobium; species Mesorhizobium norvegicum. The sequence goes on along the minus strand of NZ_SMYZ01000120.1, from coordinate 29,202 downwards.
TCGTCACGGCGCAGCGCATGCGCGATTCCTGCCGGGCGTCGGATCTGTGCGTGCGCCTGGGCGGTGACGAGTTCGTCATGATCCTCGGCGGCGCCGGCGGCACCGAAGACATCAACATGCTCGCCCGGCGCATCCTGGCGCACATTAACGAGCCGATCGTCTTCCAGGGCACGACCATTCTCCCAGGCGCCAGCGCCGGCATCGCCGTCTATCCCATCGACGCCGACAATGCCCAGGATCTGCTGGTCCACGCCGATCTGGCGCTCTACTCCGCCAAGAAGCTGGGCGGCGGCAACTTCTCCTTCTTCTCCGAAGAGTTGCGCCGCGAACTCGACTATCGCAAGCAGCTCGAGCACGACATCAAGGTCGCCATCGCGGAGCGGGCCTTCCAGGTTTATTTCCAGCCGCAGGTCTCGCTGACCAATGGCACGATCAGCGGCATCGAGGCGCTGGTTCGCTGGAACCATGCAGAGCGCGGCATGATCCCACCCGGCGAATTCATTCCGGTTGCCGAGAAATGCGGCTTCATGCCCGAGATCGGCCGCATCGTCATCACCAAGGCGATCAACGAGGCGGCCGAATGGAACCGCGCCGGAATTGCCTTCGGGCGGCTTGCCGTCAATGTTTCCGGCACCGAATTGCGCGAGCACGATTTCGACGCGTTTTTGTTTGAGACGCTGGAAAAGGCCGGGCTACCGCCGCAGAAACTGTCGCTGGAAATCGTCGAATCCGTCATTCTCGACGACGAGAAGACGGGCATCGCCGCCAAGCTGCGCCACATCAGGGCGGCCGGCGTTCATCTCGAACTCGACGATTTCGGCACCGGCTATGCCTCGCTCAGCCATGTCAACCCGAACGAGATCGACCGGCTGAAGATCGACCGCCGCTTCGTCCAGAACATCCATGAGAATGGCGACAACTCGAAGATCGTGCGCGCCATCACCGAGCTGGCGCGTGGCCTTGGCATCTCGATCGTTGCCGAAGGCGCCGAAACCGAGGCCGAACTCGATTCGCTGATGGCGATCGGCTGCGACCAGGTGCAGGGTTACTCCATCGCCTTCCCGATGCCGCACGACAAGGCGCTGGAATGGCTGACCGCCCGCATGCCGAAGAAGGCCAAGCTGACGGTGCTGCAAGGAAGCCTGGCGTAGGCTTGTCTTTTTGTTTGTGCATGTCGTTGTCCCAAAACCGCTGCGCACTTTTGGGCGACATCCACCGGCCCGCCTTGACAAGCCGTTGTGGGCATGGCCGCCTGTCGTGATTGCAACCGGATATTGCGGGTAATGACACCGTTTCGGTTTGTCCTGGCGGCACTGTTGATTTTTGCGGCCCCCGCCCATGGCGCCGATCGCACCATCTATCTTACCTTCGACGATGGCCCGCTGAACGGCACAAGCAATATCCTCGATGTGCTGGAAGCCGAGCAGGTTCCGGCGGCCATGTTCATGGTCGGCATGCACGCGCAGGCGAGCGCAGGCAACAGGGCGCTCGTCCAGCGCGCCAAGCAGCTTGCGCTGGTGACGCTGGGCAACCACAGCTACAGCCACGCCAACAACCGCTACCAGCATTTTTACGCCGACACCGAAGGCGTCGTCGCCGACATGATGCGGGCAAACGCGGTGCTTGGGCTCAAGCCCGTGGTGCATGCGCGGCTGCCGGGACGCGACGTGTTCAGACTGCCCTCCATGTCGAAGAACGACACCTCGCTTGGCCTCGCCCAGGAGGGGCGTGAAGAGCCCGACTACGAGTTTGTCGCGGCCTCAGGCTTCTATCTCTACGGCTGGGACCACGAATGGGTGCACAAGGACAGCGGCGAACCGGTGCAGAGCGTCGACCATCTGGTCAGCGAGATCGATCACCTGTTCGGCTATGGCCGCTTCGTCAAGCCCGGCAAGCTGATCCTGTTGATGCATGACGAGATGTTCCAGGACCGCTTCGACGGCAAGACGAAGCTGACCAATTTGATCACCGCGCTGAAGCTGCGCCATTACACCTTTGGGGCGATCAAGGGCTACGACGACTGAGCCGGTAAGGATGGCAAGCTCTTCAGTGGATTGAGCATCGGCACACCAAGTGGGGCGAAATGACGCTCGTTGTCCGTCAGTATCGTCAAACCATGGACCTCGGCAGTGGCAGCGATCGCGATGTCTTCAAATCCAGGCCGATGCGCCCTCGCCCGATCCAGGATTAGTCCCGCAGCATGCGCGGCGTGCAAGTCGAAAGGAAGCATTCTTTCTCCATAAAGGTGCTGGACCGCTTGCCACCAACCGCGCAGCGAGTTCGCCTTTGTTGTCGCACCCTCACGTTCGGCCTTCGCTATTCCGGTGGCGACTTCGGACGCGGTGACAACGGACAGGAACAGATGGTTGCTCGCTTGGTCGAGCCATGTCGCCAAGTCTTGTCGATCGGCTTTCTTGGACGGAGCCATTGCCGAGATGATATTGGTGTCCAGCAGAAACATCGACAGCGTTACAATGCAACCTTGCGAGCTGGTTTGCGGGAACGTGACGGAATATCGCCAACGTCACCAGGAAAGGCCGCTAACAATTGCCCAAAACTTGGCACGCGCGAGAGCCTTTCATAGTCTTCGAAAGACAAAATGACAGCCTGCTTGCGCCCGTGACGGGTGATGACGGCAGGCGTCCCGGCGACGGCTTGATCGACCACCGCTGAAAGTGTTGCCTTGGCATCCTTCAACTGAATCTCGCGCACAGCTCGCTCCAAAGAATGACTAGAGTAGTCATATAGCAGGGCAGCTCGGATCAAACAAGGCTTGTCGGCCCCTAAGATCACCCCACATTGCCCCGCAACGCCGCCAGCACCTGCGCGAACTCCGCCAACCGCTCGTCGGACAACCCCACTCGCAGCCGCTTGTCAAAGGAAAGCGCGGCCTTGCGCAATGTCTCGAACATCGCTTCTCCGGCTGCAGTCAATTCGACCAGATGAACCCGGCGGTTGACGGGATCGCGGCGGCGCGTCAGCAGGCCCTGCGCCTCCATCGCGTTGAGATGGTGGGTCAACGTCGCGCCCTGGATGCCGATCATGCCGGCGAGTTCGCGCTGATTGGCAAGCTTGCTCGACTTGACCGACAGCAAGGTAAGCCAGACCGGCAACGTACCGCCGGCCTCGACCAGGGCGGCGTCGAAAGCCTGGGCAACCAGCTTGGCGGTTCGACCGAGATTCATGCCGACTGGCGGGCGTTCGAAGGGTGTCATTGCAGGACACTAGACGGTGTTTTCCGCCGAGGGAACTGGCTGTCCTTTGTACATTGACATCTAATCATTCGATATCTAACTATACACGCAATCGCGGACGCGAGAGGAGATCCGGTCATGCAGTATGTCTACATTGTCGTTATCGGCCTTCACGTCATGGCCGGTGTTTTCTGGGCAGGCACCACGATCACGCTGGCGCGCGACCCCGATATCCGGGCCGAGCGCTTCATCCAGCCGCAGATGAGCGCGGCCGGCATGGTTTTCCTGACCGGGGCGCTGATGTGGTATTTCTTCCATGGCGCCTATTTCGGCTCGATGGAAATGGTGCTGGCGCTTGGCATCCTGGCCGCTTTCGCCGCCGCCGGCGTGCTCGGCGCCATGGTCAGAGCGCCCAGCAGACGACTTGCCGGCGCGAATGCGGAAACCGAAACGCAACTGCGCGCCAGAATGGCGACGGGCGAGCGCATTGCCGCCTGGTTGCTGGTCGTCACGGTGCTGTGCATGGCTGTCGCACATATGGTCTGAGACACAGCACAATTTCACGGAATCGTACGTTGTCTGGCGACGAGCCAATGACGTGCGGGCGCGCGGTCAGACCGAAGTACACGGGCTCTCGTACGCAGGTCCGATCGCGCGCTACCAATTCTCGCGATAGTGACATCAGATCCGCAAGCCGAACCTGATGCCGTCATAGATGGCGGCATGGATGTTGCGCGAGGCGACCGCGTCGCCAATGCGGAACATCACGAAGCCGCCTTGCGGATTACGGACCGGAAAGATGTCGCCACCGCTCACCAGACGCTCGTAATCCACCGCGCCGCCATTCTTCGATAGCGGCTTCAGTGTGAGATAGAGTTCGTCGAGCGGCAGCGTGCCATGCTCGACCACCACCTGGTCGACTCGCCTTTCGCCGCGCCAGCCATCGGCGAAATCCGAAGCGAGTTCTGCCACCAATTGGTTGCCCTCGCGCCGCACCGAACGCAGCCGTGTGTTGATGGTGATGGTGACGCCCTTTTCCTGGAAGGCGCGCATGTATGGCACGTGGTTCATGCCGCCCATTTCCGGGGCAAAGAAGCGCTCCGGCGAAACAAGTTCGAGTTTCGAGCCAGCATTGGCGATCAGCTCGGCCGCGCCCATTCCCTGATGGCCGCCATTGTCGTCATAGAGCAGCACATTTTCGGCCGGCTTGACGCTGCCGGCCATGATGTCCCAGCTCGAGGTGACAAGGTTGTCGCCCGCCGTCAGCGGCGGATTTTGCGGCAGCCCGCCGGTGGCGACCACCACCACGTCGGGCGACAGCGCCAGAACATCGTCCTTCTCCGCCCAGGTGTCGTAGCGGATCTCGACGCCGAGCCGGTCGAGTTCGGCCAGCCGCCAGTCGATGATGCCGATCAGTTCCTTGCGCCGCGGGTTCTGCGTCGCCAGCCGAACCTGGCCGCCGGCCTGGCTCGACGCTTCAAGCACCGTCACCTTGTGGCCGCGCTCGGCCGCCACCCGCGCCATCTCCAGCCCGCCGGCGCCGGCGCCGACCACGACAATTTTCTGCTTCGGCCCCTCTGTCTTGACGATGATGTGCGGGATATCGGCCTCGCGGCCGGTCGCCGCATTGTGGACGCACAGTGCTTCGCCGCCCTCATAGATGCGGTCGAGACAATAGGTGGCGCCCACACATGGGCGTATCTCGTGCTCGCGGCCCTCCATCACCTTTTTCATGATGTGCGGATCGGCGATGTGGGCGCGGGTCATGCCGACCATGTCGAGCTTGCCGGTGGCGATGGCGTGGCGTGCGGTGGCGACGTCGGAAATCCGCGCCGCATGAAAGGTCGGGAATTTTGTCGCCGCCCTGACCTCGCCGGCGAAATCGAGATGCGGCGATGAGCGCATGCCGGTCACGGGAATGACCTTCGTCAAAGCAGCATCGGTCTCGATCGAGCCGCGGATGATGTTGAGGAAATCGACCTTGCCGGAATTGGCCAGCCGCCTGGCAATCTCGATGCCCTCCGCCTTCGACAGGCCTTTTTCGAAATCTTCGTCGGCGACCATGCGGATGCCGACGACGAATTTGTCGCCGACGGCTGCGCGCACGGCATCGAGCACCATGTTGGTGAAGCGCAAGCGGTTGTCGAGCGAACCGCCGAACTCGTCGTCGCGGTGGTTGGTGGCCGGCGACCAGAAGCCGTCCATCAGATGGCCGTAGGCCTCGAATTCGATGCCGTCGAGACCGGCGACCTGGCAGCGCTGGGCCGCCGACGCATAGTCGGCAATGATGCGCTCGATGTCCCAGTCTTCGATGGTCTTGGGGAAAGCACGGTGCGCCGGCTCGCGTACCGGCGAGGCCGAGAGCACAGGCAGCCAGTCGGCCTTGTTCCAGCCGGTGCGGCGGCCGAGATGGGTGATCTGGATCATCACCTTGCAGTCGTGCTCGTGGCAGGCCTCAGTGAGCTCGGCCAGCCACGGCACGATCTTGTCGTCATAGACATGCAAATTGCCGAAGGCGGCCGGACTGTCGCGCGAAACGATCGCCGAGCCGGCGGTCATGGTCAGCGCCATGCCGCCCTTTGCCTTCTCGGCATGGTAGAGCCGATAGCGCTGTTTGGGCATACCGTCTTCCGAATAGGCCGGCTCATGGCTGGTCGACATGACCCGGTTCTTCAGCGTCAGATGTTTGAGCTGATAGGGCTGGAGAAGCGGATCGTTGGAGGTCATCGTCTTCCTGCTGTTTCAAATTGTGCTGAAACAGCGTGCGCTGCTTCAGATCTTATTTTAATCATCGGATTCATCCGAAAACCGCTGCGCACTTTTCGGTCCGATGCTAATGAGCGGCAAAATCGAACGAGGCCACCGCCCATGACCATGACAAAAGACCTTACCCAGCTCGGCGCGCACGTCGAGACGCCACAGAGCCCCGAAGCTGCGGTCCTGGAAACCGTGCCGTTTGCACGCGGCGACGGACCGCCGGCGATCGTGCGCTTCGTCTGCCCGGAATTCACCTCGCTGTGCCCGGTCACCGGCCAGCCGGATTTCGCCCATATCGTCATCGACTACGCACCTGATACGGCTCTGGTGGAATCGAAGTCGCTCAAGCTGTTCATGACCTCGTTTCGCAATCACGGCGCCTTCCATGAAGAATGCACCGTCATGATCGGCCGCCGCATTGTGGCGGCAACCAAGCCGCTGTGGTTGCGCATAGGCGGCTATTGGTATCCGCGCGGCGGCATTCCGATCGACGTGTTCTGGCAGACAGGCGCTCCGCCGGAAGGCAGCTGGCTGCCCGACACCGGCGTCGCGCCCTATCGCGGGCGCGGCTGAGCTCGCCCATCATTCGCACTGATATTGGCTGAGTGCCCATTCGCCGGTCACCGACAACAGGTCCGTGATCTTCCAGTCGCCGTCGACCTTCTTGAATTTCCACTCCAGCCGGTGCGGATTGCCTGATATGACGAAGGCGACGATGACCTTGGCCTGGTCGCCGTTGATCGCTTCGAGCGTCTTCAGGCTCTTGTCGATCTCGGCCTTGTCATAATCCGCATTGTCCAGCGCCATGTTGGGGTCGAGACACTCGCCCTGCCCGGATTTGCGCAAGGCGTCGCTCTTGTCGAGCACGGTTTTCGCCGGATCGATGAAATGGCCGCGCTCTGACGGATCGATCTCCAGCCCGACCTGATCGTAAAATGGCCTGACAACCGCTGTCGGCGACCCGGGCTGGATGGGTGCTACCGGCGCGGCCTCGGCTGGCGACCATCCAACTGGTGGCGTTGCCGGTTCCACCCCGGTTCCGGGCGCATTCGCGGGCGGTGTCCCGCTGTCGCCCGGCGCGGTGTCAGCCGGGGCGTTTGCCGGCGGCGCACCCAGCAACCCTTGCGCGGCTGCACCGCTCAGCCCCACCGCCAGCAGGCACATGGTCGACAGTGCCAGGAAGGGGCGACAGGCCATCGCATCACTCCGGTGTCTGGCCGGCCATGCATTCCAGCGCGCTGAGCGTCCAGTCGCTGGTCTTGGAGGCGATGTCCGATATCTTCCACTTGCCGTCGATCTTCTTGAGCGACCAGACCATTTCACGTTTGGAATCGTCGCCTTCCGAAAAAAGGCTGAAGGACGCTGTAACCTCTGCGTTGTCGCCATCCAGCTTCTCAGACAGTTTCAGCGTTTTCGAGACAGTCTTCTGATCGAAATCCTGGGCATCGAGACCAGGATCGAAATCGATGCAGGCAACCTCGTCCGGGTTCTTTTTCGTTGCCTGGTCGTTCAGGCCGAACAGTTTCGTCACCGGCTCGGTGAACCGATCCCGATATTGTTCGTCGGCCTCGAACTTGACCGCCGGAACATAGAAGAACTTCACGGCGTTGGACGCCGGTCCGGCAAAGGCGGCCGCCGGCATGGCTATCGAAAGGGCGGCAACGAGCACGGTCAGTCTCATGCAGAATCTCCGGCTTTTGATGGCTTGAGCCTATCAATACCACGTATCCTGCATATCGGCTTTTTTGCGGCTCATGAAGTCCTGCAGCGCCTTGTTTCAGCCGTCCAGCCAGACGTTCTGGAGATCCATCTCGAAGGTCTGGTGGACACCGTAGTTCTTCACCTTTTTGTTCATGTGGCTGAAGAGTTTCTGCCAGAACGGCTGAACAATGACGCCCGAATCCTGCAGGATCTGCTCGACATCCTTCATCACCTCCTTGCGCTTGGCCACGTCGATCAGCGAAAGCGCCTGCTTGAGCTTGGCATCGAAGTCTGGGTTGGAATAGGCCGATTCATTCCACGCCTCGCCGGTGCGATAGCCGAGCGCCAGCACCTGGACGCCGAGCGGGCGCATGTACCAGATCGTCATGGAATAGGGATATTTCGTCCAGTCGTTCCAGAAGGTCGAACCCGGCAGCACCGTGCGCTTCACCTTGATCCCGGCATCGCGCAACTGGCCGGCAATGGCGTCGCCGGTGTTCTTCTGCCAATCGTCCTCGATGGTGATCAGCTCATGCTCGAAGTCGGCCTGTCCGGCTTCCGCCATCAGCTTCTTGGCGCCGGCCGCGTCGCGTGTCTTCTTGGGCAGCGGGTAGTATTCCGGATGGATCGGGGCGACGTGGTGGTTTTCACCAGGGGTGCCTCGCCCGGCATAGCCAAGTTCGAGAACCGCATTGTTGTCGACAGCCATTTGCAGGGCGTTGCGCACCCGCTGGTCATCATAGGGCTTGTGGGTGATGTTGGTGCGGGCAACCAGCGTCGTCGCCGTAGCGACCTCCGATTTCACCAGATCCATCTTGTCGAGGATGTCGATGAAGTCGGCGGGCGTCTCGAAATTGAGATCGATCTCGCCGGAATCGAATGCGTTCACCGAAGCGTTGAAGTCGGTGCCGTAGTCGATGAATTCGACGCCGTCGAGTGGCGCTTCACCGCCCCACCACTTGCCATTCTCACGGCGCTTGACGACCGCCTTCTGGCCAACATCGTAGGAGACCAGTTCGAACGCTCCCGTGCCGATCGGCTTTTTGATGGGATCGGCGCCGTCGGCATCGAAGTTGCGATGCACCACGAGCGCCGGATAGTCGGTAAAATTCGGGATCAACGAAATGTCGGGTTCGTTCAGTTTCAGCTTGACCGTGTTGTCGTCGACCTTGGTGATCGCGCCGTCCCTGGCTTTGCCGGTCTTTGCGTCGATCAGCGCGCCGACCCGTGCGGCCATGGAATTGCCAGCGACATTCTTCTCGCACCAGCGCGTCAGATTGTAGGCGACGTCGTCGGCGTTGAAAGCGTCGCCGTTGTTCCATGTGATGCCCTTGCGCACGTGCAGCACATATTCGGTGGCGTCGTCGTTGATATCCCAGCTTTCGAGCAGGACCGGCTCGAATGTGAACTGTCTGGTGTAGCGGACAAGCGGCTCCAGCCAGCAGCGCGAAATGTTCGCCAGTTCCACCCAGTCGTAAGTGCGCGGATCCTTCTGTCCCTTCACCGACATCGAGACGCGCAGCGTTCCGCCTTTCTTCGGCTCTTCGGCCAAGGCCCGATCCGGCACGGCAAGACCGATCATGCCATAGGCAAGCGCCGTCGATGCGCCGAAGGCGCTTGCCAGCGCCAGGAACTCGCGTCGGTCCATGCGGCCCGCACATGCGTCTTGCGCCATCGCCTCGATAGCGCTCGGCACGCGATCGCCGCTACTTCTGAAGAATGTCATTTTTTTCCTCCGCTTCTTTCGCATTGTTGGATGCGTGGCGTTGATCGCCCTTCTCGGATGTTCAGTACCAGGCGTCCGCCATCTCAAGCTTCTTACGGCCCATGAAGTCCTGCAGTGCCTCGTCTATGTCAGGGTCCAGCGGCGGTGCCTGGTATTCGGCCAGCGCCTTCTTCCAGCGCCGGTTGGCGCGAATGGCGGCATCTTCCGATCCGGCAGCCTCCCACTTCTCGTAAGGTTCGTTGTCGGCGATCTCGGAATCCCAGAAGGCCGTCTCGTAATTGGCCAAGGTATGGGCCGAACCGAAGAAATGGCTGCCGGGACCAACCTCCCTGAAGGCGTCGAGCGCCAACTGGTTGTCGTCGATCTTCACCCCGTCGAGATAGGTGTGCAGCGCGCCGCAGAAATCGGCGTCCATGACGAATTTTTCGTAGGACATCGACAGGAGGCCGTCGAGGAAGCCGGCCGAATGCAGGATGAAATTGGCGCCGCAATGCACGGCCGCCAGCATCGACATGGTGCCTTCGTTCATGGCGTGCGCGTCGGGCAGCTTCGAGGTGGTGAAATTGCCGGAGCAGCGCAGCGGCAGGTTCAGCCGCCGCGCCAGCTGCCCGATGACCATCGAGCCGATCGCCGGCTCAGGTGTGCCAAAGGTGGGCGAGCCCGAACGCAGCGACATCGAGGATAGGAAATTGCCGAAAATGACCGGCGCGCCGGGCCGTTCGAGCTGGGTCAGCGCGCAGCCGGCCATGGTTTCGGCGAGCGACTGGGCGATGGCACCAGCATTGGTCACCGGGCCCATGGCGCCGCCGAGGATGAACGGCACGATGACAGCCGCCTGGTTGGCGCGAGCATAGGCGCGCAGCGCCGTCGTCATCGTCGCGTCCCAGACCAGCGGCGAGTTGACGTTGACATTGCCGAGGATGACGCAGTTTTGGTCGACAAAATCATGGCCAAAGACGATGCGCGCCATGTCGATCGAATCCTCGGCGCGGCTCTCAGCCGTCACAGAGCCCATGAAGCCGCGATCGGAATATTTGATGTGGCTGTAGACCATGTCGAGATGGCGCTTGTTGACCGGCACGTCGACCGGCTCGCAGATGGTGCCGCCGGAATGGTGCAGCCACGGCGAGGACTGCGCCAACTTTACGAAATTGCGGAAATCCTCGATCGTGCCGTAGCGGCGGCCCTTGTCGATATCCATGACGAAGGGCGAGCCATAGGCCGGCGAGAAGACGACGCTTTTGCCACCGATCTCGACCGAATTGGCCGGATTGCGCGCATGCTGGGTGAAGCTCGCCGGCGCCGTCTTGAGGATCTCGCGCAGCATGCCCGGCTCGAACTTGACCAGAGCGCCGTCAATATCGGCCCCTGCCCGCTTCCAATGCGCAAGTACTGCCGGATCGTCGCGGAACTCGATGCCGATTTCGGCCAGTATCCGATCGGCGGTCGCTTCGATACGCAGCAGGTTCTCTTCCGACAGGATGTCGTAGGTCGGGATGTTGCGCACGATGTAGGGTCGGCTGAGCCCTTCCGACCCGTGCGAACGCAGTTCACGCCGGGCGATGCGGCCACCGCCGCGCTCACGGCGTTTGGCGGGTTCGATTGTCGTCTCGGCGGCCGGTGCGTTCATGGAGCCTCCATCTGTTTCCGAGGACAATCTACGCAGACAAAATGGCGATGTGACGCTGGAAAATCCTGATCTCTTGTATAAGCTGGGCTTATGCGAAGCCTGCGCCACCTCTTGCCTTCCGCCGGCAGCCTGATCGTCTTCGAGGCGGCAGGACGGCTGTCGAGCTTCACCGCCGCCGGGCGCGAGCTCGGCATGACGCAGGCCGCCGTCTCCTATGCCGTGCGCGGACTGGAGGAACAGCTTGGCGCCAAGCTGTTCCAGCGTCGCCACCGCCAGGTCATCCTGACCGAGGCCGGCGAGCGCTTCCACGCCGACGTTTCGCTCGGCCTGTCGCATATCCGCAAATCGGCGGAAGATTTGCGCCTGCAGGCAAGTGGCGGCCATGTGACGCTTGCCGCGTCGACGGCCTTTGGTTCGTTCTGGATGATGCCGCGCCTGCAGCAATTCCGCGACGAACTGCCGGGCATCGACCTGCGGATCCAGACCGCCGACCGCGACCTCGACATCATCGCGGAAGGCATCCCTCTCGGCGTGCGCGGCGGCGAGCCTCGGGACTGGCCGGACTATCACTCGTTGCCGCTGGCCGACGAGGAGATATTTCCCGTCGCCGGCACCAGCTATGCGGCAAAGTTCGGCCTGCCCAAATCCGCTGCAGAACTGGCCACGCACCGGCTCATCCATCTGGAAGAGCCGTATCGCGAGGCGGCGAGCTGGGACGAATGGTTCCAGTCGGCCGGCGCCAGTCTCAACGATGCCGCGCGCGGCCTGCGCATCAATGACTATGGCCTGGTGATCCAGGGCGTCATGGAAGGGCAAGGTATCGCGCTCGGCTGGCGGCACCTCGCCGAGCGGCTGCTGGCATCCGGCCTGCTGGTGCCGGTGACGGATCATGTGCTGAGGACGGGCAAGGCGTTCTATGTCGTCTGGCCGAAGAACCGGGAGCTTAGTGAGAATGCGCGCAAGGTAAGGGATTGGCTGGCCGCGCAGGCTTGAGGGGCAGTGCCTCCCAGTCCCTTGGAAGTCGGCGGGACAGCACCCCCCTCTGTCCTGCCGGACATCTCCCCCGCAAGTGGGGAGATTGGCAGTTCCAACCTCGCCGCCCTTCCTGCAGCGCTGAAGATTGGCGAAAGCCGTGGCGACATCCGATCTCCCTCCTTGCGGGGGAGATGGCCGGCAGGCCAGAGGGGGGTGCTGGCCCGCCAGCATCGAAAGCTTCCGACGAGCTACGAATCCGCCTATAGTGGTTCCATGCCCATTCGCCAGCTTTCCGACACGATGATCAACCAGATCGCCGCCGGCGAAGTCATCGAGCGTCCGGCAAGCGTGGTCAAGGAACTGGTCGAGAATGCGCTCGACGCCGGTGCTTCACGCGTCGAGATCGTCACCGCCGGCGGCGGACTGAGCCTGATCCGCGTCACCGATGACGGCTCCGGCATTCCCGAACCGGAGCTGGCGCTGGCGATTGCGCGTCACTGCACCTCCAAGCTCACCGAGGATATCAACGACATCCGCTCGCTCGGCTTCCGCGGCGAAGCACTGCCGTCGATCGGCTCGGTGTCGCGGCTGTCGATCCGTTCGCGTACGGCCGCCGGCGACAGTGCCGCCGAGATCGGCATCGAGGGTGGCCGCGTCTTGCCCGTCAGACCGGCGGCGGCCAATCGCGGCACCACGGTGGAGGTGCGCGACCTGTTCTTCGCAACGCCGGCCCGACTGAAATTCATGAAGGGCGAGCGCGCCGAAAGCTCGGCGACCAGCGACGTGGTCAAGCGCATCGCCATCGCCTTCCCCGCCGTGCGCTTCACGCTGGCTGGCCCGGACCGCTCGACATTGGAATTGCCGGCGACCGACGACAGCGCGGCAGGCAGCCTGCGTCGCGTCGCCCAGGTGATGGGTGCCGACTTTCCCGACAATTCCATTGCCATCGAGGCGATGCGCGAAGGCGTGCATCTGACCGGTCACGTGTCGATCCCGTCCTTCACCCGCGCCAATGCGCTGCAGCAATATGCTTACGTCAACGGCAGGCCGGTGCGCGACAAGCTGATCGCCGGCGCCATTCGCGGTGCCTTCGCCGACGTCCTGCCGCGCGACCGCCATGCGGTGACGGTGCTGTTCCTGTCGCTCGATCCGGCCATCGTCGACGTCAATGTCCATCCGGCCAAGGCCGATGTGCGCTTCCGCGATCCCGGCCTGGTGCGCGGGCTGATCGTCGGCGCCATCCGCCAGGCGCTGGCCGATTCCGGCATCCGCGCCGCCACCACGGGTGCGGCCGGCATGATGGCGGCCTTCCGGCCCGGCGCCGCACCCTACGGTCACGGCGGCCCTGCCAATGGCCACCGCAGCTACGAGGCATCATACCATGCCTCCGGCTCGTCCGGCTTCGATCCGGCCCGGTCGCCGCAGCGGCCACTCGACATGGGTTTCGAGGGCGCCGGCTTCGAGCATCGCGGTTTGCGTGAGAACGAGCAGGCGGCGTTCGATGCCGGCCCGCTTGCCAGCGCCGATGCGCGTGCCGGGCAGGATGAGGCGGCCGAGACGCTGCTTGGCGCGGTGCTGGGTGCGGCGCGTGCGCAGGTACATGAGAACTACATCGTCGCGCAGACCAGGGATTCGCTCGTCATCGTCGACCAGCATGCGGCGCATGAACGGCTGGTCTACGAAGCGCTGAAGAACGCACTGCATTCGCGCCCCGTGCCCTCGCAGATGCTGCTTCTGCCTGAAATCATCGATCTGCCGGAAGAGGACGCCGAGCGGCTTGCGTTGCATTCGGAAACGCTGGCCCGCTTCGGCCTCAGCATCGAGCGCTTCGGCCCCGGCGCTGTCGCCGTGCGTGAGACGCCGTCGATGCTGGGCGAAACCAATGTCCAGCAATTGGTGCGCGACCTCGCCGACGAGATCGCCGACAACGACACGGTCGACACGCTGAAGGAACGGCTGGACAAGATCGCCGCGACCATGGCCTGCCACGGCTCGGTGCGTTCCGGCCGTCTGCTCAAGGCCGAGGAGATGAACGCCCTGCTGCGCCAGATGGAGGCGACGCCCGGCTCCGGCACCTGCAACCATGGCCGCCCGACCTATATCGAGCTCAAGCTGGCCGACATCGAAAGACTGTTCGGGCGGCGTTGAGGTCTTGCTGACGATCGGCGTCCCGCTTCATTTCCTCTGACGGTACTTCTTGGTCTTGCGGTTAAAGGCATAGTCCATCGTATATCCGGCGCCGCCACCTCGAAAATTCACCGAAATGATGTCCTTGCCTCGCTCGGCCCACTTCTGGACGTTCTCATAGATGGACGTCATCAGCATGCCGGCGTTGCAGTTGTCATCATCGAAGGCGATCTCCTGAACGACCTTCCTGCTGCTCTTTTTGATGACCTGCATCTTCGCCATGCAAGTACCTGAGTCGGTGTTCGTATAAACGCCGGCAAACCTGTCGGCGGCTGTTTCGGCCCAGAAGGGGATTTCGACGGTTCCGTCAATCTTTGTGTCGCCCGTGTCGTCGAGGCTCGCGACCTTCTTGAGCGTGACGGGATATTTATCCGCCCCCTTGCTCCAGGTGCCTGTCGCGCCGTTTTCAGCCATGTCGAGGGAAAACGGGCATGCAGTGGTGTCGACGGGGATCTTTGATCCAACCACCAATATCCGGTCGAATTCCTTGTCGTTCGAGATCTCGCAGAGTGCGAGCCTGGTGCCGTTGAGCTTGCCGAACACCGCTATCGGGCTTTGTTTCGCGTCGTAGAAATAGCTTCCCTCGACGGTCATGCCGCTGCCGAAGCCGTCATATGTCTGAAGCGAGACATGAACGGGCTGGGAGCCGATGGATCCTTCGTAATTCTCCACGTGATACCAACCCGCGGCGGCCTTCCCGCTCAGCAGCAAGACGCAAAAAATTGCCGATATGAACAGTCTTCCCATTCCGTCCCCCCAGTGAAGGCAACTCACCATAGCTGCCCTTCTCCTGGGTGTCTGCATGCTGGCGGATACGGTTCCCGGTTTGAGTCCGGAAACAACTCCAGCCTTTTGTTTTAACGCTTCAAATTCACCACGATGACGCCGCCGAGCGCCAGCGCGCCGCCGAGGATGCCAAGCAACGTCGGCACTTCGCCCAGCCAGAAGAAGCCGATCAGGGCAGACATGGGCGAAACAAGATAGAGGAAGTTCGAGGCACGTGCCGCAGGCAGACGCGACAGCGCGGTCGCCCAAGCGGCATAGGCGATCAGGCTGGGCACGATGCCGAGAAAGATCACAGCGCCGAGGCCGGCGGTGTTGGCCACCGCTGCCTGCGCAAAGCCGCTCGGCAGGAAGGGCGACAGGCAGAGTGCGCCGAGCACCATGTTGGAAGCCGAAATGGTCAATGGATGATGGCGGGCAAACAGCGGCTTCTGGACGATGGTGTTGACGGCCGAGCACAAGGCCGAACCAAGCACCAGGAGAGCGCCGGCGTTGAAATGCAGGCCATGCCCGTCGGCCATGGCGATGACGCCAATGCCGGCGAAGGAAATCACCGTGCCGGCCCAGGCCATGCCCGAAAAGCGCTCGCCAAGCAGCGCCATTGCCATGATGGCGGTGAAGATCGGGCTGACATTGATGATGAAGCCGGCGGCACCGGCCGAGACGGTCAGTTCGCCGAAATTGAGCATGACGGTGTAGAGCGCGACGAAGATAGCGCCGCCAAAGACCAGGCGCCACACTTCGTCCAGCCTGGGCAGCGCCGGGCGCTTGACGGCGAGGAAGATCGCCGCCGGCACGGCGGCGATGGCAAAGCGCAATGCACCCAGTTCCAGCGGTCCGAAGGCCGCGAGACCGGCGCGGATCGCCGGAAAGGCAGAGGCCCAGCCAACCACTGTCAGCGCCACCGCGATGGCTGCCGTGGTGTCCATCCGCTGTGTCGGATTCAACGTACTGGTCATTGCGCTCATCTCACTGCCCTCGTGTCCTTCGATCCTCAAAGGCAGAAAACGCCTTTTCGGGCCTGTTGACAAACGACCAAATCGAGGATCAGCTGTGACTATGGATCACAGCTCGGACACAATGGTGCCGCTCGAAACGCTGCGCGCCTTCGACGCGGCGGCGCGGACAGGCAGCTTTTCGGCGGCGGCCGAAAAGCTCAACATCACCCACGGCGCCGTCAGCCGGCAGATTGCCAAGCTCGAGGACTGGCTGGGGTTGAAGGTCTTCGATCGCGGTGCGCGCGGCGTCTCGCTGACGATCGAAGGCAACCGCCTGCATCTGCGCACGGCGGAGGCTTTCGCGCTGATATCGACCCATTCCGACCGCTGGGTCGAGCCGCGCGGCACCGCCGTGGTGCGGCTGACCTCGATCCCATCGGTCAGCGGCCTGTGGCTGATGCCGCGCATGGCGGCACTGGAGAACGATCCCTCCAAGCTTCGCATCGTGCTCGACGTCGACATCCGCCAGGCCGACCTTGCCGATGAGGGCATCGATCTCTCTATCCGCTGCGGCCGTGGCGGCATTCCGGGCCGCGTCTCGGTGCAGCTTTTCGAGGAACATGTCTTTCCCGTCGCGTCACCGGAGTTGGCGCGCGAGATCGGGCGCGGCGACCCTGCCCGGCTGCTCAAATATCCGCTGATCAACGATTCCGACGCGTCAGCCTGGCGCGCCTGGTTTGCCGCGCAAGGCATGGACTACCGCCCGCGCCCGCAGGACCGCCGCTTCGAGGACTACAATCTTGTGCTCGACGCCGCCGCCTATGGGCTCGGCATCGCGCTGGCGCGTCCGCCTCTGACCGGGCATCAATTGAAGTCGGGCCGCATCACTCCCGTCGACGAACGCACCGCGCTCAATCCGGTATCCTACTGGCTCGACCGGCCGATGGGACGGCCACGTGCCGCCGCGGCGGAACTGGCGCGCCGTATCGCGGTGCAGGCAGGGCTGGCGCCGGAAAAGATGGAAGCCTTCATCGAGGCCGAGGGTTAGCGCAGCACCAGGAGAACGAACCCGACGATCGCCGCGGCCAACAGCCCGGCAGCCAGCGATGTCAGCCCCACGCTCATCTGCCTGTTTTCGGGCCGCGCCACGTCGTTCGACCGGGAAGCCGCCTGCCCTCGTCCTGCAGCCGCATTGGCGACGGCCGCGCGGCGCAGGGGCGGAACCTCAGGTGAGAGAAACACAAGCCATGGCAGTGCCGCGGGCCTTGCAGCGGCTCCCTCATCGACCCTTGGCAGGGGCGGCGCCAGGCCACGCGGCGCAGTGTCGCTGTCCGCCGGCCTGCTGGCTGCAGCCGCCGCCCGCGCGGCACCGCCGGCTGTTTCGCCATCCGGCTCGGCAAGCGCCAGATAGGCCTGCAACATCTCTGCCGAGGCCGTCTGCTGGACTCTCGCCGTTGTTGCCGGCGATAACAGCATAGGCAGTGCCGGTGTCGCTGCCGGACGTACGGGAACGCCGGACGGCGCCGGCGGCGCCACCAGCGCCTTCACGAGGGCCGTTTTGACGGGATCAGCCTTTGCCGACGGCACGGCTTGCGGCGTCATCGCTTCCCTGAGCAAGGCAGCAAGGCGGGCGGAGGAAATGTCCATAGTGCCCCGACATCAGCGTTTTTCTCCCCAACAATAGGGGGTCAGCATTGTCTCAGGCTTGTCACATGCTTGACCTCGCCGGGAATTTATGGCGATGAAATCCCCATGAACCTCGGCGTCCCTGCATGATGAACCGTTTCGAAGGCCCCGGCGGCAAGGAAGCCCGCATCCGCTACCTCGATGGCGACTTCCAGGTCACCAGCCCTGGCGCATTCGTGCGCTGCGCGGTGACAGGCGAAAGCATTCCGCTCGACGAGTTGAAATACTGGAGCGTCGCCAGGCAAGAGCCTTACATCAACGCCACCGCCTCGCTGCGCCGCGAAATCGAGATGCATCCGGAGTTGCGTAAGCGCGGCTAGAGCAGTTCACCGTTTCACGGAAACGGCGAACCGCTCTAGCTCTTTGTTTTGACGCAATTCCCAAGGGAAAGCGCTATGCGCTTTTCCCGGGAAAACCGTTTCACACTTTTCCTGGAATTGCTTTAGCCCTTCAGCTTGCGCTGGCGCCAGGCATCGAGCGTCTCGTCGATGATGCGCCCGGGAACATTGGCAAGCTCGAAAACCGTATCGATCTCCAGCACCTCGAGCCGGTCGAGAAAGTCCTGTGAAGCGCCATGGCGCAGCCGGGCGGCGTCCTTGGCGGTGGTGATGAGGCCGAGCCCTTCGGCGCGTGCGGTGGCCGCCAGCTCGGCAAGTTCGTCTTCGGCATAGAAATGATGGTCCGGAAACGGCCGCGTCAACACCAGCTCGCCGCCGGCCTCGCGCACCGTGTCGAAGAATTTTTCGGGATGGCCGATACCGGCGAAGGCGAGGAACCGCTTGCCGGCAAGCCCTGCCTTACCGCTTGGCTCGGTATGGGCCTCGAAGATCGGCCGGCCGGCGCGTGCCGCCTGGCGGACCACGGCGTCGGCCGCGGTGCCCTCGCCCATCTTCAACAGCCCGCTGGTGAAAACCAGTTGGTCGACGACCCTGGCCCGGAGCGGACCGCCCGGAATGACGCGGCCATTGCCGATTCCGTAGCGCGCATCGACGACGACCAGCGCGTAGTCGATGTGGATGCGGGCGCTCTGGAATCCATCGTCCATGATCAGGAAATCGCAGCCATGCCGCTCCAGCAGCAGCCGGGCGCCGGCGGCGCGGTTCGGCGTCACCGCCACCGGCGCATGTTCGGCGAGCAGCAGCGGCTCGTCGCCGACATGTCTGGCGCTGTCGTGATCGATATCAACGACATGCGGCTCGGCGAAGGAGCCGCCATGGCCGCGCGACAGGAAACCGGGTTTCAGATGCATGCGCTTGGCCTGTTGGGCGAGCGCGATGGCCACCGGTGTCTTGCCGGTGCCGCCGACTGTAAAATTGCCGATGCACAGAACCGGTGCCTCGACCTTCTCGCGCTTGGCCCGCCGCATGCCGCGGCCGGCGGCGGCCGCATAGATGGCCGATAGCGGCGATAGTGCCAGGACCCGCCAGTCCGGCTCTTCCCACCAGAATGGTGGTGCTTCGGAAGCCACGCTAGCGCCCGTTCGCGCCCTTCAGGCGCGACTTGACGACCAGCGGCTGGATGTAGGGCTCAAGCGATTTCAGCGTGCGCGCCAGCGCACCGCGCATCTCGTCGACGGTCGCCACGCCCGCCGCCATCATTTCGTGGCGCGCCACTTCATTGGTCAGAAGAAAATTGACGGCGCCGGCCAGCATGTCGCGATCGCGCACCAGCTTGGCGCCGCCGCTGTCGAGCAGACGCTGGTAGGCCTCGCGGAAATTCTGCACATTGCGCCCGGCAAGAACCGCTGTGTCGAGCATGGCCGGCTCCAGCGGGTTCTGGCCGCCCTCGGAGGTCAGCGAGCGGCCGACGAAGGCGATTTCGGTCAGCCGGAGATAGAGCCCCATCTCGCCGATCGTATCGCCAAGCAATATGTCGGTGTCGGATGTGATCCTGTCGCCCTTGCTGCGCCGCGCGACCTTCAGGCCCATGCCGGAAATCTGTGCCGCCAGCGCCTCGGCGCGATCGGGGTGACGTGGAACGACGATCGTCAGAAGACCGTGGTGACGCTTGTGCAGTGTCGCGTGGACTTCCGCCGCGACCACCTCCTCGCCGTCATGGGTCGAGATCGCCGCCCAGGTCGGGCGCAGGCCGATCTGCCGCCGCAGCGTCGCCAGCACCCGTTCGTCGACCGGCGGCGGCGAGGTGTCGACCTTGAGGTTGCCCGACACCGTCACCGGCCGCGCGCCGAGCGCCAGAAACCGCTCGCCATCGACATCCGACTGCGCCACCACATGAGCCAGGTTCTCGAACAACGCCTCGGCGATGTTGGCCCGTTTCTTCCACGACTTGAACGAGCGGTCGGACAGCCTGCCATTGACCAGCACTTGCGGCACGCGGCGCGCGCCAAGCTCGAGAATGGTCATCGGCCAGATTTCGGATTCGGCGATGATCGCCAGATCCGGCTGCCAGTGATCGAGGAACCGGCTGACCGCCGGCTTGAGGTCGAGCGGCACATACTGGTGGATGATGCGATCGCCGAGCCGTTCGTCGGCGACCTGCGCCGAGGTGACGGTGCCGGTCGTCAGCACGATGTTGACGCCATAGTCGAGAATGCTTTCGACCAACGGCACGACGGCTATGGTCTCACCGACGCTCGCGGCATGGATCCAGATCACCGGCCCGTCGGGGCGCGCGCGACCGGCGACGCCATAGCGCTCGCGGCGGCGGTTGCGGTCTTCCTTGCCCTGCGAGGTGCGCCAGGCGACATAGGGTCCGACCAGCGGATAGGCGGCCGCACCGGCAAAACGATATGCCGACAGCATGGTTCGCGCCCAGAAACCGCTCATCGCGGACCATCCACGAGACGGTAGGCCTCGGCGGTCGCGGCATTGAGCGCAACTGTCACTTCCTGGCGCTTGCGCTCCATTTCGGCTTCATCGGCGCCGGCCGCCACGAAGATCGGTGGCCCGATGACGATCGACGAGCGGCCGAACGGCAGGTTGATGGTGGTCTTGTCCCAGCTCTTCTCCAGCACCTTGCGGCGGCTGGTGGTGATGGCGACAGGCAGCAGTGGCCGACCGGAGAGCCGCGCCAGGAGAACGATACCAAGCCCTGCGTCTCGCGGCGTACCGTGCGGAATGTCTGCTATCATGGCGACGTTCTTGCCGGCACCGAGCGACTTTTTCAGGGCGATAAGTGCTTTTGCCCCGCCCTTGTCGAGATGCCTGGCGTTTTCACGCCCACCCGAACCACGCACCGCCTCGATGCCGAATTTCTCCAGCATCAGCGCGTTGAGCTCGGCATCGGCGCTGCGTGAGACCATGGCGACCAGCGGCTTGCGCTTGGGGTAGTAGGCTGGCGTCAGCAGATGCTGGCCGTGCCACAGGGCGATGATGCCGGGCTCGAACTCGGTATAGGCCCCGCCCGAAAACCGCGCCGATCCCTCGACGAGGCGATTGGTGAGGCGCACGAACCGGACGAACTGCGCGAACAGGCTGGCGATGGCGTTCTTGACGAATCGCGACTGCGCCAGCGGTTGGCGAATCTTGCGCCAGAAGGCCTTGGTCGTGCGGCTGCGTCCCCTGCTCGTGGGCGCGGCCTCGCTCGCTGGCCCTTTCGCCAGATCATGCTCCATCGAAGTCAACCGGCAGCCTTGTTGTCGGGGTCGAGCAGCCGGTGCAGATGAACGACGAAATAACGCATGTGGGCGTTGTCCACGCTGGCTTGCGCCTTGGCTTTCCACGCCGTGTGCGCGGATTGATAGTCCGGATAGATGCCGACGATGTCGAGCCCGTCGAGATCGCGGAATTCGGTGCCGCCAAGCTTCTTCAGTTCGCCGCCGAACACCAGATGCAAAAGCTGTTTCTTTCCGTCTTCCGCGGCCATGTCGGTCCTTCACATATCGTGAGTTTGTGACAGGTCTAGACCAAAGCCGCCGACTTTGGAACCTTTAGAGCGAGATGAATTCATCTCGCTCGGGAAAACGCTTTCACGCATCCAGCCCGGCGATGACGCCGGCGAGCACGGCCAGCAATTCACCGCTGCCGGCGGCAAGCACGCCGTGGCGGGTGACCTCGCCGGCATAGAGCGGGGCGCGGCCATGCTGGTCGAGCAACTGGCCGCCGGCCTCGCGCAGGATGAGATCGGCCGCCGCAATGTCCCAGTCATGTGCGTTCGGCTTGACGAAAGTGGCATCCAGCGCGCCATTGGCGATCATGGCCAACCGATAGGCGAGCGAAGGGCTGTAGGGCGCCCGCTTCAGCCGCGCCTGCCATTCGGCCGGCATCAGGTCGGTCAGCTGCTTCAGCCCGGAAATCTCGGCCGTATCCGCCAGCTTGCGCACCGCAATGCGTTTGCCGTTGCGGAAGGCGCCCTGGCCGGGCAGCGCCCAATAGGTCTCTTCCATCGCCGGGCATTCCAGCACGCCGGCCAGCGTGCGGCCATGCTCGACGACGGCAACGCTGACGCACCAGGTGCGCTGGCCTTCCAGGAAACCGCGCGTGCCGTCGATCGGATCGACGACGAAGGTGCGGCGGGCCGAAAGCCGAGCCGGATCGTCGACTGTCTCTTCCGACAGCCAGCCATAGTCCGGCCGCGCCGCCAGCAGCGTTTCGCGCAGATAGGCGTCGGCGGCATGGTCGGCCTCGCTGACCGGCGACGTGCCGCCCTTCATCCAGACTTGTGGGCTGTTGCCGAAGTAGCGCATGGCGATGACCCCCGCCTCGCGGGCGGCATCGCGCAGCAGCGGCAAGTCTTCGGTGGCGTCGGCAGTGGTCAGGTCATGCTCCGGCAAGGGTCATGCCTTCGATCAGGAGCGTCGGGGCCGCGGTGCCGAAATTGCGGTCGAGATCGCTTGCCGGCACCATGTTGAGGAACATGGTCTTCAGGTTCGAGGCGATGGTGACCTCGGCGACCGGATAGGCCAGCTCGCCATTCTCGATCCAGAAGCCCGAGGCGCCACGGCTGTATTCGCCGGTGACCATGTCGACACCCTGGCCGAACACTTCGGTGACGTAGAAGCCGGTCTTGAGCGATTTGATCAGCTCTTCCGGCGATCGCTCGCCAGGCTCGATGGCGAGATTGGTGGAGGATGGCGTCACGGAGGAGCCGCCGCGCGCGCCGCGCCCATTGGTGACGAGACCCAGCTCGCGCGCGGCCGAGGTCGACAGGAACCAGTGGTTGAGCACGCCTTTCTCGACCATGAACAGTTTTTCGCCCTCGACGCCTTCGCCGTCGAACGGACGCGAGGCCTGGCCACGCCGCCTGAGCGGCTCGTCGGTGACGGTGATGGCGGATGCGGCCACCTGCTTGCCCATCATGTCGCGCAGGAACGACGTCTTGCGCGCGACCGAGGCACCGTTGATGGCGCCGGCAAGATGGCCGGCGATGCCGCGCGCGACACGCGGGTCGAACACCACGTCGACCGGCCCGGTCGCCGCCTGGCGCGCGCCAATGCGCCGCACGGCACGTTCGCCGGCCTTGCGGCCGATGTCTTCGGGCGCATCGAGATCGGCAAAATGCTGGCGCGAGGAGAATTCATAGTCGCGCTCCATGCCGGTGCCCTCGCCGGCGATGACACTGGCCGAACGCGAGAACCGCGACCCGACATAATGGCCGAGGAAGCCGTGCGAGGTGGCCAGCACCAGGCCACCCAGGCCGGCACCGGCGCTGGCGCCGGCCGAATTGGTCACGCCCTTGACGGCAAGGGCGGCCGCTTCCGCCGCAAGAGCCGCTTCCTTCAACTGGTCGGCCGACACTTCGGTGGCATCGAACAGGTCGAGATCGCGCGTCTGTTTGGCGAGCAATGCCGGGTCGGCCAGGCCCTGATAGGGATCCTGCGGCGACACTTTCGCCATCGCAACGGCGCGCTCGGCCAGCACCTTCGGATCCGAGGCCGCTGTCGCCGAGACACTTGCCACCCGACCGCCGACGAAAACGCGCAGCGCGACATCCTCGCTCTCGGACGATTCTGTACCCTCGACCTTGCCGAGACGCACCGACACCCCGGTCGAGCGGCCGCGCACGGCCACCGCGTCGGCGGCATCGGCGCCGGCCTTTTTGGCAGCCTCGACCAGAGCCGCGACGCGGTCGGTCAATTTTGCTGCGTCTGATATATCGGTCATGCCTGAAATCCTGCTGGTGCGGCCAGCGTGCGGCCGTTGCCCACCCATCTATTGTTCCGGTCCGGCTTGTGCAATGGCATAGGCTTCAATCAAAATGCAGGGTGGACGGTTCAAATCGCGAACCCTGTGACGCAAAATCGGTTCGCAGCCTGCACGGAGCATTTCGATGACGCCTTTCCATCTCGCCTTCCCGGTCCGTGATCTCGATGAAACCCGCGTTTTCTATGGCGAGGTGCTGGGCTGTGCGATCGGCCGTTCATCAGCGACCTGGGTCGATTTCGACCTTTACGGCCACCAGATGTCGGCGCATCTGCGTCCGCAGGCCGCACAGGCCCCCAGTGACGGCAAGGTCGACGGCATTGTCGTACCGATCCCGCATTTCGGCGCCGTGCTCTTGATGGACGACTGGCAACGTCTGGCGACGCGGCTGGAGGCGCGCGACGACATCGACTGGCTGGAACGGCCGATGGTCCGTTTCAAGGGCGAGCCCGGCGAACAGGCGACATTGTTCATCCGCGACCCCTCGGGCAATGCCTTGGAATTCAAGGGTTTTCGCTCGCTGGAGCAGGTTTTCGCGCACTAGATCAGGACGCAGGCACCGGTCGATCAACGACCGAAACGACTCGCCGCAAAGGCTGCGAGCCGAGCCGGATCGCCGCGCCTGGCGATCAGGTCAACGACCAGGCGCGCCGTGATCGGAGCGAGCGTCAGGCCGAGATGGCCATGACCGAAAGCATGGATCACCCGGGAACTGCCGCGTGAAGCGCCGATGACCGGCCTGGAATCCGGCAGGGATGGCCGGAAGCCGAGCCATTTCGACCAAGGCGAGCCAAGTTTGGGAAAGATCTGCCTGACGCCACGGTCGAGCAGCGCCAGCCGGCGCGGATTTGGCGGCGCGGCAAGGCCGCCGAGCTCGACAGTGCCGGCGACCCGCAAGCGGCCAGTCATCGGCGTTATGTAGAAACCGAGATCGACGGGACACACCGGCCGGTTCAGCAGCGGCGCATCGGTCTGGAATTCAAGGTGATAGCCGCGTTCCGTCTCGAGCGGGATCTTGTCGCCGGCCTGCGCGGCCAGTGCGCGCGACCATGCACCGGCGGCAATCACCACCGTGCCCGCCTTGATGCTGAAGCCGGGGCCGCTGAGCCGGACAGCGCCGGTCTCGACCTGCAGCCCGGTGATTGTCGCTTGCCTCACCGACACGCCGCGAGCGATCGCCGCGTCGTTGAGCCGCCGCATCACGGCCTTCGGATCGGTGACGTTCAGGGAATCCGGGAAGTACAGCCCACGCGTGCCGCTGGCCGGAAGGCCGGGCTCAAGTGCTGCCACCTCATCAGGCGTCAGAATCTCCTGGTGAATGCCGAATCCGGCGCGCATTGCCCGGCCGCCGGCCCCGGCGGCAAAATCGCTTTCGCGGCGATAGAGGTAAAGGCAGCCATTGCGACGCAGCAGGTCCTCCAGGCCCGCCTCCTCTGCCATTTCCTCCCAGGCCGGCAAGGCGTCGGCCAGCAGTCCGGCGAGCGCCAGCGCATTGGCTTGGGTGGCCGCCGGCAGCGATTGCCGCATGAATTGGACCAGCCATGGCGCCAGTTGCAGCAGCGCGGGCCAGCGCAGCGAAAACGGGCTGTCGGGATCAAGCAGCAACTTTGGCAACGCCCGCAGCACGGAAGGAGTGCCGACGGGCATGCAGGCGTATTCGGCGATCGTTCCGGCATTGCCGAACGAGGCGCCGGAGCCCGGCTCGTTGGGATCGATGAGCAGCACTTCGCGACCGTCCGCGGCAAGGTGAAGTGCCGTCGCCAGCCCCACCACGCCGGCGCCGACAATGGCGATTTCGACTGTTTCCTGTGCTGCCACTGTTGGATATTCCTGTTTGACCATGAGCTTTTGAACTCTCGGTCCCATGCCGCTTGTGTGGTCGCTTGGTTCGGGGTCGCGGTCCAGCCTTGATCCCTGGAATCGAATGGGCCAGATCTTCCCATGCGTCAGGCGACAGGCGTCCAGATGACATCTTCGATTTTCTGCGCGCTGGTGGCCAGCATCACCAGGCGGTCGAAGCCGAGCGCGATGCCGCTGGCCGGCGGCATGATGGCAAGGGCGGCGAGAAAATCCTCGTCCAGCGGATAGCGTTCGCCATAGATGCGCTGTTTCTCGTCCATCTCGATGACGAAGCGCCGGCGCTGCTCGTCGGCGTCGGTCAATTCGCCAAAGCCGTTGGCAAGCTCGACGCCGCAGCAATAGAGCTCGAAGCGCTCGGCGACGCGCGGGTCGCGCGGGCTCGGCCGCGCCAGTGCCGCCTCGGCCAGCGGATATTCGCACAGGATGGTCGCCCGCCTTTGCCCGAGAAACGGTTCGACCTTTTCCACCATCACCCGGCTGAACAGGTCGGCCCAGCTGTCATCGGGCGCGGTGCGCAGCCCGGCGCGAGTCAAGGCGGTGTACAGCGCATCGCGGTCGGTTGTGCCGTCGGCGGCGACCGTGGCCAGCAGATCGATGCCGGCATGGTGGGTGAAGGCGTCCGCCACCGTCAGCCGTTCCGGCTCGGCGAACGGATCGCAGTAGCTACCCCGGAAGGAAAAGCGCGTCGCCCCTGCCCTTGTCGCGGCCAGCGCCAAGAAGGCGGCGCAATCCAGCATCAGGCTCTCATAGGCCTCGCCCACCCGGTACCATTCGAGCATGGTGAATTCAGGATGGTGCAAGGGGCCGCGCTCGCGGTTGCGGTAGACCGGGCCAAAGCTGAAAATGCGCTGCTCACCGGCGGCGAGCAGCTTCTTGCAGGCGAATTCCGGCGAGGTGTGGAGATAGAGCGGCGACCGCGCGCCGTCCGGCCCGACCGCTTCGGTGGCGAAAGCCGCAAGATGCGCCTCGTTGCCGGGTGAGACCTGCAGGGCGGCCGTTTCCACCTCGATGAAATCATGGGCGGCGAACCAGTCGCGCAGGCCGGCAGCGATGCCGTTGCGCAGCATCAGCCGCGGGCGGCGGTCGGCATGGACATGCGGCGTCCACCAGGGCGAAGCTTCGGTCATGGGGCTCAGATCATGGTGGAATGGGGCTGGCGGCGGCGGCCAAGATGCGGTAGGCCCCCATCCAGCGCCGCACGAGCCGGCAAACGCCAGTCAACTCTTCTTGCAGGATTTAAAACCGTGGTGAAAGTCATCGCCAGTTCGCTCCGCAAAGGCAACGTCGTCGACAAGGACGGCAAGCTTTATGTGATCCTCTTTGCCGAAAACATCCACCCAGGCAAGGGCACGCCGGTAACGCAGCTCGACATGCGCCGCATCGGCGACGGGGTGAAGGTTTCGGAGCGCTACCGCACCACCGAGCAGGTGGAGCGCGCCTATGTGGAGGAGCGCGAGCACACGTTCCTGTATCGCGACGGCGAAGGCTTTCATTTCATGAACCCGGAAAGCTACGACCAGGTGGCGGTATCGGAAGCCGTGGTCGGCGACATGGCGCCTTACCTGCTGGAAGGCATGGCCGTGCAGGTGTCGCAGTTCAACGGCATTGCCATTTCCCTGGTGCTGCCGCAGCGCGCTACTTTCGAAGTGGTGGAAACCGAGCCGACGACCAAGGGACAGACCGCCTCGTCCTCCTACAAGCCGGCCGTGCTGTCCAACGGCGTGCGCACCCTGGTGCCGCCGCACATCGCGCCAGGCACCCGCGTGGTGGTGATGACCGCCGATGGGGCTTATGTGGAGCGGGCTAAGGACTGAGGACGGGCGCCGGGGGTCACGGGGCTTCCCGGCCATCTCCGCATTTCACCGGGCTCGCGGTCTCGCGCCAGCCCGGACGTCTTCTCTCCATATTCTCGCCCTCGCGGTTCTCGTCCCCTCCGCACCGGATGCTGCAGTGGACGCGATAGCGTGGTTGCTCAGTTGATCTTGAGCCTTACCTTGTCTTCTTCCACCGCCCCCGCTTGATAGCGGCGCGCCTCCCCTTCCTCTCCACCGGGCAGCGATATTTTTCACGAAGCATGTCGCAAAGGGCCTGCGCAGTCCGTCCTTTGACAGAAGAGGAGGCCGCCATGCGAAAACTTATCGTCACCGAATTCATCAGCGTCGATGGCATTGCCGAGGTCGAGAAGCTGCCCAGCGTGACCTGGAACGACGAGATGAACAGGTTCAAGGAGGACGAGCTTGCCGATAGCGGTGCCATGCTTTTGGGGCGCACGACCTATGAGATCTTTGCCGGCTCCTGGCCCACGGAAACCGGAGATTTTGCCGACCGGTTCAACGCGCTGCCGAAATATGTCGCCTCGACCAGCCTGAAGGCGCTCGACTGGAAGCCGGCCGAATTGCTGAAGGGACCGCTGCCGGAAACGGTCAGGATCCTGAAGCAGGGCAGCGGCGGCAACATCTATGTGCATGGCAGCCTCAGCGTCGCGCAGGAATTGCTGCGCCATGGCCTGGTCGATCGCGTCAGGCTGCTCAGCTATCCCGGCGCCGTCGGCCAGGGCAAGCCGCTTTTCCCAGCCGGCGAGCCGGTGTCGCTTGAATTGATTTCTGCCAAGCCATTCAGCAACGGCGTGGTGGCGCTGGAGTATGCGCCGGTGGCGGCGAAATCGTAAATCGGTTAGAGCCCCTTTCCTTCCAGGTCGCGTCGGGAAGATGCATCCTCACCCGACCTGCTTTCCCCGCCTCGCTTTGATGGCGGCGCCAGCCCGCGCCTCCAGCACCTTCTCCACCTGCCGCTTCAGCTCGTCCTTGATATCCGCCGTCTCGTTCATCAGCGCGTCGATCTTCAAAAAATCCAGCACGCGGAATCTTGATACCGCCGGGCGGACCAGTATGTCGGGGCGGCATTGTTTCAGCTTGTTGGCGATGATCGACTGCATCATCAGCTGCGTGGCGCCGAACATCAGGTCGACGGAGGTCGGCTGTTTGCGGTCGGCCTCTTCCGGCGCGCCGACCACGTCGACGCCGATGATGATGTCGGCGTCGTTCTCGATCAGGTCGAACGGCACGGGGTTGTAGATGCCGCCGTCGATCAGCAGCCTGCCGTCGCGCGTCACCGGGCGGAACACGGCGGGTATGGCCGCTGACGCTGCAAGTGCGGAGTGCAAGTCGCCGTCATCGAAGACGGCCAGTTTGTGGCCGAAATAGTCGGTCGCTGTCACCTTGAGCGGGATCTTGAGCTCGGCGAAGGTTTCGGGAATGGCCTCGGGCAGAAAGGCCTTCAGGATGCGCTCGACATTGAACTGGCTGACGCGGATGCCGTTCTGCATGGCTTCGGCTATCGTGCCCGGCCGTGCCCGCCACATGCGGCTCGCCACTTCGGCGCGGCGGCCGAGGATCGAGCGAGCATAGTCGTTTATGTCCTTGCCGGTCATGCCGGCGGCCATGCCGGCGCCCATGATGGCGCCGATCGACGAGCCGGCTATGGCCACCGGCCTGATGCCCAGTTCGTCCAGCGCCTCGATGACATGGATATGCGCCAGCCCGCGCGCGCCGCCGCCGCCGAAGGCGATGCCGAAGCTAGGCGCCATTTTGCGTGACTCCTGTCCCGCTTCCGACCGGTGTCGGCGACCGCCAATTGTCGAAATCGGCGCTGCCCCTCACCTGCC
>NZ_SMYZ01000119.1 GCF_004919685.1 Mesorhizobium norvegicum | reverse complement strand
CCGCAAGGGGGGAGATCAGCAGCTCTACCGCCGAATCTTCTCCAGCTCCGGCGATTGGCGAAAACGGAAACGAGCGAGTAATCTCCCCCCTTGCGGGGGAGATGTCCGGCAGGACAGAGGGGGGTGTGACGGAACGCCAGCCTTTCAAATCCAAGTTCAACAAAATCCCCCTCCTCGGCCGCGATATCGGCTTTGTCTTCCAGGATCCCTCCGCCAGCCTCGATCCGGTGATGACCATCGGCAAGCAAATCGCCGAAGTGGCGCGCACGCATCTCGGCCTCACCTGGTTCCAGTCCTATATCAGGGCCAAAAGCCTGCTCGAGCGCGTCCACCTGCCGGACCCGGACTCAGCCTTGCGCGCCTTCCCGCATCAGCTCTCCGGCGGTCAGAAGCAGCGTGTGGCGATCGCCGCCGCCATTGCGGCCGGTCCGAAATTGCTGATCGCCGACGAGGCGACCAGCGCGCTCGACACCATCGTGCAAGCCGAGATCGTTGCGCTGATCCAGCGACTGGTGACCGAGGACGGCATGACGCTGCTGTTCATCAGCCATGACATCGCGCTGGCAGCCGAGCTTGCCGAGCGCATCGCCGTTTTCCGTTATGGTCAGTTGGTCGAGCTTGGCACGACGGCGCAGATTGTCGGCGCCCCAGCCCAGCCCTATACGCGCGCATTGCTCGACGCCCATATCGGCCTCGACACCAGGCCATTGCTGAACCGAGCCGGGCTCCACGCATGAGCCTGCTGGCGGTGTCCAACCTGACCAAACGCTACCGTCGCGGCGACAAGACCATCGCTGCCGTCGACGATGTCTCTTTTCACATCGAGCCCGGCGAAACGCTGGCGCTGGCCGGCCCCTCCGGCAGCGGCAAGTCGACGATCGCGCGGCTGGTGCTGCGATTGATCGAGCCGGATGCCGGCCGTATCGACTTCGAGGACGACGATTTTCTGGCCTTGCGCGGCTCAGCGCTGCGAACACGCCGCGCACGCCTGCAGATGGTGTTCCAGGACCCGTTGGCCGCCTTCAACCCGCGCGCCACGGTGGCGCGTGTGCTCGACGATCCCTTGCGTATCCATGGCATCGCCTCCCGCGCAGAACGGCCGGCCCGCATCGCCGCCTTGCTGGAGCGCGTCGGGCTGACGGCTGACCTCGCCCCGCGCGCCATTCATGAAATCTCCGGTGGCCAGCGGCAGCGCGTCGCCATTGCCCGCGCCGTCGCGACGAAGCCGTCGCTGATCGTGCTCGACGAGGCGGTGTCGGCGCTCGACGTTTCCGTCCGCGGACAGATCCTCGACCTTTTGCTCGACCTGCAACGGCAGGAACGGATTGCCTATCTCTTCATTTCACATGATCTCGGCGTTATCAGGGCGATCGCCCACCGCGTCGTCCTTCTCGATGCCGGGCGGATTGCCGAGAGTGGCGATGCCTGTGCCGTCATCGACGCGCCGCAATCAGCCATAGGCAAGGCGCTGGTGGCGGCCGCACCGAGATTGAATCGGACCATACAGGACGCATCATGACCGACCCCGAAGCCAGAGCCGAGAAACTGTCGCGCGAACTCGATTCCGCCTTTCGCAACCGAGCCGATCTCTACCGCCTGTTCCTCAACGAACTGACCGGAGAGCTGGGCGCCGAAAAAGCCGAAGCGATCATGATCCGCGCCATCGAACAGCTCGGCAAGGAAGTCGCGGCAGTCGCTTTCGCCAGCTTCGGCGCCAACGACGCCCGCGCGATCGGCGAGGCCTTCCTGGCGGTCAGCCCGGATGGCGGCCTGATGTATCCGACCGATGTCGAACGCAGCGACGACCGCATCGCCTTCAAGGTGAAGCGCTGCCCGCTGAAAGATGCCTGGGTCGAGGCAGGCGTTGGGGACGAAAAACTCGCCACGCTCTGCCGCATTGCCGGCGCCTTCGACCGCGGCCTGTTCGAGGCGACCGGCGTGCGTTTCGACAATGTCACCTGGACTCCGGGCCATGGCTCCGGCTGCTGTCATATCGCGCTGACAGACCGGGATGCCCGATAGGCTCAGCCGCCGCCAAAGACGTGAAGTTCCGTTCCACCCGCTTCGATGACGGCGCGCAGCGCCGGCTGCGGCTCGCGATCGGTGACGATGTCGGAAAGCTCGCCGAGGCCGCACACGCGCTCGAGGCTGTTGCGGCCGAACTTGTCGTTGGTCACCACCAGCGCTGTCGACAGCGTTCGCGAGATCATCGCCCGCTTGACCGCCGCTGCCCCCGAGATCATGTCGCTGGGCCCATCCGCGGACAGGCTCGAGGCGCCGATGATGGCAATGTCGGCATTGTAGCGCCTGATGAATTCGACCGTATCCTCGCCGAACACGCTGGCTTCCCGGCTGTCATAGGTGCCGGGGCACAAGACAACCCGGAAAGTCGGATTGGCGCCGGCTACCGAGGCCACCCCGATGGAGTTGGTGATGACGGTCAGGTCGCGCCTCAACTGCGAGAGATTGCGCGCCACCTCGTAGGTTGTCGAGCCCCCGTCGATCATCACGATCTGGCCTTTCTTGACCAGTCCGGCCGCGCCACGCCCGATCCGGGTACGCTCCTCGACCATGGTCTGGCTGCGCTCGGCAATCACCGGCTCGGATGTCACCAGCGAGATCGTCGCGCCGCCATAGGTTCGGTTGAGCAGCCCCGCATCACCAAGCTCGATGAGGTCGCGACGGATCGTCTCGCCGGCGACGCCGAGGCGCATGGCGAGCCTGGAGATACGGATCGAGGCCGACCGGCGCACTTCCGACAGGATGAGCTCATGCCGCTCCTTCTTCGACAGCCGACTATGCTCCATGATCAATCCTCCGCGAGTCGAGGACATTAGCGATACGGGCCCCGGTGGGGAAGGAGGGGGCCAAACCCGATATGGGCTGACAAGCGTGTTCATGGCTGGTCTGATGAAGCCTTGGCGAATCGACAGACTGTCAGGAGAGCCCAATGCATGTCGTGACATTGTTGAAAGCGAATATGTTCGATGTCGAGATCGACGGCAAGCCCGCTTCGATCGCCGAGGCTTTGCCGGACTGGAACGCGCATGACCGTTTCGGCCTGGTGATCGACGACGCGCTTGGCGGCATCGGCGCGACGCATCTGCTGCAGATCGCCATCACCTCGTTCTACGACGTCAAGCCGAGCCGCCGCACCGAATTGACGGTTTATCCGGAAATCTATGCCTTCCATATCGGCAAGGGACACGGTGCCCACGCGCCCTATGATTTCTGGCCGGCCCGGCGCGAGGTCATCACCTCGCGCGATCACCGCGAGGTGCTCGACGCCATCAACGATCGCGGCATCACCCGGCTTGCCGTCCCCGATCGCCTGCCGCGAGACGTCGTGCACCGGCCGAAGGAAGTCGACGCGGCGCTCGACCGGATTGTCTCGGCATTCGTCTACAGCCCGTCGGGCCGGGTTTCGGATCCCGACCTCGTCATTTCAGGCAACGACAGGCGAACCGAATACAACCCCAACAGTGCCTTGCGGCCTCGCTATACCGACAACCGGCCGGCTTCGATTTCGACGGGGGCCAAGCCGGTCAAGGAGGTCGATCCGTCCTACCAGGAATGGCTCCGCAAGCGAGAACACGACCTGACCAGCGAGGAACGCGCCTTTGTCGAACGCCGCCGCGAGGCGCTGAGACAGGACGGCCTCGATTGAGGCTCGGCCGCCACCGCCCGTTCGATCAATAGCCGACGGTGAAGCGCTGCCTGATGTGGGCCGGCTTCTCGATCTCGTCGACCATGACGATGGCGTAGTCCTCGAAGGAAATGCTGCTGCCCTTGTCCGAGGCGAGAAGCGTGTCCTTGCCGAGGCGGAATTTTCCGGTGCGCTCGCCTGGGACGAACATGGCGGATGGCGACAGGAACGTCCAATCGAGGTCGCCGACCGTCTTCAATCTGTCCAGGAAGTCGGCGCCCTTCTGCGCTTCGGCCTTGTAGATCGCCGGGAATTCAGGCGTGTCGACCAGCCGCTTGCCGGGCGCGACTTCGAGACTGCCGGCGCCGCCGACGACGAGATAGCGCTTCACGCCGGAGGCCCGCACCGCGGCGATCAGCGTATCGGCATCGCTGTCCAGAAAATGCACAGCGCTGATCACCACATCATGGCCGCGGATCAGGTCGGCCAGACCCTTCTCGTCGAAGAGATCGCCCTTCCTGGCCGTCACGCCCGGGAGTGCGGCGATCTTTTCCGGGTTGCGCGCAATGCCGGTGACTGTATGGCCGCGATCGGAGAGTTCCCTGAGAAGGCGTGAGCCGACTGCGCCGGATGCACCAATGAGAGCGACTTTTGCCATGTCTATGTCCTTATTCCTTGTTGGAGGTTTTCTGGAGGATGGGATCACGCCGCCGCGATATGGGCGACGAGATTGTCGAAGCTGCCGAACAGCGCGTTCGAACCGATCAGCCGGGGCGCATCGTTGCGGATGACCGCCAGCGAAGGCACGCCATCGGCATGCAGGCGCTGGAACAGCGCACGGCCGCGGCCGACCAGCTCGCGGTGGGCCGTCAGCAATGTTTCGGTCGGCGCCTTAAGCATCTCGGCGGCGTCTGCCATGCCGGCGGCGGCAAGCACCTCGGCCACACCGCTGGTCGTCACGACATCGCTGCCGTCGACATAGCGCGCCCGCTGGATCGTCTTCAGCGCGGCAAGCCGGCGGCTGGGATCTTCCAGGCCGGCGGCGCTGATGCCGAGCGTGGCGGCATACGAGTCGAGAAGGGTTCCGCGGACATCGAGGACATTGTGCCGGTAGGCCGGCGTGAACACTTGTCCGGTCAGGCGTTCGATGCGCTGATCGTTCGCCCAGGCGTGGGCGGCAAAACCTTCATCCATCGGACGCGCGCCGGCACCGGAGAACAGGCCGGTCGGCAGCAGGTCGACGCGCAGGCCGGCGGCCGACAGTCTGTCGAGCATCGGGGTGGCACCATAGCACCAGCCGCAAAGCGGATCGAAAAGATAGGTCACTTCTGAATTGCTCATAATCGCTGCCATCCCTGGTCCGGCTGCCGGCTTCGTCGAATGCCTTGGCTCATATGTGGCAGGCGGGGGTCTTGCGATAAATGGCACCCAATAATACAAACTGTCTGATTCAATCAGACAAAGGTTGCCGCCTTGGCTGAACTTCTGAACCTCAATCGGCTCGCCTACTTCACCACAGTGATGGAAACCGGCTCGTTCACCGCGGCGGCAGACCGGCTCGGCGTCGCCAAGGCTGTGGTCAGCCATCAGATCGGCAAGCTCGAGGAAGAACTGGGCGCAACGCTGCTGCAACGCACGACGCGGCGTGTCACGCCGACCGAAGAGGGTCGCCTCTTCTATGACCGCGCGATGATCATCCTGCGGGAAGCGGAGGCGGCCTATGGCGAAATCTCGCGCGGAGCCGTCGAACCGAGCGGAACGCTGAGGCTGACCGCGCCGCTCGACTACGGCACCAAGATGGTGGCCCCGGTCATGGCGGCCTATCTCAGAACCTATCCGCATATGCGCGTCGAGGCGATCTTCGACGACGCGGTCAGCAACCTGGTGGATGAGCAGATCGATCTCGGCATCCGTGTCGGCTGGCTCACCGATTCCTCAAACCAGGCGCGGCGCCTGGGTACGATCCGGCAAACCGTGGTGGCGAGCCCTGGCTTCGCGGCAAATCTACCGCACGACGTGACGCCGCGCCAGGCAAGATCGCTGGCCTGGGTCGGCAACGCCCAGCTGCGCGGCATCGGCCAATGGCTGTTTTCCAGGGATGGCGAAACGGTGCTGACCGAACTCAATCCGGTCGTCATGTGCGACAAGAGCCCCGCCGCCCTGGCTTGCGTACTCGCCGGTATCGGGCTGGGCGTGTTTCCGGATTACAGCGTCAGCGACGATATCGCCGAGGGGCGGCTGGTGCCGGTGTTTGCCGGCTGGAGCTTGCCTACAGGCGGCATCCACGCCGTCTTTCCACCGGCCCGGTTCCGGCCAGCCAAGGTGCGCGCCTTCGTCGATCTCCTGGCGGCGGCCGAGAGAAAGCGACCACGCGGCGTCGCCATGGCGTGAGGCCTTCAGCGCGCCTCTTGCAGGATCATCTCGGCTGCCTTCTCCGCGATCATGACGACCGGCGAGTTGGTGTTGCCTGAAACGATTGTCGGCATGATCGAGGCATCGACCACGCGCAGCCCGGCAAGCCCGTGAACACGCAGGCCGTCGTCGACCACCGCCATCGAGTCCGACCCCATCTTGCAGGTACCGACGGGGTGGAAGATCGTCGTGCCGATATCTCCGGCCTTGCGGATGAGGTCTTCGTCACTGTCATATTGCGCGCCGGGCAGCATCTCTTCCGGCGCAAAGCGCGCCACGGCCCGGGCCTTCATCAGACTGCGGACATGGCGCAACGACGCGATGGCCACGCTGCGGTCTCCCTCGGTGGAAAGATAGTTCGGTCGGATCTTCGCCGCCTCCCGTGCATCGGATGAACCCATATGTACGGTGCCCCGACTTTCCGGACGCAGATTGCAGACCGAGACGGTGACAGCGGGAAAGCGATGCAGCGGCTCGCCCAGCCGGTCGGTGCTCAGTGGCTGCACATGATATTCGAGGTCGGGCGTTGCAAGGCGCGGATCGCTCCTGGCGAAGATGCCGAGCTGGCTTGGCGCCATCGACAGCGGCCCGCTGCGCTTGAGCGCGTATTCCAGCCCCATCGACGCACGGCTGACCAGATTGTGGTAGCGCTGGTTGAGCGTCGCGGCATTGGCGACCTTGAAAACGGTGCGGATCTGCAGATGGTCCTGCAGGTTTTCACCGACGCCCGGCAAGGCGTGACGGACATCCACGCCGACGCTCGAAAGCAGGTCGGGGCGGCCGACGCCGGAGAGTTCGAGGATCTTCGGCGAGTTGATGGCGCCGGCTGCAAGGATCGTCTGTCCAGCGCGGACCTGATGCAGGCGGTCGCCTTGGCGGAAGACGAGTCCGGTGACGCGCCGGCCGTCGAATTCGAGCCGCTCGGTCTCCGCGCCGAGCACCACGCGCAGGTTCTTGCGCGTGGCAATGCCGCGCAAAAACGCCTTCGATGTGTTCCAGCGCACGCCTTTCCGCTGGTTGACCTCGAAATAGCCCGAGCCCTCATTGGTGCCGGTATTGAAGTCCTCGGTGCGGGGAATGCCGAGTTCCTCGGCAGCGTCCCGGAAGGCGTCCAGGATCGGCCATGACAGCCGTTGCCGTTCGACCCGCCACTCGCCGCCGCTCCCGTGCATGGCGCTCTTGCCGCCGTGATAATCTTCCGATTTGAGGAAATAGGGCAGGACATCGTCCCAGCCCCAGCCGGCATTGCCGGCCTGGCGCCAGCCATCATAGTCGGCTGCCTGGCCGCGCATGTAGATCATGCCGTTGATCGATGAACAGCCGCCAAGCACCTTGCCGCGCGGATAGTTGAGGCTGCGTCCGTTGAGACCGGCTTCCGGATCGGTCTTCATCATCCAGTCGGTGCGCGGATTGCCCATGCAGAAGAGGTAGCCGATCGGGATATCGACCCAGTGATAGCGGTCGCTGCCGCCGGCCTCGAGCAGCAGCACATTGTTGCGCGGATCGGCCGAAAGCCGGTTGGCGAGCACGCAGCCGGCGGAGCCGGCACCGACGATGACGTAATCGTAACTGCCGAACGGGGACGGTGAAGCTTCGGTCACGTGCGCGCCTGCTGTCCGGCGATGCGCTCCCACATCGGGGTCATCGCCTGGTTGATCTCGCCGTACAGTCGATACCGCCGTGCATATGCGTCGGCAACCGCCTCGTCAGGCACAAAGTGCCGGGCGGCCGCTGTCATGGCGGCGGCACCGGCACTGTAGTCCGCGAAGATGCCGACGCCGGTGCCCGCAGCGATTGCCGCTCCCAGGGCTCCGGTTTCGCGGCTGCGCGCCACGGTAACGGGCACGCCGAGCACATCGGCGAAGATCTGCGGCCAGACCGTGCTGCGCGAGCCGCCGCCGGACAGCACCACCTGGTCGAAATCGGCGCCCGCTTTGTGCAAGGTCTCGACATGGCGCTTGTGCTCGAAGGCGACGCCCTCGAACAGCGCACGAAGCAGATGTGCCCGGCTGTGCCAGCCGGCGATACCGTAGAAGCCGGCGCGCGCATGGCCATTCTGCTGCGAGCCGTACAGGAAGGGATGATAGATCGGGATATCGCTGTTCGGATCGACGGAAGCGACGAGTTCGCTGCACAATTCGAACGGCGACTTGCCGGCATCGCCGCCATGTTCGAGGAATTCGCGAACGATCCATTCGAGATTGGCGGCCGAGGTCGCGCTGGATTCGATCGCCAGATAGCGCTGGCGGTCGAAGGTCGACAGCATGAAGATCGACGGGTCGCGGATCGGTTCGTCGGTGATGACCTGGTTGATGCTCCAGGTTCCGGCGATGACCGAGGCGGCACCGGTTCTGGTCACGCCCGAACCGACCGCGCTGGCCACGACATCGAACAGCCCGGCTACAACGGGCGTGCCGGCGCGCAGTCCCGTCATGGCCGCCACCTCCTCGCTGACATGGCCGGCAATGTCGGCCGATTCCAGCACCGGCGGCAGCAGGTCCGCGCAATCGCCCAGCCCGTAAGCGGCAAGCAGGTCCGGCTCGTAGCGCCGATCCCGCATCTGCAGCAGGCCGCAGCCCGACATGTCGGAGGTATCGCTGCTGCGCGCGCCGGTCAGGCGGTTGACGACGAAATCCTTGCACAGGAAAACCGTGCCGATCCTGGCGAACAGCGCCGGAGAAAAGCGCTTGAGCCAGGCAAGCAGGGTTGGCGTCTGCGCCGCCCACGGCCGTTGCAAGCAGTGTGCGTAGGTGCGGTCGCCGACATTCTGTTTTGCCCATTCGGCAACGATGCCGACCGCGCGCGTGTCGAGCGACTGGATGCCGATCAGTGGTGCGCCCGCGCGATCGAGCGCGTAGAGCCCGTTGCCATGGCCGGCGCAGCCGATGGCAACGATCTCGCCGGCGTCGATGCCGGCTTCAGCGATGCATTGGCCGATGACCGAAACCGCGTTGCGCCAGAGTTCGTCGAGGTCGCGCTCGACATGTCCGGGCTTTGGCATGGACGAGCGGCCGTCGCGGGCGGCAAGCGCCAGCTCGCGTCCCGACAGGTCGAAGAGGATAGCCTTGATGACGGTGTTGCCGGCATCGAGGCCGAGGATGTAGTTTGCCATTGGCGCCTCCCGAGGCCGCAGCCTATGCCTGGTTGTACAGGTCCCAGGCCACGCCGCCATCGGCATCGTCATGAATGATCGCCATCAGCCCGCGCACGACCGCACTCGGGTTGGCATGCTGGTAGATGTTGCGGCCATAGACCATGCCAAGCGCACCCTGTGCCATCAAGGCAGCCGACTTGTCGAACACAGCACGCAAATCCTCCTTGCCGCCGCCGCGCACCAGCACCGGGCAGCGCGCGGCCTCGACGACGCGGTGGAAATCGTTGGGATCGGTGGTCGGATCGGCCTTGATGATATCGGCGCCCATCTCGCGGGCAAGCCGGGTCAAGGTGGCGATCTTTTCGGCATCGCCGTCGACCATATAACCGCCATGTTCGGCAACCGGCAGCATGGCCAGTGGCTCGATCATCAGCGGCAGGCCGTATTTCTCGCAATCGGCGCGGACCCGGGCGATGTTCTGCACGCATTGCCGGAACAGGTCCGGCTCGTCGGGCAGCATGAACAAATTGACCACGACGCAGGCCGCATCCATCTCGATGGCGCCAAGCAAGGGCTCGGCCTCGTTCTGCAGCACCGCCCACATCGCCCGGTGGCGCGTCCTGTTGTAGGGATTGCCCATGTCGATGCGCATCACCAGCGCCGGCTTGTCCTTGCCCGGCACAGACTGCAGCAGATCGGCCTGGCCGTAGTTCATCTGGATGGCGTCGGGGCCGGCCTTGACCAGCTGGGTGACGACACTGGCCATGTCTTCGAGCCCGGCAAGAAAGCTCGGCTCGTTGCAGACACCATGATCGATGGCCACGTCGAGACAGCGGCCACCGCCGAACAGCCGGTTCATGCGGACTTTCTTGTTTACGCGCATAGGGCGCTCCTTTGATGCGTCTGGAGGTCGATGCCGTGCCGGTCGGCCAGCAAGGTCAGGAAGGTCGAGCGTTCGGCGGCGGCCTCGGTGGCGCTCCAGCCTTTGTGCGCCGCCAGCATGTCGAGAACGGCGTTGATGAGGTCGAAGCTGAGGCCGCCCGAAATGGCAATGGTGGTGCGGCGCAGGAACAGGTCGGCAAGGCACTCGACCTGCTCACGCTCGATGATGTGGCGGATCTCGCTCGCCGAATAGTCCGACTGCGGCAGCATCTGCTCGCCCGCCGGGTGCGAAGCGAAATCCCTGGCCGACGTGCCGTAGCGCTGCAGAAGGGTGCGTGCGCGCTCGACCGGCAGGCCGTGCTCGGCGGCGAATGATGCGCACCAGGCCTCCGGATCGGTCGGAAAGTCGCGGCCGCCTCCGATGACCATGTCCTGCGTTCCCATGCTGCGCACGAGCCCCAGCCGCTTCAACGCCATATCGGCTGCCAGCGCTCCGAACGAACGGAAGGTGGTCCACTTACCGCCGATCATGCACAGTGTCGCCGGCAGGTGTCCGGCCGGTTCGACGAACTCGCAAAAATGATCGCGCGGTATGCGGCCCGTAAAACTGTCTTCGCTGGCGGGCAAGGGGCGCACGCCGGCGAAGCGGAACACGATCTGGTTTTCGACGACCTTGATCGAAGGAAAGACAAAGGCGAGCGACTGCAGGATGTAGCGCTGCTCGTCGTCCTCGCAACGGACCTGGTCGGGATCATCGACCCGGATGTCGGTCGAACCGATCAGCACCTTGCCGAGATAAGGAAACAGGATGCAGATGCGCCCGTCCTCGTTCTCGTAGTAGACCATGTGGCCGCCGAGCGCGTCGAAGAGTTCGCTGTTGTCGACGATCAGATGCGAGCCTTTGGTGCCGCCCATCATCCGCTGCGCCGCGGCACCGATGGCCTTGTTGGTCAGGTCGATCCAGCCACCGGTGGCGTTGATGACCAGTTGCGCCCGCATCGGCAGTTCTTCGCCCGTCAGCCTGTCGGTAATGGCAAGGCCGTCGCCGGTCGATGATATCAGTGCATAGTTCAAGGCGCGCGCGTTCTCCCCGCTTGCCGTGGCGTCCAGAAGCATCTCCAGACCGAGGCGTTCGGGCCGGCTTACCCAGGCGTCGTAGTAGGTCGCCGAATTGCGGATCGCCGGATTGATCGCCGGCCATGTCTTCAGGGTCTCGGCGCGCCCCCGGAACCTGTGCGTCGGCATCAATCGGCGTGCGGCGGTGAACAGATCGTACATGGCAAGACCTGTTTTGATGACCAGCGCGCCGCGCCGGCTGGGGCGCCGCGTCAGCCCCAAGAAACGCACCGCACCGTTGGCGAGGCCGGAAAACATATCGAAGATCGGCACCGTCGTCGGCAATGGGGCCACATAGTGCGGCGCATTCCGCAGCAGCCGGTCGCGTTCGAGCAGCGATTCGCGCACCAGTTTGAATTCGCCGTTTTCGAGGTAGCGCAGGCCGCCATGCACCATGCGTGACAGGGCAGCACTGGCGCCGCTGCAATAATCGCCCTTTTCCGCCAGCACGACATCGACGCCTTGCAAGGCCAGCTCGCGAAAGACGCTGATGCCGTTGATGCCGCCGCCGATGACGAGCACGGCAATATCCGGCCGGTCGCGCAGAGCGGCGATTGTATGGCTACGGTTCATCGGGGCTGTTGCCTTTTTTGCTCAGGCATCCATCGCGGCGAGATGCGCGGCTGCCGCGGCATCGATTGCCGCAAGCTCGCTTGCCGCAAGCGTGATCGCGCCGGCCCGCGCATTGTCGAGCGCCTGTTCGGCATTGCGTGCTCCGCACAGGGCGAAAGTGACACCCGGCTGGGCAAGCGTCCAGGCGATGACGATCTGCGCCATCGACGCCTGATGGCGTTCAGCGATCGGGGCGATGGCCTCTTTCAGCTTTGCCACCTTCTGCCGGTTGCCCATGGAGAAGCGCGGGTTGTCCTTGCGCTGGTCGTCACCGCCAAATGTGCGGCCGGGGTCGACCGTGCCGGTGAGCAGGCCCAGCGCCAGGGAGGAGTAGCTGAGGGTGGCGATGTCATGGCGGCGTGTGATCGGCAGCAGGCTGCTCTCGATCTCGCGGTCGATCATCGAATAGCGCTCCTGGATCGCATCGAGCTGGCCGGCGTCGATATAGCGGCCGAGATCTTCGGCGCTGACATTGCTGGCGCCAATAGCCCGGATCTTGCCGGCCGCCTTCAGTTTTTCCAGCACCGCCATCGTCTCGGCGATGGGGGTGGTCGGATCCTGCCAATGGGTGATGTAGAGGTCGATATGATCGGTGCCGAGACGCCGCAGGCTCTGCTCGACCTCATAGGCAATGCCGTCGGCACCGAGATAACGGTGAACCGGCTTGCCGTCCTGGTCGAAGAAATGGCCCCCTTTGCCGGAATGCCAGTTCAGCCCGCATTTGGTCGCGATCACCACCTTGTCGCGCTTGCCCTTGATGGCGGTGCCGACGATCGCCTCGCTGCGGCCAAGGCCGTAGGCCGGTGCGGTGTCGATCAGGCTGAGGCCGGCGTCGATCGAGGCTTCGATCGCCCTGATCGATTCCTGCTCGTCGGTACCGCCCCACATCCAGCCGCCAATGGCCCAGGTGCCCAGGCCTACAGCCGACGCCGATATGCCGGACTTGCCGATCTGCCGCTGGATCTGTCGAGAATTCATGCTGCCTCCTGTTCGGCCAGCTCGAGGATCTGGAGCCCGGTGGCCTCGTCCGTGACGATGGTGTCGAGATGGTTTCCGCGCATGGCGGCGAGGATCGGTGCGACCTTGCTGGGGCCGCTTGCGATGCCGATGGAGCGCGGGATGGTCGCGAACTCGTCAAGCGTCAACGAGACCAGCGAACGGTTGAGCGAGTAGTTGCAGAGCTTGCCCTGGCGATCGATGAGATGGGCGAGCAGCTCGCCTGTCGCCCCGGACTTCTCGATCGCCTGGCGATCGGCGTTCGAGGACGGATGCAGATCGTAGTAGCTGGAATCGTCGGTCAGGATGGAGCCGACACCCACCACCGCGACATCGGCCTCGCGCGCCTTGCGAAAGACGTCGGCGACGGAACTGATGCCCATCAGCATCTCGCGCTGCTGCGCGGTGTCGGCAAACAGCGGCGCATGGATCTGGTAGGCGCGCCCGCCGAGCTTGTCGGCCATCAGCGACGCGACATGGTTGACGTCAGTGTAGTGCTTGCCTTGCACCAACCCAGTGGCCGGAATGATTTCGACATCGTATCGGCGCCCGGGCTTCAGCCCGGCGACCAGCGCGCTGACACCCTTGCCGCCGGTGATCGAGATGGTGTCACCGTCCTTGATGGTGTCGAGCAGCAGGCCAGCCGCCGCCTCGCCGACCCGCTGCAGGGCGGTGTGTGGGTTGTCGGAGACCGATGGCACCACCATCGCCCGCTCGATGCCGCCCAGCGCCACCAGCCGCGCCTCCAGGTCGACCAGATGGTCGATCGGTGACTTGATCTTGATCTCGACGAGGCCGAGCTGGTGACCGCGCTTGATGAGCCGGTTGACGGTGGCGTGCGAGATGCCTAGTTCCCCGGCGATCTCGGCCTGGGTCTTGCCTTCGACATAATGCAGGACAAGCGCCTGGTGCATCTGGCGGACAGCGGCAATGTCGTCGCGTGTGTTGGGAGGGGCCATGGCCTTGTTCGGTGCCTTTGAGGTTCAGGACTTCTTGCGGTGCAGGAAGTGATCGATCGATACGGCTGCAAGCAGGATGCATCCCTTGATCATGTCCTGCCAATAGACCGAGATATCGAGCAGGATGAGCGAGCTGGTCACCACCGAGAGCAGCGCCATGCCAAGGATCGCCCCGAAGATGGTGCCCGAGCCGCCATTGAGCGAGGCGCCGCCGATGACGGCCGCGGCGATGATGTTGAGCTCCATGCCGGCGCCGAAGGTCGGCGTCGCCGCGCCGAAGCGCGCCATGTAGATGACACCGGCCAGTCCGGCGAGGGTCGAGCACAGCACCGTGACCCAGAACTTCACCTGGTTGGTCCTGATGCCCGAGAACTGCGCGGCCTTCTCGTTGGAGCCGGTGTAGAAGACTTTTCGGAAGGCCGTGGCGCGGCGCAGCAGAAAGTCGAAGATCGCCACCACCACGACGAAGATCAGGATGACATAGGGAATGTTGTTGAAGCTGCCCTGACCGATGGCCTTGAAAGCCGGCGGCAGGGTGAACAGCGACAGCGGCGTGCCCTTGGTGACCACCAGGCACATGCCGCGCACGATGACCATGGCCGCCAGCGACGTGATGAAATGATTGAGGCCTATTACCGTCACGAAGAAGCCCATCGCCGCGCCGATCAGCGCGCTGACGCCGATGCCGATCAGGCTTGCCGTCCAGGGATCGAGGCCGGCGAGGAACAGCGCCCCGGAGACCACCATCGAGAAACACACGACCGAGCCGACCGAC
Organism: Mesorhizobium norvegicum; assembly: GCF_004919685.1. Taxonomy (GTDB): domain Bacteria; phylum Pseudomonadota; class Alphaproteobacteria; order Rhizobiales; family Rhizobiaceae; genus Mesorhizobium; species Mesorhizobium norvegicum. Next base: position 7,403 of record NZ_SMYZ01000119.1, on the reverse strand, counting down.
AGGTCGATGCCGCCGACGATGAGCAGGATGGTCATGCCGACAACGACGATGCCTTCGATGGAAAAGCTCATCAGCATGGCGCGGAAATTGCCCCATGTCAGGAAGTGCGGCGAGGCAAAGCTCATGGCGATGCACAACGCCAGGATGATGACGATCAGCCCGGCCTCGCGCATCGATGCGAGCTGAGCGAAATTGATGCGCCGCACGGCACCGGCGGCCTTGATCTCGGCGTGCACGAGCGCTTCTCCTGATTGCCTAGGCGACATTGTGGGCCTGCCTTTGAGTTGAACTGTCCTGGACGCCCGAGGCGAGCATGATGATGGCTTCCTCGCCGAGCTCGCCGGCGGTGAGTTCGCCGGCGATCCTGCCTTCGCGCACCACCAGGACGCGATCGCACAGACCGATCAGCTCCGGCAGTTCCGACGAGATGACAACAACGCCGACGCCACTGCCGGCAAGCTGGCGCAGCAGCCGGTGGATCTCCACCTTGGCGCCGACATCGATGCCGCGTGTCGGCTCGTCCATGATGATGACCTTGGGATCGACGGACAGCTGCCTGGCGATGGCGACCTTCTGCTGGTTGCCGCCGCTCAGCGTCGAGACGGCGGCATCGGTGCCGGCCATGCGCACGCCGAGCCTGCCGGTCAGCTCCCGCGCCTGACGATCCTCGGCCTTGCGGTCGAGCAGGCCGAGCGGCCCGGTCAACCTTGAGAGGTCGAGCGCGGAGATGTTGGCCGCGATCGGCAGATCGAGGAACACGCCGGAGCCTTTGCGATCCTCAGAGAGATAGACCAGCCCCGCCTTGACCGCATCGCCGTAGCCGCGCAACCGCAGCTGCTTTCCGTCGAGCGCAACGGTTCCTGCCGTCATTGGCCTGAGGCCACAGACTGTTTGCGCTATCTCGCTGCGGCCGGCGCCGATCAGGCCGCCAATGCCCAGAATTTCACCGGCGCGAAGCTGAAGATCGACGTCTGCGAAGCGGCGGCCATCGCAAAGCCCCTCGACGGAGAGGAGCAGGCGCCCCGGCTCCTGCGGCGCCAGCTTGTCGGGATAGAGCTGGGTGATTTCGCGGCCGACCATCTTGCGCACGACATCGTCCGGTGAGACGGCGGCGATCGGATCGGTCGCCACATAGCGGCCATCGCGGAAGACGGTGACGCGGTCGCACAGCGAGAAGATCTCGGCCATGCGATGGCTGATATAGATCACCGAAATGCCACGGTCCCTGAGCCCGCGCACGATCGAGAACAGGCGTTGCGCTTCGCTTTCGGTCAGCGCCGCGGTCGGCTCATCGAGCATCAGCACCTTGCAGTCGAGCGTCAGCGCCTTGGCGATCTCGACGAGCTGCTGGTTGGAAATGGAAAGGTCGGCGACCCTGGTGCGCACCGGAATGGGCGCGAGCAGATCCATGACCTTCTGGGCATCGGCGTAGAGCTTCTGGAAATTCATCAACGGCGCGCGCCGGCTGTTGATCGCGGCCATATAGATGTTTTCGGCAACCGTCGCATCCTGACAGAGCGCGATCTCCTGGTGGACAAGCGCAATGCCGAGGCGTTGGGCGGCCGCGGGCGAGTGGATCGAAACACGCTCGCCATCGATCAGGATGTCGCCCTCGTCGGGCTGCAAAACACCGGCGATCATGTTCATCAGCGTCGACTTGCCGGCGCCGTTCTCGCCGCACAGCGCATGGATTTCGCCGCGCCGCAGCTCGAACTGCACATCGCTCAGCGCCTTGACCGCGCCAAACGCCTTGGACAGGCCGCGGATTTCAAGAATGGGCGCCTGGGTCACGCCATGCTCCTGCGATGCTTGTGGGGGAGGAAGGAGGCCGAAGCCTCCTTCCCGATCGGTCCGGCCTTGCCGAGGCCGGGTGGCGAGATCGAGACTATTCCTCGATGCCCTTGGTGCCGCGACGCTTGAGGTATTTGTCCCAGTAGAAGTCGTCAGCATTGTCCTTGGAGACGATGGAAAAGCCATTGTCGACGAAGGGCACGCTCATCGGGTTGAAACCCGAACGCTTGGCGTCGTTCATCGGATCGATCAGGCCGGGATGCTTGGCCATCCACAACAGCATGAAGCCCATATAGCCCTGCATGCCCTGGTTGGGATTGACCGATCCGAAGATCTCGCCGGCCTTGATCATGTCGAGGATCTTGGCATTGACGTCGGCGAGCATGACGCGGATCTTGCCGCCGCCTTCCTTGGCCGCCTGGGCGGCACCGATGGCCGAGTTGGCCTCCGGCATGAACACGGCGCCGAGATCAGGATGCGCCTGCGCCAGGCTCAGAACGGCCTGGTAGGCCTTGGTCGGATCCTGGTTCGAGGCGGCGCGGCCGACGAGCTTCATGTCAGGCCATTTGGCTTCCATGCGGGCAACGAAGGCGTTGACGCGCTTGTCGTGGTTGTCCTGGCCGGGGTTCTCCAGCACCGCATATTCGCCCTTGCCGTCCATCGCCTTGGCAACGGCGTCGGCGGCATAGGTGCCTTCGGCATTGTTGTCGGAGGTGATGTAGGAGACGCGTTTGGAATTCGGCGAGTCGGCGGCGAAGGTCACCACCGCGGTACCCTGCTCGATGGCGCGGTTGATCGGCTCGATGAACGGATCCGAGTTCATCGGATGCACCAAAATGCCGGCCGGCTTCTGCGCCAGCGCCTGGTCGAAGGTGGCGATCTGCTTGTTGACGTCGTATTCCGGCGTACCCGTATAGGCGGTCTCGCAGCCGAACTGCTGGCCGGCCTGCTTGAACATTTCATAGACCGGGAACCAGTATTCGACACCCGAGACCATGACGTTCATGACGTATTTTTCACCCGGCTCGCATTTGAACGGGTTTGGGGTTTCGGCGCGTGCCTGCATCGACCCAAAGCAGGTCGATGCAGCCGCCGCGATTGCGAGCGTGCTCAGAAATTTGCGCAAGTTTCCTCCCTTGGCCGAAGCCATCCTCAATGACCGTCGCAGGCGCTCAGCGAGCGCTGCCGTATGGATTTGATGACGCCGACCTTCCTCCGAAAGCCGACAATCGGGACATTACAGCCTGGCTTGATATTGTCAATATAATTCACATAGTGAAATATATTTCAGATCACGCTTCCGAATGTCGCGAGCGCGAGCGTCATCGAGCCATGCCGCATGGGCCTGGCTACGTCCCGCCACTTTGGCCACGGGACATCAGCGGATCGCGGCGATGAGCGCGCCCCTTATGGTGCGCAAGGCCCCGCGATCACCGGTTTTGATGCAGGATCGTCTCGGCGGCGATGAAGCCCCATGTCAAATTGGGGCCTAGCGTCGTGCCGGCTCCCACGGCGCGGGTACCGATGGGGTTGGCCATGGCAAGCCCTGCCGCGTAGAGGCCGGGGATGATCGAGCCGTCAGGTCTCAGCACCTGCGCGCGCTCGTTGGTGCGGGCGCCGCCCTTGGTGCCGAGAATCGAGCGATTGATCGTCATGCCGACATAGGGCGCTTTGTCGATCGGCTTCAGCCGGTTCTCGGGGCCATGCGCCTTGTATGCCTCCCAACCATTGTCGCCGCGTTGGAAGTCCGTATCGCGCCCCTTCGCGCAAAAGCCGTTCCAGCGCGCGATCGTCTCCTCGAGCGCCGCTGCCGGCAGCCCGAGCTTGGCGGCAAGGCCGGCGATCGTATCGGCCTTCTTGATCCATTCGCGCTCGTAGGAGGCATACCAGCGGAAAGGCAGCGACGTTTTCAGGAACCGATGATCACCAACGAGATAGCAGGGCAGATGGACAGGGGCGCCATCCGGCCCGCGCGCATCGATCGCCTCGCCGATGTTGAAGGCGTTTTCGCTGACAAAGCGCTTTCCACCGCGATCGACCACGATCGAATGCGGTTCCGCCTGGAAGGTCATCGGCAAGCCGTGCTTCTGTCCCTGGTAGCGCGTCGGCAGGCAGGGATAGACGTTCGCCTGGTCCATGCGGTCCAGCTGCGCGCCGACGGAAGCCGCGAGCTTCTGGCCGTCACCCTCATTGCCGCGCGGGCTGCCGATCCGGTCGAAGGCGCCGGGGAAATGGCGCGCGCGCATCTCGGCATCCCATTCGAAACCGCCGGTGGCGATGACGACGCCGCGACGCGCGACGATCTTCGTGCGTCGGCCCTCGCTCTCCACGTCCACGCCGGTGATGCGCGAGTCCGGGTCCTGAAGCAGGGTGACGGCGCGCGTTCCCGGCTGGAAGGTGACGCCGGCATCGAGGCAACCCTTGATGAGCCCGGTCATCAGTGCCGTGCCCTGGCCGCCGGAATTCGTCAGCCATCGCCATAGAAGCTTCGGCCAGACCTTGAACCCGGCTCGGATGGGATGGTGATAAAGATCGAGGTCGACGATTTCCTGGTAGGTGAAGCTGTGCGGCAAGGTGGAGCGGCGCAGGCTGCGCGCCAACCTGCCCAGGATACGGCGGCTGAGCGGCCTCGGCGAGAGCATGCGGCCGTAGAGCTTGCCGCCCGGCGCTTCGGCAAAGGGGTCTGGCTCGTTGATCAGGCGAAAATCGAGCGGCGTGTTGACGGAGAGGAAGCGCAGCATGTCCGGTGCGGCCTTGGCAAACGCGCCCCAGAGCGCATCTTCCTTCTGCTTCCATCCGTCGGGCGCGACGGCACGTAGATAGGCGAGCGCGTCCTCGCGGCTGTCGGCGATGCCGGCCTCGGCCGCGACATGGTTGGCGGGAATCCAGACCCCGGCACCGGACATGGCCGAGGTGCCGCCCAGCCATTCGCTCTTTTCGATGACGAGCACCTCGAGGCCGCCCTTGGCGGCCCGCAAAGCCGCCGAGCAGGCCGCGGATCCTGAACCGATCACCAGAACGTCGTATTCGCCCATCGGCATTCCCCTGCCATCATCACCACAGCACTATAGAGGCAGGAAATTTAATCTGTCTACTATTGTGTCGACACTTTTTGCGCTGTAACCTCTTTGGGTCAGCAGCGTGCCCCGCACGACCTTCGCAGCTCCTTTTCGAGAGGCAGAGCCATGGACGACACCCGCCTTCAACCCGCTCCGTCAGGCATCCATGTCTCCGATTCCGAAACGCGCGAAAGCTACTGGCAGCCGGTGCCGGCAAACGGCCATATCGACGTCGCGCTCGCGCCGCATATCGTCGGCATGGAGCACCCCTTCGCGCTGGGCACGCAATCGGTGGCGCCTGGCGGCTATGTGCGCGAACACACGCATGACCGCAACGAAGAGACGATCTACGTCATCGAAGGCCATGGCCGCGCCGTCATCGAGGGCAAGGAATATCCGCTGGAACCGGACAGCGTGGTGTTCCTGCCCAAGAATGTCCGGCACATGTTCATCAACGATGGCGAGACGCGCCTGCGCTGGATTTGGCTGATTGTGCCGAACGGGCTTGAGGACTTCTTTCGCCTGATCGGCAAGCCGCGCAAGCCGGGCGACCGCGTGCCGTCCAATTTCCCGCGCCCGGAAAACGTCCTGGAGATCGAGCGCAAGACGGTGTTCGGGGCGGACCTCACCGACAAGTTCGATCCCCTGAAACAGAATCCCTGAAGAAGTCTCGGATGGTGACGCTCGGCCTCATCGGCTTCGGCACGATCGCGCGCGAGATCGTCTCCGCTTTCCCGCAGGATTCATGTCGCTGGGTAGCGCTGATGCGCGAAGACGCTCACCCCGCACTGCCGGCAAATGTCAGCACTGTCACGCAGCTGGATGCGCTGATCGACGCGCGGCCCAAGGCGGTGGTTGAGGCGGCAAGCCAGGAGGCAGTCGCCGCTTATGTGCCCGCGCTTCTCGACGCCGGCATCCCGACCATCATCGCTTCGATCGGTGCGTTCTCCGATCCGATGCTTGCCGCCCGGCTGACCGATGCTTCGCGCAATGGCGGCGCGCGCTTGGTCCTGCCGTCAGGCGCGTTGGGCGGCCTCGACTATCTCAGGGCGATAGCGGCACTTCCCGGTGCGCGGGTGCGCTATACCTCGCGCAAACCGCCGGCAGCCTGGGAAGCCGAGCTTGCCACTCTTGGCCTGTCAGCCGAGCACGATGCGATATCCCTCTTCGAAGGCACACCCTCGCAAGCGGCAAAACTCTATCCGAAAAACCTCAACGCCGCCTTCGCCGTGGCGCTCGCCGCAGGCATCGACAAAGTAACCGTAAGCGTGGTTGCCGATCCCAGGGCTACCGGCAACACGCATGAAATCGAGGTCGAGAGCATCGCCGGCACCGCCTCCTTCCGCCTCGTCAACGCGCCCTCGCCCAGCAATCCGAAAACCTCGGCGCTCACGGCGCTCAGTCTCGTCGCGGCCCTTGGCGAGTTGCTCGACAGGGAAGGCCGCAGCTGATGCCCTTCTTCACCGCCGCCGATGGCTGCCGCATCCATTACGAGACATCAGGCAGCGCTGGCCCACGCCTCATCCTCATCCCAGGGCTCGGCGGTGACGGAAGATTCTGGGCAGGTGTGGTACGCCTGCTCGAGGCCGACCATCGCATCATCGTCACCGACCATCGCGGCGCCGGCCGCAGCGATCGACCGGAAAGCCCCTACTCCATTCCCATGATCGCCGGCGACATTGCCGGCCTGCTGGCGCAGACGGGCGGGCCTGCCCATATTGTCGGGCATTCCACCGGTGGCGCGATCGCCCAGGTGCTGGCGCTCGCCCATGCCGAACTCGGCCTGAGCTACACGATCAGTAGTTCCTGGGCGCGCGCGGACATCCGCTTTCGCACACTCTTCAGCGCCCGCGCCGAACTGCTGGAGGCCGGGATGGCCGAAACCTACCAGCGCCTCGGCCATGTGCTCTGCCACGAACCGTCCTACCTCGAGACGCATGCCGCGCAACTCGAAGCGGCCGCCGCCGCCGCCCCTCGCACCCTGGCGCCGTTGACGGTGAGCGCCGCACGCGTGCGCATGCTGCTCGACCATGACCGCCTTGCCGACCTGCCGCGCATCGACGCCCCGGTCCAGGTGATTGCGGCCACCGGTGATATTCTGACGTCGCCGATCCTTTCGGAGGCGATCGCCGCTGCAATACCGGGGGCCCGGTTTGTTTCGGTTCCCGGTGCGCATTTTCATCCCCTAGCCGACCCCGAGGGTTTTGCCGCCATCATTCGTCGTTTCATTGCCGGAGCCGACAGCCAATATCATGACCGCTGAAATCGCCCCCGCTCTCATCGATCCGCGCCTCAAGCCGGGCGCCGACCTCCTTGCCGAAGGACGCGCCATGGCGCGCGACTGGCGCCTCGGCAGCTGCCGCTTCCTCACCGAAACCGGGATGCCGTCCGAAGCCGCATGGAAACGCAAGGCAGCAGCCGAAAAGCGTGTCATGCAGCACGCCCATATCGGCTTCAGAAGCGTCGACCGCACCGTGGCGGCGATCGGCGAGGTGCATGAGCAATGCCGCAAGGCAGGCGTGACGATCGACCAGTCGAGGGTGATGCCGAAAC
>NZ_SMYZ01000011.1 GCF_004919685.1 Mesorhizobium norvegicum | reverse complement strand
CCTCAAATCATCCCGCTCTAGGAAAAGGCGATGGGAATACGCAAATTTTTCGGCGTCCGCGATTGTGATGGCTCGTGACTCGAATATGAGGTCAGGGGCAGACTTCGAAAATCGGACTGGCGCGCCCAGCAGAATTACCCGTCCAACCTTTCCAGCGAGCACATCAAGCGATTTTTGAAGGCCGTCGTTAAAGTCGTGCGGCTGCCACGCCGCCGATAGCACCACTGCCTCCAACCCTCCCTTGGGAACAAGATCGTCGAAAACGAACCGCAATAGGTTAGCGCAATTCGCATCGGTCTTGGGGATGTCGGTTGGGGAGCACGATCCAGACGTTGCTTCCAAAAAATGGACATTTGGATAAGCCTGTTTGAGCACAGAATAATTATCGGCCGCAATGCTATCGCCGACAACCAGGACGTTCTTCGAGCCCGGTTCAAGGCTGGTGCATTCCTTTTTGTCAAAGTCTCCGAACGTTTGGGAGGGGAGGATAAAACATGTGCCTACTCGAGTAGTCGGGCCACGCTCTGTCCACATAGCGACCGCAGATTGGATGTCGCTAAATTCCTCGGGAAGCCTGAACCTCAAGCCGTCGCTGTAAAGAGCATAGCCTGAGGTTAGAAACGTGGCACCTATTATCGAGACTGCGATGCCAGCCGCCACTGGAGCTCTTGTCAGTTCGATCGATCGGCCGCTCCTCCGTAGTGGGCGTTCAACGCAGTAGAATTGTGCAATTGCCGCGGCAAAGCAGACGGCAAGCGCTATCAACTTGTCGAGCCAGGTATCCAGAGGCATGAAAACAGCGATGGGCCAATGAACTAGATAGAGGCTGTAGGATATCTGCCCTATGAAGGACATAACCCTGTTCGACAGTACCGGTGCAACCGATTTGACGTTTCCGACATAGATGACCGCAGCTGCGCCAGCGCAGGCGAAGAGAGACCACACAGACGGCATTGGTGTTGAGTCTCGCAAGATCAGCATCGACCCTATGACAGACACGAAACCGAACCAACCAACCATGTTTGCCAATGGTCCCGACAGCCGCTTGGCGTGCCACGGAATCGCGATCAGAATCCCGAACGCAAACTCGAAAATTCGAAACGGCATCCAGTAGAATGCAGTGCTCGGGCTAATCCCGAGCGCGACCTGCGAGGATATCAGTGCCGTAACCCCGAGAACACAAACGATCCAAGCAGCGCCTTTCACCCCGACAAACCGCAATGCGGTGACCAGCGTTACCGGCCAGACCAGATAGAATTGCTCCTCGACCCCAAGGGACCACGTATGCAGAAGAGGCTTAAGATGGGCAGCTATATCGAAATACCCGACCTTGCTCCAAAAGTAGATGTTGGAGACTGCGAAGACCGCGGCAAATGAGGACTGAGCAAGATCGAGAACTTCGTCCGGAGGCAGGCACAGGAAACTGATCGCAACCGTCAAAAGGATAGTCGTGGCCAAGGCGGGAAACAGCCGAAGAAAACGGCGCTCATAGAATTGGCGGTATGAAAAGCGCCCGCTTTCCTGGTCTCGCAGGATGTTCCTGGTGATCAGAAAACCGGAAATGACGAAGAAGACGTCGACGCCTAGAAATCCGCCTGGCAGCCAGCTGACACCGAAATGAAACAAGATCACCGGTAGGACCGCTACCGCGCGCAGCCCTTCGATTTCGGCCCGAACTATTTGCTTCAATTGTATCTCGCTGGGTTACCCGTTTTTTGCAATACCGGCGTGCTTTGTCTCCTGTCAATAAGTGCCCACACACTTGGCCTATTTTTACTCTGGCCAATAGCCGTCGCTGACAAAATCGGCTGGAATGGGCGGCGTTTCTGAGCGCGCGCTGCGAAGACGTGCCTGCTCACCGCTCGGAACGGGGATGCGAGCAGAAATATAGGGATTGGGATCGTCAGGACTTGAAAACCGTCGCCCTAAATGTACGCTGGCAATGTCAACCGTGGCAAGTTGGCGGCGCAGTGTCGGGTTTTAAAACAGGGTGACAGCCGATTGAGTGGATTAGTCCAGGTTTTGAAACTGTGAACTGTTTGGCCGACGGCCTAATATTCTATCGTGATTCGTTTGGTTATTGATCGATTGACTGCAATCCGACGCGTGCTGCGTGGCAACGCGACCTCAGAGACTGGCAGAAAGAGCAAGAATATTCACATGTTTTCCATAACCCTCCCACACTTGAAAGCTGCGGAACGTGCAGCTGCTGATGGATGCACCACAGAGGAGGCGCTCGTTTTCCTGCGCCAAATGAGCCTGGACGACTTCGGCCTCTTTATGATTTCCTTGCCGAACAAGGACTATCCCGGTTTGTCACGCCTCCTGCCCGCCATGGCCAGCGACGACGTGCAGCAGACCTGGACCGGAGCATCTGGCCTCGACCTGTATCGGCAGACAGTATCGTTTGCCCGCCAACTCGAAAACAACTTTACCCGGCATGCAAAAAAGCCGCTGGCAGGCGCTGATATCCTCGACTTCGGGTGTGGTTACGGGCGTATCTTGCGCATGATGTATTACTACAGCGATCCATCGCGCATATGGGGTGTTGACGCCTGGGACAAGTCTCTCAATCTGTGTCGAGAGGCAAGATTGCCTGGTAAGTTCGCTCTATCGGAGCGGATGCCTTCTGATCTACCAGTCGATGATCAAAAATTCGATTTGATCTTCGCCTTCTCGGTCTTCACACATCTTGCGCCTTCAACCGCGAAGGTCTGCCTCGCTGCAGTTCGTAAACACATTAAGCCTGGCGGTTTGTTCGTGGCCACCATTCGGCCTATCGAATTCTGGCCGTTCATCGATGGAATGCGAAAGACTTCCATCGCCGCGAAAATGCAGTCGAACCACCGCCTTAATGGATTTGCCTATCTTCCTCATGGTGGCGTCGAAGGTGAAACATACGGCGACATCTCTTGCGAGATAGATTTTTTGGGTGGAGACGGTTGGAAAATCGTAGGACATGATCGATCGGTACTCGACCCGTTCCAAGTGTCGGTGCTGATGCAGCCGGATTTTTAGTGAATGGGGTTGCCGCGATGATGGAATCGCGGTTTACCGAGCCATGCGGGTCATTCTCCATATCGGCGTCCACAAGACGGGGACGAGTGCGTTGCAGTGGTTTCTGCACCGGAACGCCGCACTGCTCTCGGACCGTGGTGTCTTTTACAAACCGACCAGCACCGCCTGGCCGAACCACAATCCGTTGGTTGCAGCGTTCCTGCCCGATTCAGAGGACCACGGTCCCGACCGACTTGCAAAGACGCTGGAGGAGGCAGGGGAACGGACGCTACTGATAAGCTCGGAAATGCTGTGTGACCACAACATCGATCTTGATCTGTTTCTGTCGTTGCTCGAGGGCCACGACGTTCGCACAATTGCCTACATCCGCCATCCCAGCGATATCATCATTTCGGCCTTTAACGAGGTGGTCAGACACTACGACAGGCACTGGACGCGGCCCTTAAATGAAAGGCCGTTCGCCTACGACCCATCTCAGATCGATATCCTCCGGCGTTGGCTGAAAGTACCCAATCTCACGCTGGCCCCGTACGATCGCGCCCAGTGGGTAGGCGGTTCAATCTTTTCCGATTTTCTCGCTACGATCGGCGTCTCAGGCGATGGCTTCGACTACAGCCTGGCTGGCGGCAATGAATCACTGCCATATCCACTGGTCGAAGCGCTCCGGCTTTTGAACACTGCCAATCCTTCCGCTGATCAACACCGCGCCATTGTCGAAACTCTGCGGACCATCAAAGGCGAGCCGGGAGAATATCCACTGACGCCAGAAAACGTCGCGATTTGTATAAAGCAGATGCGTCAGACATTGCCCCACTATCGCCCGCATTTTCGCCCCGGCTTCCAAGAGACGTTCCTTCTTGAGCCCCGACCGGCGCGTGGCGCGCCATACACCACAGGCGTAAAGGTCAGCGCCAAGTTCGCAAGAGCGGTCAAATCGTTTGCACAGAGGGCTGCCCGCATGTTCCAGCGCTCGGCAGACAATCCGTAACGCGGCTTCTCTTAGGTGTTCCGGCCAATACAGGAAGCCCCTGGCGTTAGGCCAGCCTTGGCTCGCTGTCGCGAGTTCGCACGGTTGGATTTTGGTTCCGCCGCCAGCGATATATGCGAGCGACACCGGCTCTAACGTCGCGGGCCGGAGAACGAGTCGAAAGGCACCGCAACCCTCAGCCCTATCACCGAGGACTATTCCTCTCGAAGCGTGGCTTGTCGCCCGTCGCGAGGCCGAACTGCTCGTAGAGGCGTTGGGCATATGCGCTTGCCGAAGCTCGGGCCGCCACTCCCAGGTCGAAACGGGCGATCGTTTCGGATTGCACCCGCGCGATCTCCTGCAGATGCCTGGCGTCGAAATTCCCTATCGTGACGCTTGATTGGTGCCGGCGGTGCGAATTGAGCGCGCGAGGATGAAACGCGATGCCACCTTTCTCCAGCAATCGCAGATAGGTGACCCAGTCGCCCGCATTCCGGTAGGATGCGATTTCGTCGAGACTCCGGCTGAGTGTCTCACGCAGCGCCTCCCTTCGAAACAAAACGCCACTGACGTTTGGAATGGTGTTCTTGAGGTAGAGCGCCTCGGCGATTTCCTGGCGGCCGTCCACGATGTAGGGCTTCGTCCAACGGGACCGGTCGATATCGGCCACATAGTCGAGATAGTGCTCGGACAGAACGCGGCCGGTGCCGTCTATCTGGCGCGACTGGCAATAGCTCATCACCACTTCCTTGCTCTCGAAGGCGGGCAAAAGCTCGGCCAGAAATCCGGGATCAGCAAGGTCGTCTGCTTCCGCGATCCATACATAATCGCCGCTCGCCATTTCGACCCCACGCATCCACTGGCGGAATACCGAGCCCGAATTTTCGGCGTTCACGACCAACCTGCACGGGATGTCGCAACCGGCCAGAAACTGCTCAATGACTTCGACACTTTCGTCGGTCGAAGCATCGTCAAGCACGATCAACTCGTAGGGCCTTGTCGTCTGATCGACGATCGAGCTCAGGCGCGCGCCCAGGTATCGGGCGTAGTTGTAGTTCGGCACGATGACCGACACCCGCGGCGACGGCCTTTCGGCGTAAATCAGCAAGTCATGCAGATAATGGTTGAAGCTGAATTCCTGGCGGACAATATCGCGGCCGACGCCGGCGAGACGCCGGGCTTCGCCCGGATTGTCGAGCAAATTGGTGATAGCCTTGGCCATCTCATCGGTGTCGAAGGCTGGCACAAGGATTCCGCAATCACGCTTCAGCAGATCCTGGAAGCCGCCAGCGCCTTCGAAGGCAACGACCGGCACTGTGGCATCCAGCGCCTCAAGCACCACCGAGGGGAACGGATCCTCACGCGAGGTCAAGGCGTAGATATCCGCGGCGAAATAGTATTCCTGCGGATTTTCCACCAATCCGACAAAGACGAAGCAACCCTCCAGTCCCGCTTCCTTCACCCGTCGCATTTGCTTGGCGTGAAAGACAGTATCGACATGGCCGACCCAGACTGCAACCGCATCCGGCCTGGATGCCATAACCTTGAGGCAAGCATCAACGAAAAGATCGAGGCCCTTGCGATGATCGGCATAGCCCGCGCACAGGATGATGCTGGCGTTGGTCGAGAGCTGCAATTTCGCGCGGACCACCTCGCGGACCCGTTGGCGATCATCGGCTTGGTAGGGCGTACGCAGATAGAGTCCTTGCGGCCTGACTACCGACTGGCTGACCGGTTGGCCAACAAACTCTTCGAATCCGGCTTTGACGATCTCGGCTGGGAAAACGACCGTGTCAGCGCTCTCAACAATGGCTGCGGCTGCGTCAGCAAGACCATAGGACGCCAATATTCCGGGCAGTTCGTGGACGAGGCAAACGGTGCGGAACCCCGCCCGCTTCAAAAGCGGGACGAGCTTGCCGGATACGGTGGTGTTCACGACGGCCACTTCGGCGCCGTTGTTTCTGATGGCGGCCAAGCGTTTCAACACGTCGGCATCGCCTTGCTCAGGCAAGTTGATCCTGTGCACGGTCGCGGCGCGGGCGAAACGGCCAAGCAGCGGCCCGTCACCCAGCACAATGAGATCGGGCTCAAAACCAAGCTGCTTGAATCCCTTGGTCAAATTCAGCGCCAGCAGTTGCGCCCCATGCGGATGGGCGTCGTGGGAAACGACTACGATCCGGGATTTGCATTTCCTGTTGGCCGCCTCCAAAGCGTCGCGGGTCGCTTGCAGGTAGGCGTGGCCGTTTGCGCTATCGGGCTCCAGATGGGCGCCTTCCGCCCACTCGTTCCAGGCATTGACGAAAACCAGCCGCTCGGATGGCTCGCTGACATGGGCCAGAGTGTCTTCGATCGCGTTGTCCAGCCATCTGCGGTAGAGCGCAGGGGTATTGTTGATGAAAACGGTGCCGCCGCGCTTGCGGCGTGCCGTATTGTCCCAGCCAGGGCAAACCGAACGGAAGAGCTTGTATTTGCGGGGTGGATAGGTCTCGCTACGTTGCGGAAAAACCGACCAGTCATAGACGGTCGTGACAAAATCCTCGTGCAGCGGCGTCACTGTATGCGTGACATTTGGCGGCGCGGAATTGTTGGGCGGAAATTCCACAGCGGCATCGAACCCGTAGCGGTCGGGCGGCACAGTTTCGAAGGATTGGGTGTAGGCTAGGAAAATCTCGCCAATACCGTTCTCCCGGCACCAGGTCCGCCAGCGCCGCGCTGTCTCGGCTGCCGCCGGCAACAGGCTTGGGCGATAGACGAGCAGCAGCGGCTTGCCGTCGACGCGGATGTAGCGAGGGTCGCGAAGATAAGGCGCGACCTCGGCGATGAAGGCGAGATCGTCCTGGGGGGAATGGCCCTGGGCGATGAGTATCTCCTGGTCCATCCCGTCCCAACGGCGCGACCAGTTCTCGTTGGCCCAGCAGACGCAGAACGGCATGTCGAGGCTCTTGTCCTCGAGCCAGTTCTCGAGCGGCGTTTCCAAGAGCCGCTTGCCCGCGAACCAATAAAAATAGAAGCAGAAGCCTTCCACGCCATAGAGCCTTGCCAGTTCGATCTGGCGGTGCTGCACGGCGGTATCGCGCAAGTCGTAGTAGCCGAGTGCATCCGGCACATGCGGCTGATGGTGACCGACAAATTGCGGCTTGGCGGGCCTTACATTGGTCCATTCGGTGAAGCCCTGCCCCCACCATTCATCATTTTCAGGGATCGTGTGGAATTGCGGCAGGTAGAACGCGATGACGCGCACCGGCTTCTGGAGCAGCGGCGGCGCCTCGAGAAGCGGCACATAGACCGGTTCGGGCGCAAAGATCGGACCGGAACTGATCAGCGCCCCGCGCAAGACCATCTCGTTGTCGCCAACGGGCGCGTCGGGCGCCTCCAAGTTTCTCCAGGCGCGGTAGGCATTCGTAACGCCAAACAGCGAAGGGAAAGTCGAAAACACCGCTCTCTTCATCTTTCGCTTGACGTCGATAGGCAGCGGCAGATTGTGCCAGCAAGCGTAAGCGCCGCGAGCCAACAGGCGGCGAGCGGTCATGGGCGTTTTGCCGATGGCGCGGACGCGGTTCCTGGTGCCGCGCAAAGGTCCGGTCAGTCGCCAGGAAGTGCTGGCGTAAACGTCATCGAGAACACGATGCAGCCGGGTTTCCTCAGAGCGCGCATTCTCGCGGTCCGCAAGCAGCGCGCTCTTCGCCGTGTGTGCTATCGAAAGTTCTTCTTGCAAGGCCTGGATCTCTTGGCCCATCGCGATGGCCTGTGCACGTGTCCGCGCGACCTCTTCGGCTCCAGCGGCAAACTGCGTCCTTATCCGCACAATCTCTTCGTCTTTCGCGATAACCTGTGCCCTTGTCCGGACGATCTCGTCCTCGTTGGCCCGGACTTGCTCGCGTATTTCGATTATCTCGCTGGAGAAGGCCTCGATGCGCATTCCATGGAGTTTTATCAGCTCTCTGTTGGTTGGAATCTCCTCTTCCATCGTCATCGACTTCAACGACCATGGGTTTCCGGTTTGATCGGCCGCTTTGCTCTCGGTGCCGTCGAGGGGAACCACGCTCTCCTCAGCGAGCGCAACCTTGCCGTGCACGCTGCGAGGTCCCAGGACATTTTCCTGGGTCGATCGCTTCGTCACAACGCAGAGCGAATTCAAAAACTCAATGGAATGGACCGACGCGAGAGAAGCTTCCTCGAATGCGATCTCATACTCATTGGCAAAAGTGACCAAAGCATCGGATCGAGGACGGTCCAGTCCCCAATGCTCATGGTTGACCACGTCGAGCAGGCGCTTGAAGAATGACATGGAGGAGAGAGGATCGTAGAGCCCCCCGTCAAATTCCCGCCAGTAGCTGCAATGTAAATCCTCGGCTATGTATACCCCCCCTTCGGAAAGATGAGGGAAATAACGAGCGAATGACCGTATTATATCCGATGAACTATGTGATCCGTCGTCAATTATAATATCGAATTTATCGGATCTTGCAGCAATACTTCGTTCAACCTCATCCGTATTGGCATCACCGACGACAACGGTGATCTTCTCATCGTCGAAAATCAAATTACCGCAGGCTAAATTGATATCACAGCCGAGAACAAGCTCCGCGTTGGCAAAATATCGCCGCCAGATTTCCAGCGAACCGCCGTTCTGTACTCCAATTTCCAGAATTCGAACCGGCTTGTTCCGATATTCTGAAAAAATTCGGTCATATGCGCTGAGATAGATTGACCATTTGTCCGACACCTTGCCGACATTCGCATTGTAAAGATCACGCAGTGAAACGTCGTGTTCTCCAGGCGGTGCGATTTTCGCCCGCGCCCGCTTTTTCGGCGGCGCATCGTCAACAACCTGCGAGCCAGGTTTCGCATCGCGCATGTTTTCGGGTGACGGATGCTTGCTCATGCGGTCAATACCTGTTTCGTCCCACCGATGAGAAGCCGGCGCACCACCGCTTCCGCGGAAAGTCTCCAGTCCGGCGCAGTCCAGCCGAAGACGGAGGCGAATTTCGCGCTCGAAAGCCGCGAATTGGCAGGGCGCCGCGCCTTGGTCGGGTAACCGACGGTAGCAATGCCCCGTACCCGCGCCCAAGGACCACCAAACATGCGGCTTGTGTCCAGGATATGACAGGCAAAGCCGCTCCAGTTGACCTCGCCGGTTCCGGCAAGATGATAAATGCCGGATGCGCCGGAGCCCTTGTTGTCATGCAGCTGTGCGGCCGCATGCAGGATGGCATCGGCGATATCAAGCGCTGAGGTGGGATTTCCCCATTGATCGGCCACCACCGCGATCTCGTCGCGGTCGGCGGCAAGCTTCAGCATGGTCTTGACGAAATTCCGGCCGAACGGACTGTAGACCCATGCCGTGCGCAGGATCAGATGGCGCGGATTGGCTGATGCAACCGCCTGCTCGCCGGCAAGTTTGGAGGCGCCGTAGACGCTGCACGGTGCGGTTGCGTCGGTCTCGACATAGGCGCCGGGAGCGCTGCCGTCGAAGACATAGTCGGTCGACAGATGGATGACGGGAACGCCAAGCCGCCTTGCTGCTTCCGCCACCTTGCCGGCACCGACGGCGTTCACCGCAAATGCTAGATCGGGCTCATCCTCGGCCTGATCCACCGCCGTGTAGGCGGCAGCCGATACGACGATGTCCGGCTTCGCGGCCACGATTGCGTCGATCACTGTGTCGGGTTTTGCCAGGTCAAGTTCCGGACGGCCAATGGCGATGACCTCAACGCCGGCAGGCCCCTGGCCGGCCTCCAGAAGGCTTGCCGCGACCTGGCCCTCGCGTCCGGTGACAACGAGCCTCACGCTACCCCCTTGCGTGCTTCGCCCAACCGTTCACCGGAATAGCGCTGTTCGCGGATTGGCCCCCACCACCATTTGTTGTCGAGAAACCAGTCGACGGTCTTGGCTAGGCCACTGTCGAAATTCTCATTGGGCGCCCATCCCAGGTCCCGGCTGATCTTCGATGCATCGATGGCATAGCGGCGGTCATGGCCAGGCCGGTCGGTGACGAAAGAGATCAGCTCGCGATGGCTCTTGCCGCCTGCCCGCGGCCGCCTGATGTCGAGCAGATCGCAGATCGTCTCGACGACGCCCAGGTTTGTCCGCTCCGAATTGCCGCCGACATTGTAGCTTTCGCCTGGCGTGCCTTTGGTGGCAACCAGTTCCAGCGCGCGTGCGTGATCCTCGACGAACAGCCAGTCGCGCACGTTGGCGCCGGCGCCATAGACCGGCAGCGGCTTTTCATCGAGCGCATTGAGGATAACCAGCGGGATGAGCTTTTCGGGAAAGTGATAGGGTCCGTAATTGTTCGAGCAGTTGGAAAGCACAACCGGCAGGCCATAGGTTTCGTGCCAGGCCCGCACCAGATGGTCCGAGGCCGCTTTCGAGGCGGAATAGGGCGAAGACGGCGCGTAGGGCGTTTCCTCGACGAACATGCCGCCATCGAAGGGAAGATCGCCGAAAACCTCATCGGTCGAGACATGATGGAAGCGGAAGCGGCTCTTCCTGTCCTCGGGCAGGCCGCGCCAATATTCCAGCGCGGAATTGAGGATCTTGTAGGTGCCGACGATGTTGGTCTCGATAAACGTGCCTGGCCCGTCGATCGAGCGGTCGACATGGCTCTCGGCGGCAAGGTTCATGACGATGTCGATATCGTCCCGGTGGAGGATATCGAGTACAGCCCTCTCGTCGCAGATATCGGCATGAGCAAAGCGGTAGTTGTGCGCATTCTCGATCGGCCGCAGCGAGGCCAGATTGCCCGCATAGGTGAGCTTGTCGAGATTGGTCACCCGATAGGCCGGGTTGGCGCACAGATGCCGGCACACCGCCGAGCCGATGAAGCCAGCACCGCCCGTCACCAGAAAATTCATGCCCCTGTCCTCATGCAATCCATCAGGCAAACACCTCGGCGGCGGCCAGCAGCGGCGCCTTCAGGTCCTTGTCAGAAAGCTGGAACCCGCCGGTCAATGACGGCCATTCGATACCGATGGCGGGATCGTCGAAGCGGATCGACCGGTCATGCCCCTGCGAATAGGTGTCGGTGACCTTATACAGGACCTCGGTGTCGGGCACGAGCGTCACGAAGCCGTGTGCAAAGCCTTTCGGCACCAGAATCTGGTTGGCCTTTTCGGCCGACACTTCGAGAGCGACCCATTTTCCGAAGGTCTTCGAACTGCGGCGAATGTCGACCGCAACGTCGAGAATGCTGCCACGAATGACGCGCAACAACTTGTCCTGGGCCCGTGGCGCAAGTTGGTAGTGAAGCCCTCGCAAGACACCTGCCACCGCGGAGTAGGAATGATTGTCCTGCACGAAAAGCAAGTCTATGCCGGCCTGCGCAAAGCGCTCGGCATTGTAGGTTTCCACGAAAAACCCACGCGCGTCGCCATGTCGTTTCGGAACGATTTCCAGCACGCCATCGATGCCAAGGGACCTGACTTCCAGCACCTAGCCCTCCGACAGATCGACGACACGCCGGCGCAGATAGGCGGCATACTCATTCTTGCCCAGGCGGTCGGCGCGACGCAGAACCTGGTCCACCGTCAGCCAACCCTGTTCAAAGGCGATCTCTTCCGGACAGGCGACCTTGATGCCCTGGCGATGCTCGATGGTGCGCACGAATGAGGAGGCCTCATGCAAACTGTCATGCGTGCCGGTGTCGAGCCAGGCATAGCCGCGCCCCAACCGATGCACATGCAGTTGGCCACGTTCGAGGTAGACGTTGTTGACCGCCGTAATCTCGAGCTCGCCGCGCGCCGAGGGCCGGATGGCGGGGGCGATATCGACGACGTCGTTGTCATAAAAATAGAGACCGGTGACAGCCCAGTTGGATTTCGGCTTTTTCGGCTTTTCTTCGATCGTTAGCGCGGTTCCGGTGGCCTTGTCGAAGGATACGACACCATAACGCTCGGGATCCTCGACATGATAGGCGAACACCGAAGCGCCCTTTTCGCGCGAGGCCGCGTCGCGGCAAAGCTGCGACAGCCCATCGCCGAAATAGATGTTGTCGCCGAGGATCATCGACACACTGTCCTTGCCGATGAAATCCCGGCCGATGATAAAGGCCTCCGCAAGCCCGTTGGGTTGCGGTTGCTCGGCATAGGACAGGTCAAGTCCGAACTCCGATCCATCACCAAGCAGATCGCGAAAAACCGGCAGATCACGCGGCGTTGAAATGACCAGAATCTCGCGGATACCCGCGAGCATCAAAACGCTCAGCGGATAATAGATCATCGGCTTGTCGTATATCGGCAGAATCTGCTTAGAGATTGCTAATGTTAGCGGATAAAGACGCGTTCCACTGCCTCCAGCAAGGATAATTCCTTTCAAGAAGCTCTCCTCGACATGCCTAAGCCCCCCGGCCCTTGCTGTCCGTGCTTAGGTTCCATGCAATGGCTTGTCAATCTCGGCGCTCGACAAACGACCGGGCCACGTCCGGCACCAATCCATAGCCAATTCCTGGTGACCCCACTGCTCTCATCTTGCCAAGGCCGACGGCCTGACGGGAATAAGCAGATTGTCATCATAGTGATGGGCCTCGGTCGACCCACCTTTTTGGCTCAACCGTTCAGCAAAGCCTCTGTGAAAGATAATGCCATTCATATACGCAAAGGTCATCGCAAGCGCTGCCGTTCGCAAGGGATAATCAACCAGAGAATGAACGAGAAGAAACGACACTGAGAGAAACGCCGCTTTCTGCAACGGATCCCGCCGCGCCCTAGCAGACAACGCAAAAAGCAATATCAAGTAAACTGCGACCAGAAAAACAGCAGGAACGCCACCCTCAAGTGCCAGTTCCAGATAATCGTTATGAGCGTGATTCACGTAGGGCTTGAAGATCATCTCTCCCTTTTCGTAAATCTGATAGACCTTCTGGAAACTGCCGAAACCCACTCCTGTCGCCCAGTTCTTTTCAATTCCCGCAATCGTCGTGCGGGCGAATTCGGCGCGCCCAAAGGCCGGATCAACCACCTCCGCATCGATCTTTGTCCATGCGCCTATCGTGTAGAGCGAAAGACCGATGAAGACCGCAAGGATGCCATAGCCACCTAGCCTGGAGCGAGCAGACAGAAAGACAACCGATATTATGGTGATCGCCAAGCCTATCAGAATACCGGCGCGCGAACCGGCGGCCAGAAGCAGCAGCAACAGCGATATCAACCCGAGCGATCCGGACAGAAGGTGCCCGCGAAACAGACCGTAGTAGACGACGAAGGGAATGGAGACAAAGAGCAAAGCTGAAAAGTGATTCTGGTTGGCAAACAGTCCCGCATTGATCGTGAACGGCAACAACCCCTCTATGGCAACCGTGTCGGAGAGTGAATACTGGATCGCGGCAGCCAATCCGTTGCAGATGACACCCATGAAAAAGAAGGGCAGAAGGCCGTAGACCTGATCCGGGCGCAAGCGGGTGACGCCCAGGAAAAATGCCGCCGCCGCCGCGAAATACAACAGACACTCGATCGTGCGCCCCACGCCGACACTGACGAAGCGCAGCCGGGTTTCGCCGGCCAGCCACGGGCTCGCGAGCAGAACTTCAGGCCGCAATCCGCTGAACAAGGCTGCAGGCAGCGGCACGATTTGAAAGCAGAACACGGCAAGGGCCAGAGCAAGCAGCCACAGGACCAAACGGGGGATGCTCTGCCCCGACGGCCTTGAAAAGATGGCCGCGGCCGAGACAATCGCCGCAATCTCGATCAGCGTTTCGGTGTATAGGCCACTCGCCGTGCCGCCGCCAATCAGCACCGACAGGAAAAGAACCGACCCAAGCAGATACTTTTCCCACTCCGTGGACGGGGTTGACCGCTCTCTCAAGATGAAACTCTTTCGATGCTCAGTTTGTGCATGACCAACGTGCCAACGTATCGAAATCGCCAGCTCTCAGCGATAGCGGCTGTTTCCAGCCGCAGCAATTGCATCGGACACGCGCTTGGTCCGATCGCGAAATCCAGGCTCAAATCCTGCCGGTTGAATGTGCCTTCCGGAATGTTGAACCGGGCTATTTCGCTTGCCGGATCTGCGCATCTGATGGACCAGAACAGCTGCTTTGGCAGCTTCAGGTTTCTCGCGGAGGCGATCAGGGAAATCCTGTAGGAGCCGGGAGGCAGTTCGACATATTGCTGGAGCGCGGCGTTCTTCACCGGCGTATTCAAAAATCGAACCGTCGCTCCGCTGTCGCTTTCGCCGACCTCGCGCGACCCGGCAAAGGTAATTTCCAGACCGGATCGATCGTGAATCTGCCAGTCGAATGGCTTGCCGCTGCGGACCGGCTCAAAGCCGCCGTTGAAAATGTAACCGCCCAGCGTCCGCTCCTGATCGGACAGGCTGAAAAGGAACAGCCGATAGGCCGCCTCGTATTCCTTTTGCCTGATGTAGCCGTTGATCACGGCAGACAATTCCTTCGGTGTCGGTGGTGAACCCGATCCGGCAAGGTCGAGCAGCAGTTGATTTGCGGCGCGCAGGCCCCGCGGATCCTGGCCAAGGGCAGAGAAAAGACTGGACCTCCACGGTGCCTCGGTCCTTATGGCTGCCAGGACAGCCCGATATCCGTCTGGATTTGAAAGAATGGCCGGCATGCCCGCCGCGATGACTGGAAAACGGTCCGGCCACCGGCGCAGCAAGGTGTCGATCTCGCCGACGGCCTTTGACAGATCACCTACCTCGATCGAACGGTCGATCGACCGCTGAAGCGCATGGATTTCAGTCTTGGACAGCTTTCGAGCCTGATCGAAGAATTCAAAGGCCTCGCCTTTCTCGCCTTGCCGGTACTTGATCTCGCCGATCAGGCTGTAGAGCCGGGCGTCCGCGACATTGAAGTGAAGCGCGCCCCTCGCCTTTTCAGCCAAAACGTCGAGATCAGCACCGCTGCCTGTTTCGTTCAGCTCACCGGTAATTTCACCTATCAAGGCATCTATATTCAACGGGTCGAGCGCAAGGGATACGGTCGGCGTTTCGGTCTCAAGAAGCCGACTTAGCCCGATCGACGAAGCCGCCAACACCAGAACGGAGGCGACGAACCAAACGCCTGAACGCCGGAGATTTCGCGTGAGCGGGCTGGCCTGCTCCGTCATCGACTTTGCCCTCAATTTTCGGGGTACTCGCGCCGTAGTCGTAGTACTGGTAGTTCATGTATTTGTAGGCGTAGTTGTAATCGAACTTGTTGACCGCAAATTTCGACATCGCCGCTCCAATCACATTCGCACCTGCCGCGCGCAGACGCTTTACCGCCGTCTTGGCTGATTTGCGCGTGACCTGGTTGGTGGAAACGACCATCAATGTGCCTTCGGCAAGCCGGCTGAGGATTGGTGCATCGGAAAGACCGACGACCGGTGGGGCGTCGATGATGACCAGATCGAAGCGTTTGCCGAGATTGGTCAAGATCAGCGCCATCTTCGGCGAAGACAGCAGGTCGGCCGGATTCGGCGGAATCGTTCCGGACGTTAGCACGGTCACATTGGGGTATTTCGTCGGCCTGAAAATACCCGCCAGATCGTCCTTGCGAACGGTATTTGTCAGCAGGTTGCTCAACCCGATCGCATTGTCGAGGCCAAACAGCCGATGCAGGTTGGGTTTGCGAAGATCGCCATCGACAAGCAGAACCCTCGCGCCGAGCGCCGCGAAATCCTGGCCGAGCTTGAACGAGGTGGTCGACTTGCCTTCCGACGGCTCCGAGCTGGTCACCAGCAGCGATCGCGGCGCGCCCTCCGCACCGGAGAACTGCAGCGATGTTCGCAGCGAACGATAGGCCTCGGAGAGTCCGGATTTCTGATCGGTGATGCTGCCAATGAGCTCGCGGTCATCGACAAGCGGCAGGATGCCGAGCATCGGCAGCCCCAGCTCTTTCTCGATCTGCTCAGGGTTGGTGAAGGTGTTGTTCAGCAACTCGATGATGTAGATGATCGATGCAGCCAAGGCCATGAAAAGCGCCAGAGCGATTGCAAGATTGATGCTCAGGCGCGGAGAATAGGGGGCTGCGGGCAGCGAAGCGAAATCGACTATCGCGGCGCTTTGGGTCTTGAGTTCCGAGCTGACCCCGACTTCATTCAGCTTGGCGATAAGGCTGTCATACTGTGACCGGTTGGAATCGACTTCGCGCTTCAGGATCGTGTATTTGATATTCTTGTCGTTGAAAACGACCTGCTGCCTCTCCATCTCCGCGAGCTTGGATTTGAGGTCGGCCTCTTTGTTCTGCGCTTCCTGGTATTTCAGCCGCAACGAATCGGTTATCGTCAGCACGCCGTTGTTGTAGAGTCGCTGCAGTTCCTTGATCTGCGATTGCAACTGCTGCATTTCCGGATAACCAGGCTTCAGGATGCCCAGTTTCTGCTGATACTGGCTGGTCAAATCCGCCAGCTTTTCGCTGAGCTTCTGCAGACCTTCGCTTTCCAGAACCGGACCGAGGCTCGACCCGCGGCCCTTTTCTATCTGATCCACCACCCGCCCCGCATCAAGGCGCTCCTGGATTGCCGTGGCCAGTGCGGTGTTCAGGGCTTCGATGTTCGAGCCGATCAGCGATTTGTCGTCGCCGGTAACCGTGATGCCGGCATCTTTTGCATAGGTGACCAATTCCTCCTCGGAGGTCTGCAGCCTTTGCTTCACCTGCAAAACCTGCTCCTGGATGAACTGCCTTGCCAGATCAGAGGTCTCGCTGGTCTGGTCGAGGCGCTGATCGATAAAACTCTGCGCGACCTGATTGGCTACGTCGCTTGCATATTTCGGCTTCTGATCGACAAAGGTGATCGACAGCAGGCTTGTATTGGTGACCAGATTGACCGTCAGGTCTTCCAGGATGCGCTTGATGGCAATTGCCTCACGCTCTTCGGGACTCTTCTCCTCGATGGACGGCGACTTGGACATCCCGAACGCCCGGTAGACAATATTGCTCAGCGAAAAGCTCGGCGTCGGAAACAGGAAGTCCGGCTTTTCGCCAAGCCCCAGCTGGAACACCACGCGCTGAGCCAGCGCCCGGCTCCTCAGCTTCTCACGCGCGGTCAGGAAGGCCCTGACGTCGCTGGTTTCGGAAACGACCTCAATGTCCTGAAAGACTTTCGCCGAAGGCACCAGAACTTCGAGCTGCGTCGTTGCCTGATATTTTGGTGTCTGCATCATCGTCACGATGACGCCGGCAACAAGCCCGGCAGCCGCCATCATGACAATCAGCCAGCGGTATTGGACAATGTAGAAAAGCAGCTTGAGCGGGTTGAACCCCTCATCCTGGCCGGCATAGTCGCGACCATAGGGACCGTAGTTTTGCGGCACGTCGTAATAGAGGTCCGCAGACAGGGCCCGGCCATGTCCGGGTCCGGCAAGTTGAGGCTGCCTGTTACGATCGAGCATGCGCGAGGTGATCCAGGGGTTGTCCGTGTCTACGGAATGACCGCAATGCGGGCAGCGCTAGAGGCGAGGCCCAGGGCATCCTTCAAATTGTTCATCGCGATTTTCGACTTCGAAGCAAAGACGACGACCACGTCGCCGCCAAAGATGCGCGGGTTGCGATTCTTGCCGGCGCGGATTTCCTCGACATTGTAGTTTGCGACCAGCTTGTTTTGGCCGATATTGCGATAGACGAAGACCTTGCCGGCATCACCGACCGCATTGAAGCCTCCAGCAAGAGCGATCGCATCCAATAGGGAAGCGCTGCTGGATACCGGATAAATGCCGGCCTTGTTGACTTCACCGTCGACGGTGATGCGCTGGCCAATCGATTCCTTGACGAAGATCGTCACGTCAGGCGATTGCAGGTACTTTTCACCATAGGCGGTCTCGATTTCCTTCTCGAGCTGGCGAACGGTCTTGCCGGCCGCGGTCATCGTTCCAATCAGCGGGAGCGAAATCTGCCCGCCGGCATCGACCTGAACGGTTCTGTTCAAATTGTCGACCTGGAACACGCTGACCTCGAGCACATCGTTGGCAGAGAGAGGCTGCTCGCTGCCGTTCTGGGTGTTCTGCGGCGCAGGCAGATCCTTCACCACTTGCAGCGTGCCTCCGCCAGAAAGAGCCGTGGAGGCCACCGCCGGTTGAAGCGCACTGACAGAACTCGTGGACGACGTCGATGTCGACGTGGTGCTGGCGCAAGCAGACATCGCAAGCGAAATAAGCAACGCAGGCACGGTGCCTGCATGACGTCTTGCAAGATCGAAAATGCCCATCACAGAGACCCGCTCTTGAACAGCCGGCCAAATCCGCCGAAACGGCTCACGCCGCTGACACCCGACTTTCTCGCACTGTGCTTTCCAACGGGCACGAACGGCTGGTCCCGTAATATCGCGTCCGGGCGTTTCACCGCCATATTGTAAGCCTCATCCTCCCCACACCGGTTCGCGATGGCGACAACCGCCTGCGAAAGCCCGGGGCGGCGCCGGCCGGCGCCATGCGTATCCGAAGCGATAATGTCCACCCTGCCCTCATCGAGCAGCTTTTCCGAGAAGTAGAGCGCCGTACGTCCGAATGCGCCTATCACCGAATCAGCCGTCAACTGGATAAGGCAACCCAGCGCATTTAGCCTCTCGACGACGTCGTAATTTGCCTTGACCCAGGTCAACCGTTCCGGATGGGTGAGGATCGGCACGAAGCCGGCATTGATGAGACGGGTGGCGAGGTCTTCCAGCCGTGGCGGCAGGATGTGATGTGGCGGCTCGAACAGGAAATAGCGGGATCCGTTCAAGGTCGGCACGGTGCCAAGCATAAGTCGATCGGGGAGATCAGGCGCGATATGAATATCGGCGCCGACGTACAGGCTAAGCGG
Organism: Mesorhizobium norvegicum; assembly: GCF_004919685.1. GTDB lineage: Bacteria > Pseudomonadota > Alphaproteobacteria > Rhizobiales > Rhizobiaceae > Mesorhizobium > Mesorhizobium norvegicum. The sequence goes on along the minus strand of NZ_SMYZ01000011.1, from coordinate 28,688 downwards.
TATGGCAGCGCGCCGAAGCTCCAGTTCCAGCGCCTGAACTGCCTCGGCAATGTTCTGCGTGGCGTTCTTATAGACGCCAGGCATTACATGCGGCGTGCATGCCATATGCGTCGTGCCGTCGGCCACTGCCAGCCGCGCCATCTCGAGCGACTCGGCGAGGCTGGGGGAACCATCGTCGAGGCCGGGCAAGATATGTGAATGCAGGTCGATCATTGGCGTTTCTGACTGTGCGGAGGCAAGGCCTCGCCTCGACAAAACACAGATGCGGCATCCGCATGAAGGCGAATGACGCATTTGACAAATCTACGCAAAACAGCGGGCATCGGCTCTCGACTACCGGCTGACGGCGTCATCGTCATTCTGCAGGCCGATAATAAGAGCCGCGGCGCCACCAACCGCGGCGCCCCCCAAGAGAACCGGAAGCATGCCAGGCTCGGAGTTGGCAGGCGCGACCGTCGCAGCTGGCACATCGAGCGAAACGCACATGCCGCCTTCGACAGGATCGACTTTAACCGTGGCGTTGGCCGGAATATCGAATGCGCAGTTGGTGCCGACAGCCAGCGAAGCAGACGCCTGCGCCCCGGTCATGATGCGCGCGCCGGAATATATCGGCGCCTCGGTACCCACCCCCGCATAGCCGCTGGCCTGGGACATCTGGACATCACCCTGGACCTGCGTAAGACGACCGATCGCACCGGCGGACGCAGGCACGGTCGCGAGACAGGAACAGGTTTGCTGAGCGAAAGCCTGGGGCGGGGCAAACAGGACGCCCCCTGCAACAAAAGCGAAAACAGCCCCGAACCGATGACGACTCGCCATTTTTACCCCACCAAAACTGCAACTCACCCTCTTGGGACGAATCACACCCGCTCCACCCCAAGAAATAGAGCGATATGGTTAACGAACTCATCAAACCCGACCCGGTGCCGGTCAGTCCAGCCCAGGCAAGCCCACCGTCATAGCGTCAACCGCCGCTGCCCTCTCCGTCAGCGGCTGACGCCGTTGTCGTCATCCTGCGTCGCCGCGAGCACGCCAGACGTCAGTAGCGCCCCGGCGAAAATCGCTTCCGGCGCACCAAACCCACCGCCACCACCGGATGGCTGAATGGCGGCCGTATGCTCGGAACCAACAAGCTTGAGGCAAATGTTGTTGCCGAGGCGGGAAATATTGAGGCTCGAATTGGCCGGCACATCCAGGTTACAGCCGCCGACCAGGATGGAAGCCGTCCCCTCGGCGCCAACCACCACACGGCTGCCGAAATCGAGCGCGTTTCCAGCCTTGGCCGGGCCATAGCCGGCCGTCTGCGACACCATCACGTCGCCGTCGGCGGAGTGGATGGATCCGATCGGGGCTGCCGGGCCTTGATAGGCGGTCACGCAACTGCACGAGGCGTCCTGGGCGAACGATGAAACTGAACCTAACCCGAGTGACGCAACAAATACGGCAAGCACAGTTTTAAGCACAAGCTTCATCTGTCTTTGATCCCCTCTTGCTGCGCCACCTTCAGACGCACCGATTCAAAGATAGTAAACCAGCGCGTACCAGTTTTTGGCCACAATTCCAACCTGTTTCGCGCGCGCGAGGCAATTTAAGCCGATGCGTGCCCGTCCGAGCACAGTACTTTAGCCAAATCTCATTAATAGTTTTCGACTACCTGTCACAGGTTTCTTATTGTCGGGCAAAAAATCGAGATCTCCTTTCCGCGGTGACTGGCTCGATAAGATTTGACCAAGCCGAGCGCGCCAAACCCTTTTCGCCAAACCCACCTAATATATTGAATTATCGATACATTTTTCAGCGTAGATCTTCCTCGATATACCCAAAATACCCGACCTCAAGAACCGACGATACCCAATAAAGGACCCATAAATACCCAAATGTGGGCAGCCGGCCAGCTTGAGGACAAGACCCACTCACTTCGCCGCAAGAGCCTCCGGGCCGTCTGGCGACCTGTTCAGCAAGGCTTGTACGTTGCCCCGGCCTGAACCGGCTGGCCGCAGAGGATTCCACCCTGCGTAAGCATGGTGGCCAGGTCTTCCCCCTCGGCCGTCAAGCACTGCACAACGAGGGTATCGCCAACCCTCGAAGCGATCTTGCCGTCGCAAGGCGTACCGGCGCCGACGGGTTTGCAGGTCAGGATAAGCCCCTGGTAGTCCCGGCGCGCGGCTTCCGTCACCAGGGCGCGCATCGCCTGAGGCCTGGAAAACGCCGCGCCGCACAGCAGCACCTTGCGACCGCCGACGCGGAGATCGTCGATCGAGGGAATGGCGAGCTTGCCGTCAAACGGTTTGAGCGCTGCCGCTGGCCTCGCGGGTGGCGGGCTGCCGCTCTGCATCACGATGATGCCCAGAAAGCCGGCACCGAACAGAACAGCTGATATTGCAAGGAACGCTATACTCCTGATTGACAAGACCGTCCTCCGTCCGCCCCCGTGAGGCCCGTTCACTCATTTCGCCGCGAGGCCACCCAGCTTCTCTATCTGCTGCATGTACTTCTCGATGACGATCGTTTCGGAAAATTGCCGCTCGACCTTGTTTCTGCTCTGCGCTCCCATCCTGGCCCTGGATGCATCATCCATCATCGCAAACTCGATCATCATGCTTGCCAGATCATCAGGGTCTCTCACCTTGCACAGGAAGCCGTTGACGGCGTGGTCCACCACCTCCCTGCATCCGGGCACGTCGGTCGCGATCAGCGGCTTGCTCATGGCAGCCGCCTCGAGCAGCGAGCGCGGCGTTCCCTCCCTGTAGGAAGGCAAGACGACACAATCGGCAGCACTCAGGAAAGGCCGCACATCGTCGGTGGCGCCGAGATATTCGACCAATCCCTCGCCGACCCATTTTTCCACCTGCTCACGGCTGACCGCGGTCCGGTTTTCGACATCAAGAAAGCCGAGCAGTTGGAAACGCACCCCGGGCACCCCTTGGCGGACCAGACGGGCCGCCTCGATGAACTCGCCGACGCCCTTGTCCCAGAGAAGCCGGGCCACGAGAAGAAACACAATCGCATCGGACCGGGTGCACGTTTCGGACGGCGGGGCAAAACGCACGAGGTCGATGCCGGAGCCAGGCAAAAGCCCGGTCTGCTCCTCGCGAACCAGATGCGCATCGACGAACAGCATCCGGTCATCGTCATTCTGAAAGAAAACCATTTTGGAACGGGCCAGCGCCACCCGATACAAGGCCTTGGCAATTCTGAGCAGCAGACCACCGCGGACGAATGCCGTCCCCAGCCCGGAAATGTTGTTGATGACCGCAATGCCATTCAGATTGGCCGCGATGGAGCCGAACACATTGGGCTTGATCGTGAAGCCGACAAACGCCAACGGTCTCTCACGCCGCAAGAGACGCCAGTAGCGCCACAGAAGCACCATGTCCCGCAACGGCGATGTGCCGGAATTGTCCATTTCGAGTTCGACATAGCGGCAGCCCATGGCCGCTATCAGCGAAGAATACTCGTCTCTCGGCGCCATGATGACGACGTCATGGCCATGGCTCCGTAACGCCTCGATCAGACCCTTGCGGAAATTGAAGACGTTCCAGGACGTGTTTATCGAAATGACAATGGTGTTGCGAACCGCGGGCATCATCTCTGCCCGCCCGGATATGGCGAAGGCGCTCCCAACAGCATATCCGCAAATCGCCCGGGCGATCTTTCCGACAAGGTCTTTGCATACAAGGTCGACCGATCGCCGCCGTGAACGACCTTCAACAATGCATCCGCAATTTCGAACGCGCCAAAGCCGGCTGAAATCTCCAGGCCGGACAGCGTGTCCAGATCTCCCGCACAGGGCGTGGTGACGATGCCGGGAACCCGGCAAGCCATCATTTCCAGAAGGACGTTTGGAAATCCCTCCGTCGCCGACGTGAGCATGCCGGCGCGCGATGCGCGAAACAGCGGAAATGGATTGTCTCTCTGGCCGAGCAGATTTACACGAGGGGCCAGGTCAAGCTTGCCGGCGTAGGCTCTCAATTCCGATTCCATGGGCCCGGAGCCAACCATGGTAAGCTCATAATCTTCGCCGGTCCTTCGTCTGACTTCGGCGAGCACATCAACCGCTATAATCGGGCGTTTCACCTCAATCAGCCGGCCGCACCAGACGATCTGCGGACGGCGGGAAAATACCTGCGCGTCGCTCTCCGACAATGTCTCGGCGGACATTTTGATGATGAGATCTTCATCGACCGGATTGGGCAAAGTACGCAATTTAGCAATGGCACGCCGGGGCAACACGTCACGCAGGCGTTCATTCATGTAGCCCGTTTGCGCGACAACCATGTCCTGGCCGCCATAGGCGGCGTAGAGTGCCCTGTAAGCCAGTGCGCGAGGGCCTTTGAAGCGATCCAGAAGTACCGTGGACTCGCGAGCGACCAGCCTGCGGCTTCGAAGAACTCCAACACTTCGGGCGGCAGCCAGGAACGAATTCACCCGCGTGTGGCTTGAGAAAACCAAATCGTACCGATGCCGGATCAGCCGTGGGGCGAGCAAGAACTCGCTCATGGCCTTGCCGCCGCCAAAGCCGTAACTGCGCCGAATTCCATCCTGGTATGATCCACCGGCTTCCCCCGCCGCCTGGCCACCCAGGATACCGATTTCGACGTCCCAGTCGGGCCGGCTCGCAAGCGCACGCGCAACCAGTTTCAGGATGGTTTCAGCCCCACCTCTGACGTCGAGCGGAATGGCGATCAGCGCGAGCTTCCTTTTCATGAGCCGCAGCGATTCACTGTTTTCGCCGAAAGACATAGGCGTAGGTCTCGGCAGCATCCTTGCCGAGAACCAGGGCCGAAACGCCTAGCCAGATGCGCCAGGTGAGAAAGGTCGGCACGAAAAAATAGAAATAGGAACTCTTCCAGAACAGGCGGCGCTCGATGAGCTCCAGGCCGTTCCGTTTTGCGATTGTTTCGACGTCACTGGGCAAGCACTTGTCGTAGAAAGCCGGAAACCCGTCATGACCCATGCCCTTTTCGGGATAGATCGCAAAAAGCAGCCGTCGCTTAAGCCCCTCCGGCAGGGCCCGATTTAACCTGGCGAAGGCAGCGTTGCGCGAGGGCGAGAAAATGGCAACCACGCCTCCCGGCTTCACGCAACTGGCAATGCCACGCAAGGCACCCTCACCGTCACGGACGTGTTCGAGCGTCGCCTGACAAATGACGAGGTCAGCATCGCCCCTCCCCTCAAACGAGGTAAGGTCCGCTTCAATCTCTTCGTCGTATATTCCGCGCGGCGCTTTCGACAACTCTTCCGCGTCCAGGTCGAGCCCGACGACAAAAAGCCTCAGGCGCCGCTTCTCCGAGAGGCTGACGAATGGCCTGGCACCCCCGCCAAGATCGTAAACCCGCGCGTTTGGGGTAAGTAAGGGAGGTGCTATCTCCGTCGCAAAGGTCAGGTTGCCGTCGATGCGAAGGCGCAACGGCAGAGCCTTGTCGAGGAACTCGGACATGGCCACATTCGCGCGAACAAACTTTCGCAATATCGACACTGCTTCACCGTTAATTTCGTTCGCCGATCTGTGCCCATTCGCGCTCAACATTCGCGCTATACCCTATGGAACACATAGAGCCGCGTATGATGCGAAAATGGACCGAGCAATCGATCGGCGGCAGCCCGCAAACCCCTCAGGACGCCGTTGCTGCTGTCGTACCAGGCCTGCATCGGCCTGGCGAAAAATGTCTCGTCCTTCAACCCCTTGAAGCCGCCCCTTGGCCGCGACTCCAGAAGCTTGAAGCCGTGCTGTTCGAACCTGGACACAATCGAAGAGGGCTCAAGGACGAACTGGTAAAATCCGGCCTGTTCGCCTGAAAACCTGGGATAAAGACCCATTCTGGCCTTCAATCTTCTGAGCGGAGAAATGCTCGGCACCGTCACGAAGGCAATCCCTCCCGATCGGATGATGCGCCGCATCTCCAATACGATCTCGTCATACCCGTCGAAGAAGTGCTCGATCACTCCGAGAGACCACACTCCATCGAAGAATTCGTCCGCGAAGCCTGTTGCCCGAACATCTCCAACCGTCACCTGCAAATGCGGCGCGGCGCGATTCACCATCCCCACGGTCTTCTGCGCAAAGTCGATTCCATGGGCGGAAAAGCCTGCCTGATGCAGGCCATAGACCGTATTGGCCAGGCCACATCCGGCGTCCAGGACCTTCGCCGGCCCTGTCAGATATTGTTTGGTCGTTTCGACGACAAAGCGATCCGGCCTCAAGACGATCCCTTCGGCCCAGTGGGAATCCCAATAGTCGTCGTCGGCTATCGTGCCGACATGGACGATGCGGCTGTTCTTCTCGTCATAGAATGCTTTTTTCTCATTCATTCCCGGCATCCGACCCGGCCATCGAAAAGGCTCGCTGTGTTGCATCCGGCCCGTTGTCCGCAATCACGCTCCTCAACGCGAAAAACGAACAAGCCGCGGCTATGACATATGCGGACAGAAATGCCATTTCGCTGCCAAACGGCAGCCGCCACCAAAGGCTCAATGCCGCCAAACAGCAGCAAGCCAATGCTCCTATCGCGTAAGAATAGGTCAGCGTCATTGCGTTATTCGAGCGGAGCGCGAACGGATCGATGACCACCTTCTTCGTCCTGTTTATCAGGACGGCGCAAGAAACGACCGCAAAGACCGCTGGATCAAATGACCTCCCCAGCCATCCGGACGCATAGCCGGACAAAAACAGACCAATTATCCCCGCGGCAGACGCGACCGCAAAAATCAGCGCGATGGCCGCCCCTTCGAACAATCCGCGCCGAAACTCCCTGATGTTTCCATTTGCGGCACTGAGAAATGCCCGCGGCACGAAGACGAAGCTGGCCGCATTCATGAAGAAGCCGACCGAGCGTTGCGAAAGATCGACACAAAACGAGAAGACGCCGAGATGGGTCTGAGAGCCAAACATCAAAATGATGTATCGAATGCCGACAAACACGCCGCTCTCGGCCAGATTGCTCAACACAAATCCCCAGCCCGTGGCCAGCGACCCGCCAAGATAGGAAAGGCGAGGCCGCCTCAGATTCATCGGCCCCAGGAAAGCAAATGAAATCAGCGCTCCGGCGAAGTAGCTGAGCGAAAAGGCTGTAAGGGCGGAGCCTACTTTCGCATCTCCGACAAGCAGGACTATGGCTCCCGCTAGGTATGCAACAGCCTGGCCAATCGCCGACCAACCGTATGCCCACAAACGCAGCTGAGACCTCAGGATCTCTTGAAGTGCGGTGTGCAAGCCGAATGAAACGATGATGGTTGCGGCAACGACATTGCCAAATCCGAACCACGCCAGCATCAATCCGGCCAGAACAACAAACAAGGTCAAAACAGACAGGGCGGCCAGAATAGACGATACGTACTCTCTACCCAATCCTTCCGCATGCATTTTTGCAGAAACCGGCATTATGGAATAGGTTGCAACTCCAAAAACAAGCGTCGAAACAAATGAAACTGTCGCAATCGTCGTGCTGAAAATACCATATTGGCCGACTTCCAGCTGCCTGCCAATGTATAGCAGAGTCACTATATTGAGCAGACCAGGGACAATTCGTATTGCGATGGACTCCACAAATTTGCACAGGCTGGCTCTTTTCATGAGGTCACCCGTGCGAATGACCTCTTGAGCAGGAATGGAAAACTCAAGGCACCAAAGCTCAAGCAGGCAAGAACCGCCTTGCCCAGGAACCGAACCGACCGATATCGTCCAAGCCAGAATGCCCTGATGTAATTCAAGTTCAGCAACAGCATCGGGTACGCATTTTGCCGCTGAAGAAGCCGGATTCTTGCCGTCATCCCCTCAGGCAAATACCTCTTTCGCCCGATATCGACGTTGACACAAACAACGTCATATTCGATCGCCAATCTGGACCAGAGAAGAGATGTTGGAACACGGCGGAACCGCCCGGCGGGTGGCACGGCAACCCGTTTCAACAAGGGAGTTCTGATGACCTCCTTCTTGTCGCCGACCACACGTTCGTCAGCTCGCATCTTGATCAGATTTGTGCGCTCTGACGGAAACTGGTTTGCTCTCACATCCGATTCATTCAGAACCATCGAGAACACAAAACCGGCAATGCTCTCGTCGATACTTTGCTCGGAGAGACGCTCACAAATCTCGGGCAAGCGATCGGTGAAGAGATCGTCATCATCATCGAAAATCATGCAATAGTCGCCAGTGGCCGAAGCGATCGCCGAAAACATTGCGACCCCTCTGCCGCCATTCGCGCCAGAGGTGACCACCAATCTGGTATCGCGAGACGCGATTTCTGCAAGCGCTTCATCTGTCCCGTCGGTCGAGCCGTCGACATGGACACATATCTGCAATGGGCATTTCGCGCGCAACAGCGCCTGAACCAACGCGGCAACGCGATCCCGCCGATTGAACGTGGGGATGCAAATGCTCAACAGCGCCTGGGACTGCAATGGATTGCGGATTGCCTGTTTGCGAGCCGTGTCGATTCCATCTCCTCCTGGTTGCGTGGTCATGGAACAGGGCTATGCGCGGATCCGCCGGGAGACAGGCTATCCCCGCCCAAAATACGACTGGTACCACTCGACAAACCGCCCGACCCCCTCGGTCACCGTCGTCGTCGGGCGATAGCCGACCGCCCGCTCCAGTGCCGATGTGTCGGCAAAGGTATCGGGCACGTCGCCAGCCTGCAGCGGTAGCAGTTCGACGATCGCTTTCCGGCCCAGCGCTTTTTCCAGCGCCTCGACATAGGCGGTCAGCTTCACGGGGTTGTTGTTGCCGATGTTGAAGATGCGCCAGGGAGCGCTGCTCGTGCCCGAATCCGGGCGGCTGGAGTCCCAGGCAGCATTACTGGTGGCCGGGCTGTCGCTGGCCCGCACGACACCTTCGGCGATGTCCTCGACATAGGTGAAGTCGCGCGTGTGGTTGCCGTTGTTGAACAGCTTGATCGGCTCGCCGGCAAGGATGTTCTTGGTGAACAGGAACAGCGCCATGTCCGGGCGCCCCCAAGGGCCATACACGGTGAAGAAGCGAAGCCCGGTCGTCGGCAACCCGAACAAATGGCTGTAGCTGTGCGCCATCAACTCGTTGGCTCGCTTGGTCGCGGCGTAGAACTGCAGCGGATGGTCGGCCGGCCGGTGCTCGGAAAACGGCATGTCGGTGTTGGCGCCGTAGACGCTCGAGGTGCTGGCATAGGTCAGGTGCGCAACGGCGCTATTGCGGCAGGCCTCCAACATGTTGGCGAAGGCGATGATGTTGCTTTCGACATAGGCGTGCGGGTTCTCCAGGCTGTAGCGAACCCCGGCCTGGGCGGCGAGATGGATAACCCGGTCGAATGCGTGGTCGGCAAAGCAGCCGTCGACCACGCTTTTGTCGGCGAGATTGCCGCGGATGAAGTGATAGCCGGCATTGGTCTTGCGGCTCGCCTCCTCAAGCAGCCGCAGCCTCGCCTCCTTGATCTGCGGATCGTAGTAGCTGTTGACGTTGTCGATGCCGACAACCTCGTCGCCGCGCTCCAGCAGTCGCTTCGATACGTGATAACCTATGAAGCCGGCAGCGCCGGTGACCAGAACCTTCATCAGAAGCGCCCATCCGTAACATGCCTGGGGAACAGACCCTTGATGTCGTAGATGACGCCCGGGGTCTTGCAAAGCGCCTGCAGGCCGTCGACGCCCAGCGCGCGGAACTGCCTGTGGCCGACGGCCACGATAACGCCGTCATAGCGCTCGTCGGGAATGTCCTTCATGCTCGCTATGCCGAAGGCGCGCGCGCATTCCTGCGCGTCGACCCAAGGGTCCCAAATGTCGATGCCGGCATTGTATTCCTTCAGCTGGGCGACGATATCGGCGACCTTGGAATTTCTCAGGTCCGGACAGTTTTCCTTGAAAGCCGCGCCCATCACCAAAATCCGGCTACCGACGACAGGTATCCCCTTGCGCATCATCAGGCGGGCCGTCTGATCCGCCGCATGCTGACCCATGCCGTCATTGATACGGCGGCCGGCAAGAATCACCTCCGGATGATAGCCGAGTTCCTGGGCCTTGTGGGTGAGATAGTAGGGATCGACGCCGATACAGTGACCACCGACGAGACCCGGCGTGAAGCGCAGGAAATTCCATTTGGTGCCGGCGGCTTCCAGCACCTCGGACGTGTCGATGCCCAGCTTACCGAAGATGAGTGACAACTCGTTCATCAGCGCGATGTTGAGGTCCCGCTGGGTGTTCTCGATGACCTTGGCCGCTTCGGCGACCGCAATGCTCGAAGTACGGTGCGTACCCGCCGGCACGATCGAGGCATAGAGCGCATCGATGCCTTCGGCCGCTTCCGGCGTGGAGCCGCTGGTGACCTTGACGATCGTCTGCAGCCGATGCTCGCGGTCACCCGGATTGATGCGCTCGGGACTGTAGCCGAGGAAGAACCCCTCATTGTAACGCAGGCCCGAATGTTTCTCGATCAGCGGCGCGCACACCTCTTCCGTGCAGCCGGGATAGACAGTCGATTCGAAGATCACCACCGCGCCCGGCGAGATGACCTCACCGACCAATGTCGATGCCATGATCAGGGGTTTCAGATCCGGCCGGTTGGCCCTGTCGATCGGCGTCGGCACCGTGACGATGAAAATCCCGCAATCGCGCAGATCGGCCTTGTCGGTGGTGAAGCTCAGCCGCGTAGCAGCATTGATCTCATCGCTGCTGGCTTCCAGCGTATGGTCCTCGCCACGCCTCAGCGCGTCCACCCTCGACTGGTTGATGTCGAACCCGACGACATCCCTGGTGGCGCCGAAGGCGACCGCCAGCGGCAGGCCGACATAGCCAAGCCCGATGATTGCTATTTTCCTGGAGGCGAGATCCATCTGATTCCTGCGCTTGCTATTCCAGAGTCATGCTTCGCTTTGGCTATCGGGCGCCAAAGCCGGTAAGCATCGTTTTCATTGTCTTGAGAGTTATCAAAACATCCAGCCAAGGCGAAAAGTTCTTTATGTAATAGAAATCGTAGTGCAATTTCTCCATAACATCATCGACGGCAGCCACATGCCCTTGATTTACTTGCGCCCACCCACTTATACCTGGCCTGACGATATGCCTGTAGCGGTAGAATGGCAGCTCAGCCTCGTACCACTGCGACAGCACGACAGCTTCCGGCCGCGGTCCGATCCAACTCATTTCGCCACGCAGGATGTTGATGACCTGCGGCAGTTCGTCGATCCTGAACTTTCGCAGGAAACGCCCAACGCCAGTGATGCGATCATCGTCGCGCTTGGTTATCGCCCTCTCCTTGTCGTTGCCGGCGCCAACGTGCTGCCGCATCGAGCGAAACTTGTAGACTGTGCAGATCTTGCCCCGGTAGCCCATGCGTTGCTGCCGAAACAGCACGGGACCCTCGGAGTCCAACCGGATCAGCAGCGCTATCAGCGCTAGAACAGGGGAAAGAACGACAATCAAGACAAGCGCGGAGACCCAGTCGGCTGCCTGCTTGATCTTGAGATAGGCCTGGTTCGGATTGAGCGAACCAAGCGTGTTTTCCGACAGATGCTCGATCTCGACCCGACCAGTCAGAGACTCTCTGACCTGCTTGACGTGGTAAACGGGTGTTCCCGAAAGAGCCCGATCCGCAATATATCGTTCCCACTCCGCGCCAAGATCGGCACGCAGATCAACGACCACGCCGCTGGCTCTTTCAATGACGGTGTTGGTCGACTTGATCCAGAACCAGTGCACCCCCGGCAGCGTCTTGAGGCGCTCGACATCTCCGCCGGGAACCACGACGAGCCGGTACGGATCGAGACGCCGCGTCAACAGGCTCAGGCCGAAATACCAGAGGGTGGACTGCGTGAAGCTGGCGGCGGCCTGAAACCGGCTGTACTCGAAACGGAAAAAGAAAATGGTCAGGAAAACGGCCCCGTAGGACAGGGCAAAGGTCGGCAAGATGTAACTGGCCGCGGCCACGCCCGGGAAATTTCCGATGCGGCGATAGGAGAGGAAGCCCGCAAGATGCGCAATCGCCGCAGCGGTTACCGTCACCTGAAGGTTGGCCGAATAGATAAACTCAGGATTGAAGACAATCCGGATAATCGCCGGCGCAAAAATCGCGAATGTCAGTCCGCCAAGCAGCTGAAATCGTATCCTGAACAGGAAATGCCGGCTTCCGACAATAGTTGACGCTGCGACATTCAACGCCTTGCCCTTCCCCCGAAGTTGCCGTGCAGGCGATGGGCCATTTGCGATGATGCGCTTGGCTTGCCCGTTCGTTTGCAAACGAATCAGGCGTCTCGCCTTCGGCGATTCGACACCGTCGAAGATCAAGGGCTACGACAGTGCGGCTGCACCAGCAAGCATGTATTTCACGTCAACGGTTGGTGGAAGTTTTGATCAACAGCATTGTTTGATTCTATAGAAAAGCCGGCCCTAACAGGCCGGCTTACTGAACATCATCATTGAAAATATCGGCACGCCTTCGGCAGTATCGACGCCGAGCCGTTGGCCCTGCTCGCGTTTCAGCCGCGCTTCAGCAGCGTCCACACAGCCGGCACCAGGCTTGCCGCCAAGGCAACCTTGATCAAGTCACCGACGATGAACGGCACGACGCCGAACTGCCACGACTTTTCCGGGCCGATCAGCAGCGCCAACCAGGCAAAGCCCATCGCCATCATGACGACCTCGGCAACCAGCATGGCGTTGAAAAGCTTGATCGGATGGCGATCCCAGCCGCGATCGGCGGCCCAGCCGACGATTGCCGCCATGACCACGAAGCCGGCGAGATAACCGCCGGTCGAGCCGAGCATGTAGGCAATGCCGAGACCCTTTTCCGGGGTGCTCTGGAAGACGGGGAAGCCCATGGCGCCCTCCGCCATGTAAAGCAGCAGGGTGGCGACGCCGAGACGCATGCCGAAGGCGGCGGCGATCAGCAGCACGGCCAGCGTCTGCATCGAAATGTCGACCGGCCCGAGCATCACCTTGGTCTTGGCCGACAGGGTCAGCACCAGTGTTCCGGCGATCGCCAGGAAAAGCTGCGTTGCCAGCCGCGCCACGGCATTTTGCGGCAAAGCCAGAGAAACAAGCGGACGCATCGTGGTTGCAATTGCCATGGTATTTCCCCAATCCGATTGCCGCTATCCGATGTTCGCGGCCTCACGTTCTCCTATATTGGCTTGCGTGTTATGCGGCAATCGGTTTTGCCGTTTCCTGAAACAAGGCACCGATGCATCCGCCATGGCACTCAAATTCGATACCGGCTTCGACCCCTTTTATGGCCAGGGGGTAAGCGTCGCGCCCGATATCCAGCGCATCACGGCCCGCAATCCGAGCCCCTTCACCTTTCACGGCACCAACAGCTACATCGTTGGCCGCGATACGCTGGCGGTGATCGATCCGGGACCGGATGACGAGGCGCATCTGCAGACCCTGCTCGACGTGATCGCGGGCCGGCCGGTCAGCCATATCTTCGTCAGCCACACGCATCGTGACCACTCCCCGCTGGCGGCCCGGCTGAAGGAGCGCACCGGCGCCATCGTGCTGGCAGAGGGGCCGCACCGGCCGGCAAGACCTTTGCACATCGGCGAGACCAACGCGCTCGACGCCAGTGCCGACACGGCTTTCGTCCCCGATATCGCATTGCCCGACGACAAGGTGATCGACGGCGACGGCTGGTCGATCAGGACGGTTCTGACCCCGGGCCACACCGCCAATCACGCGACATTCGCGCTGGAAGGAACCGGCATCCTGTTTTCGGCCGACCATGTCATGGCCTGGGCAACCTCCATCGTCGCCCCGCCGGATGGGGCGATGGCCGATTACATGGCCTCGCTGGACCGGCTGATCGAACGCGGGGATCGCTTGCTGCTGCCCGGGCATGGCGGGCCGGTGACGGCACCGCGCGCTTTCATGCGCGGGCTGAAGACGCACCGCAAGATGCGCGAGCGCGCCATACTGCAGCGGGTCAGAGAGGGCGACCGGACGATCGCGGACATGGTCAAGGCGATCTACAGGGATACCGATCCGCGGCTGCATGGCGCCGCCGGGCTATCGGTGCTTGCCCATCTCGAGGATCTGGTGGCGCGCAATCTGGTCGCGACAGACGCCGCACCGGCCATTGACGGCATCTTCACGCCGGCCAGATAGGCTGCCCAGATCGACCGCCAAGACGGGCTGCCAGGTTCCAATGCCCTATTCGGCCGGCGCCGCGCCAACCTGACCGGCGACTTCCTGGTCGAGTTCCGCCAGGAAGTCGGTGATGCGCGCGGCATTGTCGCCGAGGTCGTAGCGGCCGTATCGCGAAGCTGAGCGCATATCGACGATGACCGTATCGCCATCGTCCGTCACGCGGATCGCCACATCGGCGGGAAGACCGAGCACGAAGCCCTTGGCGACGGCGGTAATGGTCACGTCGCTTTGCCCGGCGAGGTCGGGATAGGGTTCCGAGAGATCCCAGTTGCGCCGGTCGAGTACGGTTTCGACGGCATTGACGACAGTCTCGAACGGCAGGTCGTAGCTGCGTGCGCTGACCAGCGGATAGCTGTCGGTCTGCAGCCTCTGTTCGCCAGGCGTCGACGGGGAGAGCACGTTCATATCCTTCGTCCGGTCGCTCACGTCGAGTGCCGGCGGCTCGTCGAAATCCGTCGAGATATCCCTGAGCGGCGGATAGATCGTCGCCCAGTAGGCGGCAACGCCATAGGGCGCGAGCACCAGCAGCGCCAGCAGCGCGCCGACCGTCAGGTCGCGACCGCCGCGATCGCCGAAGTTCCACAGCCGCGAAAAGGCAAACCCGGCAAACAACAGCGCCAGGGCGGCCAGCAGCGCGACGATGCCCAGCACCCACAGGAAGACAGGTGTTTCGACGAGATCGAAGCGATGGCCGACGAAGACCGTCAGCAGCAGCACCAACGAAAAAGCGGCCGTGCGCCGCGACCATCCGGCCGCCTTCGACGTTTGCCGTTCGGGAATACTAACCATCGTTTTCTGCGCTGCCCCAACCCGAACGGACACTTAGTGCCTTTTTGCGATGGCATGAAGCCGAAACATGCACCATCGCGTCAATCCGTCGGCAAGCGATAGTCCTTGAACTGCTGGCGCAAGGTGATCTTCTGGATCTTGCCGGTGGCGGTGTGCGGAATTTCGCCGACGAAGGCGACATCGTCCGGCATCCACCATTTGGCCACCTTGCCGTCCATGAAGTCGAGAATATCGGCCTTGCTAGGGTCCTTGCCCGGTTTGCGGACGACGACCAGCAACGGCCGTTCGCCCCATTTCGAATGATGGACGCCGATGGCTGCGGCCTCCGCGACATCGGGGTGGCCGACGGCCAGATTCTCGAGGTCGATGGTCGAAATCCATTCGCCGCCGGACTTGATGACGTCCTTGGCGCGATCGGTGATCTGCATATAGCCGCCGGCGTCGATGTGAGCGACGTCGCCGGTGTCGAACCAGCCGTCCTCGTCGAACTGCTCCAGGCCGGCGCCGCCAAAGTAGGCGCGGGCAACGGCCGGTCCGCGCACTTTCAGGCGGCCAAATGTCTTGCCATCCCAGGGCTGCGGATTGTTGTCGTCGTCGGTCACCTTCATTTCGACGCCGAAGGGCGGGTAGCCCTGTTTCTGCTGGACATCGAGCCGGGCTTCCCCCTCAAGACCGGCGTAGTCCGGCTTCAAGGTGCACAGGGTACCGAGCGGCGACATTTCGGTCATGCCCCAGGCATGGATGACCTGGACATCGTAGTTCTGCTGAAACTTCGTCATGATCGCGCGCGGGCAGGACGAGCCGCCGATGACGACCTTGTTGAGATAGGGAAGCTTCTTGCCGGTCTCCTCCAGATGCTGCAGCAGCATCATCCAGACGGTCGGCACGGCGGCGCTGAATGTCACCTTCTCGGTGTCGAGCAGTTCGTAGATGGAGGCTCCGTCCATCTTGCAGCCAGGCATGACCAGCTTGGCGCCGATCATCGGCCCGCTCTGGGCAAGGCCCCAGGCATTGGCGTGGAACATCGGCACGACCGGCAAGATCGTATCGCGCGACGACAGGCCCATGGCATCGGGCATGGCGGCGATCATGGCGTGCAGCACGTTCGAACGGTGACTGTAGACGACGCCCTTTGGATCGCCCGTGGTCCCGGACGTGTAACACATGCCGGCGGCGGTGCCTTCGTCGAAGGTCTTCCAGGCGAAGTCGCCATCCACCTCATCAAGCCAGTCTTCATAGGCGACCACATTGGGCAATGTCGTCTCCGGCATGTGTGCCTTGTCGGTCAGCACGATCACCTGTTTCAGCGACTTGACGGCACCGGCAATCTTCTCGAGCAGCGGCAGGAAGGTCAGGTCGACGAACACAGCCTTGTCCTCGGCATGGTTCATGATCCAGACGATCTGCTCGGGAAACAGCCGCGGATTGAGCGTATGGTAGATGGCGCCGATGCCCATGATGCCGTACCAGGCCTCGATGTGGCGCGCGGTGTTCCAGGCCAGCGTCGCGATGCGGTCGCCCAAGCGATAGCCGTCACGCTCCAGCCGCTGGGCGACTTTCAGGGCGCGACGATGGATGTCGGCATAGGTGGTGCGCACGATTGGCCCCTCGATCGAGCGCGACACGATCTCGCGCACACCATGCTGCCGCTCGGCATTGTCGATGAGCTTGTGGCAAAGCAGCGGCCATTCCTGCATCAGTCCCAGCATTCGGTCCTCCCTCACGCTTTTGCGTCTTGCTTTTCGGACCATTGTGGAGCGAACCGGCGGATTGTCCAGTCACCAGCACGGCCGAGCGCTACATTGATCGACATGACAGGGACAACCGCCACAATCCGGCCATCCGTCGGCGTTAAGTTTCGTTAACGGGCAAAGGGGTGAGATTGGCGACTGAAAGAGGTTCGCA
Organism: Mesorhizobium norvegicum; assembly: GCF_004919685.1. Lineage (GTDB taxonomy): Bacteria > Pseudomonadota > Alphaproteobacteria > Rhizobiales > Rhizobiaceae > Mesorhizobium > Mesorhizobium norvegicum. The sequence goes on along the minus strand of NZ_SMYZ01000011.1, from coordinate 11,888 downwards.
TGGACGCGCAACTCGACGACAAGGCCCTCGAGAGTACGCTTGCCGAAAGTCTGGCCGATCTGGTGCCGGATACGAAGACTGTTTCCGAAGATGAATTTGTTGAAGTTGTCGGCGGCGCGCTCGAAGCGGTCGGCGGCACGCTGCTGTTCAAGATGTGCGTCCAGAACCAGGGCGAAGGCCAGCATGTCGCGGCCGCGTCCGTCGGCAATGGCGGCAATCGCCAGTTCCTGCTGCTCACCTTGCCGACCGGTGGCGGTCACTTGAAGGTCGAGACCGCGTCGCGAAGCAGCAACCCGGTGGCCGGCATCGCGGCCGCCTATGCCGGTCTCATGGATGCGTTCAAGACCGCCGCCTGACGGTCGGCAGACAAGTTCTTTCAGGGGCGCTGTCCGCCCGAGTGAGCTCTGGGCAATTGGCTTGCGTGTGGGCCTTGCGCAATGCGCTTGCACGACACACCTTAAAGTCGAGGCAAGGAGACCCCCGCATGGATCAGATCGCCAACCCGGCACCCGGCTTTCAACGCAATCCCGACAAGGTCATCACCATCGAGCCCTATGCCGGCACCATCACGGTGCGTGCCGGGGACGTGGTCATCGCTTCATCAGCGAACGCCAAAGTGCTGACCGAGACCCCCTATCCTGCGGCCTTCTACATTCCGTTCGCCGACATCGATTTCGACAAGCTCAGCAGCACAGAACACTCGACCCATTGCCCCTACAAGGGCGATGCAAGCTATTGGAGCGTGCTGCCTGCCGGCGAAACCGGCCAGAACGCCATGTGGGCCTATGAACGGCCTTTCGACGAAATGACTGAAATCCGCAACCACGGCGCATTCTACGCCAGCAAGGTCACGATCGAAGCCAAACCGGGCTGAGCGATTTTCGAACCCAAGCGAACTCGGCGTGAGGTGCGTTGAGATTCACGTCAGGCCGAGTCGAGAATGGTGGGTTCCGAGAACCGGAACGGAGCGGACTTTTGGGTCCGTGAGCTCAGTTCTACCGCGACGCGGTAGAACGGGGAAGCACAGGAAACCAACATTCGCAGGCCGGCATCACCTGAATATCGATGCACCGGTCAGTCGGTGGTGCCGTGATTGCCGACACCGTCGGCATCGTCGAGCCGCACAAAGGTCAAGCCCCTGGCCTTCAGCGCCAGCAGCCCCTGCACCACCCCTTCGCCGGCCGCATGGGTCGGCTGGTTGATGTGCGAGATAATCACGTCACCGTCCTTGGCCGCTGCAATGCGCCGCGCGGTTTCCTTGGCGCCAAGCAATGAGCCACCGTCGCCGTTTATCGAGAATCCCGCGATCTTGAAGCCAAGCTTGCGGATCATGGCGATTGCCGACGGGCTGTATTCGGCGGTCGCGCCACGAAACCATTTCGGCGCCGGCTCGCCGGTCCTGGCAAGAGCGGCGGCACCCGACTCGACCTCGGCCAGCACCGCGTCCGGGCTGCCGGCGCTGCGGATGCCGTAGATCTTCTGCGGTGTATCGACCGCCGGGATATGATGACCGCCGTGATTTTCCAGTTCGAACAGATCAGGATGCGCCCGCATGATCTCGACGGCGGCAGCGTTCCGCTTCAGCCAGATGCCGGTCACGAAAATGGTGGCCGGGATCTTGTTGTCCACCAGCGCCGAAAGGATCCGGTTGTCGGTCTGTCCGCCGCAGGCATCGAGCGTAAGCGCGACACGACCAGCTCCGCTCGCCTCCGGCCTGATGTGCAGCGTCGGCTCGACGAGCGGCGCGGCATGGCCGGCGGATACCATCGCCAGCGACATGGCGATCATGCAGAGATTTTTTTGCAGCAGGCGCATCAAACCGAATTCCTGACCGGTCATTTCGAGCAGTCATCCCAAGATCCGCATGAAGGCGGAAATCGGGATGGTGCATAGCAGAAAAGCGCCCGGCGCGACAATTTGACCGTTCATGTGGTGAACAGGCCATTCCACGATTGCGATCGCGGTTTTGCGCGCGGCGCATGATCTCAGATGGCGCGCTCGAGCTTCATTTCGGTGCGCAACAGAACCTCGCGCACCGCGTCGACAACAGGCCTGATCTCCAGGCCCCAGACGCAGCAGGCCTTGCTGGGATCCGGCGCGCGGCAGAGATCCTTGGCCACGCAGGCGCAAGGCAGCGGCGGCTGGAGCGAGATGCTGGGCACGCCGACGGGACCCCAGCGCGACGGATGCGTCAGACCAAACAGCCCGACAACCGGGGTTCCGGCGGCAGCGGCCATGTGCATCGGGCCGCTCTCATTGCCAAGAAACAGCCGGGCCTGTTTCAGCACCGCCAGCAGACTTTCGAGCGAAAGCGTTCCAACGAGATTGACGATCGGCGCGACTGTGCTGGCGATTATATGTTCGGCAATCTTGTGTTCGTCCGGGCCGCCCACAAGGACGATGTCCAATCCGGTTTCGCCTGCAATTTCGTCGATCGTCGCGGCAAACCGCTCCGGCTGCCAACGTCGCCCCTCGAAGCTCGCGCCCGCATGCACGGCGATGAAAGCGTTTGGCCGCAGATGGTGCTTGCCCAGCAGCGCCAATGCTTTCGTCGTCTCCAACGGCAAGGGCTGAAGGCTCGGAATCACCGTGCGAAGTTCGATGCCGAGCGCTTCGAGCGGCGAGAGGTAGCGGTACAGAAAATGCTGGCCATCAAAGCCGTAGGGCCTGGCAAAGACATTGGCGGGCTGCCGCTCCAGCAGACGCAAGGGTCTTTCGGAGGGATTGTAGCCGACGCGGGTCTTTGCGTTGACGAGCCCGCTGACGATGCGCGACGTCTTCGAATCGGTCAGGTCGATCGTCAGGTCGAAGCGGAAGCGGCGCAACGCCCGCACCATGGCGTAAAGCTCTTTCCCACGCTCCAGGGGGGTGCCGCGCATGCGGGCACGCCGGAACGTGACCACCTCGGAAGCGATTCCATGGGAGATCACGAAGCTCTCGAAGCGAGCCTCGCACAGAAACACCAGCCTGGCGCCGGGGAATTCGAGCCGCAAATTTTGTGCAAGTGCCGAGGCGAGGACGAGATCTCCTATGAACTTCGTTTGAATGACCAGGATCGAGCGGAACGGCGCGGGTGAACTCTGCAACATCTGTTTCCGGGAGCAATTGGCGGGACGTCCGCAAATTGGGCGGCAACAATGTCGAGATTACGCAATGCCGTCAGCACGTTCGCGTGAATTGCCTTACAAAACGGTAAGCTGGATGGACCCTATCCGCGGCCTGCTTTCGCGACCAGCACCGCTGCCTGCGCGGCCGCCAGCCTGGCGATCGGCACGCGATAGGGCGAGCAGGACACGTAGTCGAGGCCAACCTCTTCGCAAAAGCGGATCGAAGCCGGGTCGCCGCCATGTTCGCCGCAAATGCCGAGCTTGATGTCGGGTCGCGTCGCCCTGCCCTTTTCGGCAGCCATGCGCACCAGTTCGCCGACGCCGTCGATATCGAGCGAGACGAACGGATCCTGATCGATAATGCCTTTCTGGCGATAGGTCTCCAGGAACGAGGCCGCATCGTCGCGCGAAATGCCGAAGGTTGTCTGCGTCAGGTCGTTGGTGCCGAAGGAGAAGAACTCGGCTGACTCTGCAATGACATGGGCGCGGATGGCCGCGCGGGGGAGCTCGATCATCGTGCCAGTTAAATACTCGATCTTGACGCCGGTTTCCTCCATGACGCTCTTGGCAACGGCATCGATGCGCGCCTTGACGTAGTCGAGCTCCTTCACCAGGCCGACCAGCGGCACCATGATCTCGGGAACCACAAGCGCACCGGCCTTCTTGCCGGCCTCGACAGCCGCCTCGAAAATGGCGCGCGCCTGCATCTCGGCGATTTCGGGATAGGAGACGGCCAGCCGGCAGCCGCGGTGGCCCAGCATCGGGTTGAACTCGTGCAGGGCCTCGGTGCGCTGCCTGAGCTTGTCCGGCGACACCTTCATGGCGGCGGCGACCTCGGCCACCTCACCTTCAGTCTTGGGCAGGAATTCGTGCAGCGGCGGATCGAGCAGGCGGATCGTCACCGGCAGGCCGGCCATGATCTCGAACAGTTCGAGGAAGTCCGAACGCTGCATCGGCAAAAGCTTGGCGAGTGCGGTGCGCCGGTCCTTTTCAGTGTCGGCCAGGATCATCTCGCGCATGGCGACGATGCGGTCGCCGTCGAAGAACATGTGCTCGGTGCGGCACAGCCCGATGCCTTCGGCGCCGAAGGAGCGCGCCATGCGCGCGTCGAGCGGCGTTTCGGCATTGGTGCGCACCTTCATGCGGCGCACGGCGTCGGCCCATTCCATGATGGCGGCGAAATCGCCGGAAAGCTCCGGCTGCAGCATCGATACCGCGCCCTTCAATATCTGGCCGTTGCTGCCATCGATGGTGATGATGTCGCCCTTGCGGAAGGTCGAGCCCATGGCCATCAGCGTGCCGGCCTTGTAGTCGACGCGGAGCGAACCTGCCCCCGACACGCACGGCTTGCCCATGCCACGCGCCACCACCGCGGCGTGGCTAGTCATGCCGCCACGCGTGGTCAGGATGCCTTCCGCCGCGTGCATGCCGTGAATGTCCTCGGGGCTGGTTTCGATGCGCACCAGGATCGCTTTGCGGCCTTGCGTCTTCAGTTCCTCGGCATCGCCGGAAGAGAAGACGATCTCGCCAGTGGCAGCACCGGGCGACGCCGGCAGGCCGATGCCGATGACGTCGCGCGTGGCCTTGGGATCGATGGTCGGATGCAGCAGCTGGTCGAGCGAGGCCGGATCGATGCGGGCGACGGCTTCCTCTTTCGTGATCAGTCTGTCCCGCGCCATCTCGACGGCAATTTTCAGCGCCGCCTTGGCGGTGCGCTTGCCGGAGCGGGTCTGCAGCATCCACAATTTGCCGCGCTCGATGGTGAATTCGAGATCCTGCATGTCGCGGTAGTGCTTTTCCAAGCTGTCGGAGATGGTGACGAAGGACTGGAACGCGTCCGGCATCAGCTTCTGCAGCGATGGCTTGTCCGAGCCCGCTGCAATGCGCGCCGCCTCGGTGATGTTCTGCGGCGTGCGAATTCCGGCGACGACGTCTTCGCCCTGCGCGTTCACCAGGAACTCGCCATAGAGCATCTTCTCGCCGGTCGACGGGTTGCGGGTGAAGGCAACGCCGGTGGCCGAGGTTTCGCCCATATTGCCGAACACCATGGCCTGGACATTGACCGCCGTGCCCCAGCTTTCGGGAATGTCGTGCAGGCGCCGGTAGGTGATGGCGCGGTTGTTCATCCAGCTCGAGAACACGGCACCGATCGCGCCCCATAGCTGTTCATGCGGATCCTGCGGGAACGGCCTGCCGAGTTCGTCCTCGACCTTGGCCTTGTAGAGCGCGATGACGCCCTGCCATTCGGGCGCCGTCAGCTCGGTGTCGAGCTCATGCCCCAGCCCGCCCTTCTGGTCCTCCAGGATTTCCTCGAACACCTCATGGTCGAGGCCCATGACGACATCGGAATACATCTGGATGAAGCGGCGGTAGCTGTCATAGGCAAAGCGCGCATCGCCGGAATCGGCGGCGAGCGCCTCGACCGTCTCGTCGTTCAGCCCGAGATTGAGCACGGTATCCATCATGCCGGGCATCGAGGCGCGGGCCCCCGAACGCACCGACACCAGCAGCAGTTTCGACGGATCGCCGAACCGACGGCCGGTCAGGTGTCCGATATGATCGAGCGCAACCGCGACATCGGCTTCCAACCCCGCCGGATAGGCACGGCCATCGGCATAGTAGGCGTTGCAGACCTCGGTGGTGATGGTGAAGCCCGGCGGCACCGGCAGGCCCAGGCTGCACATCTCGGCCAGGTTAGCGCCCTTGCCGCCCAGCAGATTCTTGTCGCCGGCACGGCCTTCTGCCGTGCCATCGCCAAAGGTGAAAACCCATTTGGTCATGCTTTGCTCTCCGGTTGCAGGAGATTGGAAAGATTGGCGAAACGGAAAGTTCCACCGTGTCCCGACTTTGGAGCGATATGATGCTGCAGTGCGAAAGGCAAGGCGTCGGCAAAGCCGTGCGGCCCCTACAATCGATTAAGCAAAAGCTACGTCCAAAGATGCGTCAAAAAGACTTGCCTTTCCGGGGCTTTTGGAATAGAACATAACAGGAACAAATAGGTGTCGCATGAAACTGTCCGGAAAACTCGACTATCTGGAAATGCCGGCGACCGGCGGAACGCTGGACCGGCTGAAGGCTTTCTACAGCGCCGCCTTTGCCTGGTCGTTCACCGATTATGGGCCGACCTATTCGGCCTTTGCCGAGGGGCTGGACGGCGGCTTCCAGGCCGATGCCGAGGAAGCACCGGCCAAGCCGCTGCCTGTGCTCTACAGCAGGGATCTGGAAGCAACCCTCAGCGCTGTCGAAAGCGCCGGCGGCACGATCGTCAAGCCGATCTTCGCGTTCCCCGGCGGCCGCCGCTTCCACTTCGTCGATCCAGCCGGCAACGAGATGGCGGTGTGGTCCGAATAGCCCGCACGCATGCCCTCTGGCGGCAGCTGCGTTAGTTGCCCGATTGGACGTTCTGACCATCATTCATAAGGATTGTGCTTTTCGGCTGCTCTGCTAATAACGCGCCGCACAAGCGACTCTGACGGCAATTGGGGCGTCGCCAAGCGGTAAGGCATCGGTTTTTGGTACCGACATTCCCAGGTTCGAATCCTGGCGCCCCAGCCAGATTTTTTTCCAAATAAAATCAACTATTTAAGACAGTGCGACTGCCGGTTTATAGCGGAGAACTGCAAGGGCGCCTACAACGAGGAAGATCAAGAGGGTGACACCCTGTGTCACGACGAAAGGAATTTCAGTTCCGGTAGGTGCAAAGACATTCAGAATTGGAATCTTCTGGAAAGCTTGCACTATTCCGACGAATACCAAGAGATAGACACTCGCAGTCATTCCTGCGGCGTAAATGCCGCGCCACGCACCGGCGAAATGAAATCGCGAACGTGCAACAAGCACTCCTGCTAATATGACGAGCGCCACGATCCCTACTATCACTGCAGGTGTCACGCCGTGAAATGGGAAAAGAAATCCAGTGATACTCGTGAACCCGGCCGTTTGCAGGAAAAAATCAGTGGCAAAACTAGATCTTTTGCCTCCGAACATTTCTATTATCGCGATGATCCCGGCAACGATTGCAACCAAGCTGACTAGGGTATGCAGGAACACGAGCACGCCGACGTAAGTCATCTTATCCCCCTGGGGTTGCCTTGCATTCGCTCATAGGCGGCTGCGATCGCTAGTTCGCCCTGAAATCAAACGGTGTAAGTGTCCCGATACAATCGTGCGGCTGGTCCCGATTTTCTTGAACTTAATCGGCGACATTGGACAAAAGTGACTTTCTTTTGCCATCTCATATGAAGGCAATCGCCCCGAGCTACCTTAGCCAACAAGAAAGCACGATTAGGCAAATGTCGAACTGGTCGACAATCGTAACACGGGGAAATCTTCGAACAATGGGGCATCGTGACGTTGCCCCCAAGTTTATGGGCGGTTGGATTGATGTCCTGGCGCCCCAGCCAAGCGATCATGGGTCCGTCCGGACACACGGGACCCCGAGAGTCCCTTTGCGATCTTCCCTTGAGTCCGATTGGCTAATAATTCCACTGCGTCATAGTTCAGCAAAACCAACGCAATCGCGGCAAAATCGGGGTCGCCATTTTGCACATGATCTGAACAGTGTCGCCTTGAACATCTCCCTCTTTTCCATACAAGGTCATCGAAGATTCGACCAAGATGGGTGGCGGCTCAACATGGAACTTCAATGAACCTTCCTATCTTCGCCATCAACCTCGATCGCGAGACCGGTCGCTGGAGCGAATTGTGCGCCAGTGCCGAGGCGGCCGGCCTGACCTTGCAGCGCATTTCAGCCATCGACGGCCGTGCGCTTGCCAAAGAGGACTGGACGGAGATCGATCTTCCAGCCGCGCGTAAGCTCAGCGGGCGCGACATCCTGCCGGGCGAATATGCCTGTTACCGCAGCCATATCCAGGCGCTGGAGGCGTTCCTGGCCGGTGGCAGCGCCCATGGCCTGATCGTCGAGGACGACGTCCTCTTCAGCGAAAACACCATGCGGCGCATCGAGGCCATCGTCGCGGCGGTGCCGGATTTCGACGTCATTAAGCTGACCAACCATCGCATGAGCTTCTTCATGCGCGCCGTAGAGACGACGGAAGGCGACGAGATCGGTCGCGCGCTGCATGGCCCGCAAGGCTCGGCCGCCGCCTATCTGGTGACGCGGGAGGGGGCGCAGGGGCTGTTGTCGGCGCTCGCCGTCATGAAAATGCCATGGGACGTCGCACTCGAACGCTTTTGGGATACCGGCCTGAAAGTCTATTCGGTTCGCCAAAACGTGCTTGGCTTCGCTGCCAGCAGCAAGATTTCCGGCATAGCCGGTCCCTCGGGAAGCTATAAATTCGCAAGGCTTGGCTGGCCGAGCCGGCTAAGTGCCGGCGCGTTGCGGGCCAGCGACGAGCTGCGCCGCCTGCATCACGTCCTGCTGCGGCCCCCTTTGCCGCGGGAAACCCCGGACTACGCCGGGGACCACGCGCCGCGCAACACCCTGTTTCTGTTGCTTGCGGCACTCGCCATTCTCGCTTTGGTCTCCGCGGTCTGGCGCGAGGCCGACACCTACCGCTATGCGGGCCTGGCGCTGGCCTTGGTCGCAGTCATCCGCTGGTCCAGGGTGGATTTGTGGACCTACAGCAAACCGCTGATCGGTTGGGTAGGCTTTCTGTGCCTGGGTTGGTCGCTCTACGTCTTCATCCGACTGGCGATCGTCTATTTCGGCACCCACCAGTTGGGTGGCGCCGAAGGCATTTACATGTTTCCGCTGTTCTATGCGACGACCGGCTTCGCGTTTCTGCTGTTTGTCAGGCAGCCCGCGCGGCTCGTCCTCTGGTTCATGATCCTCAGTCTCGTCTTCCTGGCCGCGGACACCTTCTATTCGGACATGTTTCAAGGCATCCAACCGACCCCGCGGCTTTTCAACAATCCCATCCACGCGTCGGTGGCGGCCGGTTTCATCTTCCTTTGCGCGCTGCAATTCATGGCGTACACGGCCCAAAGAACGGACCTGAGGAAAGCAACCAAGAACCTGCATTGGGCGCTGTCGACAGCCGTCCTGCTGTTTGCCCTCGTCAACATCATCGAGATGCGGTCAAAGGGTGTCTGGCTTGCGCTTGCGCTCGCCCTGCTCTTGTTGGCGGTCATGACCCTGGCGAGAGGCCATCGCCGCGAACTGCTGGTTTCGTGTGGCGTGCTGGCGATCGTGGCGGCCGGCATTGTCGCAACACACAACGTCTTCTCGTCCACCGCCGGCGACACCATGATCTTCGTCAAGGCCTTGGTTCCGGATGTCTTGAGGCATGGCGTCCTGCCGGCCTTCGACCGCGCCATCGCGAGCGATACGGTTCCGCTTGCAGCCAAGGAACGGCTGATGCTGTGGGCGGATGCGATCGAGATCTGGAAACGCCACCCGATCTTCGGAGCCAGTTCCAGCTGGCTGACCGAATGGGAGCACAGAACCTATCATCCCATGATCTTCAACGTCTTCCACAACGGTTATCTGGAGATTGCCGTGCGCTATGGTGTGGTCGGACTGGCGTTCTTTGCCTTTCTCTACACCTGGTCGGCCAGGCAGGTTCTGCTGGCCATGCGGGCCAAGCTTATCGCTCCGGCCGCATGGTCCTGCTACATCTCAACACTGGTCTTCTTCGCCATAACCATCCTTACCAATTCAAACAACCGGCTGGCTATGGGTGAGGCCTTCATGTGGTTCGCTGCAGCGTTCGGCTTCTATTGTTTTTATGTTCGCCAGCAGCAGAATCTTGTCGCGCCGCGAACCTATTTTTAGGGCCGGCATGTCGCGCAACCGCGCAGCACTGACCAACCTCGGTGCAATTCGAGATTAGGGCTCGCGGCAGTTGAGCCGAGGTAAGAGATTTCTCCGCTGGTCGCCCATATCGGCACGACAGAAGGACGGGTTCGAGGAGAACCGTCAAAATTCCTTATCAATGATAGTAATCGGCGAGACACCTTCTGAGGTTATGCAAACCTTGAACTGGGTTGAGTCCTTCGATCTTGCGTAAAGGGCGCCGAAGCCAATCGCAGTAATTTTTGTGACGTCGTGGCCAGACTTGCGTTCGCCACGTGGACGCCCAAACAGGTATACGCCGGTGCCAAGCTCGTAGGCCTTTCCCCGCTGGCCGACGGCGACGTAGTCGATAGATCCCACGACGTGGAAGCTGAATTCCTGCCACTCGTTATTCACGATCTTGCAGATGTACGACGCGGAGTAGGCTGCATCGGCCCAGAAGCAGGCAGAGACCGCGACGAGAAATCGGAAGCGAGGCGCGAGAGAATCTCTTGGCGATCTGGCCACCCGCATGATTGACGCTGCCAATGACCAAACCTCTCAGTGAAGCTCCGGTGGCGGAGCTGATTTGATAATGACAGAGCTATTTTGTGTACCAATGGTGAAGTAGGGGGGTACCGACGTCCCTGGCCCCGCGAACTGCTGCATCTCACCGTCAAACGGCTTCACGTTAACCAGCCAATTACCGGTATTGGGGATCTCCCCCGCAACAGAGCCGTTCCATTTCAGATCGAGCTGCGATTTCACTTCCTCGAGCTCCTTCACGGTCCTATGCTCACGAAAGGGTATAGCAAAATCGATTTGGACGTCGCCGTCATCAAGCCAAAAGTCCCAGCACACCGCATCCGGGCTCGCCGAGCTGAAAGCGTTTGTCCAGTCGTTATCCGAACCCTTCCTATTACCGTGTTCGTTGAAGATGGGCGGCTGGGGATAGTTGCCGTCTGTAACGACATGCCAACCTGATTGCGTGTCCGCGTGCGCGCAGAATCCCCGTATTCCCTCATAGGAAACAGCAGTGAATGCTTGAGACGATTCTCGAGTTTCTTCATGCTCGTGGGCGATGCTTGCCACATATTCAGCTGTACCCGGCTTTGTCGGCAGCAGTCCCATCGGCAGCACAAACGTCGCCACCTCTCGCTGATAGAAAAGGAACCAGTACCAGTCGCGATAGGGTACGTCCAAGTTGAAAGAGATAGCTTTGACCGAATTCTCGTCAGCCGCTCCCAGCGCCGCGTTTTTGACCTCAAAGATCAATTGCTGCGTGGTCACACCAATTGGTTCTAAAATGTCGCTTCCTACATGTAGCCGAGGCCGATAATCGCTCCTCGCGGCATCCACAAAATTTCCCGATAAAATGACCCTCGTGGTCGCGCTCGTAGCAGGCGCGACCAGCTTCGGTGACTGCTCTGTAAGTTGAGGAAACGTCTTACTCAAAGGCAGCGAATTTACTATCTCCTGCGATTTCTCCAATGCATTTTCGATGTCACTAGCTGTGCCACCTTCTATGTCCTTTAGCATCGTCTCGATGTTAGAAACCGTAGTTTGAATTTTCGGATTCAAGGTGCTTACTGTTTGATCCAAGGAATCTTTATAGGCGGTCTGGGCATCGGATATTGTCCACGCCGCCTGCTGCCCCGCGTCGATTATTGTCGATCGGGCGGCCTGCTTAGCTTCCGAAATTATCTTGTCTATTTTACCCAGTGCGCCGCTCAAGAAGAAGCCCAGCGTAACGCCCAGTGCCGCTCCAGTTTGCGCGTGGCCCTCATTAGGAATTCCGGATAATGCGCTAATTGAAGTGAATATTGCCGCTGACATGGCAGCGCGAAACTTACACATCTGTTAGTCCCCCCAGTCCCCACAGCAGACTACGGCTGTTGTCGGTAGCAAATCAACAACTTTATCGCCTGGATTTTCAGAACTTTTAAACCCGCATGGCGACACTGGAAGCAGCGATTGCCAAAAGAAGGCCGCGTTGTCGCCACGGAAAGATAGCGAGGTGATCCTGGCCTAAGGCTTGTTGAGAT
>NZ_SMYZ01000118.1 GCF_004919685.1 Mesorhizobium norvegicum | reverse complement strand
TGTGGAGCCTCAACAGGTTGTCCTCGGTTAGGTCGAGGCGACTGATAGGTGGTTTTGATTTTAGGCTGCCGTGTGGGCGATGCCAATTGTATCTGTGCAGCCAGACAGGCAGTTCGGCGGCGCGGTGATCGGATGTCTGGTAGGCAATGGCGTAGGCCCATTCGCGCAGCGCCGTCTGGATGAAGCGCTCGGCCTTGCCATTGGTCTTGGGTGTATAGGGTCTTGTCCTGACATGCTTGAGACCGAGATCGCGGCAGGCCTTGGCGAAGGCCTTCGATCTGTAGCAGGAGCCGTTGTCGGTCATGACGCGCGCTATCGCGACGCCGAGGCTGGCGTAGTAGGCGACCGCCGCCTTGAGGAAGGCGACGGCGCTCTCTTGTTTCTCGTTGGGCAGGATCTGCGAGAAGGCGATGCGGGAGGCGTCGTCGATGCAGACATGGACGAACTCCCAGCCGGCGCCGCGGGACTTGCCCTTTTGCGGATCGCCGGTGATGCGATGGCCAACCTGGCTGAAGCGGCCGAGCTTCTTGATGTCGATATGGATCATCTCGCCGGGATGCTCGCGCTCGTAGCGCCGGATCGGTTCGGCCGGCTCGATATCCTTCAGCCGCGACAGTCCAGCACGCTTGAGAACCCGGCTGACGGTGGCGGACGAGACGCCGACCTCCATGGCGATGTGCTGGCCGGTCCAACGTTGCCGCCGCAGCGCCACGATGCGCTCGGCGATCGACACAGCGGTGGTCTGTGGCATATGGGCGGGCCGCGAGGAACGGTCGACCATGCCGGCGCGCCCTTCGGCCTTATAGCGCTCGACCCAGCGCGCCACGATCTTGGCCGACACGCCGTAGACGCGCGACGCATGGGCTTGGGAAAAAGCGCCTTCTATCACCGAAAGCGCCATCTCCTCTCGACGCAAAGGCGTGAGACGGGCATTCTTGTGGATGTTCATTCGGACCCTCCGGTGGATGCTGAAGCCTGGTAACTCCAGTCTCCTCCGTCCGGTCCGAATGGACAACCTCCCGAAAGCTCACA